>JACPHU010000015.1 GCA_016188495.1 Candidatus Uhrbacteria bacterium
GCGATCCACGAGACATCGAGGCTGAAGAAGAAGCTCTCGTGATCTTTGGAGCCAAATACGCCAAAATGCCTTCCACGGACATGGAGTGGAACGTCATTCACACTCTCGCCTACACCGATTTTCTTGATACAGGAGAGGAAGCTGTTGTTGAAGAAGAAGCAACCGAAGAAATTACAACAGAAGAAATGCCAGCTGAAGAAACAACCACAGAAGAAACGGTTGTCGTAGAAGAAGAGCTCACTATAGAACAACAGGCCATTGGTTGGTTTGGAGCATTGACCGGCTACCTTCCTTCCTCAGACGCCGATTGGTTGGCTGTTGATTATATGGTCAATGGTTACACCCCTGAAGTTCAGGATATCGAAGCAGAGTCTGAAGCGATCACCTTATTTGTGAATACCTGGGGACATTTGCCAAGTTCAGAATATGATTGGAATGTTATTGCCGCTATTGCTTATTCAGGAGCCTTCTAATTCTAGAAATCAACTCTTGATATGAGCTATACAAAATTACCAATATTATTTGTCGCTATAACCCTGATCGCTTTTCCGCTGGGAGTAGGGGCGATTTCTTCGACCAGTTATCAGATGGACCCAACAACCTTTGGTGCCTCGGCTAAATCGGTCACTTCCACCACCTATCAGATGGATGCCATCGTTGATGTTGCCGGCGGAAGAGAAACATCATCTAGCTTTGTGTTAGAAACTGGTGGAACATCACAATATTATTGTGGAGACGGATTTCGTGATCCTACCGAAACGTGTGACGGAACCGATTTAAATAGCGCCACCTGCGCCAGCCAAGGATTTGATTCAGGAACGCTTTCTTGCAGTTCTAGCTGTGCATATGTAACCAGTTCTTGTACCACCTCTTCTGGAGGCGGTGGCGGGGGTGGTGGAGGAGGCGGAGCACCTGCCTCAACAACAGCACCAGAGGTACCTGTTGTATCAGATGAAATTGTTGATCTAGAGTTTACCTACAAATCTTCACTGCTTGTGTACGGAACGATGGATGAAGATACCGAAGAACTCACAGTGAATAATGAATCAGAAGATGTTGAATTTGTTGACGAGGATAGTTGGCAAGTCTCTGTGTCTCTTGCCTACGGTTTGAACAGTTTTGAGCTTGTTGCCAGTGATGGATCAAAATCTTCGGACGCAACGGTCTACGAAATCTATCGCCGTCTGATCGGGGACGTGAAACAGGACGATGCAGTAAATGATTACGATCTGAGCAAACTCGTAAAGTTATGGGGAGATGATTCTCGTGAAGCGGATTTCAATGAAGATGGAACAGTGAACGATTACGATTTTTCCATGATGGTCGCTCGTTGGGGAACAAGTGTTTAGAGGATCTTCTTATAGAAATAGAAACGGATGGAAAAAATTATGAAACATTTCTTTTCTCGTCTTTTGCTTGTGTTGTTGGTTTTGATACCAGGAGTCGTACGCGCTGCAGGTTCTGCAACCATGAGTTTGGATCAAAACGCTTATCAGTCACAACGCGGAGAACTTTTTAATGTCACTGTGACCGTTGATCCTCAACAAGAGGCACTGGACACGGTAAGAGCCGTGGTGACCTTTAATCCAACACTCCTAAACGTTCAGAGCGTGAATCTTGCCGGTTCGTTTGAACGTTCGGCTCCAGGAAATTATTACGACAATACAACGGGAAAAGTTTCATGGGGAGTCTTTACTCTCGAAGAACCTGTCACTGCCGTTTCTCCCGTGATCAGTATTACCTTTCTGGCCTTGCAAGAGGGAAGCGGAACGATCGAAATTTCAAGCGATTCCAGAACTATTTCAGATGGTGAAGAAAAGATTAATCTTTCAGCATTAGGAAAAGCAACGATAAGCGTCTTGGCTTCTGAACAATCGGATCCGGAATCGACGCTTATCGTTGTCAACAGCCCTTCCCATCCAAATGAACAGGATTGGTATGCAAAAAATACCGTAGAATTTTCCTGGACTCCGTTAGAAGGTACTAGCCCTATTTCCGCTTACTATTACAGTTTTGATCAGAATCCTAAAGGGGACCCAACGATTTATCTTGTCGGATCAAAAACAGAAACATCTGTTGAAGCCAATGCCGATGGAATTTATTACTTTCACCTTAAGGGTATTCAGAAAGACGGAAAAGAAACCCCGGTTGTTCATCGAGAAGTCCATATTGATGCAACAGCTCCAAATGCGATTGAGCTTACTGCTCAAGATACCAAAATTTTAGAAGGAGAATCTGTCTGGCTCACCTTTGCTACCACGGATGAAACATCTGGTGTTCTTCAATATCAAATTGCAATGAATGAAAGCACATTCCAGTTGCAGCAAAGTCCTCTTGAAATAACCGATCTTTCTCCTGGAACGTATTTCTTCCGTGTGGCTGCGTTAGATCGAGCAGGAAACACGACCTACGGAGCAACCTCCATCCGTGTGTACCCGAAAGGAACAGATCTAGAACGACCAGCAGGGTATGAAGATCATTCAGAAGTTGAAGCTATTTTGAATCCTGTTGCTGATACGATCTCCAACGTTTCAAACAATCGAATCATGTTGATAACTTTTGTCTTGGGAGTCGTTGTCTTGTTTGGTATAATTTACGCAACGCGTAAGCGAAAAAAATAATCTAACGTATCATGGAGTCAGAAAATGACTGAGTGATTTGGTGACGAAATGACAAGGCACTACCCAATGCCTTGCCTTTCTGCTTTCTTGTGTGGTTTCGTCGCCAGAATCACTGAGTACTTTCAAACTTCATGCCTTAAATAATCTTTTCTTAACTAACGCACTTAACGTATGCGAACCGCCAAAATTTTACTGCACACGTTCGTAGGGATTTCGATGGTGTTCTACACCCTCGCGACAGCTCTACTTGCAGTTCCGTCCACAGCCCAAGCGGCCTACGGATACCCATCTACTATTGGGTTCCAAGGACGGCTAAAAAATTCTTCAGGTCAGGCGATCTCATCTGGAACCTATGATTTTAGGTTCAAACTTTACGATGGATCTGATGCTTCGACCGCCACTCAAACCTCTGCCGATTGGATTTATTCCAACGATGTGACGGTAACGAGCGGATATTTTTCTACCAGTTTTACCCCTGGATCAGACACGTCTGATTTTGCCGATGATCTCTATGTTCTCGTTGCAGTAGCCTCCTCAACAGGAGCCGGAGCCTCTGCTGACGGATCGTACGAATCATTTAGTACAACGACGTTGATTCAGCTCAACAAAACACCTTACGCTATTTTTGCTCAGGCAATTGAAACAAACACGACAGCCCCTTCTTCCAATCTTTTTGAAGGTCGTGTCTATTACAACCCAGACGATAACGCGATGTACGTCTATACAGGTTCAGCCTTTACAGAAGTTTCATCAACTCTTGATGATGCCTATGACGCCTTTGGATCAGCCGCTCAGATCATAACGGTTGATGATGCTGTCACAGGTATTTCTTTTGATGTCGCTGCTGCTGGAAATTATGATATTGATCTCCAGAGTACAGGTGACTTCCGTATTCAAGATGCAGGTTCTACCTGGGCACAGTTCACTGACGCTCAGTCTTTTGATGTTGATGGAACAGGAGCTATTTCTTTAGACTCCGATGCAGCTTCCAACTTTAATACTTCAGCTGGAGATTTGACTCTTCAAGCTGAAGCAGCTTCTGTCAATGTGCTCGCAGCTGAAGCAGCTGCAGATGCTATAAGGTTGAATGCTTCCAACGCTGCGGGAGGAATCGATATTGATGCAGGAACAGCCGGAATCGCGATTGACTCAACGGGTGCTCTTTCTTTGGACGCTGCGGGAACATCTTCAAACTTCAGTCTTGCCTCAGACGGTGCAGGGGATGATTTGACCCTTGCTGTTACAGGAGCAACGGATTCTTCCGTTGTTGTGAATTCATCCGGAACAGGAACGGATGCAGTAGACGTGAATGCCACGGCTGGTGGAATTACGCTTGATGCGGCTGGAGGAATTTCTATTGATGCCGCTGCTGCTTCAAACCTTACTACTTCTGTAGGAGCTCTTACCCTTTCTACAACAGCAGGTGGTACATCATCTAGTGTCATCTTACAATCTGTTGATACCTCTAGTGATGCTATTTATTTAGATGCCGACGGCGCAGCTGGGTCAGGAATTTATTTGGATGCGTATGACGCAACAAACAACGTCACAGGTGTTGTCACACTTGATGGATCTTCTCTTAGCTTAAACTCCTTTTCAAGCGGAGGAATCACGTTGAGTGTTGGTGATAGCGGTAACTTTGTTGCCAGCACAGCAAACGGTGATCTTTCTTTGACAGCACAAGGCGCCACTCAGCACGTCAATATCACCGCAACAAACGGAGATGTGAATTTGATTACTCAAACAGCCGGAGGAAGTATCAATATCGGTACTTCAGGCGACGTGACTCGAACGGTTAATATTGCAACCACTCTTGGATCAGAAGCAATCAATATTGGTACCGTCAGTGCAGGATCTTCTGCCACTGACACCATTAGCATTGGAAACGATGACAATGCAACGAGTATTACCATGACAACGGGAACGGGAGGATTGGATGTTAACTTGCTTGGAGAATTTCAAATTGACGGTGCATTAACAGATATTGGAACAGGAACATATACGGTTGCTAATGGTGATAACGATCTCGGAGTTGAAGGAGATTTTGAAGTAAACGGAACAACAACGTTAGAAGCACTCACCATTACAGATCTTACCGTCACTTCTGGTGCACGTATTGGAACCGGTTCTACACCAGACGCTTTTACAGCACTTGCCGATGATTCCTTCTTTGTCGAAGGTCTTATAGAGGTGGACGGTGCGGCCCGTCTTGATGGCGGAGTCTCTGCTGATGGTGGAGTTTTTACCGTTGCTGATACCTCAGGAAACCTCCACACCTCTGGAACTCTTGATGCAGACGGCGCAGCCAACATCGCAGACACCACCGCAGGAGCTGACGTCACCATGGGTAACTCCACAGGTAACCTCACCTTCCTCTCAGACAACGCAGACTTCACACTGACCGATGCCACCGACAACGTCTTCCAGTTGGTCAACTCAGCCAATAGCCGACTTTATATCGACGTAGATGCAGGAGCCACAGATACACTCACTCTTGGTAACTCTACAGATGTCACCGCTCTCAATGGAGCCGCAGCA
>JACPHU010000016.1 GCA_016188495.1 Candidatus Uhrbacteria bacterium
CTGAAGCTCGGCTAAACGATGTCCCATCTCTAGCAACAAAGCCACATACTGAGGGATAACCCCTGTTCTCCAAGCAACCAAGGCATCTTCTAGCAGAGATTGCTGTTCCCTCTGGGTGCGAAGTGCCTTATTCCAGGCCAACGCCAGACGGACCGCAGACACATAAGCCGCACGCGATTGTTCTGGAACAACCCCTATCCGTAATGCAATCGCAGGCCACAGTCGGCGCATCACAGCGGCCACATAGACCTTTGAAATATCAACGGAGGAGCCTTTTAGGCTCGCATGAAGCTTGAGCAATTCCACAGCCGAAACCAAAGCTCCATCGGATGTTCCACGCTCCTGCAATCGAGATCGAATCGCTTGCTGAATATCGGAGCGTTTTAGGGCATTGATCTCTTCCTGAATAGATACAGGATCAAACTCACAAAGTTCACGATTCCAACCGTTTTTGACTCCGATCTGAACGCGTTCATCCTGGCAGTCCATTCCCTTTACCTGTCCAAAAAACGCCGTAGGAACACCGGCAGCCAATAACTCCTCATAGGTGTTATATCCTGCGGCACTGATGGCCAAATCGAGCCCACCAAAATACTGGCGGACGTCAGGATCGGTAAGAGGCACAATATTCGAGGCGTAACGTTTACGCCCGCGATACAAAGGATCAGCAGATGCCGCGTCAATAAGTCGTGTCAAATCTGACTCTGCACGCTTATCACCACCACCACCGGCAGAAATATACATCAGCGTTTGATGAGACTGCACACCAAAATGCGTACGGACAGCCTCGCGAGACCACCCTTCTTCAGCCCTGTATCCATGTACAATCCCCGTAAAAACACACCGATCACGAACCTCCTCTGGAGTCATATACCGATGAGCTTCTTCAAGATCATCCGGAGTCAAAATGAGATCATATAGACCCATATGACTGCGATAAACAGGATGGTTAGCGGCAACAGGATTGGTATGGCGACGAATAAACGCCGTTGACCTGGCAAACGCGCGCATTCCTTGAAATTCCCCGAAACTTCCTTGTGGCATTGTATCTAGAACAAGGATGTCTGGACGAAAGGTTGCGACCAAATTCGTATTGAGGAAGGTTGAGTAGGAAGCGAACTCTTCATTGGGAGTGTCCACTTCTGCAACAACCGTCTTAGACGGGAGCTTATACGTAGGAAAATCCCATCCTTGTTGTGGAGCCTCCGAAGTCGTCAGCACATGGAAATCTGCTCCCAATCCCAAAGCATGTAAAAGTTCCCTCATTTCACGCGCGATGTTTAACTGACGAGAAATATGTCCACATCCTGTTCCGTTGATAGCATAAAAAACAGCCTTTACACGAGCCATGCCTTATTCTCCTTCTGATGAACTTATTTAATTGTGAAATAACATTTTCTGCCGCTTACTCCAAAAATTGAAAGCGACGTGATAAAACTCAAAATATTCAGTTTTTACACGTCATGCTTCCAAAAGAAGACCAGTGTTTATAGCATAAAAAGACCAAACTGTCAATAAAACAAGAATAAAAAACAACCACGTTTGTGGTTGTTTTTTGGTGCGGGCGGCAGGGTTCGAACCTGCGACCCTCAGTTCCGAAGACTGATGCTCCCCGCCCGAACGACTGAACAGGGTCCCTCGTCGTTCAGTCGGGCGGGCCCGCCCGACCGTCGGACGATCGTTCGGGCGGGTATCCAGCTGAATCAATAAACTCATAAGAAAAAACAGCAGTGATCCTGCTGTTTTTTCTGGTGCGGGCAGTAGGATTCGAACCTACGACCCTCAGTTCCGAAGACTGATGCTCTATCCAGCTGAGCTATGCCCGCATACCCAAAAGATCCTACGTGAAATATTGACGATCGTCAATTATTCTGGCATATTAGAGCTCGTTAATCTCAAGAAAGATTGTTTCCCAATTCGATGAGATTACCTTGAACGAGCTGTCGTATCTGAAGATGTACCTAAATGTACATTGAAGAGATGACTGGGTGCCCGTGAAAGGCAAGATCGCGAATTGGGGAACAATCATGCGTCGGTAGCTCAGGGGTAGAG
Source organism: Candidatus Uhrbacteria bacterium (assembly GCA_016188495.1). Lineage (GTDB taxonomy): Bacteria > Patescibacteriota > Patescibacteriia > UBA9934 > GWF2-40-263 > UBA12478. The sequence continues at coordinate 2,053 of JACPHU010000016.1, forward strand.
CAGGAGACTCTTAATCTCTTGGTCGTGGGTTCAAATCCCACCCGACGCACCAAAGAAAACTCTATAAAACTCGCGATTTTGTCTTTCATGGGCACCCGCCGATTCCACTCTCCCTATAGGAAATAGGGTTCGCGGAACTCGGCAACCCATTCAAGCCAATCTCATCGAGTTTTATAGAGTTTTCTTAAGTAAAAACAGCAGTTCACCTGCTGTTTTTACTTTGCTCTCTATCACCAACCTTTGGCTGCAATACCTGCTTCCGCCGCTGCCACTTGAGCCTCCTGTTTTGAGGTTCCTTTTCCAGAGGCAACATGCTCTTTTCCTAAAAAGATCCCCACTTCAAATTCCTTTTCGTGATCAGGCCCTGTTTCTGACAGGACTTTATAAGAAGGGGTGATTCCCAAATGTTCTTGCGCTGCTTCTTGAAAACGACTCTTGGGATCAATATACAAACGATTTTTCAAAATATTTGGAAGTTCCGTTAACACTCGATTCTCAATAAACACTTTAGCGGCTTCCCATCCTTGGTCCAAATAAATGGCGCCAATAATAGATTCAAACGCATTGGCCAAAATATATTTTCGGGCTTTAGAATTTTTATCTTTTGATTCCCCTTTTGAAAGATGCAGGAAAGACTCTGCTCCTAACTTATCGCAAAGAGCTGAAAGCATCTCCGAATTCACAAGAGCTGCACGCCAATTCGTTAATTCACCTTCAGGATTCTCATAATTTTGATATAAATGCTCTGTGACCACGAGTTCCAAAACAGCATCACCCAAAAATTCAAGACGTTCATTGTGACCCAGGGGAAAATCTGGGTGCTCATTTAAATAGGATCGATGAACAAGCGCCTGGCGTAGCGTGTCAGTATTGCGAAACGTTACACCAAGAGTTTGTTCTAGACCGGAAAAATCTTCTTTAGGCATAGAAACGATTTAGTTAATCTCACTCTTTTTTTCCTCCTCTTTCTGTTGTTTGTCAACCTCCTTGATCTCTCCATGAGAAATCATGTCTTTATAAATGGCTCCCAATACCCCATTCACAAACCTTCCTGAAGCTTGTCCTCCAAAGCCCTTTGCTAATTCAATTGCCTCGTTAATAGCAACCTTTGCGGGAATATTTTGCGCAAATTTAAGTTCAAAAATTCCTAACCTCAACACGTTACGATCAATGATCGTAATGGAATCAATAGGCCAATTTGGAGCAAAACGTATAATAATTTGATCTAAATCAGTGTAGTGATTCACAACCCCAACGATCAGTTCATCGATAAACCCTTCGTCATCGAATTTTGGAGCGAACTCTTCTTTATTAAAAGAAGTTATTTCAGCCAATTTTCCACCCTCTGGCATTCCTAAAAAATCCCACTGGTAAAGCGACTGCAAGGCGATGGTGCGTGAAAGATGTCTGTTTGACATAAGAAAAAAGAGCTTAGGGAGACTGTTGCAAAAATCGATGAGATTACCTTGAACGTCATGCCGAAGGCAGATCCGCCTCTGGCGGAGGCTGTCCGCCCGGACTCATGTCCATTCGGACGGGCTATCTCTGAAGACGTACCCAAAATGTACGTTGACCCTTCGATAAACTCAGGGTCAGTCTGAGTTTATCGAAGACTGAAGAGATAGCTGGGCGCCTGTGAAAGGCAAGATCGCGAGTTTTGCAATAGTCTCTAAAGAACGAATAACAAAACTATTCTATCATACATAAAAGACATCGTAGAATCTACGATGTCTTTTTTTTCTTTGACTTAGCCGGAGGTTTCGCAGAAGGCGATTCTTCTTTGGCATGATCGTGGCCTTCGTGATCGTTATGGTCATGGGCAACGGGCTGAGCGTTTTTCGCGAGCCGTTGTGCCTGTCTTGTCACATCAAGAACAACCTTTCCTTTGTAGGTTCCGCATGTTTTGCAGGCTTTGTGTGGAGCAAGAGGTGCCTGGCAGGTCTGGCAAACCCCAATATTTCCGGCGTTCAAATGATCGTGTGAACGACGACGTCTTACGGCGGAACGACTTTTCTTTCGCGCTGGTACAGGCATAGGATATTCAATAAATAACGGACAAATCGTATCAAAATCAGCTTTTCCTGTCAATGATTCCTCAAATCTGACAAATTAGAACACCTTGATCCAGCAAATCAAGCAATGGTCGGAAACTTTGCCACATGTCCTTGGGGAGCGGTCGTTCAGCTTTTCGAGATAATCAATGATCGCCAAAATATCCCACAAAAAGCTCCATTTCAAGACCAAATCATTGACATTTTGTCCAAAATATGGGATATTTTCACCTCGTTTTGATTTCAACTCAATACGAATCCATTGTTTCCAACATAGTGCTTTGTGACTGATATTCAGTCTTGAAGCGCTGTGTTGGATAAATTGGTACGGTACGCCATACATTCCGATATTCGGAGTGGAGGTAAACCAATAACATCACAAAAAAGGTAAACCAATGATGAAGATCAGCAAGACCGTGAGCCAAGAGGTTGTCCGTGAAATCATGGGTGTCAACATGCTGGGTACCCTCGAGGTCGAACGCCACTTCGGTGTGTTGACCGATGAGCAGCGAGAAGCACTCGCCGTCATCCCGTTCTCCGAGAAGACGCTGAAGGCGTACACCAAGACCCACGTCCTCGTCGCCGACGTGGGGATCTCGCTCCTCACCATCCGTGCCAAGACTCACAAGAGCCTGTTCTACAAGCAGAAGTGGTACGAGGGCGAGGAGTTCGCCAGCCGCACCGAGACGGCCTGCTGGCGCCTCATCCGCAAGACTCCCGTCGATGGCAGCTTCTCCAAGGAATGGAGTGAGCAGCAGATCCTCATCGACAGTAAGATCGACGAGGTTCCATCGGCGCGGCAGGTCGTCTACACGACGATCCTGCACTTCCTCGTCACGGACGAACGCCTATTCGAGAAGGTCTACGTTCGCACCTGCGACGTCGATTCGTGTGGGTACTGCGTGTACGTCGGCGACTTCGGCAGGGACGGTCTCTGCGTCGTCTACTGGCTCAACCACGCTCGTGACGACAGTGTGGGGGTCTCCTCCTCACAGAAGGCTCTCTGAGCCTCGTTCCTTGAGTCCCTGCTCCTCTTGATGCCTTGATCCTTCCAGTTTCCGCCGTAGGCGGATCGCGGCAACTTTTGCGAGCAAGTTTCGCTCAACCCACCCTCGGAGGGTGTTCACACGATGTGAGCAACCTCTTTTTTATTTACCCAACCAAACAAAAAAACGCATCTTTATGACCGGTAACGAAAAAGTCATGATGCGTTTTTTTGTGGTGACTCATTGTACCCAGAATTAGAACACCTTGATCCAGCAAATCAAGCAAATTTAGATCAGGGCGACGCTCGCGACAGTATCTCCCGTTTTCTTAAAACGCATAATACGCACCCCTTGCGTGGAACGACCTAAAACCGGTACGGATTTTTGTGGTGAACGAAGAACCTGACCAGCTTCTGAAACAACGAACAAATCATGCGTATCATCAGCCTGGATAATATAGGCGGAGACAATTTCTCCCGTCTTTTTGCTTACTTTGGCTGTTTTGATTCCAGAACCGCCTCGTCTTTGGACCTTATATTCTTTCAATTCGCTTCGTTTTCCATACCCATTGTGCATGACCACCATCAGTTGTGCCCCATTTTTAATGCTCGCATGTGACACAACATCCATTCCTACAATCTGGTCATCCGCTTTAAGCTTCATTCCGCGCACACCGGAAGCATTTCGTCCCATCGCTCGGATATCGCTCTCCTTAAAACGAACTGCCTGACCCAATCGACTCACAAGAATAACCTCATCCTTTCCTGTGGTAGGACGAACCCACTGAAGATTATCTCCATCATTGAGTTTAATGACGATAAGACCTGAACGACGAATATTCTCAAATTGATCGAGTTCTACCTTTTTAGCGGTTCCTTTATTGGTGACCATCAAAAGATATTTCATTTGCTCCATGTCTTCCATGGAAAATGTCGCTGAAACGGTTTCTCCAGGGGCAAGTTGCAAAAAGTTTACAATCGCTTGGCCTTTGGCTGTTCGGGACGCTTCTGGAACGTCATAAGCCTTCAAACGGAAAACGCGACCGCGTGTGGTAAAAAACATTAAATCCTTATGTGTGGTTGTTGAAAAAACCTGTTCAACCACATCATCTTCTTTGGTCGTGAGTCCTGCCACACCTTTTCCTCCACGATGCTGTGTTTTAAACGTGTCAGGCGGAATACGTTTGATATACCCAGCTTTTGTGATCATCACCACGGTTTGCGTATCAGGAACCACGTCTTCAATAGAGAATTCTTTGATGCCGTGTTTGATGATTTGCGTGCGACGTTCTTGTCCGTATTTATCACGAAGTTCTTCAACCTCTTGAGCAATAACACCCATCATTTTCTTTTCTGAATTCAAGATGGACTCAAGCTCTTTAATCAACGCTGTTTTTTCTTTCAATTCCTGCTCCACTCGCAAGGCTTCAAGGTTCGCTAACTGTTGCAGACGCATGTCCAAAATAGCAATGGCTTGGCGTTCCGAAAGAGTGAATTGAGAAATAAGATTTACACGGGCTTCATCCTTGTCCTTGGATTTTTTAATCGTTTTGATGATCTCATCAATCCTCAAAATAGCAATTTTCAACCCCTCAAGAATATGCGCGCGTTCGGTCGCTTTCAAAAGATCAAACTCTGTCCTGCGTCGCACGACCTCTCGGCGATGTTTAATATATTCCTCCAAAATCATCTTCAAATTCAACACGCGAGGCTGAATTCCATCCACCAAAGCCAGCATGTTGTAATGGATCGTCTCTTGAAGTTGAGAGGTCTGATACAGGCGGTTCAAAACTTTCTTTGGGTAGGCGTCTTTTTTGAGTTCAACCACAATCCGTACACCATCTTTGGAGGATTCATCGCGTAAATCTCTGATTCCTTCAATTTTTTTATCTCGAACATTTTGGGCAATGCGTATCAACAGATTGGACTTGTTCACTTGGTAAGGAATTTCGGTCACGATAATGGCGAAATTTCCTTTTTTATCCTCCACGATTTCTGTTTTTGCACGAACCACCACTCCACCCTTACCGGTTGCGAATGCTTGTTTAATATCTTTGGTATTGTAAGCAATGGCTCCAGTTGGAAAATCTGGTCCTTGGACAATCTGCGATAAGTCCTCAACCGAAGCATCTTTATTTTTAATCAAATGAAGAGCCGCGTTGGCGATCTCGGTTAAATTATGAGGAGGAATATTAGAAGCCATTCCAACAGCGATTCCCACCGTTCCGTTAATGAGAAGGTTGGGAAGCTTGGCTGGAAGCACTTTAGGTTCTTTGTGTGTTCCATCAAACGTTGGCATGAAGTCAACGGTATTCTTCTCTATATCAAGCAATAATTCCTCGGACAACTGTTCAAGTTTCGCTTCCGTATATCGGTAAGCTGCCGCAGAATCTCCATCAAGTGATCCAAAGTTTCCTTGGCCTCGAATAAGCGGATAGCGCATGGAAAAATCTTGCGCCATACGGACAAGAGAATCATACACAGCGGAATCTCCATGAGGATGGTATTTTCCAAGCACATCTCCCACGACCGCCGCACATTTTCTGAACTTTGCGGAAGATCGCAAACCCGTTTGCCACATAGAATAAAGAATGCGGCGATGCACGGGTTTTAATCCATCGCGAATATCAGGCAGTGCACGCCCGACAATGACAGACATGGCGTAATCCAAATAAGAAGTCTGCATTTCCAACACCAAACTCTGTGGTTGGATCGATTCTCGTTTTACGGGCTCTTCGGACTCTTGATCGTTTTTCGTAGTGTTTTTTGCCATAAATAGTTACTGAAGATTCTCTTTCTTTCACTCTTATAAGTCTGAATCTGACGATATTGTCTCTTCCTGTTGCAGACGTTCTTTCTCTTGTTCGTACCCTTTTTGCGCTTCCTCCAACGCATCAGAAAAGGTAGCTTGTTTTTCTTCTACAGAAGACTCGACATCTTTAAGTCCATCAGAAGCTTTTTCTAATCCTTTATCTACCTGGGAACGAATACTCGGAAGAGTTGATGAGGCAACCTGTCGGATCGTTACCAACCATCCAATCACTACGATCACTATTCCTACACCTAAAAATACCCAGAACCACCTACGCTGCCTTTGATTCATGGGACGTAATGAAACGGGTCGAGGAGGAGGCGAACGATGAGCTCGCATACTACTTTGTCAGGGAAACAATCAGCATATCCTCTTCAGGAAGTTCTTTGCGAGTAAATTTATATTTATTGATATCCTCTCTTCGACAGCTGCCCAAAGCGTTACAAAAGGCGTCAACGGTGCCAAAATTCTCTTTCATCAAAGGAAGCGCGTGTGTCATTGGAATAATCACTCGAGGTTCAATTTGAGAAATCACTTCAGAGGCGATCTCTGGATCCATAACCCGACCGCCACCGACAGGAATCATGAGAACATCCACATGCTCCAACCGTCGAAGCTCATCGTCGGTTAAGATACGATCCAATGCTCCCAGATGAGCCAAACGCATCCCTTCCGCCTCAATGCGAAATAGAAGATTAGGAATTGGAATGCCTTTTACCTCGCGTTTAAGCGGAGCAGAAATACCAAAGACAAAAATGCTTTTCACTTCAAATTCGCCTGGTAAATCAATGACGTAAGGTTCTCCTGTGACCGCTTCGACATTATTTGCATCTTCTTCATTGTGAGACACGAGTACAAGTTCTGCCTGTAAGGTTCTTGGAAACCGCAAACCCGTTGAGTTTTGATAAGGATCGGTAACAATATGGACATCTCCGTTTGGAGTTTTTGTCACTATTTCAAAAGAAGAAAGACCATTCCATGAGATTTGCATACGGGTAAGATGATAACATGAAAAAAAACCAACAACAATAAAATAAACGGGGCTCTCACCCCGTTTATTTTATTCCCCGGAAAAAAGATCTTGCCAATATTCAATCTCTTTTTTTATCGTTTCTAATTCTGGATCTGGTTCTGTCACAAGAAATCCTTCTCGAAAACGCGTGGCTTTCCCTTTTATTTCCGCTTGCTGATTTTCATCCCCTCCGGCCGCAAAACGTTCCAACTCATCAATCGCTTTCACCATCTCTTGAGCATATTTCTTCCATTTTTGGACAAGCTCATTATACGTCTGAGATTGATCTCCGACTTGTTTCTTGAGGGATTCTGCCAATTTATCTTTCGCAACAAGAATTCCATCCTCAACCTGATAGCGTTGTTTTGGGTCCAATTGTTCCGTGAATAAATCGCTTGAAACCAGCTCTTCCAATGAAACGCCTGCATCCAAATGAGGTTTAATCACCCCTCTGACTGTTTCATCTACATGATCTAACACCATTTGTTTCATTTGAGCCTCGGCATTGGAATGCGTCAATTCCTCGTAAGCTTTGCGATAAGGATATTCCTTTAATCCGATCTCATAAAAAACTTTTTTAATAAAATCCTCATCAAGAGTTTCATTTTGAACCAATTCTTCATAGGCTTTTTGAGCCTCGTCTTTAATCTCCTGGGGAAGCGTCGGAACAAAATGACGGATCGCAAAATGAAATTCATCCAGCATGGCTTTGTGTGGGTGGGACATAACGTTTTGAAGAAAACTACTTTAATCGTTATTTCAATAACTAAGTATTAAATCGTCTTTATCCTATCAATAAACAAAAAGGCGGTCTACTTCGATTGACAGGATGACTCTCAAAGAATACACTCTTCCTGTCATTAATTCACTTAATTCCGCGTGGATCCCCAAGCTTTGCTTGGCCGTCTGCCGGCGTATTTTTATATGACACAGCCAATTTCGTCGTTTGAGGAGCTTCTTCAGGAGGGAAATTATCTTAATCTTCCGCAAATCGGAGACGTCATCTCCGGAGTCGTGATTGGAAACGGCCGACGTGAGATCCGTATTGATATCGGAGGTATTGCCACAGGTGTGGTTCGTGGAAAAGAACTCTTTAATGAATCTTCTGAATACGCGAACCTGGAACCTGGAACACAGGTGGAAGCAACCGTCATGGAGCTGGAAAACGAAAATGGAGAAATAGAACTCTCCTTCCGTTTTGCAGGCCAACAAAAAGCTTGGGAGGAAATCCGCAACCTCTTTACCACAGGTGAGACCATTGAAACCAAAATTTTGGAAGCAAACAAAGGTGGTCTGATCGTACGTGTCAATACCGTAAATGGATTCCTTCCTGTTTCCCAGCTTTCTCCAGAGCATTATCCACGCGTCAGCGGCGGAGACAAGAATAAAATTCTTGAAAAACTCAAAAGTTACGTGGGATCTAAAATGAAAGTGCGTGTCTTAGACGTAAATGAACCGGATGAAAAACTCATTGTTTCAGAAAAAGCCGTCTGGGAAGATCTGCAAAAAAACGTCCTTTCCCAATATAAAATAGGCGATACGGTCGAAGGTGAAGTCACTGCCCTGGCAGATTTTGGAGCCTTTATTAAATTCGAAGCTCTAGAAGGTCTTGTCCATATCTCTGAAATCGCTTGGCAACGAATTGATCATCCACGCGATTTACTTAAAATAGGACAAACCGTAAAAGCCGAAATTATCGGAATCGAAGGAAGTAAAATTTTCCTTTCCATGAAGAAGCTCGTGCGCGATCCATGGCACAATGTCACCGAACGCTATAAAATTGGAGATATGGTAGAAGGAACTGTGCTGAAGGTGAATCCTTTTGGACTTTTCGTTGAACTAGACGAGCAAATCCACGGACTTGCCCATGTCTCAGAACTCTCCGATAAGCCAGTGACAGACGTAAATGAATACGCAAAAGAAGGTCAACGCATGACGTTCAAAATTGTCTCTATCGAACCAGATGAACATCGTCTTGGCCTTTCCATAAAAGCTCTCGTTCAAAAAGAAGAGACAGAAACTGAAGAAAAAACAGCATCTGCTGGAAAAAAAGACGAAACGACTTCAGAGGAAGCCGCGACCGCATAACACCACAGAACAATGAACGCCGATCCTTCTATTAGGTCGGCGTTCATGCATTAGAGATCTTTCTAAAACTCGCGATCTTGCCTGCCTACCGGCAGGTAGGTCTCATCGAGTTTTAGAAAGATCTCATTAGAATCAGATCTCACTCACTATCGTTCTTATGAAACCACTTCCAAAAAACATTATTTTTGCTCTGATTGCTGTGTTACTCATCTCAGCGATCTTTTCTGGATACACCCTTAAATCCGAAAAACCTGAAGAAATAAGCATGGCTACCTTGGTTGATGAAATTCAATCAGGAACCATCAAAGAAATAGCGATTGAAGGATCGGACGTTTCCATCACTCTTCAAGATGGAAAAAAACAAAAGACACGAAAAGAAGCTTCTGTTTCTTTGTCAGAAGTATTGATTGATTACGGCGTAAATCCAGACCAACTCAAAGCCGCTGATATCAGCGTAAAGGATCGCAGTACGCGTTCCTATATCTTAGGAGTGATCCTTCCTTCGTTACTCCCTCTTTTTCTGCTTATTTTCGTCTTCTGGTTCATGCTGCGCCAAATGCAAGGAGCCAACAATAAGGCCATGTCCTTTGGTATGAGCAATGCTCGTGAAATCAAAGACACTAAACAAAAAGTGACCTTTGCTGATGTCGCCGGAGATAAAGAAGCAAAAGAAGAACTGAAAGAAATTGTCGACTTTTTAAAAAATCCAAAAAAATTCTCAGATCTTGGAGCCAAACTTCCTAAAGGAGTTTTGTTGATGGGACGTCCCGGTACGGGAAAAACCTTGCTTGCCCGTGCTGTTGCCGGAGAAGCAGGTGTTCCCTTCTTTCACTTGAGTGGTTCAGAATTCGTTGAAATGTTCGTTGGAGTGGGAGCAAGCCGTGTACGAGACCTCTTCAACCGCGCCAAAAAATCAGCACCTTGCATTGTCTTTATTGATGAAATCGATGCCGTGGGCCGTCAACGCGGAGCAGGGTTAGGAGGAAGTCACGATGAACGTGAACAAACATTAAACCAGATCCTTGTGGAGATGGATGGATTTGATCCAAATATCGGAGTCATCGTCGTCGCCGCAACCAACCGTCCGGATGTGCTTGATCCAGCTCTCTTACGTCCTGGCCGCTTTGACCGACGGGTTGTCCTAGATCTTCCAGACATCAACGATCGAGAAGCCATCCTTCAAATCCACGCAAAAAATAAACCCTTAGATCCAGATGTAAACCTGCGACGAGTCGCTGAACGAACCCCAGGATTTTCTGGAGCCGATCTCATGAATCTTTTAAATGAGTCCGCCATTCGTGCGGCAAGACGTAATGATTCAAAAATTCTCCAGGAAGACGTGCTTGATTCAATCGAAAAAGTTCTCTTAGGACCTGAACGAAAGAGCTTCATCATGAGCAAAGAGGAAAAGAAAATCACCGCCTATCACGAAGCAGGACATGCCCTGATTGCTCATCTGCTTCCAAATAGTGATCCTGTTCACAAAGTGTCTATCATCTCTCGTGGATCTGCTGGTGGGTACACCTTAAAACTCCCTTCAGAAGACCGACGCCTACACAAACGTGGAGAATTCATTGATGACATGGCGGTAATGCTTGGAGGATTCATCTCTGAAAAAGAAACGTTCGGAGACGTGACCACAGGCGCCTCTGATGACCTGCGCAAATGTACAGGACTCGCTCGTGAACTTGTCACACGCTACGGTATGAGCGAAACATTGGGACCGCGCGTCTTTGGAGATCACCAAGAAATGGTATTCTTAGGAAAAGAAATTCACGAACAAAGAAACTACTCAGAAAAAACAGCAGAAGCCATTGATGCGGAAGTTGAAAAACTCGTGAATGGCGCCATGCAAACCGCTCGTGATATAATTCGAAAAGAAAAACTCTCTCTTGATAAAATTGCAAAAAAACTTCTTGAAGAGGAAACGATCGAAAAGGAAGCCTTCGAAGCTCTGTTAGCAAAACCAACAACGTAAACATTTAAAAACTCGCGATCTTGCCCTTCACGGGCGCCCGTCGATCCAGCTCTCCCTATGTGAATAGGGTTCGCAGGACTCGACAGCCCGTTCAGGGCAATCTCATCGAGTTTTTAAATGTTTCTCTCTAATAGAAAAACCTGAAAGGGTTTTAGGAGGATATGACCAGAAAAAAATCCACAATGCTTTATCGCTTACTGTTTCGTGAGGCTTGGCGTCTCACATGGCAGCGAAAAAGCTTGTGGATTTTTGGTATCTTCGCAGCGCTCATTTCAACCGGTGGAGTCATCGATACAGTAGGCGCCACCCTGCAAAAAATTGAACGCACAGAATCCTTACTGAAACAATTGATGGATCATTCTTTTATCGGATATCCCCTTGCATCCGAGTATATTCAACAAATGAGTCTTCTTGGAACAGGGCGCGTCGGATCTCTCCTTGTCGTGGTAACCGTGACATGCGTGATTCTTTTAGTGATTTCTGTGCTTTCACAAGGGGCACTTATTTTAGGTATCGGATCTACGGAACACGAAGATCCTTCTCAACTCAGGCGATCAGCCGGAATGTTTTTTTGGCCTCTTTTCATTGTAGGAATTCTCAATAAATTGATGATGGGCGTTCTGACGCTATTGATGATCCTCCCATTATGGCTTGTGGCGGTATCAGGATCCGTGGCGCATGGTCTGCTTTTTTTCGTTCTCATGCTTTTATTTATCCCGGCATCGGTGATAGTGAATATCGTCTATATGTTTGCGATGATTCATGTGGTAGAAGAAAAAGTACACCCGCTGGACGCCATCCATCTTGGTATTCAACTTTTTAAAAAGCAATGGATCGCCACGATTGAATACGGACTTACACTCTTTTTGTTGGTATGTGGAGCAGGACTTATCCTTTTGCTTGCTTCAAGCCTCCTTTTTATTCCCTATACCCTCATATCTCCGATGGTCTTGCTCACAGGCTCAACCTCTTTATTTATCGGGATGAATGTCGTTTTTGCACTCCTGATTTTCGCGATCATCTTATCTTTTGGCGGAGCTTCCGTTACATTCCAATATAGTGCCTGGTACCTCTTCTACAAGAGAGCACTGCATAAAACGCATGGAAAAAAAATATTTTCTAAACTCATACGATTTGTGGATGTTGTACATGAAAAAATCGTACAAACAAAGAAAATCTCGTCTTAATCTGTTGACGCTCTCATCACAAATTGGATTATTACTGGTAAACTAGAGAGAAGAACTTCTCTCTAGTTTTTTGTTGCTATGCCAAATGATATACAAAGCATTGAAGATCTCCTGAAGTACACAGGGACGCACCCTGCACCCCAAACTCCTTCTCCATCGGGACAACAAACGACGGTTGAAAAATTTGAAGAAAAAATGCAGGAGGTGCGACTGAAGGAAAAAGAAACCGAAGCTCAAGCCGTAGCAAAAGAGCTAGGAGTCTCTTATGTTAATCTCAAAGGCTTTCCAGTTTCTCCAGAGGCTCTACGACTTATTCCCCAAGAAAGGGCGGAAACACTTAAAACCGTCTGCTTTCTTTTTACAGGTCCGGAAATTCGCCTTGCTTCTCTTCACCCAGAAACCCAACCTGTCCAAGATCTGCTGTTTGAACTTCAGGAACGCTACAAAGCCAACGGAGGAATCTACAAAATTTCCGAAGAAAGTTTTCGCGTTGCGCTCAAAGCATACGAAACGCTTCCAAAAATCAAACAGATCATCAAAGGAGTCAAGGTAACAGACGAAGAATTGGAACGCTTTAAACAAAAACTCACTCAATTTTCAGACATCCAAACGGTCATGGATAACGCCTCGGTCACGGATATTATTACCATCGTGATGGCGGCGGCCCTCCAATTTGGAACCTCGGACGTACACGTGGAAGCCGAGCAAGAAAAAATCGCTGTACGGTTCCGTATTGACGGTGTGCTTCAGGAAGTAGCAACACTCCCTCATGATTTTTGGAAAAAAATCGTCTCACGCATCAAGCTTATTAGCGGTCTTAAAATCAACGTTATAGATCGTCCGCAAGACGGACGCTTTACGATCTTTCTCAAATTAGGAGATACCGACGTGCGTGTTTCTACTATCCCGACCACCTGGGGAGAATCTGTGGTAATGCGTATCCTCAAACCAGGGTCGATTAACGTAGAGTTCAGCCAACTGGGATACCGACCGTTAGCCGAGAAAAAACTTCTCAAGGAAATCCAAAAACCTCACGGCATGATCATGACCACAGGTCCAACAGGTTCTGGAAAAACGACCACACTCTATGCTGTGTTGCGCAAACTCAACACACCTGGAGTAAAAATCATCACTCTGGAAGACCCGATCGAATACAAACTTGAAGGCATCAATCAGTCCCAAATCGATCATAGTAAAAACTACACGTTCGCTGGAGGATTACGTTCAATTCTTCGTCAGGACCCAGATATCGTCATGGTCGGAGAAATCCGAGATCTCGAGACAGCGGAAGTTGCGATCAACGCGGCTCTGACGGGACATTTAATGCTCTCTACGCTCCATACCAATGATGCGGCCGGAGCTATTCCCCGCTTTATTTCTATGGGCGTGAAGCCTTTCCTCCTAGCCCCAGCACTCAACGCCATCATCGGACAACGGCTGGCGAGAAAGGTCTGTTCTTCGTGCAAAGAAGAAACGATTCTTCGTCCTGAAGAACTGGCGTTTGTGCGAAAAGTCGTTTCTGAAATTCCTCCGGCTTCAGGAGAAACTCCCGCACCCGAATCCGAATGGAAATTTTATAAAGGAAAAGGATGTGAAGTCTGCAACGAATCGGGATATAAAGGACGCATAGGAATTTACGAAATTCTTGTCATGAGTGAAGAAATCAAAGGATCGCTTTCTGAAACAATCTCCGAATACCAAGTGCGCATCTTGGCCAAAGATCAAGGAATGACCACTATGCAACAAGACGGTATCTTAAAAGTCTTAGACGGCATGACAACGGTAGATGAAATCATCCGCGTGGCCGGAGAAGGAAGTTAAAAAATGAGATCCTAAAAGGATCTCATTTTGATTTGGCCTGAATGAATCAAAATAGAAAGACCCCCGCTCGAGCAAGCTCTGAGCGGGGGTCCGTTGCGTTGCGCCATACGGTTGGAAGGCGCGCTCTATAAGAAGCCGAAGGGGGTGCGTGGGCAGGATAAAAGGCGGGAAGCAGGAGCCGGGAGCCGAATTGCCGCGGGCGACGAGATGCTGGCGGCGGGCGATGGCTCCGGGCGGTGCGGTTTGAGGCGAGCAAGGGTTTCGATGCCCTCTGCCGCCTCGGGAACCGGTGTGGGTCTCGCGTTACACGAAACCCGATGTATACCTTCCGTACACTCAGTCCTCCTATCTCTGCAGACTCGACCGCCGATATGGTCTGTCTGCTCAATTTGGTTTCGGTTAGGCCGTGGGAACCTCCTGTCGAGAGCGCAGCGTGCGCGGCGGGGTCCCAGGCTTGGTGGCGATTAGCGGGGGTGGGTTATCCCAGCGCCTTTGCAAGACGGTGAAGTCTGTGCATTAGAGGCGCCTCCTTTCTCGCAGACTCGACCCCAGGTATTTGGTCTGTCTGCTCATTGTTGTTACTGTTTCAGTGCTGGAGCCGATCCCCAAGGCATCGGGGTGTCTCACTGGTCTCCAGACTGTTGAGGAACGGTGGTGGGCGATGTATGCCCGACGACGCACCATCTCCTCGGCCGCGGGTTGACGGGGTGGGTTAATTACCACCCGACCCCCGAGGAAAACGAAATCCTCATCAGGAGTGCCTCCTTTCTTCATTTTTTGCACCCATGAACCTAGACAGAGGTCCGTCGGGTGCGCAGGTGGGCGGTTGCGACAAGAAAAACCTAGCCAAACCCTGAAGGATATTCCTTCATTGGGCGTTCCTCCTTTCTGAGGCGTGCTGAGGGTTTACATTTTTTTGTGAAAAAACCAGCTCCAACAGCAGGAGTGGCCCCCATTCAGGCGTCCAGAAGGGACTTAGGGGCGGCTCCGTTTACGGGGGACACATCCATGTGTATCCAAGTTTCAACCTGTCACTTCTGACAGAGTTCTTGAACAGGACTCCCCACGTACCAGCGAGCTGACCAGGAACACTTCGACGTGCCGTCCTGGATTTCTGACACTCAGCGGCCACTCCACCATCAACGGCGGCGTAGGCGCTGCCCAGACCGCTCTAGATGTGAGCGATCAGCCTGTATAAGATACCAGAAAACAGAATTTATGTCAAGAGTTCCTGACGGATTATTCTAAAATACTAGAAAATATATTTAAAATATGGATTTTTAATTAAAAAACAACTATGCAGTTGTTTTTATTTATAAACTCTTTTTAAAAACTGTTATAAAAATCACTTAGTATTCGATTTCATGAATGGATCCTGTGCAAGAAAAATGAATCTGATAAGTAGCGAAGACAAACTGTTGTGTATCCTTTTCTGGCCATTCAATGAACGCGATGGTATCAGGACGCCCTAATTCCTCTTCAAGAGCCAGTGCCGTAAATTCTGAAGGATCTTCAATACGATAAAAATCCATATGAAGAATCACCTTGATAGGACCCTGATCGATAGAATATCGATTCATAATCGTAAACGTAGGACTACGAACCACTCCTCCAAATCCAAAATATTCAGCAACCCCCCGAACAAAGGTGGTCTTCCCTGTTCCCAAATCCCCCTTCAAAAATACAGTTTCTCCTCCTTTGAGAGTTGAAGCAAAGCGTCTAGCGATCTGTTTTGTTTCTTCTTCATTATGCGATTGATACATCATAAAGAGATGAGGTTCATATTTGGGTCAGCATGCAGCGTAAGAGGATCAACAAATTCTTTACGTTTTGCCTTCATCATACCAGCCGCACCGATCATCGCGGCATTGTCTCCTGTAAACACAATGGCAGGTGAATGAAAGGTGATATTGGGATCAACGACTGATAACTTTTCTCTCAGCGTTTCTCTCAACAAACGATTGGCGGAAACACCTCCTGACAGAATCACAGATTTTGGATGAGTTTGTTGTACGGCCTTGAGAGTCTTATGAACAAGCGTATCAACAACGGCTTGTTGGAAACTTGCAGCAATCGTTGCTCGATCGACTGGATCCAATCCTCCTTGATGCAGAGAAGCATGATGTTCAACAGACAATCGTACGGCCGTTTTTAATCCAGAAAAACTAAAATCCAAATTCTGGGAATCTAACATAGGGCGAGGAAAATCGATTCCTGCAGGATCCCCTTCCAGAGCGAGTTTTGAAATCTGAGGACCGCCTGGGTAAGGCAACCCAAGAAGTTTTGCGACTTTATCAAATGCTTCCCCCGCAGCGTCGTCTCTGGTCATGCCAAGCAGCTGATACTTCCCATGATCTTTCATGAGAATCAATTCCGTATGACCACCCGATACAAGCAAACAAAGCGACGGAAACAAAGGTGGACGATCGGTTTCAAGCCACACAGAATAGAGATGTCCTTCAAGATGATTCACGGCCACCAACGGTTTGTTCCAGCTCCAAGCCAAAACTTTTCCAAGTTCAACGCCGATGCGAAGCGCTGGAACAAGTCCAGGGCCCGCGGTTACGGCAATAGCGTCGATCCCCTTCCCGTCATGGGGAATATCGAGCTCTTTCATTAAAGGAAAAATCCAAGCAGCATGCTCGCGCGCGGCCACCTCGGGAACAACGCCACCATACTGAGCATGAATCGTCGCTTGAGAGGAAACGATGTTTTTTTCAACGATAAAACTACTCTCGTCTTCCCTCACCACAGCCAGAGACGTTTCATCACAACTTGTTTCAATGCTTAAAACACGCATACGATTTTGAACAAAAACCTATAGAGATAGAGTATACTATCCCTCGTTATGTTTCACGAACTCAATAAAACTCAACGAAAACTACTTCTTTCCTTTTTTCTGTTTGCGCTTGCCTCGCCGATGATTGTCGTTTATAGCAACACATTTTTGTGGAGACAATCGCAAGACCCCATCATACTGGCGATCTTTAATATAGGAAATTATGTTGGGATTGCGATCGGATTTCTCATCAACGCTTTCCTCTTAAGAAAATTCCAAAGCGGCCAGTTGTATGCTCTGGGATGTCTCTTACAAGGCATCGTCCCTCTTTGTCTGGTGACCTTAGGAGCACAGGCCAACACCTATGTTCTGCCTCTTGGAATCCTCCTTGGAATCGCACAGGGATTTTTCTGGGGCAATCGCAATACGCTCACTTCAAAAGGAACGGAGGGTCCTCAACGCTATCAATTTATCAGCTTAGAAACGGCTTCGGGAATTCTGGCAGGAATCGTTTCTCCTTTATTGATTGGATGGTTTATTGCACACAGTCAGTCGCTCTCTTCTTATACGGTTACGCAAGCATATCAAATTAGTTCTGTTCTGGGCCTTATTCTACTCATCATTTCGGGACTGCTGGCACTGCCTCTTGTCACAGAACCTTTTGTCACAAAAAAATTCTTTCTTGCGTCTGTAAGCCCGTTTTGGAAAAAGCAGCGTTTCATAGAATTGATCAATGGCATCTATAGCGGAATAGAAAGTGTTCTCCCTTTGTTGATTATTCTTCTTTTCCTAGGCCAAGAAGAAGCTGTGGGCAGCATAAAAGCTCTCACATCAGTTCTTTCTGCGTGGGTCATTTACGTCATCGGTAAGCGGGTAAAGCATAAACACCACACCGTGTTAGTTGGACTTTGGATGGTATTCACGTTTATTGGATCAGTGCTCTTTACCTTCTGGTATTCTGCCACAGCAGCCCTTCTCTTTTTTATTCTCAGCGGACTGGTTGGCTCTCTGCGCTGGTCTTCCTTCGCTGCTGTCATGTATGAAACCATCGATCACGAGATCAAACGCGATGGAAGCCATCGATTCCTCTATCTGCTTGATCGCGAACTGTTTTTAAACTTGGGACGTATTTTAGGATTAGGGGTCTTTATTGTTCTTTATCTGATTGATTCCCAACTCCTCATCCGTTACGGCTTAATCTTGATCATTTTCATTCAAATACCCAACTTATTTCTCCTTAATCACATGACGAAAAGATTGGCTCATACAGCAAAAACCATTGAGAATGCTTGACAAAATGAACATTTTAGAGTAAAAAGATCAGTCTTTTTTCTTTCATCGTCATAATCGAAAGGGGAGCAGAAGTGAAAAAAGATCGCACAACCCAGATAGTAGTGACCTGCGTCGTCGCATTCGTTATGGTTTTTCTGCTGGTGATGGGGATCAGGGGAATCAAGACTTACGAAGACTGGTCTGGGAGATATCCGATTATCTCGCAAGAAACAATCAAGATAACGCAGGAAATGGATTCCAACTGGGATTTTTTCGAGTCGTCCTGCAAGAAGGGAGATAAAGAGGCACTGTATGAGGCGGTAAGAGAACGGAACCGTCTCAATGAAAAAATTCAATGGGGACAGATCAGGAGCCTCACGCTGGGCACGACCTGGCACACCCACAGTGAGTGGATTTGCGGAACCGATAAATCACTCACCATCAAAACCTATCTTGGTCCTCCTGGATGCAAGAGCGAATAACATGACAGGGATTCTGCGAACGCTTCGCGGAGCCCTGTTTTTCTTTTTAGAGTGGTTGACCCTCATTTCTAAATACAGTAGGCTCACTAGGGTCAAACTTCCATCTCAAGAGTAAGGAGTTTTCCATGAGTATCCATGTTCTTTCTGAAAATTTGGCAAAGGTTCTGTTAACGCGTTTGCGAGAAAAAAATACGGACTCCCAGGAGTTTCGTAAAACACTCGATCAGTTGAGTCTGTTGCTGGCCATCAAGTCCACAGAATATCTCGAATGCTATGAACAAGACATCGAGACTCCTTTGGAGACGATGTCGGGCACATTCTTTGAGGATACAACAGTTCTAGTTCCTATTATGCGGGCCGGAAGCGGCATGTTGCCGGGTTTCCAGACCTTCATGCCCAAGTCCCTAGTCTGGCATCTGTCGATGAGTCGAAATGAAAAAACCTTTGAACCTATATTCAAAGGTTCAACCATTCCCGAGATGGTTGATGAGGCCGCTTTTCCGCTCATCCATACAGGCTTCATATTGGATCCTATACTTGCCACAGGCGGCAGCGCGAGCCTGGCAATTCAGATGCTCAAGAAAGCCTGTATCACCAAAATTATTTTCGTTGGAATCCTTGGAGCTCCTGAGGGCGTTGCGCGTCTGCAGCGCGAACATCCCGATGTGGAAATCATTCTGGCGGGACTTGATCGTGAGCTCAATGAGCATGCCTATATCCTCCCAGGGCTCGGTGACGCTGGCGATCGTCTCTTTCCCACGCGTTAATGGTTAACGATTACAGCCTGCTGGAATAGCAGGTTTTTTGTTTAAAAAACTCTTTGACGGCAGATAAATGATTATTGACAAAACCCTACTATTTAGCTAAATTTTCGTCTCGTTCTTTTACAATAGGTCCAAAATAACAACCCAAAAGAGAGGTAGTGATGTCTTCACATCAACGGACTCCGTACGAAATTCTTGGATCAGATCCCGGAGATACTCAAGAACAGCTCTACACCGCTTATGCAGGGCAAACGCACTTAAATTCCCAATAATTTGAGTAAATAGGTTTTATCCCATCCAGCATTGAGTCTTTTTCCTTTGATCCCAATTTTCTTGGTTGTGTCTTTTTTAAGAAGTCCAAGAGCAATCTTTCTTAAAAGATT
>JACPHU010000018.1 GCA_016188495.1 Candidatus Uhrbacteria bacterium
AAGATATTCTCGTCTTGAAGGAAGGCTCATACGGTTGTTCATATGCGCCACCTTTCACAGATTCTTCCATCTTTACAAGGTTAGATTCTTATTTCACAGAACGTACTCCTCCCGGGTTAGATTTTAGACCAGTTAATTCGGTTCTTTTGACATAAAACTCGCTATCATCTATATTCTTTTTGCTAAATGGCCAAATGTGGCTGTTCAAGCATCTGTCCATTTGGAGGTAGTATCAATGTCGAATCGTTTCTTGGCTCTGTGTTGTCTGTGTCTGTTGGTAGCGACGACGGTTTTCGCAGCCCCTCCCGTGGCAATGATCGCGGTTCAACAAGATGCTTCCGCTGTGTGTGATCTGCAAGGACCTGCCGCGGTCACTTTTACCAGGGGGCTCGAAGACTGCTCGCTCTCGCAGGCGAAGCAGATGTATCTGCTGTTTTCCGACACGCTTCAGGATTTCGACGTCGATGGCGATGAGTTTTCGCTCGAGATTCCCTATGACGTAGGGGTTTGTGCAGACCGTCGATGGATCCAGGCTCGTACTTCCAGCGGAACTATTTATTGTTGGAACTCGTGCGAATGCACCGAGAACGGCAATGTGTGCCACGCAGAGTGCGTCTATATATAAGCGGTAAATCCGCCTGATCGATCTCTTCTGCCACCGGATTCAGAGTTTTCTCTGATGAAGGTGGTTTTTTGTTTGGATCATTACGTAACATTTTTCTCTTAATTCAGTTCAACGGTTTCAAATTCATCGATGCTTTTAATCCCTTCTATTTCACTCAACGCAGCTAATTCATCTAAAGAAGAAAGAGTAACGCCGTACATTGTGGAAGAATGAGGATAACGGTTGGTTGGAAAATCTGACCCCGGTTTAAAGTCCTCCTTTACCATCACTCGTAATTTTTTAGGAAAGAAATCCTCTGCATTTGAAGCACCTATTATTTTCGCTTTTAATCGTGGATCAATCTTCGAAGAGTCACAGATCGTTTTATGAACAGCGCTTGCATCACAAAAATCAGTAGGCACTACGTTGACCACGGGATAGTAAACAGGAGATTTAACTTCTGTTTTTGTTCTGGGAGATGGAACGATTCGTTGATTGGTCCAGACGATGTGTGAAGAAACCCCTAGAAACAGTCCTAACAAAAGAAAAGAGCATTTTGTTTTTACACAGACATGAGCAGGGCGTAAGAAGTTGATTGTCATAGTCATGTCGGATTAGTTTGCGTATATCGTTTCAAATTCGCTGATGTTTTTTATCCCCTCCATTTCGATAAGAATCCTTAGTTCCTCTGGGGATACGACAGTCACGCTATAAACAGTAGAAGAGAATTTGTATTGTTCTTTGGGAAAAGAAGTTCCCGGTTCAAAATCATCAGTAACCTCTACACGTACGTTCATAGGAAATAGTGTTTGTTCTGTACCCATTTGAAATGTCCCTTTGATTTTTTGTTGGAGCATGGGGTCAATGGTTTTGCTGGAACAGATCCCAGATCCTAGTGACGCCATTTCACAAAATTCAGTTGAAGATAAAGCAGGCGGGATCGGCTGGCCAATGATTACTTGCCAGACCCAATCATGGAGCAAAAATCCAAGAAGAAAACCGATGGTGAGAAATAGGGTACTGATAAATAAGGCAACACGGTGATTGCAAATTAGACGTTTTATCATAGGGGTTGTTTATGGAGAGTTCATACATCGTAGTTTTTACGGAAACTTTATCATAGACATTGGCATACACGATAGGTTTTTCATCGGTTTGTTCAACACGCGCCTTCAGTAGATTTGGGACTTTCGCAGTTTGTTTGATCGTGGGAGAATAGAGAGAGGTATTCATCCCAGCACGTTAATTAAATAACGACTATGACCAATAAGAGGAGTTCGGATCATATAAATACCATTGCTACGTCTGAACTTCGGTATCGTCGATTATTTGAAACGGCTCAAGACGGCATTCTCTTGGTTGATTTTCATACGGGGATGATTCTTGATGTCAATAAGTTTTTAATAGATTTGCTCGGTTATTCTAAGAAAGATTTTTTAAAAAAATATCTGTGGGAGGCGGGGGTATTCAAGGATATTGCCGCATCAAAGAAGAAATTTAAAACGCTTCAGACCAAGAGATACGTTCGTTTTGAAGATTTGCCGCTGGAGACCAAACACGGTGCGTTAATCGATGTTGAATTTGTGGCGAATGCCTATTCGGTGGGCGAAGAGATTGTTATCCAGTGCAACATTCGCGATATTACCGCGAGAAAGAAGGCGGAACACGGGCTGAAAATTTCCGAGGTAAAATTCAGAAGGCTTTTTGAAGCGGCTCAAGATTCTATTTTGATTCTTGATGGCGAAACGGGCGTGGTGAATGATTCCAATCCGTTTATAGAAAAATTATTAGGATATTCAAAAAAAGATTTAGTCGGAAAACATTTATGGCAGGTGAGTCCTTTTAAAACGATTGCGGCGAATAAGAAAAGTTTTTTTGAACTCCAAAAGAAAAAATATGTCCGCTATGAGGATTTGCCTCTGGAAACCAAACAGGGAGACAAGATTTATGTAGAGTTTATTTCTAATGTATATGAGGTCGATGGAAAAAATGTCGTGCAGTGCAACATCAGAGATATTACGGAACGTGTCCTTTTGTCGAATGAATTAAAGAAAGAAAAAGAACAGATCGAGCAGCAAGTGGAGGATCGTACGAAGGAATTAGCCCAGTCAAAAGCCCAATTGCAGGTAAAACAAGAAGCGTATGCGCTTGCGGTGCTAGGGACAGGTTCCGTGTTGTATGATTATGATTTAATCGGTGGCGGAATCATGTGGGACGGGGCAACGGATGAACTCTTTGGAAATAGCCTTAAGGAGGCTCAGAAGATTGATGGGAAAGGTTGGGAAAAAAGAATTCATCCGCAAGACAGAGAAGCTGTTTTGGCGGATTTTGGTGCAGCCATCGCGAAGAAGAAGAATTATCTGCTTCATTATCCGTTTCAACGAAAAGACGGAACGTATTCGGATGTGGTGAACAGGGGATCTATTTTTTATGATAAAAAAGGTACGGCCGTCAGGGCGCTTGGGTTAATGTCTGATGTGACGAAGCAAAAAGAAGTTGAAGAAAAGTTTAAACATTTGTTTGAATATGCCGGCGATGCCATTTTTATTGCCGATCCTCAGACAAAACGCCTTGTCGACTGTAATCGATATGCAGAACAGTTTACGGGATTTTCTCGAGGAAAGATTTTGACCATGCGTATTCGTGATCTTCATCCGCCGGCGTTGCAAAAAGAGGCGGAACAAAATTTCAAGAAGCAATTTATAGGAACATCCGGCCCATTTTTAACGGAGATTTTAACGAAAGACAAACGCAGGATCCCGGTTTCTGTGAATGCTTCCGTGGTAAAGATTGGGGGGAAGTTTTTTGCGCAAGGGCTTTTTAGGGACATGACGGAACAGTATCATGCGCAACAGGCCCTCAGGATGAGCGAGGAAAAATACAGGAGCATTATTGAAAGCTCAAGCGATCAGATCTTCATGTTAGACGAGCACGGTACGTTTTTGTCGGTGAATACGGTTGTCACGGATTTATTCCGTACAAACACCGAAAAGATTATCGGCAAGACGATTTCTGATTTTTTTCCAGAATCAATCGCAGGTGAGCTTTCAAAGAATATCAAAAAGGTTTTTGCCACAAGAAAGCCTTTATCTGTAGAAGGAAAACTGACGATCCATGCTCATACGTTCTATCACAGTACGAATTTAAGTCCGGTAAAAGATGATAAGGGAACCGTAATCGCTGTGGCAGGGATCGTAAGAGACATTACCGAGCGTTATCAATTGGAATCCGCGCGCGAAAGCCTACATGAAGCAAAGGAAAAAATTATTTTATCCTCCATTGGCGATGGAGTGATTGCAACGGATGCACATGGAAAAATTATCATTTTTAATCACGTTGCTTCACAGATTACCGGGTTTTCCGCAAACGAAGCGATCGGCAGCCATTATAAGGATATCCTTAACCTCATGATGGAGGGGAGTGGAACCTCGTGTAAGGACTTTATTGGTCAAGCGATAAAAGAAGGGAAAACGATCGCTATGGCCAACCATATGATGTTGATCCGAAAGGATGGTTCTTCTGTTCCTGTGGCTGATAGCGCTGCTCCGTTTTTTGACGCTCAGCAGAAGATTGGGGGGTGCGTGGTGATTTTTCGCGATGTAACCCGCGAGCGTGAGGTAGATCGTGCAAAAACGGAATTCGTTTCTCTGGCAAGTCATCAGCTGCGAACGCCATTGACCAGTATTGATTGGATCAGCGAGATGCTTTTGAATAAAAATTTTGGGGAAATTACCGATAAGCAAAAGGAAAGTATCGAGATGCTCCACCGGTCGAGCCGACGCATGGTAAGTCTGATCGGTGCCTTATTAAATGTGTCTCGGTTGGAGTTAGGGACTTTTGTCATTAACCCGACGTCGGTTAAATTAAGCCGTGTGGCCGATGAGACGCTTCAGGAATTAGATCGTCAAATCAAGCAGAAGGAATTAACGATCGTAAGAAAATATCCATTGGAGGAATCCCCCATACGTGTTGATGCGATATTCATAAAAATTATTTGGCAGAACCTGCTTACGAACGCGGTAAAATATGCTTTTCCAAAAACGACTCTTACGGTGAGTTTGGAGAAAAGCGATCGCAGCTATCTATTTGCCGTAAAAAATGTAGGGATCGGCATCCCGCAAGAGGATCAGCCGCGTATTTTTTCTAAACTGTTTCGCGCCAGCAACGCCCAATCAATGGATACAGACGGCACCGGCTTGGGGTTGTATATGGCTAAGACGATTTTGGATGAATCGGGTGGAAAAATCTGGTTCGACTCAATAGTCGATGGAGAGACGAATTTTTTCGTCGAACTGCCTTTAAGCGGCATGGAGGGGAGAACAGGAAATAAAAGTTTGGAAATCGTTTAAAAAATAATCGACCTTATTTTTAATGCCACAGCCACCCTCTATGGACACGCTTATCAAAAAAATATTAATTATAGAAGACGATGAACCGATCGTTTTTTCACTGACGAAGAAGCTTGAATTAGCCAAAGGTATAAAGGTGCTTTGCGCGAAAAATGGGGCTGAGGGGCTCGCTATGTCTTTGGCGGAGAAACCCGATTTGATTTTACTGGATATCATTATGCCGATCATGAGCGGTATGGATATGCTCAAACAGCTGCGTCAGGACGAATGGGGCAAACAGGCGAACGTCATCATTTTATCCAATCTTTCCAGTCCGGAAAAAGAGGCTGAAGCGAAAAAATTAGGCGTCACGGATTATATCGTCAAAGCTGATTGGAAACTTGAGAATGTGATATCAAAAGCGCTTGAATGCGTGATGAGATAGTGCAAGCGTCATGGTGGCTTGTACCCAAAATAATAAGGAGATTTGCATTAAAAGACGATCCGTCCCGGATCGTCTTTCTGCTGACAGAAGATTTACTGTTTTATTCAATCAGTCGGATCAGGTGTAAGATGTGGTCCTGAACGGAATGTTTTAATGGTATGCCATTCTTCAATTTTTTTTATGCCATCCATCCTGCTTAGGAGAGAGAGTTGTTCTAGTGAGTTGAGAGTGATGCCATAAATTTGGAATGTGACGGAGGTGTTTTTTAGTGAGGAAGAATCAAACGTATCGTAGACGATAGAGCTATGATAATCGAAATCAGGGAAGGAGGTTCCTGGTTCAAAGGAGTCTGATGTAGTTACATAAAATTTTTTTGGAAAGAATTTTGTCGGGTGTTTTGAGAGCCGTTTTTTTAAGTTGGGGTCAATGGTTTCAGAATCCAAAAGAACAGTCAGAGGATCCGTGTTGTAAAACATGACAGGAAATGTTTGGTCAGCAAGAGCGTAATAATCAGGAGTTTCTGTATGTATAAGAGGGGAGGAAACGTGTTGATTTAGAAGGATTCTGAAGAAAAAGAGTCCAACAAAAAAACTAAAAATAAGAAGAGCGTATGGACTCAGTTTTGGCGTTTGAGGTCGATGGAGTAAATTGATGAGCATACAAAAACCGTGTTACTGAAACCGCAAAATTGTCTTCCTTAGTTCTTTTCTCAACTCTTTATAATTTGGAATCATACGGGCGACGAGATTCCAAAATTTTTTGGAATGATTGAACGCTCCCAAATGGCATAGTTCGTGGACGACCAGATAGTCCGCTAAGACTTCCGGGAGGAGAGCGATTTTATAATTGAAATTTAAGTTTCCTTTTTTTGAACAGCTTCCCCAGCGCGTTTTTTGGTTTCTGATGGTGATCGTGCCGAACGTAAATTTATAACATTGGTTAAAATGCGCGACTTTCATTGTCGCTCGTTCAAGCGCGGCGGCTTTATGTTTAAGAAAATGTGCTTTGGACTGTTTGGCGTTGCGCACAACCGGCGCGTGCACGTTGATCTCTTTGCGTTTTTTGACAATCCAATCCGCTTTTTGAACAAGATACAACTCAATTTTTTGAACGCTCATGCGTGCGGGAGCGCTCACCACAAACCTTCCATCCGGATGGAGAGTAAACCTCAAATGTTTCGCCCGCGCGCTCATCCTGAGTGTGTAGGAGATCGTTTCGTTGTTGAGTGTGATGGAGTGGGTCACAAACAGCTATTTTTTATCACGATTACTCTTTTCCCCTTTATCATGAATTTCAGAGAATTTTTGTGCAAAATTGTTATATTGTTTGGCTAAATCCATATGGCAAATTGTAACGTAATGATGGGTTTTTGGGTAATGGATTTGTGGAATCTTAAAATTAAAAAAACGATCACGGCAATCGTCTTTTTCTGGTGGTGTCTGTGGGTTCAGTGTCAAATTTGTAGGAGTGTTGCAAGGGCTTTTTGAGAACTTTCGGTTCGATGATTTTGAGGCATGTGGGTCAACTATCGATCAACGAGTCCCCCGAGGTAACTTGCTTCGTAGACACAAATACCGTCTTTAAAAATTTTTTCAGTTCCCGAGAATGTATCAACCTCTCCAATGAGGTTGTTTTCGTATTTCCAGATCCCGTGTTCAAATGATTCTGGTCCTCGATAGGGCATGTCCACTGTTGAATGTGAAAGCGATTCGATAAGAAAAGGATACACCTCCTTGCCCTGAGTATCTGAATGGACGCGACCGTAGTACACCATCATCCAGATGGGTTTGTCATCCAAAAAGATGACTTCTCGACCGCCGTAAGGCTCGCCGCCGAAGTAGTTGTCATGATAGGCGAAAGATCCCTTCTTGAATTCGATTGTTGTCGAACCATCGGCTTGTTTTTGTTTAATTGCCTCATCGCCAGAGGCATAGGTTGTTCGGCTTGCCTCGAGGATAAAATTTTTGAGAGCATCTCTATTGATATTTTTCATATGACTCATCTATAGCACCGATATATAAAAGGGAGAACGACGAGGTGTCGGAAAATATGAACAAGTTCGTCAAAACTATTCACGCGCTCAATTGGTATTATGGGAATATCTGTTCTCGTAAATGTCCGGAAGAAAAATAGTGCGAACATTATAAAATGATGAAAGAAGTTATTCACGGACACGAAGACCCCGTTTCTTGATTAACAGATTCATTGACATTTTCTCTAAATAGTGCTAATTTTTTGGATCACTTTTATGATTCGTAACAAGTGATTTTAAGATAACTTACCCTTTAAATTTTTAGGTTTGATTGCATGAACTGACAACATCTGAGGTAAATCATGGGAATATTTACTCTGAATCCGGATAAGGTCTATATCCAAATTTTGACGCTGGCAAGGGGCGAGCATCCGGATCCCTGGCAAGCAGGGGTAGGAGTGAAGACTCGAGTCGGGTCGGCGACGCTGCTGTATCAACGACAAGGGGATCCCTGGCTCGGTCTGATGGACCTGGCGGGAGCACCGCTGCCGGATCGCTATGTGCAACTGTTGGTGCGCTGGTTCCGCAGCTTGCGAGGCGAGCTGGCGGCACATGGGCTATACCTGGCACGGCCGAGAGTCAGTGGTTTCCGATTGGTACCAGATCTTGAGGAATTTCAGTCGCAGGCACCTGAGCGTTGGCCGTCATCGAGCACGCCAGTGTCCTATTTGGTCCCGAACTGGCGTTCCCTGGGGGGAGATTCTCAGATCCGCTTCCGCGATATCAAGCAGCTTGACCGACTTCGCTTGAACCACCATGATCAGAGCTACCGGGCGTGGGCGCACAGCTTCTCCGGAGAAACCGCACTGTTGCTGGCACGTCTGAGCCAGGAGGAGGAGCGAGCCGAGGTTGAAGCAGGTTTCAGCCACGATCAGCGATTGATCTTTCCCGAGGCGCTGAAGATGGCTCGGTACAAGTTCATGCTCGATCTCCTGGGGGAGTTCGACCTGCAGGAGTATTTCCCTGCGGCAGCACATCTTCTCAGGAAGATAGCTGACGATTCCGAAAGGTTGCAGTTTTTTGCTCAGGTGGTGGCAACGGGCTTTGATGCCCCCGACTATCGTCCTCAGTATAATCGTGCCATGGAAAATTCATGGCAGGGAGCAAATTATATGGGAGAGGAAAAAGCATATATTGTTCCTGATAATTTCGCCGATGATCTCTCTGTTGCTGACCCGTATATCCGTGAAGAAGAGATAGATCATCTCTATCGAGCTGAGCAAAGGTATTACCGTTATCTTGCTATGAGGACTAGCTAGGTACAGCCTACCCGTGCGCCTGCCACGATTCTGCCCGCAGTCACCATTCCAAGAAGGACCTGATTCAATTTTCATAGAACGGACTCTTTGTGGAAGTTGAATATCTCGAGTCCAACGAACCCGTGTGCTGTATGAGCATGCGGGTTTTTAAATTCTTAAAAAAATTGTTTCACAATTTCTTGAACGACCTCCTGAACAGACTCGTGTTCCGTATCAAATGAGACAACATTTTTTGGTATGAATGGTAATATGAATTTTATTGGCTTGCAACGTTCTTCCGCACTACCTGTTCCCATCCACAATTTCCGCAGAGTAAAAAAATTTCTTCTTTTTTCATCTCCACCTTGAGTGGGTTTTCACAGGCTTTATTCGGACACTGAACAATGTCTGGAAATCTCTCCTTTCCCTGCGAAAGAGCTTTCAGAAGTTTTGCTTCGATTTCACGGGAAAATTTGTTCTTCTCAAAATTGGTTTCAGAGAATTCTTTGAACTCGGGATTGAAGATACTCATAGGGTTCTGCGATTGATGCCGTTGCAGGAAAAGAGCATTTTGGAAGTAGTTGCTAGATGATTCATATTTAACCAATTTTAACATAAAAAGGCCTTTTTGGTTAAAAAAATTTACCAATGAATCCAGTGTTAACATGCAAGAATTAAGATGGGAGGTGAAATGTTCGATTGAGCATATACTGATAATTGATTGCGATGGACAGAAAATCAAAATCGTTTTTAAAGGTTCTTCATGCTTAAAAAGAAAATTCAGACAAAAACAAAACAACCCATATTGGGTTGTTTTGTGTAGAGACCACACCTCATCGCCACCACACGCGTTTTGACGCACATGAGTCTGTCGATAAGAAATTGTCCTGGCGGAGAGGGCGAGATTCGAACTCGCGATACCTTTCAGTATGACGGTTTTCAAGACCGTTGCCTTAAACCGCTCGGCCACCTCTCCGTAACTATATTTTGAATGATGAATACTAGATTCTAGACTCTAGGTTCTAGTAACTAGACTCTAGTTCACGCCTTTGGCGTGGCTGGCGGAGAGGGAGGGATTCGAACCCTCGCGTCGAGTAAACCCCGACCTACAGGTTTAGCAAACCCGCCCCTTCAGCCTCTTGGGTACCTCTCCATGGTAAAACGTCCAAAATTGGCAATCTGCTTGGGCTTCGGGAAAAAATCTGTTCGCCGTAGATTTAAGCTACGACTCACAAATTTTTTACCTCCAGCCCGGCGCAGCTCATCCAATTTTGAACGTTTTACATTCGTCTATTTTATAATGATCACTTTCTTCCTTTGACCAGCACGGGGATAGAATACTGGAACGATTCTAAAAGATCAAGCTTGGCGAATTAACTGGTCTAAAATCTAACCCGGGAGGAGTACGTTCTGTGAAATAAGAATCTAACCTTGTAAAGATGGAAGAATCTGTGAAAGGTGGCGCATATGAACAACCGTATGAGCCTTCCTTCAAGACGAGAATATCTTC
>JACPHU010000020.1 GCA_016188495.1 Candidatus Uhrbacteria bacterium
CCCAAATAAAAAGTTCAGTGATATTCTCAGAATACAAAAAGGACATACGGTTTTCTTGTGAAGAGTTATACACCTCACAGGATACCAGATGTCCTTTTTGTATTTACTTAGCGATGAAATGAATTTTTGGGTTCACGGCTTGAGGATTCTCTACCTGAGAAAGACGTATGGAGAGATTCTCACCGGAGAGTTCCTCACAAGCGAGCAGATCGCCCACCAGGATACCGATCAGAGATGTATTCTTGGAAATAATAGCCTTACTTCTGGCATAGCATTGCCCCAGAAGCCGAATCACTTCTGCATCAACCGTCTGGGCCGTCGCTTCCGACCATCGTGTTTCATTTTCGACAAGAACTCGATTAGAAAGTATATCCGAAAACCCATATTGGGTTACATATTGGTAAAGAATCGTATTGGCTCTGCGCAAATCATTGGAAGCGCCAGTGGACGTCTTGCCGCTTACGACCAGTTCTGCAGCACGACCACCCAAAAGACACATGACGTCATCGAGCAATTCGTCGCCATGTCGCAAAAGAGCATCGCTTTCGTCCTCGGGAGTATTGAGATTGTACCCGAGCGCTCCATATGATGTGGGGATGATAGAAACTCGAGCGACTTGCTTGCCACGGCCCAAGGCAGCGCTGACGATCGCATGTCCCGCTTCATGAAGCGCGACCGTTTGGCGGTCGTTTTCCGTGAGACAGCGGGCTGTATCCTTATGTCCGACTGCAACAATCTCCACTGCCTGAACCAAATGGTTTGTCTTGATAGCGCTTGCTCCTTCCTGTGTGGCAATAAGAGCCGCTTCATTCAAGACATTCTCCAAAGCAGCTCCGGACATGCCTGGGGTCAGACGAGCGATATGCATGTAATCGATGCCGTTGGTCACTTTTCCTTTGGCATGAACTTTCAGGATTTGCTCCCGAGCCGTCAGACCGGGAAGTCCCACCAAGACCTTTCTTTCAAACCGGCGCTGAAGCGCCTCATCAAGATTATCCGGACGATTGGTTGCGGCGATGATAATAACACCTGTGGTCTGTTCGAAGCCGTCCATTTCTGCGAGAAGTTTATTAATGGTCTGATCCCGCTCGCTGTCACCTGCAGAGGTCACGTTTGAACGCCTGCTTCCGACCGCATCAATTTCATCGATAAAAACAATGCAGGGGGCCATCTTACGCGCATCATCGAAGAGTTTTTTCACACGAACCGCGCCCACACCGACAAACACCTCGACGAAGTCAGAACCGCTGATATGAATAAACAACACTCCAGCTTCTCCGGCAACCGCACGAGCCATCAGTGTCTTGCCTGTCCCCGGAGGACCGTACATAAGAATCCCCTTAGGAACCTTGGCTCCAAGACGGGAAAACTTCTTGGGGTCTTTTAAAAACGCAATGACCTCTTGGAGCTGCATTTTGACATGTTCGCACCCGGCCACATCGGCGAACGTCGTTTTGACATTCTCTGCTCGACGACCCTTATGGTTCATAAACGCCACCGCGCCTGAGAACGATTCTTTTTGCTTCGCAAACAATCCGGGTAGAAGAAAAAACACTAAAATCCCGATCCACAAAAGCGAAATCCAGTACTTTGACAGCCAACTTTGCTCTCGCGCCTCATACGCGACTCCATGCTCCAGAAGAGAAGCTTCGAGCACCTCAGGCGTGCCTGCAATAACGCTTTTCCAAATAACGTTCGATTTGAGCTCTTTGTTGGCTTCAACACCAAACCGAGGCGATAGCTTGAGTACTCCGTCGGAGACGATGACGGAATCTACACGATCCGACCGAATAAGCCACAGTGCTTCAGAATAAGGAATTTCTTTGACCGCGGTTTGTTTAATCGTCAAACCTGTGTGGAAAACAAGAAGAGCAAAAATGACAAGAAACAGAAAGGTTGTAAATCTCATGCCTATCCTCCAGGGTAAAAACAACCGTCGTAGGCGCTTGTCAAACCGTATACGAACCATGGACGCTATCAAAACTAGAAGAAACTGTCAATGAAAAAACACCCAAAAATGAGTGTTTAGCGAGAATACTTGCCCATGAGTTGGGTTCCCAAATCGATCAGAAACCTACGACCAAAAGGACCGTCTTCGAGTCCGGTTTCGAGCCACTCAGGGAGCGGTTCGTGAATACGTGTACTCTGGATTCCCCAGGTAATCGCCATCACCGAATCCACGTCCCCTCCCCATCTGACCGCTTGCAACATACTTGAAGACAAACTATCCGTTCGAGTAAGTAGATGGAGTACTGCATGTACGGTGACTTGTGCAACAGAACATTGCCCACGAATCCCATGCACTGGACCGTTCCACACAACAGCCATCATTCTCTGAAGTTGAGTCAGATCAAACTCAGGATAAAACTTCCCAACGTTTTCCCTTTTACACCAGTCAGAAAATTCGGAAAAAGGACGATTTGTATACAGAGCAAAATGGGACAACAGAGCCACAATCACCGAAGAAAAACGTCCCCAGTGAGTATCGTGCGTGATACTGGCATTCATCAGCGCTGCATTGATCACTTCTTCCACAGTAGCCAACACGCCTATTGGGACAGCTCTCATAGCAGCGCCATTCTTGTCCGAAGTTCCACCCACATGAGACAAGAAACTGGGTCCTGTCCGTGCTTGTTCAGATTCAAGAAAGTCCTGAAAATCCCTGGAATACCCCTTTCTTGGATTGCGTTGAAAAACACGAACGAAAGCATTGGCAAATTGAAGTCTTGAGAAACTTGACAGATACCCTTCCAACAACACTTCCGTTACAGCAATGGACATCTGGGTATCATCTGTATACTCCCCAGACTGATGACCATGAGTTGGATGAGCAATATAGCGATCAAACCTCAGTACAGCCTCACGTACAGCTGTATCACGAGGAAACCACAGATATTCTGCTGCCATCCCAAACGCATCCCCCTGAGCGATCCGGAGAAGCATCAATGGGTTTGGATTCAACATCTTAGTAGACATAAAATTCCTCCTTGTTGTTTCTGAAAGAACGAAGTGGTTATTTAATCTATTTTTACAATAAATGTCAATAATTTTATAAAAACCGACCCTCAAGATGAGAATCGGTGCGCGAGAACGAGAGTTTTCAGTTAGTGGCCGGGAGCCGAATCACGGCATAGCTCAGACTCGGGGTCAGACACCCACCAACATCGTCGATACCTAGAACTCCACCCATAAACATCATGGGAATTTCGGTTCCATGATAATCCCAAATGAAAGGGGTCTGAGAAATAAGTGAAGGAACTGAATTATGAGCGATAGAACTGAACTCCCATGACTTCTCACGCTGATTCTCATAATCCCTTCCATAAATTTCATCTGAATATTTCTCAACGAGAGCATTTCCCCTTGGATAGGGATTCTGAACGTAATTGAACAGGGCGGTAATCCATCCGTTACACTGAGGTGTACCAGACTTTCCTTCACACTTGTAAAGAGAGGTCCAAAAACGGTCATCTGTGGTTTCACCAGAAGCTTGACTGGCAAGCTTCTGCGTAACCGGAATAAGCTCCTGAAAATACTTACCCAGCTTATCACCGAAAAAACGGCTCAGGTTGTTAACCGCCTGCGCGAGGGTCACCCAATCATCCCGAGTACCGAGCATGCGCACGCGAGGAATACCGCAACGGGTCTCGACCACGTACTTGTAGTACTTACTCGCGGCATCCATGAAACTGATGAGACGTGCGAGCTGGGCCTCTATTGTATCCGTAGTGAACGGAGCGAGCATATCTCCCATAATATGTGAAGGTACTCGTTTTTGTAACTCCGGATGGAACATCCTGATCGCCTCATGCCACGGGCTGTTGGAATTCCCAAGTAACAGCCCGTCGTGACGAACACGAATCGTCTCCTGTTTGGCACTGGTAGTAAACAGATCTCGATAATGCTCTGGATTACGTTTCACGACCTCGGCGATCTGCGTCAATACCACCTGCATCAACACCTCAGGTCGAAGAGCCAGAGGATAGTGGTTGGCGAAACAGGCATGAACCGCCTGAAGGAAGAGAGAGGACGTGTTGAGAGGAAGGGCGAGCATCTCTCGACGTCCCATATGCTCGATGATTCCATCGGGAACCAGTGCGTGAATATAATCCTGAACGAGCGTCGTCTGTTTGGAGAACGCTTCTTCCTGAATCATACGTCCGGTAGGACGCTGGTCTTCAATCTCAGGAATCTGGAGGACCAATTCTCGACACACCGGAACTTTCTCACCCTGCCAGACACTCGGGAGCTCACGACCACCATTGCCACGGATCTGTACGTAACTCATCGTTAACCTCGTTTTGTTCAATTTCTGGTCGTAATGACCACTCCTTGGACGACTCCAAGTCGGTACAATAATAAAGAAAAAAACGATTTTTGTCAATAAAATCTTACAAAAAATGCGAGGTGAAATACCTCGCATTAAAGCGTGTTATGGCAGTTTTGCCCATATTCGAGCGCGTTGCTCGGAATAAGTTTTCAGAAGTCTGTGTATTTCAGATGGTGCGAGAGCTTTTCCCAATAATTTTGGGTGAAGAAAAACCGCTGATCCTTGGATGCATGTCTTTTTCCAGGCATTGAGCCTGATAGGATCTTCACAGGTACGAATATCCTCCCTGGCATAGGCAACAGCCCCAAACAGAAGCTCATAATACCGTTGTTCGCCCAGATTGCGCCTGACATCATCAAACGACTTCCAGGTCGCTCGTTGGTTAGTGGACGTAATCACCTCTGATACAACCATGCACAGTTTCGTTCGATGATCTTCATTCTCTACGAACCTCTGCGCAAGATCGGGAGTCGTTCGTCCTAACGCTCTCCAAAATGCGACTATCGTAGAATCAAGGATATCCTCTGCAGCTTTATGAAGCAACGCTGAAAGACGATCACCCAAAAAGATCGGTGGCAACACCTCCACATACTGAATCAGAAAGTCAAAATCAATCTGAACGAGGTCTCGTTTAATCAAAAGTTGAATGGTGGACGATTGAGAATCGCGATCTAAAAGCAGCTCTTTTACCACTCCTGTCCTGAATTTGGGTCTACAAAATTTCAATCCCTCGACAATAAAACGGGGTGGAAGAACATGGGCATCAATCAACTCTTTCCAATCTTCTTCAAGAAGCATTGCCCAATCTATGGAAGAGGCAATGTACGCATAAATCTGATCCAGTGAGACGTCGGTCTGACGCATCTGCGTAAAAAAGGATGATTCATCTCCCTTGGCAATAGCCAATGCCCTGCGAGAATCCAACAAGGTTTCTTTTTCCGAGAAACGAATAAGCAGAAAACTAAGAACGTGCTCGTCGATGATTTGCGGATCCCATCGAAGAAAAACTTCTATCTGCTGAAAAATTTTTTTCTCTAACAGACTCCATTGAGCACTGGTTAACGGATGTTGAAGACGTTTATTGAGGCGATCACGGACTCGTTCCAACGCCATAGTGGATTCACAACCTTTAAGACTCGATAAAGCTGCAACGTAAGACTCTGTTCCTGACAGATAATCCTGATCAAGATCGGCATTTGTTTGCGCTAACAGAATCTGTGTGTTGAACCATTCTCTTTCGAGATATCGTGAAAAGAGACTGGTTCCCCAATCTTTATATTGAATCCGAAAAGATCGCCATATCTCACACATCTGTCTAAATCCACGGAACTTCTGTTCCAAATCTTCCATATCCGACAGAGGAAAAAAGGCTTCTTGCGTCACATCCAAATACCGAATGGCCTGTTGGAATAGTGTCACATACGCGTCAGCATCCACGCAAAAAAGAAATTCTCGTCCAAAGGCCATTCGATTAAGAGTAAGGAATTCTCTGAGAAGAATGGAGAGATGCTCTCGTTGCGTGCCAGCCGCTTTCGTGAGTTGACTAAAAAACAGTGCACAAGGTACTCGCCAATATTCAAATACTTTTCCTGGAAGAGATGGATCGACATTCCTGGGAAGAGACACCTTAAAAAGGGATTCATTCCCTTCTAAGAGACCTCTCCACCCAAAAACGGGAACATTCATGCCAGGCAGATATCCTAATACAGCCGCATGACGCACAAGCAGAAGAACGTTCTGTTCAAACGCGGAGGCTGCCGCTTCTGGTGTTCTATACACCAGGACAATCCCTGCGTTTATGAGTCGATCTACTCGCGAAACAATACGTTGAACTTGAGCCTGTGATTGAAGCGTCTCGTCAAAATATTTCGTTGCAATGGCATGCAGAACGACGGCAATTCCAGAAAGCAAAATATCTTCGATCGGTTCATCGCACCAGACAATCGCGTCACCCGAAAGGTGACGTGTGACCTGTTGACGCGCTTGAAGAGCAAGAAGGAATCGTTCAAATTCCGTTGCGGCTCGTTCTTCTGAAGTTTTCTGTTGATCGGAAAAACGTTCTTTTACAAGAACAAGAGCGTGTTCACTCATGATGAATCTCCTTATGAAGAACAATTATTCGGTTGTAAATGAGCTAAGCAAAAATTTGGTTTCTTTGCTCAGACCACTACAATACAGAGAGAAAAAAAATACCCGATCAGCGCACATATCTGGCGCATGTGACTGATCGGGCCGTTATTTTAGACATCCATCTTTTGGGCAATCTTCCTGATCGTCGATGGAGAAGTCTGTTCTTCAAACGTCTGCGTTCGTTCACGCAGTCGTTGTCGCGCCTGAGCCACATTCAACTCGCTGAACCAATGTGACCAGAGATCAACACTATCATCAGCGGCAGCCTCAAGCCGTTGGAGCACTTCCAACGCTTCATCGGGTTCCAGTCCAACCTCAAACCACATGTCCGGAGTCAGCGTTTCCAAATCGCATCCGCTTTCTTGAAACACAGCGAAGACAAGCCACGTCTTCAGACTGTGACCGCCGATCTCCATTTCCAACTCATCTTCCCACTCAGGCCGATCTTTGAGATTCATCGCCCAAGCTCTCAAGAGCAAACACGGCTCGAGTCTGGAAGAAAAATCTTTCGAAACATCCATTTCCAGTGCAGCGAGCAGAGTCTCAAAACCGACAACCTGACACGCCACAGAAGGACGATCCCCCATAACCGCGATCATCTCGGCCTGCGTTTCAGACGTAAGGTGGTCATTCAAAAGTTGGCGAACTCTTTCAGGGTTGGAGGAAATGTGAACAAGAATCTCTTCCAGAGCCCTGGCTTGCACTGACAGAGAAAGGGATCCGGATCCAGACACCTCTCGTAGTGCCGCAAGAGCAACTCCTGGATTTTGATTCACTAACCTCTTCACCGAATCAGGATTTTTGAGAAGGCTTACCAAAAAAACCTCTGGTTTCTTTACAATTTCAGCGAGCATTTCACTCCTCCGATCTTGGGTTTATTAGGAATCATCGTTTTTATTCCGTGAGCCCAAATAAGACAGACGAAAACTTTTCCAAGAAAAGTTCTTCCGTATTTGACCGTACAAAACGTCTCCATAAACGTCTTCAACTCAGGAACATCGGGATTCAATACGATCTCCAAATCCGCAAATCCTGGATTGAACTCGATCTGTTCTGGATCTTCAAACCGATCCTCGGCTTCCTGGCATTTCTGTTTATAGACTTCATAACGGGACAAAAGATCCTTCGCCGCAGAACTGTTGGGATCCACATAGACAGCGCAGGTCATCAGCGCCGCCAGATCACAAACCAATAACAACGAACCTTCCAGAATAGACGCGGGAGACATTCCACAAATGGGTTCTAAGATCCGTTTGCGCACATCACCCCCGTCATTCACATACGATCCAAACGAAGCCACAAACTCCCTTCTCATATTCATTACTCACCCTCCTTGTTTGTTGTGGGAAGAATAAAGAGTCTTCCCGCGGCTCCGCCACCATGGCCTGAAGCCCCACGATCAGATATCCGACAAAACTGATGAGAAAACCCAATAGGAACTTTCAATGTTTCCCCTGGATGTTGAAAGTCTGGAAAAGATACATAGCCATCTTCTTCATCTAAACAGACAATGAGATCTTCCCCGTCTCTTCGCGCGGCAGGGGCTTGAGGGAACAACGTCGATAAAAGTCTTCTCCCAGCATCTGTATTGAATAAATCTTGTACTGAAGCTGGAGGACGACTTTGAAAGTCATACACAGCTCTTCGTTCTTGATCCCCTAAGATCTTATAGGCCTCGACGATTTCTTTGTATCGAGAAAGGAACATTTCTCCGTGATAATCAGGATGCGTCTCCCGGGCAAGGCGGTGATAAACGCGTTTAATGGTTTCTTGATCCGCGTCCCGAGGAACGTCGAGAATCTCATATGGATTCATGAATCCCTCCTTATGGTTTTTAAAGAACGAGAATAAATCCTGCCCTAACATCTGCCAAATGTCAAGAATAAGAGAACCAAAAATAGAGTGTTCTCACTCTATTTTTGAAGTTATGTTAATTGTTCCAGAACAAAATTCCAGTTCACATATTTCCAAAATCCATCAATATACCCACCTCGATCATTCCGATAATCAATATAATAAGCATGTTCCCACACATCCAAGGTTAAAAGAGGTGTTTCATCTGTTTGTGCAGGTGTTTGGGCATCATGAAACCCTTTCACAAAAAGTTTCCCATCCGCTCCTCTGACAAGCCAAGCCCAACCTGATCCAAAATGAGTCATGGCAATATCCGTAAACTGATTCTTAAACGCCTCAAACGATCCAAAATCTCTTTCAATAGCTGAAGCAAGTTCTCCCGTTGGAACCCCGCCTTCAGGACTCAAGCAGTTCCAAAAAAAACTGTGGTTAAAATGCTGTGCGGCGAGATTAAACACTTTTTGGTTTTGCTCGCGAGAGGCGGCAATCACCTGTTCAAGAGATCTGCCTTCTAAGTCAGTCCCCAAAACAGCGGCATTGAGTTTATTGACATATCCGGCATGATGCTTCCCATGATGATAAGCGAATGTTTCTGAGCTAGTCCAAGGAACAAAAGCCTCCGGAGAAAATGGAAGGTCTGGTAATTCAAACATAAAATGATTGTTAAAAAATATTAGAGTTGTATATCAACAGCTAAAGCCAAATGATCAGAGACATCTTCATCATAAGACCATTTGTCTTTGACGTTCAAGTTCGGACTAACGAACATAAAATCAACGACAGCCGTGGCATATCCAGGATTGGTCTTATGACGCATATTAAAAGAAGTTGTTCGTTCATCTTTAAAGACGTTCACGAGTTGACCCTCAATCATGCCTATTGTCTTTGTTTTTTCCTGAACATTAAAATCTCCTGCAAGAACAACGTCCTGATAAGGCTGTACAGCTTCTGCGATCTTCTTCCCCATGAAAAGGCGGCGGTCATTGTCCTCCCCATCTTCTCCCCAAACTCCTTGGGTATTAAACACATGAACCATGCGACCGTGTACATCAAGCGTCACGTGCTGAAGATTGCGCGGGGTCGTTTTATAATACGGGGGCAAATCTTCTCGCTCGCCATAGGGAACGTCATAAAAGAACGTCTTTGATCCTAAAAGAGGAAACTTGGATAAGACAGCATTCCCCTGCTCTACCTTGCCAAAACTCGTGCGTTCCAAAAATGCGGGAGCAAAATGCTCATAAGGATAATTCAATTCCTCACGCAACACGTCCAGAGAACGAAACTTTCTCTCCCACAAGAGGTCATGGCCGTTATACACTTCCTGCATCACAAGAACGTCTGGATCTTCTTTTCGAAGAAAAGAAAGGATCTCATTCATCAAATTTCCTCCCTGCCAAAGATTCAAACAAAGCACTTTCATAGAAACAACCTATTAGATAAAAGACATTGACGTAAAGAGAGGTAAACATTTTTCAACTCTCTTTTTTGGGGTTGTGGAGGAAGACGTTGGAGCAATCGATCCGCAAGCGTCCCCTGATCCAAATACATCTGATAGACATCATGATAGCGTTCAAAACCATGTTGCTTAATGAGATATTCCCAGAGGTCTTTTGCCGTAAGGTCTTCTTTGTTTAATCCAAACACACGTGCGTAACCAGAATCGAGTTTACACGCCCCTGCCTCACGAATAGTTCCTTGAAAAACAGAGAAAAGATCCTCAACACCCCAAGATTTAAGTTCTTCAATCTGGACTTGCTTGCGCCCAGCAAGCTCTTTCACCACTTCGATAATCAGAGACAAAAAAGCAACATCGGCATGCACACACTCTTGAATATCCACCAACCGAATCTCAACGGAACCGCGATCAAATCGTGCAATGGCTCCACGAGAATTTAAAAAATACTGATTCAATAAGTGATCGGCATTGTAAGGAGCAATTTGTTTTTGAATCTGCGAAAAAATCACCTGTTCGTATGCTTCTTCCGAAAAAACAGGTTCAGGAATCACACGACCGGCGAGCGCAGGAAGTCGCTCCTGGTTTGTTTGGTAATAATCAAGACGTGTGTCTTTCAAACCCGTCATCTGTGCATTGGCAACAGGAGAAGAAGCCGTCAGGGCAGGAATGAGCGGAAGAACCATTCGTATAGCCGCATGAAGTCTCTCAAATTCCTCGTCTGTTTTAAAAGAAATGTTCAAATGTGTACTCTGGACGTTTGCCCATCCATGGCGGTGGCAATCAAAAATATCATGATAACGTTCATAAATCTCGTGTCCTTCGTGTTTCCACAAAACGGTTTCTTTGGTCGGATCCATCCAAGGATGAATTCCACCTGGAAGTAATCCCAATCCTTTAGAAGAAAGAAGTTTTTCAATCTCTAACACGTTTTGATAAAGCGCGTCTTCTATGGAGAAAAGATCTGAAACAGGATCTGTCACTTTAAGTTCTACCACATGTGAGACAAGCTCGTTGGACCACGTGACCGGACCTCGCTCAACATCAGAAACAAATGATCCTGTGGCATCAAAAAAAAGCTGGTCAACCGCAGGACGCACATCCAACGTCTGTACGTCTACCACCATGTATTCCAATTCAATACCGAAACGTTCGAATAATGCGTAAGATCTCATAAAGGAGGCATGGTTTTTTCAATGTCTCTGCGTAATCGCGTCATAATCGTCTCATAAAGAGCTAATCCCGCAACACGATCTTCCTCGCCCGCATCAATATTTGGATTATCATTAATCTCAATAACATAGACCCTCCCTTCGCTTTCTTTAATATCTACTCCATACAATCCTGTTCCAATTAATGAGGAAGATTTAATGGCTAAATCAAGGATGGCTTTAGGTACTTCCTCTAACGACAGGGTTTCCGAAGGACCATCTTGATTTTTGTCTTTACTCCAATCATAAATCTGCCAATGATCTTTTGCCATGTAATACTTACAGGCAAAGATCGGTTTTTTATCTAACATTCCGATGCGCCAATCGAAGGTCGTTGGTAAAAACTCTTGAGCAATGACCAGATCGGAATCCTCTAACAGCTGGTCTAACGCCTTCTCTAGCTCATCTGTATTGTGAACCTTCATCACTCCTTGGGAAAAGGAACTGTCTGGTTTTTTCAAAACAATAGGGAAACCGATAAGCTGGGCAAAGGTATCTCTGTTCTCTTTATGGACAATGACGGTTTTTGGCGTAGGAATATTCGCCTTCTCAAGAGCCTCTGCTAAATACACTTTGTTAGAGCAGCGTAAAATAGAAATCGGATCGTCCAGTACTGCAACGCCCTCGGCCAAGGCCGTGCGAGCAAAACGGTAGGTATGGTGATTCACGGCTGTGGTTTCACGAATCAATAACGCGTCATACTCAGCCAGATGTTCATAGTCAGCCTTGGTAATGAGGTCGACCTCAAACCCCATTCGCTCCCCTGCTTCCACAAACTGCTGAAGCGCTTTTTTATCCGAGGGAGGAGAAACCTCGTCTGGGTTCACCAGGATCGCCAAATCAAAATTTGCTTTAAACGGTTGAGAATCAATATATCGTTTTTTATTAAAATACTGTTCAGCAAACAATTGGATATAGGAAAGATGGGTCTTGGGAATTTCTTTCATGGAAAGAGGGGTCACACTTTGTAAAACCCATTTCTGTTGAAAAATAAACTGTGCCCTTAATAGAGGTGCACGGAAGAGCCCATAAATTTTTTGAGACAATTCATCGTAACGAGCGGTGAGATTTTTCCCGAAATAGATACTCAAGGTAAACCGATCCGCTTTGATTTTGGATAATTTTTGTTGAATCAGGTCATCAAGATCGTCCGAAAGCGCCCGAACAATGGTATTGGATTTGAGATCTTGGATCGTGGTCACACTTGGGATGACTTTGTGTCCTCGAGCCTCAGCCAGCAACGAAACATAGTACCCGGCTGACTGATACCAATAATTGCGAGAGAGATTAAAAATACGAACATTCCTCAAATCGTGATACAAGGGGTCTGTCAGATAAGCCTTCACAGAAACAATCTCTACGCCTGGAATCTGCAGATGCCAATCACTGGGATGACTTACAACAACTATTTTTCTCATAGATGCGTCGGACCGACGCAAGGAGGTTTAAAAAGAAATAAATGATCTCACTGGTTATTTTTTACGCAAAGAAGAAAGCCAATGAGCGACTTTTAATGCAACACCTTCCGGATGCGCACTAAGTTCATCATGCAACCCTCCGACCTCGATACTGTGTTCCGCTCGAACATTATCTGGAAGGCTCATATAAATACGTTCAGATGTATCTTCATAGGCCGTCAAATCGGCCGTTCCGCTTAAAATAAGCACGTCTGATGCGAGCGATGAAAGAAGCGAGCGTAAATCAACGTTTTGTCTTTGTCTGAGGGAATTTAATTGATGAACCACTTGTGGAAACTGCAGCATGTTCTTCATAAAATCAATAGTCTGTCTCCAATAATTCTCTGCCACATCCCGCTCATCCCTCCCATACTCATCTTTAAACGCCCGTTTGATTCTTTCCGGAGTAATGGATGCAATGGTATGTCGGGTAAATTGGTAGGCTAATTTAGGAAGACCGCTTGGGTTTGCAGAAACGCCATTAATTAGAACGATTTGCTTCACAAGATCTGGATAAGCTGAAGCCAGTCCAAGGGCAATAATATCCGATCGCGAATGGCCGATAATTGTAGCTTTTGAATGTTCTGAATCAATCCCCATTTGTTTAAAGGCTTCGTGATAGGCCCGATTCATTTTCTCTAAGCTGCTTCCCTTCAGAGCAGAACTCTTTCCTGAATCAAAAGGAGAAAGACAAATCACTCGATAACCAGGTAGATACTGAGCCAATTCTCTTACAGGAGGAGCATAAGGGACGTGAGAGGCGGCAAATCCCGGAATTAACACAATGACCTTTTCTTTGTGTTCGCCTTCTTTCTCTTCAGGAGAATCTTTGGCGGGAACTTCGATATACTCCATTTTTAAACTTTTTCCTTCAAATTCGAAGGTAACCGTCTTTGACGTTTTGATCTCTTGTTCAATTCTTTCAAGCCATTGCGGATCGGATACCTTTTCGTATCTATACGTCTGAGATTCACGAGGTTGGACCCTTGGTCTATCCTC
Organism: Candidatus Uhrbacteria bacterium; assembly: GCA_016188495.1. GTDB lineage: Bacteria > Patescibacteriota > Patescibacteriia > UBA9934 > GWF2-40-263 > UBA12478. Next base: position 13,435 of record JACPHU010000020.1, read on the forward strand.
TCGTCCGCCGGGAGTACTGCGTTCATTCATAAAAATAAAATAAACGGTTATAAAAGTCTTAAAAAGTATAACCCTCGAACGGGTAAGATGGAAGCGAACTTAAAAACGTTTCTAAAACGTTGATGACAGAAACGACAAAAAAACCACAATTCCGTTGACAAAATGAACTTCCTATGTAAGTTTAAGCGGTTGGCAAATCTCTGCCGTCTCATGATCTTTATTTAAAGGAGGAGGTCTTGCAAAAACATCTCTTAGGAATAAGCTTCTTCATTATTGGAAGTCTATTCACCATTATCTTTTTTCTTTTAAGCACAAGACCAGATGTGACATCCGCAGATTATTTTAACGGAAAAATTCACGTTGAAACAATCCGCACATCACAAAAAGCACAGAAAGATCAAATCAATTTCCACTTTACCGAATCTGGCGATTACGCGATTTTATTTCTGCTTTCCGAATCCGATTGCGAATGTGGGCTGGATCAAGCAACCGTGCCTGAAGCGCGTTTGATCAGTATTGCTCAACCGCAAATAAAACGGTTAGAAAATTATTATCTTTCGCCGTATCTTCAAGTAATCATTATCGACATTCATACAATGGAGTACGAACTCCACCCTCTCTGACAAGCCTGCGAGGCTTGTTTTTTGCACGAAAAATAAAAACGGATAAGCGATTAACTTATCCGTAAAGTTACCGAGCTACACCTCCCAAAGAAGTACCTCCTCCTTCACCCGAACCGGGGAAAAACCACTGTTGTTCATATTTTTTGGGAACACGACAGATATAATACACCTTCCATCTTTCATCATCGACCTCTTCATAATACCTGACTTTAAGATCGATGACATAAACATTTTCATCATACTTGAAAAGGTCATAGACGGCAGAACCATCGCCATTTCCAGAAAGTCCTTGAAGTTCCTTTAACTCACGCTGAGATATTTCAAGCGCGTTTTGAGATATTTCAAGCGCCCCTTGTGCAGATCGCAATTGAACGGCAAGAAACAGAACAACCACAGCAAGAAAGAGGAACATGACCATACTAATCAACATTCCTCCCAAGGTAATATCAGCATATGCGTCTGCATCGGTCGTTTGTAAAAAACGACGACGTCTTTCACGTCTCATGATAAAACCTCAGAAACATCAACGGTTTCACCAGTCTCCTGCACTGCAACCATCTCTACCTTATTTCCATTACATCCATTTCTAGAAGAAATATTCTCGTCAGAATGTACGCATGTCCAGATGACTCCTCCGTTGGTAAACTGAGCCTTGAATTGGACGTGTTCCAAAAGAGTTCCTAGGCTCTGAATATCCTCTGAAAGAAGAATGACTTTCTGTGCGGACATGGCCACACGAGCCAGGATATTCTGTTGTAACCATTTTTCCACGGTTCGCAACGAATCGAAACTCTGCTTACGACGCTGTTGGATGGTCCTACCGATATATCCTTTGACAGACCAACCAATGATGCTGGTCACAAACGCCAAGGAAACAACGAGCAAATTGACAGAACTCAAATTATGTATGAGAACCTCCGTCAAACGATCGTGAGAACTCGTATCAGGTAGCTTGAACAATTGAGTAGCTTGCGCCATGAAGGTCACCAATCCCAATAAGGTTCCGATCACCCCTTCATAACTGAGAATGGAGATCTCGCTTTCCACGTTATCATACTCTGAATCGATCCCTTCTTTGAGCGTCTCCATTTGCATGTCATAGAAACGCTGAACAACGAGCTCATCCATGGTGAGAGCGATCTTCTGAATGAGAAACCTTACAAATACCCCTAGTTCATACGAGCCGGCCTTCTCTTCAAACTCGGGTAAATGATCGCAATTGATCTTTTCTGGAATCGAGGTAAATTTCGGTAGTTGGAATTGCCGGATCTCAGGAATAAGAGAATTCACCCAAAAAACCTTTATAACCATGTAGACAGTGAACATTCCGGAGAGATAGTTGAGAGTCTCAACCCAATCTCCGCCACAAAAAAAGAGCATGAGGACGAAACTGGTACAAAAGCAGAAAATTTGTAACACGCAGACCTCCTTTCAAATCTTAGCTTATGAAAAATAAACTAAGGAATCCAAACTAAAACAAGAAAGCTCTTTTGTCAACGGTTTTTGTCTTGTTGTCATACGGAAATGATAATGTCCTACTTGAGGGAAATAGAAATGTCCTACCTCGCTACAATAGTGAGGTATGGAAACAATCTCTATGTCTCAAAAAGAAGTAGACAGACACGGAATCATCAAGCGAATCATTGACGGTAA
>JACPHU010000022.1 GCA_016188495.1 Candidatus Uhrbacteria bacterium
AGATATTCTCGTCTTGAAGGAAGGCTCATACGGTTGTTCATATGCGCCACCTTTCACAGATTCTTCCATCTTTACAAGGTTAGATTCTTATTTCACAGAACGTACTCCTCCCGGGTTAGATTTTAGACCAGTTAATTCGACTCTCTTGGCATTTCATTCCCCACTCATTTAAAATTTTCCTCGACGTGAACTCCCAAGAAGCGGCCCAAAGAATTTTTGTCGCATCCAAAGAAGGATTACGTTCGGATGAAAAACCTTACAGCAGCGTAGAGGAAGTCGCCCAAGCCATAGCAAAAAGGCTTGCGTCTGACCAAAAACGTTACCAACAGTATTACTTTATAGATTATCTTGATAAAAAAAACTACGATCTTGTCATCGATACTACAGATAAAACTCCTGAAGAAACTGTTGAACTGATTCTCAAGGCTCTTGACGCAAAAGCTTAAAAAAGCTATCCTTTTGCCATATTTAACACTTATCTATGAACGCTGATTCCCCAAAATAAAGGGATGCGGTCCTCTGGAAGGTGCTTTTACCAAACACTCTATGTCAGACCAACAGTCACCAACACCGGAAGAGAAGGTTGAAGACACAACCCCTTCCCAGACCCAAGCTTCAGAAGATCAGTCCTCAACAGGGAGCGATGCTTCAGAAAGCACGGTCATTGAAAAACCAGAACCTGCTTATAAAGCAAAACTGGTAAATATTGACGAGCTCCATGCAGGACAAACCGTCCGACTCCATGAACGCATCAAAGACGTTTCGCCAAAGGGAGAGGAACGTGAACGCGTCCAGGTTTTTGAAGGAATCATCCTAGGCGTTAAAGGGGCTGGAATTTCCAGAACTCTCACGATCCGAAAAGTAAGCGACGGAGTGGGTGTGGAAAAAATCTACCCGATCAATTCCCCTGTCATTGCCAAAATCGAACTGGTAAAAACAGCCAAAGTTCGACGAGCAAAACTTGGATATCTCATCGATATCAAAAATCGTTTCAAGCGAAAATTAAAAGAAGTGTACGTCAAATAAATGAAGTAAAAATACGAGTCAACGTTGACTCGTATTTTTTGATTCATAAAAAACCGCCCTCCTCATTCAAACATGAGTAGAACGGTCAGTTGTGTTGGATCAGTTATTTTTGAACGGGAGAAAACAAGAACTGCAGATCACGAGCGTCTTCATCTGTCATCTCCCTGATCTCTCCTTTCTCTTTCTTTGGAAGAGAACCTCCTCCAAAAGGCCTATATCTCCTCCATTCCAACACCTCCAGTTGGAGATCTGTACCTGGGCATGTTGGGTAATTTGTAACAGTCGTGATGATATCGTTGAACTGCCCAATACAATGGGTCAAACCCATGGGAGCAGCGCTTTCGAATCTCCCCTTTTTGACCACCAGAATTCCCAAGACAATGGCCGATCCTGGTTCAAGACCTTTCAAGACAAACTCTGTGGCCTTGGGTTCAAACAGAGAAAATCCGCCTTTGCGCTTGGATTCCTCCGATCGATACCGAACGAGAATTCCCTCATTCATACCAGAAAGGAGGATAATATTTATCCCATCGACCTGTATGTAAAGAAAGACCCGCTTTCCCGCCTGTTCGAACAAACGAAGATCACCGAAGTTGACACACCCTTTTCCCTCCCCCGTTCCATCTTCGACGGTCCAGGGAATATACGGCTTAGTGTTTATTCCATACTTCCAGGTCACATCATGATTCTTCTCGATCACGGCGGTCGTGTCCGACAAATCGATCCTGACACAGTTTTCCTGCGCCATAACGATTTTGGCAGACGAAAACCCAATAGTCGCGAACAAGAACAATAACCAAAACAGCATCTTCTTCATGGGATCTCCTTTATAACCTGATCTTCCCTATTCACAAAAACCTTTCAGAGTCGGATATTTTGGTATCCGCTCCAAATCGTAAGAACAAATATCATCTTGATTACAGCCTCTGAAGGATTTCAGATAGATGTTTTGATCTGTCCAAACCATGAAATCAGGTAGATCGCCCAAACCTCTACCATGACGAGACTCGTTCAGTTCTCTCAAAATTTCTTCTTTAATCTGAAGGAGCTTATGTTCCCGTCCACCTCCTTCAATCGCGATGGCTACGATATCTTCTATCGTTTCCCCCGCCTCCTTGAACGACTCCTCCAACTTTTGCCAAATCGTAACACTCATCATGATCCCTCCTTTTCAACTGTTCTGGTTTTTTAACCCTGATGGATTAAACCAATCCAACACGGATCCTTGGAGCCCATCAAGAGCTCCAAAGGCCTTGTTCGATTAAATAGATCGCACATCATCTCCGGAAGCCAGGTTTGAACCTTTGGCGTATTTCCAGAGATAGGTGTCTTTGAGGGTCACGATGTTTTGATTCCAGTCAGAACCGTAAATCTCATGGGCGACTGTTTCATTGGTCATCCAGTGAAGCTTATAATCAGAACCTACAACATAGACTTCCTTAGAACTGGTCGCTTTGACGCGAGTTCCAGGAGCCATCTTGAGATCACCTTTATTTTGGTAAGTTTCAAGATAAACACCGATCGTTGCTGGACTTACCTCAACAGTATCCTCCCAGGAATCAAACCAGGTGAAATAGACAGTTTCATCAGGAACGGACCAGATTTGCCCATCGCTCACCAAATAAACCGCTGTGGAATCATATGGACTAAATGCCTCAACCTCTGTTCGTTCAAGATCCAATAAAGGAGAAAAAGTCACCTCATACAAATTTCCGTCTACACCCTTCCAGTACGCGTGTTCGCGATCTGACAATAAAGGGGCAGTGCCGTATCCGATATTGAGAAGATAGCCATTGGTTGTATTTTCATACCAAACGTTTCCATTCTCATCCAACCCAACCAGGACATCCTCATAGGTATCTGTGACTTGATAAGCACGGTTTTCCCATACATTTGTGGAAAACGTATATCCCACGTATTTACCCTCTTTATTTTGAAAATGAAGAGCATCTTCATCTAGATTGAATGTACCATTCAAGGCTACTCCAAACTTACGAACACCCTTTAGATCACTCACGTATAATCCATTCTCCTCATCAATATACGCCATGCGATCGCCCACGATTTCAATAGCCTGTTCTGGAGCGGCCAACCAAGACAGATGAGCTCCTCCGGCATCAACCGGACTAACGTCTGTTTGAGGGTTAAACTGCCACAAACGGAAATTACGAAAAAATCGAATAGAACCGTCGGAAAGAAAATGGGCTCCAATAATATCCGCTCCCGGTTCTGTCCAGGTTTCTGGAATCGCTTCCATGGAACGCGCGGTTTGATCGACCAACCAGAGCTGTTCAAATCCTCCATCAAATTCAAATTTCACGAGTGCAAGCCCATTGGAAACATCCGTAATTTCTTGCCAAGGGGCAGTAAGCGTGTGAGTAAAATCCTCTCGTTCATAACCGCTTACATAATCCGTCACAGAAAGTTGAGATTCAATATCTCCTGTCTCTTCATCTTTCTGTAAGATAGAAGAGTAAATTCGATCTCCGTCTGTGGCAAACGTCATGAAAGAAATACCATCATCCCCACGATCAAGCTCAGTCAACTTATTCACAGAACGTGTCTGTGGGTCATACTCATACACCGTCCCCCACTGAGATTCATCAGAAGAGGGAATAAAATAAATAAATCGACCATCCTGAGCGGTCTGCCAAAAAAGATTCGTAACCTGTTCATCTACATCCTGAATCTTGAATGATTGGCCATTTTGAAAAATGGTCAGATCAACCAACGCACAGCTATCTAAAGAATGGCAGCTTGCGGCTTCGCTGGACGTAAAAACCATTCTCTGAACCTCAGAGAGGTCAGAAACGGGGTCAGACGCTAAGCGCTCAACCCGATAATAATCGTAATCCCATGCCGCACTGGCGACATTTGTGTTCCAAGAAGCAGAATCGGCGAAAACACGAGGCAGGAATGGACTTACTGCCGTTGCAACCATTACAGACAAAATAAGTATTTTTTTAATCATAAAAAAGAATTTGAGCTAAATTAACGTATAAAAATATCAAAAAAACACGGTTTTGTCAAGAATAATGTCGTCAACCAGCAAAGATGTCACATGAATCATGTCAGCAAACATGTCACATTCAGGCGACAGCGATGATTAAGGTTTGTTAAGGGTTTTCTCGGTTAATGCGTTGTTTAAGGACACCATCCTTGTAGATACGAATCTCG
>JACPHU010000019.1 GCA_016188495.1 Candidatus Uhrbacteria bacterium
AAGTGCTTTGTCGTACTCATGCCAGTTGGTGATCTTATAGATGGTTTTTGCTTTTTTCTTGGCGTGAACGATCTTAGGTATTCCTCCTTTGTTTTTCATATGTTTTTAGCATACCGGAGATTGGGTTGTGCAACAAAGCCTAAAAAATTCATAAGTTCAAACACATTTGGACGCACAAAAAAACAAATACTGGCCATCCCTTTTGATGACACTATTGTAGGAGTGGGTACTTCTATGGAGGTGGCATATAATGAAGCATCTACTAAATATGGAAAAGACCGATTATTACTAGGAACGTATACAACTACGAGACTACAGCGTTTGTTATGATAGATTGTTGAAAAACTCATCCCTATTTTCGGATGAGTTTTTGGTTTGAAACTGGTAAAATGTAGCTATATTTAGTCATCCCGTTCTTGATCCCTACTGCGCTTGTTCTACTTGCAAAACCACTTCAAGAGCCTACTTGCGTTATCTTTTCTCCGTTCAAGAACTTCTCGCTTATCGTTTAGCCACCATCCACAACCTCCACTTTTATCTAACTCTTATGCAATCTCTGCATAAATGGATTCAAACAACCGTCTAGTGGCGGTTGTTTTGTTTGAATAAGATTCATTTTGTTTACCATTTTTGACTTTTTAAAAGAGGTTATGATCAAAAAATTAGAAAATAAAACCGTTTGTTCTACAAGAAATATTTATAAAATGTTTATAATTATTGACGGAATCTAATTTTTATGCTATCTTGAAAGAGGTTTAAAGAAGAAATCAAATTTTTTGGAGGTATCAAAATGCTTAATGCACTGCGTAAGGCGTTGGCGATTTATGGAGTCGCCCACGTTATGTTGGCACTGTTCCTGTTTGGGATGTGTGTCGGTGTGTTACTTCTGGTTCTGTTGGGAGCCGTCTTTTCGAAGACGGTCATAGGAGGGTTAGTTCTGTTAGTCTTGATCGGATTGGTCTTGTTCGTAGGCCGAGAAGTTTCCCGGTAGTAACCCGGTAGCAAGGAGTCAAGATGGTGATACGTTTTTTGCAAATATTAGCGGTGCTTGTGATCGGCGCAGTCGTCGTTGGGATCGTTGAGTTTTTTGTAGGAGCATCGTACCCCTCAATGTTGGGACGATTGTTCCTTTACACGACGTTGATAGTTTATGGCGTCGTTATTGCTCGAGTGGGTCAACGCCACGAGAGCGAAAAACAAGATGAGGAAGAGAAAAAAAGGAAGGAGAAAAATCGAAATTTGTGGGACTAATCACATCTAGCCCCGCCAACCAACAAAACATCCCGCTTGGATGCTCGTTGGTCTGGCGGGGTGTTTTGTTTGAATGAAATTTATTTTGTTTACCATTTTTGACTTTTTAAAAAAGAGATAAAAAATCTTAAAAAGTAAAAAAAATAAGACATTTTGTTTAAATAATCATTGACAAAAGTTTTATTTTATGATAGATTGACGCGTCATTCTGACAAATTCTAGATCATTGGAGAAGTTTAGAATTAACTGTAAGCGCTTGTTCACGCTCTCGAGGACATTAAACGCAAATGGTTCGACAAGGCGTAAGTTTTTATAACCTGTTGCTTCAAATTAGGAGGTAAGACAATGGGCAGAAGAAACCGGAGCATTTTCAGTGTCTTTGAGCAACGTGAGGAATTGGCACAACAGGCCAAGACTCTCTGGGGGGCATTCGCTGATCGTCTGATGAAGCTCATTCCCGAAAACCTCCATTCCTTCGCAACCGAGAAGGGATGGATCAAGAACAAGATGTACGAGCTCGACCATTGGTGGCCGCTGCCCGAGTGGTTGCAGTCCCTTGTAACCAACACCAAGAGTGGTGGTTGTACTAGTGATAAGTATCGCGAGAACGACCTTGAAATCTATGGCTTCGAGAGTTTCGACGATCTCAAAAAAAAGTTTCGTGAGCTCGAACAAGCCTGGCAGGGTCTCGTTCGTATCCAGGTCAATGACCATGCTTACGGCGTTGAGGTGTGCTACTACGCCACCGATGTCAGCGATGAACTCGAGGGACGAAACTCGATCCCGACCGGTCCGGATCCCGAAGTTCGAGATCATGGAACAATGGTGTTTATCACTAACACTATCACTTCCCCCGACATGGAGGCCTGGGTCCAGAAGGTTGCGAAGATGTCTGGCCAGCGCGTCGACTGGTACTGTGCAGGCGGGCATGTCGTACGTGCTCTGGGGGATATGAATAAGGTGATGGGGGCAATTATGCTCCTCATGTCCGAGCACGACGAGCTCTGGCGCAATGCCGTGAAGGCACTCAATGCTGGTCTTGAGGATATGGATCCTCCACGTCCCGCCTGGTGGCCTTGCTGACCAATCAACCAAATATTCAGTAGAAGGGTAAGGAATAATGAACCGTGACGAAGTCAGTTTTGAGATCGAAATGACCATTTCTCTTACGAAACCTGTAAGCGGAAGTGAAATTATCTCCGCATTTGAAACACTCGTAGCAGGTCTCAGAGATGGACGAGTGTTTAAAAGAAGAAAGTATCTGGATGATGCTGTATTTACGGAGCTGGGTTGCCAGGACGAGTACGGCGTCAATTCCGTCATCCTCCAGGTGATGAAGAAGAACAATGATCTCACGCCGTATATTGCTCCAACAGGTTTCTATCATTTTATGATAGTCAGTTGGAGTAGTGAGATGATGGTTCGAGCAACAAAAAACAGGGGAGTGTGTTACGCTACGACCCCTGCCAATGAGAGCGCTGCGGTTGCGGGTGTTCGATCGTTCCGCGACAAACTGAAAGTAGCACTCGAGAGAAAATAAACGCTCACCCCGCCAACCAACAAAACATCCTGCTCGGATGCTCGTTGGTCTGGCGGGGTGTTTTGTTTTAGAGATGTTCGATATCTTAATTCTAAAACGTTATGAATATTTTTTTTGAAAGGCCATCTATTTTGCACGGCATGCCGTATGGCATGGGGATTTGTGGGTCTGTGTGACCAAAGTCTATGTTTTGAACAATGGGAATTTTTTTATTATAGGCACGGACTATCTTGAGGGTCGTCTGTTGTTGATCTTCTCTATATTTTTTTCTTTGTTCAACCGTATAGGGTTTACCAAACTCCCAAGCCTTAGCCCTTCCAACAAGAAGGCCTTTGATTCTTTCAAGAATTCCGCGTTCTCCTAAAGCACGATAAACTCTGGCAACATAATCAGCCGAAGGCATTTCCTCAGATGTTTCCATGATGAGAATAACGTTTTCGAATTCTTCTAGAGAGGGAATTTGAATTCCGTGTCTTAATAGTTCGTCGACAGACTCGACGCATCCTCCCCAAGTGATTCCTTCTGTTTTTGAAATTCCATCCCAGAACCAACCATCATTTTTTTCGTACGAGCGTTGTTTTTGAAGATTCGTCAGATCGGACCAATCCAGTCCCACCTCATTGAAGGTCTCACTCGCTGTTAGCTCGCATTCTCCTGAATCAAAAAACGCTTTTTTTAAATAGTTTATGGTGTAATCATCCATCTTCATTTGCATGGCAAGCTGTGTCATGACGGCTCCTCCGTAAAATGAGGGAATCCCATTGAGCCACAGAAAATTGTTGAAATGCGTATTGTCGCTATATCCAAAAAAAGGTTTCGGATTTTTGATAAATGGTTCTGTCGGAAGTCTTTTGATATAGGTCACTTGATCGTCTCCGCCGATTGAAGCCACAACGGCTTTGATGTCTGGGTTTTGAAACGCATGAATAAAATCTTGGATACGCTCATCGGTTGTTGCTCCAAGCTTGTGAGTGGTTGGATACTCGACCGGTTCAAGTTGAAAAATTTCCTGAAGACGTTTAAGCCCAAGTTCAAACACCTCCGGAAACATTCCAGGAGCAGCAAACGAAGGCGAAAGAATGGCTATCTTGTCACCAGGGTGAAGCTTAGTCAGTTTTTGCATGTTCATAAAATAAGGCCAGGTAGGATTTGATCGTTCTAGCATGTAGAGTAAAGTTTACCATAATGAACGTAGATTTTTTCAATGAGTTTTGATAGTATTTTAATACTTAATAACTTATTTTATTTGTATGTCAGAACAAAGAGGTGAATTTGATGCAATGAGACTTTGGAAAAGCGCAACAGAGGCTGATCGTGATCAGGATCCATTTTTAGAGAAATTTGAGCCAGAACCTCCGCTTGAAGTGAATCGTGGACGTGCGGTATTTGAACTCCCTGAAGGAATAACGGCAAAAGATGTGTTTGTTGAATTCTATGATGATTCTGGTCTACGACTAGGTAGGCAAAATGCATCAGAAGGAGCCCGTTTTGTCAGTGGTATTAATGTGCTTGAGGTAAAGATTCGTGATGGGAACGTTTATATTCGAGGTCGTAAAAATAGTGAGATATGTTTTATTCCTTCGGCTAATCGAATAACAGTATTGGAGCTTAGATTTCCAAAAATGAATGGAACGCAGGACGATCCAAAACCTGATTCAGAAGATCCAAATGTGAAAATACTTCGTTAAGAAAATACAAAGCCGTGTTGAAGAACACGGTTTTGTATTTTATTTTTTAACTCCAATTTTTTTGACAGGTTCGTGATTTTTTCATAGTGTTCCATCAGGCATTCACTCTCGGAAAGGAGAATTATATGTCTTTGGAAAAAGTCAAAGGACTACCGATTCATAGTTCCTGTCCCTCATGCAAAGAAGGACGGCTCGTCGGGGTGTGGAATACCATGTATGTCCCGGGCGACACCCTTACTCCGGGACGAGCTGGATATTCTTACGAAGTGTTAGAACGACTTGGGTGCAATACCTGTTTCCACTCTTTTGAGGCTGAGGATCGAGGGAAGAGTCAGAAACAAATTCACAAGAATGTTCTTACCTCTTTTCAGAATCCGGATGCGTGTCCGGAGCATTGTCCTGTTTGCGGATGCACTTCTGTTCAATTTAAACGAGAGGTTCTGCTTCCTAAACACTGGAGAAACGAAATCGACGCCTTTTCTTGTGCACCTGCGTCTCGTCCACCCTTTGCCGATCCCAATGAGAAAAAAACCTATCAGTATTGCGCCAACTGCAATACGGTAGTCTTTGTTCTTCCGACAGATCCTGAAGAGATGAAAGAATTCGAGAAAGAAAAAAGAAGCATCGTCGCACGCGTGCGTAACGGATGATAAAACGCAAACAACTCTCCGCCTTTTAATCAAGGCGGATTTTTTGTTTAAGAAGAAGTTAAGAAGGGGTCAGGTCGGATTACGGACTTTTTTTAGACTTTTTTATATTGTGAGTTCCTCTGCTGATTCTTCCTACTACAGCCCTATCTAATCCAATATGTTTTCCTATTTCTGTTGTTAGATATCCACACCTAAGTCTGGCAAATATAATAGCCTCGTTTCTTTCTTTTTTTGTTCTGATATTGTAAAAAATTTCTTCCAAACTTGGTCTTCCTACAATTCTTTCCTCACGCGGAAATTCCTTTTGTTCTTCCGATCCATTAGTTTTTTCCCAAATCCAATGAACAAATTGAGGGGATCCTAAGATAAAACTGTTTTGTACATCTTTGTAGGGATTTTGATGAGTAAATCCATCTTTTACAAAACGGCAGTATTCCATTTGCGCGATTTTTTTGTTTTTAGAAAAGTTGCTGAGTAACCAGTCTTTCTCTAACCAATCAGGAGTTTTCGTTATTCCGGCGGTAGCATTGTAACTGCTCCATTTATAGTTTTTTGGTTTATCTACCATACCGGCACGTACAGGATTAAGAACGATATAACGTGCGACCTCGAGAAGATAGGTTTCCTTCTCAATGAGATACGCCTTATAACGACCTTGAAACAAATGTCCTATACGTGTGTGATGAGTGTTAAACCATTGAGAGTAGTTTCCATTGAGATCGCGTATGGCTCTTGAGAGATTGGCTTCAGGGGTTTCAATCAGTAAGTGATAGTGGTTATCCATCAGACAATAGGCGTGACAAATAATGTTGTGGAATTGACTGACATCTTTAAGCCAATAAAGAAACATTTTACGATCTTTATCATTCAAAAAAATTTCTTGAGATGCATTCCCTCGTGCGACAATATGATAGAGAGCGTTTGAGTATTCTACTCGAAGTGGTCTTGCCATATTGAGTTAGTATATCAAAAAGTCCGTAATCCGACCTGACCCCTTTTATTATGTTAAAATAAACACATGACCAAACCATCGGCTTCTCTTATTTTCAAAATAACCATCACGGATGCCCTGCGTGAGGGGCTCTTGTTTCCTTTTTGGTGGTATTCAAAGGGGCTTAAAGAAATTTTTACGAAATTGTTTCTTTCAGCAAAGGGAAGTGTGGCGTTTTTTGGATTAGATATTTGGGCAAAGAATTTGTTTGTGCCCATGTATGGCGAAACATCGTTTACTGGGCGTTTTGTCAGTTTTCTTGTTCGATTTTTTATGGTGATTGCTCGATCTTTTGCTGTAGGGGTGTGGATTTTTCTTCTCGTGTTGATTGGAATGATTTCTGTGGTGATTGTTCCGCTCGCTCTTTTTGGGTTTTTTATGCATTTGATCGGAGTGCTTATTTTATAATTTATGGCGCGACTGGGAATTCCTTTTCAAGAGAAGATGTACGTCTGGTCCATGGATATGGACCAAGCCCATGCCCGCATACGCGAAGCACAGCATTCCGCTTCAAGAGTGTTGAGCGGTATTCTTTTTGGCAAACTGTTGGTTTCAGGCTTGATCGCCCTTTTTTTGTTATATCTTCAGGGGTTCTCTTTGTTTTTAACGGTCTCTTTTTGGACAGAACCTTCTTGGGCAGGGGTGTTTATTTTTCTCACTCTTTTATTCGGTTTGGCATTATATGCTCATCAGTCTCAATCCAAGAGGCTTATGTCGGTTATGCCTCATGCCGAAGAATTGCTCGAACCTGTTCCTCTTTTATCAGAGACACAGGTTGTAAACATTTCTGATTTTTTTTCAGAAGAAGCAAAAAAATCTGTAGAGCGAGCGTTCGAATTGGCTGGTAATTTCGGTCATGCGTTTGTCGAACCCCTTCATCTGTTTATCGGTACCATCGACACTCAGGATGTTTCTGTCGTATTTGGACGCCTCGGGCTGACGTTTGAATCTATCCAAGATCCGATTGGTCGCAAGCTCCAAATGCGAGAACTAGGCAAGCCTCTTTCGCTTTCAGAGTCGGCAGAACGTTTATTGCTTGAAACGTTTCGTCAAGCTGATCGTCAAAAAGCGGATGAAGTAACAACTCTTGAATTGTTTGCGTGCGCTTATCATCAAGATGCGTTCCTTCAGGAAGTCTTTTTAGATAAGGGAGTAGATCCCACCATGTTTGAGAACATGTTGGAGTGGCTTCGTATCCATGAAAAAATGCGCCAGCGCTATACGCATTTCCAGAAGGCGGCGTACGCCAAACCTACCGGTGCGATGAATCGGTCGATGACCTCTGTGGCCACTCCGCTTTTGGATGCCATTTCTGAAGATCTGACCACAGCCGCTGTTTTAGGCCATCTTCCCATGCTGATTGATCGTGAGAAGGAAATCGAAGAAATTTTTCGCGTGATCGAAGGAGGACGCCAAAGCGTCGTGCTTGTGGGATCAGAAGGCGTTGGAAAATCCGCTCTTATTGCGGGAATTGCCGAACTCATGGTTCAAGAAGACGTTCCAAAAATTCTTCAAGATAAACGACTTGTTCGCATTTCCATTCCTCATTTGGTTTCGGGAGTTGATGCCTCTCAAGCACAAGATCGTCTTCTTCAAGTTTTTTATGAAGTGTCTCGATCTAAAAATATTATTTTAGTCATGAACGATATTGATCAGATCGTCTCGCAGGATTCTGCAGGGGCAACGGACCTGGCTTCTACGCTTGTCGATTTTCTTTCTCGCGGAGGGACATTCGCGATCACTACAACGACTCCCCAAGCGTATACTGCGCTGGTTGAACGCTCTGTCATCGGTCGTATTTTTCAGCGGGTGCTTATTGCTGAACCCGATCAGCAGACCGCCATTCATATTTTGGAATCCAAGATCGGAGGGATCGAACATGAACAGAATGTCATTTTTAGTTATGAAGCTGTTGAAAAAGCCGTTAAACTTTCAGATCGCTACATGCACGAAACCTATCTGCCCAAAAAAGCGATCGAGGTTGCTCGGGAGGTGGCTTTACAGGTAGCAAAAACCAAAGGGGCGGACGCGTTGGTTACAGCAGAGGATATCGCTTCGATCATCAGTTCTAAGACGGGAATTCCTACCATGTCTGTGGGAGAAGATGAAAAAACAAAATTGCTTTCCCTTGAGTCTCACATGCACGGCCGGGTGATCGGCCAAGACGAAGCTGTCAATGCGATTGCCGCAGCCTTGCGCAGAGCGCGAACAGAACTTCGGTCTGGTTCACGACCTATTGCTACCTTTTTGTTTCTAGGTCCAACAGGTGTGGGAAAAACAGAACTTGCTAAGACCGTCGCAGAAACTTATTTCGGAAGCGAACAGAAGATGATTCGTTTGGATATGTCCGAGTATCAGGACGCTTCAAGCATTAATCGGATGCTTGGGGCTCCGGGATCTCTGCAAGGCGGATTGCTTACGGAAGCGGTTCGTAAAAATCCTTTTGCCATCGTTCTTTTGGATGAGCTGGAAAAAGCGCATCCTGATATTTTGAATGTGTTTCTTCAGGTATTTGATGACGGGCGTCTTACGGATGTGACAGGCCGCACTATTGATTTTACCAATACGATTATTGTGGCTACATCTAATGCAGGAACACAGTACATTCAAGACGCTGTCAGTCGGGGAGAGGATCTTGCCCATATTAAAACCCATCTTATTGAGGAGGAGTTACGAACGATTTATCGACCAGAATTTTTGAATCGATTCGATGGCATTATTGTATTCAAGCCTTTGAATGAGCAGGATGTTCTTGAAATCACTAAACTTTTTATGAAGACTGTTGCCTCCCGTTTGGAACCAAAAGGTATTGGGTTTAGAGCAGAAGATAGCGCTGTCATTGAATTGGCCCATCGAGGATTTGATCCAAAGTTTGGCGCCCGGCCTTTGCGACGTTTGGTTCAAGAGGAAGTCGACAACGCGATCGCCAACGCTTTGTTAGAGGGGACGGTTCAACGTCGTGATACGATCGTTCTTGAGTCAGGAGGGAAGATTCATATCGAAAAGGGAAGTGTTTTATGATCACGTTTATTTTTTATGCGGTTTCTGGTTTTTTTCTGTCTTTTTTTCTGACGTTTGTGGTTCGTCGCGTGGCGATTGGTCTGAATATCATCGATAAACCCTCGAACATTCCAAAAAAAATTCATACAAAACCGATAGCACAATTAGGAGGAATAGCGATCTATCTTTCCATCACGTTCATTACGATGTTTCTCCTGTTATCGGGCAATCTTCTCACTTCAGGAAGCATTACAACGCATCATTATCTTGGGGTGTTGTTGGGAGGATTGATTTTAATGATTGGTGGTTTTTTTGATGATCGATACGAACTCCCCCCACAGACCGCCATTATTGCTCCAATCCTTGCAGCCTTTACAGCGATTAGTTTTGGCATAGAGATTACAAAACTTACCAATCCTTTTGGTGGAGTGTTTTTGTTACAGGCCTGGCAGTCAGATATTCTTGTGTTTGTGTGGCTCATGATCGTCATGTACACCACAAAATTTCTTGATGGGCTTGATGGTTTGGCAACGTCTGTTTCCGGTATAGGAGTACTGATGATTTTTTTGTTATCTCTTACCGCTGCCTATTATCAGCCTGATGTTGGATTACTCGCGTCGGTTGTTCTGGGGGCTTATCTTGGATTTTTGTTTTGGAATATTCATCCCGCCTCTATTTTTTTGGGGGAAGGGGGAAGTGTGTTTGTGGGCTACATGCTCGGAATTCTCGCCGTGATTTCCGGAGGAAAAGTCGCCACAGCTCTTTTGGTTTTAGGAATTCCTTTGTTGGATGTTCTATGGATCATGACCCGTCGGTTTAAAGAGGGAGGACTTAGGAGGGTTTTTCAAGGAGACAAGAAACATCTCCATCATCGTCTCTTAAAACTCGGTTGGGGTCAGACCACGATTGTGATGATGTACGTAGCTATTGCCTCAGCCTTTGGAGTCAGTGCTTTGTTTCTCCAAAGCCGTCAAAAAATCGTCGCGCTGTTGATCCTGTCTTTGGTGATGGGGTTGTTGGCATTTGTGCTTGTACAGAAAGATCGACAGAGTGAGAATTAAAAAAGAATAGACAGGCATTACTTTACAATGACTTTACAATTAAATAATGTAGGTTTACAATTATTTACAATATGATTCATAAAGAGTTTATTGTAAAAAAAGCCCAAGAAAAAGGGGTTATACGAACGAGTGATTTTTCGGATGTTTTTCAACTTTCTCGACAATATATTTTGCAACTTATTTCCCAACTTGTGCAAGAGGGAAAGCTTGTGAAAATTGGTTCCACACGTTCGGCCAGATATGTTGATCCAAACTATTTGGCGCAACATCCATCATTGTTATCGACTCGTTATCATAAAACGTTATCCGCCAAAGGTCTTGAAGAGCATAAAGTCTTAGACGAGATTGAGAGAGAGTTTTATCCATTTCGGAATCTTCCAGAAAATATTAAAAGTATTTTTGTCTATGCTTTTTCTGAGATGCTGAATAATGCCATCGAACATTCGAAATCTGAAAAAATAAATGTCATTGTTTCCATTGATCATAATCAACTTTCGTTTACCGTTGATGATTTTGGTATAGGTGTTTATCGCAACATTATGTCCGAGCGTCATCTACATTCAGAAATTGAGGCCATTCAAGATCTTTTAAAGGGTAAAACAACAACGGCACCAAAATTGCATTCAGGCGAGGGGATTTTTTTTACCTCTAAAGCAGGAGATCAGTTTATCCTTGATAGTTATGGTTATCAGTTAATCGTTGATAATACGATTCCAGATCTTTTTGTGACAACTCCAAAAGGAAGAATGAAAAGCGGTACAAAAGTCATTTTTATGATTAATCTTAAAGAAAAGAAACACTTAAATGATCTATTTAGAAAATATTCCGATACGATGAGTGATGAGGGTTATGGGTTTGATAAAACAGAGATACGGGTTCGTTTATATACGCTCGGCGGAGTTCACATCTCAAGGTCTCAAGCGCGGCGTGTGCTTTCTGGACTGGAAAAGTTTAAGATTGTTATTATGGATTATTCCGATGTTCCGATGATCGGACAAGCTTTTGCCGATGAGATCTATCGCGTATTTAATAACAAGCATCCAAATATTCGTATTGAAAATGAACACATGAACGAAGCGGTGCATTTTATGATAGAACGGTCTATTCATGAGGCTGAGAAATAGTTTCGTTCTCATGCAAAGAACAATCAACAGTGCCCGATAAATTTTTTTATGATGGATATCGAAGAAATAAAAAAAGAATTAAACGAAATAAAGATTCGTAATACACGTGTGGAAGCTGATAAAGCGTGGGAAACAAGTTGGACTCGTAAACTACTCATTTTGAGTCTCACTTATATTGTCGTCGTGATCTTTTTCTTTGTTTCTAAAATAGGGAATCCTTTTATTAATGCCATTGTCCCCACTATCGGTTTCTTTCTTTCAACATTAACGATTCCATTTTTTAAACGTTGGTGGTTGAGAGAGTATAAAGAATAAACGAGTTCAGAGTATAGTTTTTCATTACTAAATTTATCTGAGAAGTAGTTTTATCAATATGAATTCGGAAAAACGATCAGACGAAAGAGAGCTTATTACTACTCGTTTCAGAAAATACGGAATTGAATTTTTAAGAGACGGTTCTATTTCTGGTCCAAAAAAGCCCAGACGTTATGGAAAAACTCCAGAATTTATATTTGAAGACCATATTCACTCTGCTCTAGAAACACAAAAAACTTTTTTAAGAAGATGTTTTGAAGAACCTTTTTCTGTTGTTGAACATAAAGATGCCATTTTGGATATTGTAGATAAAATTATTCAAGAAATAATAGGAGAATCGTTTCGAAATTTTGCAAACATTATTATTCTGTCTTCAGATGATTTTGAGGAATTCGCCAAGAAGATGAGTCCCAAACTTAAACAAACACGTGGAGTAGAAGGTGATTTTCAAGGAATGAATTTAGGGGGGCTCATCATTATGCAAGACACAGGTGGCAATAATTGTTTCCCATTATTATTTCATGAAATCGGTCACACCTTATATCCGGATGAGCAGGATACTTACATAGATGAATTACGAGCAATGTATTTTCAAATTTTATGTACCAAAAAATTGGAAAAAGAACTTGAGAAAATAAAAATTAACATGTCTTATTCTGATGACTACTATAAAGATTTGCCATTGCCAAGTGATGATCATAGAAGGGCCTTTCAAGATGCAAGAATATTGTTTATTTATCAATCATTTTACGATGAGATCGTGAAAGATAATGCACGTGCAGAAAAATTGGAAAAAGAACTTTTGGAAAAAATTAAACAACCACATAAAAAATCGTTGAGATGAATCATTTTTCTTTCTTTAAAAGATGGTATCTTTTTTTCTTTCCACTCCTTTTTTTCTTTGGAACCATTTTTTTTGTCCGACAAATAATTCCTCTGGAATCCGTCATCGGTTTCCCTAATGGAAAGCAGATTTTTGTGGATATAGCGAGTACACGTGGGGCACAGACAAAAGGTCTGTCTGGACGTGTTTCTTTGCCTGAAAATGAAGGACTCTTGTTTGTTCATGAGAAGACGGATTATCAAGGTTATTGGATGAAAGAGATGTTGTTTCCTATAGACATTATTTGGATCAGTGACCGTCGAGTTGTTGGGTTTGTTCAAGAGGCTCAGCCGCAAGAGCTACCTTTAACGATCTACACCTCTCCCGTTCCTGTGGATAAGGTTTTAGAAGTAAATGCAGGGTTTGTTCAAGAAAATTCAATAAAAGTAGGAAATATTCTTGACATTCCTCCTTTGAATGAGTAGTATTTCAGCGTTAATCTTAATGACGCTGGTATACTATTATCCTAAGAGACTTTTCAAAAACTCTCTTAAAAGGGTATTGAGGAACCGCGGTATCGATTTATGGCAACATTAGCTGTCATCCAGACAGGGGGAAAACAATACCTGGTCCGAGAAGGACAGGAATTTAACATTGAAAAACTTTCTTTAGAGGAAGGAGCGACCGTTGATTTTGAGGTACTTCTTCTTACGGATGAGGAAGGAACCAACACGCGTGTGGGAACTCCCACGCTCAGCGGCGTAACAGTGTCGGCAAAAGTACAAGGACAAGGACGAACAGACAAAGTATCTATTATCAAGTACAAGTCCAAATCCCGTTACCGACGAAACGTCGGACACAGACAGCCATTCACTCGAATCAAGATTGAAAAAATCGCCGCTTAAACGGCGATTTTCTTTTGAACTTTTTTATGAAAAAAACAAACAATATCAATACAAAACGGATTTTAAACGTCTATTGGCAGCATATCCGTCATTATAAAGGTCCTGTTCTATGGATTTTTTTCTTTATCGCGTTTGCCAATACGATCGACGTGCTTACGCCTTTATTTTATAAAAGGTTTTTTGATTTGCTCTCCGGGGAAGTGGTGGTAGAATCTTCTCTTGTTCCAGGACTTCTTGTAAAAACTCTCATTTTTGTCGTTTGTTTTCGATTGCTTACCTGGATGGGGTGGCGCTGTTCTAATTTCATGAGTAGTTGGTTTCAACCTAGGATCATGGCGGATTTGGAACAAACATCCCTTTCTACGTTGCATGAGCATTCCTATCGTTTTTTTTCCAACAATTTTGGAGGTTCTTTGGTTCGAAAAGTGAGCCGTCTTTCACGTTCCTTTGAACAATTAGCAGATCAAATTCAATTTCATTTCATTCCGTTAACGATTGTGATCGCAGGAAATTTGATCGTTCTTTTTAGCCGGAGCGTTTTGCTTGCGAGTATTTTACTGGTTTGGATAGTGATATTCATGTTCGTGAATATTCTCTATGCACGTTGGAAATTGGCCTATGATTTCAAACGCTCTGAAATTGATTCCGAGGCAACGGGGGTCTTAGCTGACTCCGTTACCAATGCGATCACAGTAAAACTATTTACTGGAAAGTTATTTGAGAAGGGATTGTTTAAGGAAGTGACCGAGCGTTTACGCAAGGCCAATACATTCACATGGAATTTGGGTGAGCTTTTGGAGGCGTTCCAGTCTTTTTTCATGACAATGATCGAATTTGTCATCCTTTATTTTTCGGTCAAATTATGGCAGCAAGGAGTTCTTACCATTGGAGATTTTGCTTTGATCCAAGGATATCTGATTGGTATTTTTATGAAAATTTGGGATTTCGGACGTGCCGTAAGACATGTGTTTACCGCCCTTGCAGATGCCGATGAAATGGTTGAAATCTTAGATCTTCCGCAGGAAGTCCAAGATTCTCCTCAAGCCGCAACTCTTCAAGTTCAGGAGAGTCGCATTGAATTCCAAAATGTTTCTTTTTATTTTAATAAAACTCGTCAGATTCTCAATAACATGAATCTCGTGATTGAACCTAAAGAAAAGGTGGCGCTGGTCGGGCCTTCCGGGGCTGGAAAATCAACGATCACAAAACTTCTCTTTCGTTTTTTTGAGATAGAACAGGGGAAGATTTTGGTGAGTGGGCAGGATATTGCCCATGTGACTCAGGAAAGTTTACGAGAACACATCGCGCTAGTTCCTCAAGAACCGATCTTGTTCCATAGGACGATTTTGGAAAATATCCGTTACGGGCGTCGCGATGCAAGCGATGAAGAAGTCGTCGAAGCAGCTAAAAAAGCTCATGCTCATGAGTTTATCCAAACGCTTTCAGAAGGTTATAAAACATATGTAGGCGAGCGTGGAGTGAAACTTTCTGGTGGTGAACGACAACGGGTAGCGATTGCTCGTGCTATTCTCAAGAATGCTCCTATTTTAGTTTTAGATGAAGCGACTTCCAGCTTGGATTCCGAATCCGAAGCGTTGATTCAGGAAGCCCTTGAAGAACTGATGCGTGACAAAACAACGATCGTGATTGCTCATCGTCTTTCCACGATTATGAAAATGGATCGGATCCTTGTTATTGACGAAGGTCATGTGGTGGAAACTGGAACGCACCAAGAGCTTTTACAAAAGAAAGAAAATATCTACAAGAAACTTTGGGAGATACAAGCGGGCGGGTTTATTAAGTAGGCAATCGAGTCATAAAGTGATCGAGAATTAAAAATCATCCGTGAAAACGGATGATTTTTAAATTTGTTTTCTCCCTTTTAGCGCATCTCCCAGTGTTATTTCATCTGCAAATTCCAGGGTTGCCCCCAGAGGAAGTCCTCTCGCAAGACGCGTGATTGTTCGTTGGTGGGGACTGAGTTGTTTTTGCAGAAAGAGCATAGTGGCTTCGCCTTGAACGGTAGGAGAGAGCGCTAAGATGACCTCTTGAATGGAAGGATTTTTTTGCAGGCGTTCCTGAAGCTGTCTATAACGAATAATATCCGGAGTCATTCCTTCAATAGGATTCAAGTTGCCCCCAAGGACATGGTAGAAGCCCTGGTACATCCCTGTTGATTCTATCGTAGAAATATCTCGAGCTTCTTCTACCACGCACAATTGTGAAGGATTTCTTTTTGGATCCAGACAGATCTCACAGGTTTCTCGTTCGGTATAGGTAAAACATAAACGACACACATGAATCCGTTCCCCTAGTTGAATCAGGGCCCGAGCCATAACCTCAAGGTCACTGTTGGGTTGTTGCAAGAGATAAAAAACGTAACGAAGGGCCGTTTTTGGACCTACCCCTGGAAGACGGGCGAACGCGGCAACAAGATTTGAAATAGGTTCTGGGAACCGACGCACAAATTATTCTCCTGTTAAGTTTTTGAGCATGTCTAACCCGCCCATATCTTGCATCTTTTTGGCTAGCTTCATTTGGAATTTCATTCCCGTTGCGTCTTTCCAGGCTTCTTTGAGCGCTTCCTCAAGTTTTGATTTATCTGAAAGCATGGATTCATCAATAGACACTCCAACAAGATCACGGTTTCCATTGACGGTCATTTTGACCTTACCCCAGGCGGCAGTGCCTTCTTGTACCACGGTCGCTAATTCATCCTGCATCATTTTTCCTTGTTTTTTTAAATCTTTGATGTGTTTTAATTTGCTAAACATACAGTGTGAATGCATTAAAATTTTATTCTAGACCATTATAGATGAGATCTTTCTAAAATTCGATGAGAGCCAGAGTTGTCACATTCCTGGATTGGGATCAATGGGCGGTGGAGCCATGGTTTGCGCTGTTCTTTGTCCAGGAGCTGAGGCTAGTGGCGCAAATCCGCTTGTTGATTCTTCTGAGCTTGCAGGAACTGACATGCCAGAGCGTAACTCTAAGTTTTGAAAAGAAGCCCGTTTTTTATCAAAGAACAGACGTATCATTCCTGTAGGACCGTTACGATGTTTGGCGATATGTACTTCAGCGATGCTTTGTTCCTCTGGCGGAATATCTTCAGGTCGATAGTTTCGATCCGCCGCTTTGCGATAGATGAACAACACGACGTCCGCGTCTTGTTCGATAGATCCGGAATCTCGCAAATGAGAAAGTCTTGGAATGGCTGGTTTTGTTTGTTCTACCGCACGGGAAAGCTGGGCCAATGCCAGGACAGGAACATTGAGTTCTTTGGCGATCATTTTGAGTCCTCGCGAAATTTCGGAGACTTCCTGGACGCGATTATCTGATCCTTTGCTGCTGCGGCCTTCCATCAGCTGCAAATAATCAACCATAATGACTCCTAAACCGTGTTCATTTTTGAGGCGTCTGGCTTTTGTGCGCAGCTGCATGACATTAAGCCCCGCCGCATCATCGATAAAAATCGGAGCTTCCGAGAGCTCTCCCAATGCGTTTCCAATTCTAGGAAAGTCATCATCGCGATCAGAGAGCCGTCCGGTTCGAAGTTTCCATAAGTCGACGTTCGCCTGAGCACAAATCATACGGTCTACCAGCTGTTCTTTGCTCATTTCCAGTGAAAAGAATCCAACGGGGAGTTTAGTCTGAATGCCAATTTGACGAGCAATATCCAAGGCTAAGGATGTTTTTCCCACGGATGGTCGGGCGGCCAAAATGATTAAGTCAGATTTTTGCAGACCTGCTAATAAAGAATCCAGTTCTCGAAATCCCGTAGGAACTCCCCGGAGCTTGCCTCGGTCCCTATGTAATTCATCAATGCGATCAAATGCGTCATGAAGGACGGAACGGATCGAAACAAAGGTGTTTTTGTTGAATTTTTCTGAAACGTTAAATAATGCCCGTTCTGCCAAATCAAGACTGGCTTCTACGTCTTCATCCTCTTCATATCCTATACGTGTAATTTCCGTTGCTGCTTCCAAAATACGGCGAAGGGTTGCCTTTTTTTGCACAATATCTGCGTAATGCACGATGTGTGCGGACGTAGGAACAATGTTGGATAATTCCACCAAATAGGCCCGCCCGCCCACTCGTTGAAGAAGTCCTTGCTCTTCTAGGCGATTTCCTAAGGAAAGAATGTCAATTGGATCGTGGCGTTCATACAGTTGGAGGATGGCTTCATAGATTTTTTGATGGGATTCGCGGTAAAAATCTTCTGCCCTAGCACGATCGGCAATTTTAATCATGGCCTCCTTATCAATCAGGAGTGATCCAAGGAGCGATTGTTCCGCTTCGAGATTTTGAGGAGGAATTCTCTGTTGGAGGGCCATAGTCGCAAGGCATCTTAGCACGCGGGCAACTCAGAGCAAATGCGATTCGTGGTATAATTTGCGTCTAACGTGTGGATTCTTTTTATTCATGCGAAACATCTCTCTTCCGTTTTTTCGATCCATTGGCATGATGATCGGCGCCATGATCGGGGTTGGTGTTTTTGGTTTGCCTTACGCCTTTACCCAAAGCGGATTTACCGTTGGTTTATTGCAACTTTTGGTTTTAGGAGTTCTTTTAACGATTCTTCAACTCATGTTTGCTGAGGTTGTTGTTCAGACTCCGGGGGCTCATCGACTGGTTTCCTATGTTGGACTTTATTTGGGTCCTGTTTGCAAATGGGTGACGCTCGTAGCTTTTGCCTTAGGTATTTGGGGGGCTATGCTCGCTTACATGGTGGTTGGAGGAGGATTTTTGCATTCCCTTTTTTTTCCTTTGTTGGGGGGAGTGCCCTCTACCTATTCCTATGTTGTTGCCATTTTTTCCTCCCTTTTTATTTTTGGAGGATTAAAATATGCTTCCAAAATTGAAGTCATGGTTATTGTGATTCTTCTTTTTCTTTTTTTGTTTATTATTTTAGCGAGCCTGCCTCATATTCAGTTTAGGCATTACGTTCCCGTGACAGTTTCTCATTTTTTTGTTCCTTACGGCGTTATCCTTTTTGCTTTTGCCGGCCTGGGGATTGTTCCTGAAATCAAGGAGGTGTTAGGAAATGCTCATTCTAAACTCATGAGCCCGGTCATTCTTTTTGGAATGAGCACGATTCTTTTTTTGTACGCTTTTTTTTCTTTTGCCATTGTCGGTGTCTCTGGTCCAGCAACGAGCGTGACGGCGTTTGAAGGCTTGGTTCCTTATCTAGGAGAGACGTTTAGAGTCGTCACAGCACTCTTGGGATCCATTACTATTTTTTCGATTTATCTCGTGTTAGGCATTGAACTATTAAACACCTTTAAATTTGATTTTCATCGAAGTCATCGTGTCTCGTGGTTTTTTGTTTGTATTGTTCCCGTTCTTCTTTTTTATTTTGGATTTCGTGAATTTATTGACATTATTAGTTTCGTAGGAGGTGTTTTTGGAGGGATTTTAGGGATTCTCGTAGCGGTTATGTACTGGGTGATGCGTCGAAGCGGTGATTGCAAAACACATCACTGCATTAATTTTCCTGCACCGTTGACATGGATTCTTATCGCTGTTTTTTCTCTTGGCATTATTATTGAATTTCTTATGAGATTTAATCTTCTATGAATTTTTCTTCTTTTCGTCTTATTTTAACAAGACGTTGGCTCGGATTTTTTGCACTGTTCTTTCTTGTCTGGTATCCGGTTTCGCTTCTCATTGTGAGTGTGTACGAGGTCACAGGTCAGCCATTATTGTTTATTGTGGGAAATGTCTTTACGCCTTTATGGACTCTTCTGGTTAGTTTTTTGTATTTCCGAAAAGCCCCAGATGATTGGGCTTCGCGTTTTATTACTGCTTTTGGCTGGATTATTTTAATGTTTCTTTTCGCTGCCCTTTTAGTGAAGCCTATCTACGGCTATGACTGGACCAGCATTATTAACTTAGATGTTCTTAATGCAAACTGGATTAACATGATCGCCATTGTGGTTGGAGGGTTTGCCGCCCATAAGTCAGGTTCCACCACAAACGTTTAATGTTTTTTGAATTTTTTCGAAAAGATGTCTATGAAGTTTGAACAAAACCCTCTATTTCTTAAAAAGAAGTACGATCTTCATGCAACACCAGAAGTTATTTCAGCTGCCAAACGGACAGAGAAACGACAAAAAATGGAGACACCTTTTCCTCAAAATCCAGAAATCAGGATCCAAAATTATCTAGATCGATTTCAAGAATTATTAAATCGAGAAAATTCAGAAGATCGTGAACGTGGTATCAAGGCGCTTAAGAAGATTCTTCATAAAAAATTTGTCATTAAGCCAGCAGAGATTCCTAAGAGTTGGTTTGAATGGAGGCGTCGCATAGGACAAGATGATAGGGAACAACTTACCGATGAGACTCTTACTCAAGCGGTCATTACGGATCAAGAAAGCTCAATGGATCGATGGGTCAATTACCTTTCAAGTGAACACGCCACGTATCCTGGTTGGTTTAAGTATTGGCTGATGCGTAATGTTCTTTCAATGGGGGATTACGATAAACAACAGAGAAGATTCAACAAACGTTCTAAGGGCACGGTTTACGCTTTTCCTGAACTCGACCATAAAGCGGTGAAGCTTGTGTTTGAGTCTTTGGGTAAAAAAATGAGTAAGGAATATTTAGAAATAGAACGGCTTTGTTGCACAACCCAATCTCCGGTATGCTAAAAACATATGAAAAACAAAGGAGGAATACCTAAGATCGTTCACGCCAAGAAAAAAGCAAAAACCATCTATAAGATCACCAACTGGCATGAGTACGACAAAGCACTTG
>JACPHU010000021.1 GCA_016188495.1 Candidatus Uhrbacteria bacterium
AAGTGCTTTGTCGTACTCATGCCAGTTGGTGATCTTATAGATGGTTTTTGCTTTTTTCTTGGCGTGAACGATCTTAGGTATTCCTCCTTTGTTTTTCATATGTTTTTAGCATACCGGAGATTGGGTTGTGCAACAAAGCCAATTTTTTATTCAAATTGCTAGGGGATAAGGTTTTAAACCAAACAGATTTAAGCGTTTTTGTAGAAAACATGATGGATAGTGAGTATGAAGATCTTCGTTATGTACCGATTCAATTAGAAATTTGTAACCAATTACCAGAATCACAACGAATTGAAATTCTTAAGAAAGGTTTAGAAGATTCGGTAGATAACGTGCGTCAGATCACTGGGCGTTCTATTGTGCAGGCTGAGATGTCAGAAGCGTCAAAAATTACTCTCATTGAGAAAGTTTTTGAAGATCCTTCTAGAACGGTTAAAGAGTGGTTTATCAGAGAGATGATTTTTTTACCTGCACACATTCAGGAAAAATTTCAAGCACGCGTGAGTCCTTTTTTAAAAGAACAAATGAAAGACGGTGATTTGTATCTACTTAATGTATATGAGATTCCTCTTGCTTTAATAGAAGACAGATTAGCTTTGTTTAGAACTTATATTGAGAGGTTCAACGGATCTCCCGTTCCACAGATCTATGACCATTTGTCGTGTGTGCCAGAAGCAGATCGAGCTGAATTAATCACAATAGGATTACAACATTCAAATCATGAATTTTGTTTGGCAGCTATTCAAGCGATTTCTCAAGCTTCGGTTAGTGACCGTGAAAAATTGCAACACTTAGCTCTAAGAAGAATCAAATCTTAAATGAATTTTACTAGCGAAATAAGACTGTATATTGACGCAACCAATCCTTTTTCGTACACTTTTGCCTGTCCTCAATCGATTCTGAAAAATCTTTTCTTTAAAGAATACGAATGAGATTCTCTCAAAATTTGATGAGATTGCCTTGAACGGGCTGGCAGCTCAGGGAGACGTACCCAAACGTACGTCTCCCTGAGTGCCTGGGCGCCCGTGAAAGGCAAGATCGCAAATTTTGAGAGAATCTCTCTGAGGGCGGCTAGCTCAGTTGGTTAGAGCGCCACATTGACATTGTGGAGGTCACAAGTTCGAATCTTGTGTCGCCCACCAAAAATCCCCCAGGTTACTGGGGGATTTTTGATTGCTTGAGTTCTTCTTTGAGCCAATGCAGTGCTTGTTCTCTTCTCATAAGTACTCCCTCTAGTTGCAGGTCGCGAATACAGTCTAGCCACTGGCGTATCATTGGTCCTGGTTTAATTCCTTGCGCGAGAATGTCCTGGCCCGACAATAGGGGCGCAATGGATTCATTCTCATCCACTAACCAACGGGTTCTTATTTTTTTTATTCGATTGTTGATCGATGCAACGATTGTCTCTTGTTTAAGCAACTCCAGACATCGAATCAATATTTTTCCTCGTCCGTTCATAAATTGTTTTTCAAAAATTGAGGCCCGTATTTTTGAAATTTCTTCTGGGGTGCTGAATTGCTTGAGGTGTTCGATTAGCCACACCACATTATCTGGATCAAGTGAAAATTTTTCTCGTGGAAGAGTGTTTAAACCTGCCAATAGGAACGTCTCACGAATTTCCGAAGCTGTCAGTTCACGCATAAGCAGTGCGATCACCACGGTTAATTCGTTGGGTTGGATTTCAAGCAGTGGTTCTAAGTAGGAAGTCTTTTTTTCAAGGACTGCTTGTACATTTGGAAAAAGGCAAGAGAAGACGTTGTGCAGATGACATTCTTTTATAGCGCGAATGGGATTGCTTACGAATGCTTTTGCCAACTCTATTCCGATGGTTTCTCGTGAGACTACGTATTCTTTTTTTTCATCGACCGTCCGCGTCTTATTGATTTCTGGAAAGAGTTCCTTTATGGCAAGGCTGGTTTGATGTTCAATCGTCAATTCAAGTTCTGAGGCCAAACGTAATCCTCTAAGCAAACGAGTCAGATCTTCGCCAAAGCGTTCCGTGGGGTTTCCAACGGCCCGTAGCTGTTTTTGTGCAAGATCTCCTCTTCCATTAAATGGATCGATAAGGGTTTGTTGACGCAGATCAAAAGCCATCGCATTAATCGTAAAATCCCTTCTTTCAAGGTCTTTTTCAATAGAAAGCGTGGAATCTGATTGAATATCAAAATCTCTATATCCTCCAAGACTTTCCTTGACTCCTTTTTCTGTGCGCGGAAGAGCGATGTCAATACATTCTATTTCAGAAGCACTAAAACCGTGCGGTATGAATTTATAAACCCCAAAATGTTGTCCTACGAGATTTATGGTTCCTTTTTTTTGAAACCATCTCTCAAGTTCTTCGCGAGGGAGATTTCTTATGACAAAATCAAAATCAACAACCTCTTTTTTTTTAAGCAATAGATCCCGCACGGCTCCACCAACAAGAAAAAGTTCGGCGTCTTTATACTCTTGAAGAAAGAGTGGAATAAAAGAAAGGACGGGATGATGCTGCAAGTGAAAAAAAATGAACGCCTCCTGATTCATATAAATGTATTATAACAAACTCTCAAAACAACGACGTACGTCAAGATGTTTTGTAAAAATTTTATAAGATTATGCACAGCCTTTCTTTTGTTGGGTGATTGGGCGCATGTTATAATTTCCAAGAACTTTTAGCGTCTCTATTCGTCTTGGCTTAGACCCAATTTTTGCTTAGTCGAACGGACGTTAATCTTTTTACATTTAACCGCCACTTTTTTCTTATGAAGAAGATTGCCATTCTCTTCCTCGGACTCACGATGTCTATCGTGAACGTTGGCATATCCGCGGTACACGCAGCCGGTTCGGCTACCTTAACGCTTTCTCCGACCAACACCTCTGTTGTCACAGGAGACACGTTCAGTTTAAGTGTACTCGTGAATCCAAACGGGGAATCGCTTGATACAGCTCGCCTTGAGCTTGACTATGAAGCAAGTAAATTAGAGGTTCTTTCTTTTGACCTAGGGAGTTTGTTTCCTAACTTGTCACCTGACAATGAGATAGATAACACAAACGGGGATCTCAGTTATGGTGCCTATAAGTTCGGTACTCCTATTACCAGTTCCGGAACTTTTGCCACTGTTACTTTTCACGCCCTTTCTTCTGGGACAACCAGTATTTCCGTTTTGAGCTCTTCAAAATTGATTTCTGATGGAACAGAGAAGATGAACACTAGCACTCTTGGATCTTCGTCAATCACTATTAGTGGAGAAGATGTCGAATCTGAGGCTCCGGAAGAAACCACCACTGAGACAGAAGACACAGAAATTATTGTCGACGAAGAGGCTTCCCTAGAAGAACAAGCCCTTGTCTACTTCGGTGCCTTTTATGGACGCATGCCTTCCAGTGGCGATGATTGGTCAGCACTTCACTGTATCGCTTACGGAGGATGCCAGGGCGATCCACGAGACATCGAG
>JACPHU010000023.1 GCA_016188495.1 Candidatus Uhrbacteria bacterium
ATCCATGTTCGTCTTCGTGGAAAATACCTTGCTTATAAAATTCTCCCTGAACGACCAATAAAGACAAAAACAACGACTTGGGTTCTTGCGAACAAACAGGTTACCAAACCAGCGATCGACCATCCTTGGAGAAAACAAATCACCAAAGACTGTACCCTCTCACAACTCACTCACTAGGACATTTCTAAATCCCTGGAAGTAGGACATTTCTATTTCCCGTTGACATTTTACACTAATTCTATTGACAAAATGCTGGTTTTATAGTATCTTTCGCCGTTACAAAAACTCTTTTTTAAGGCGTTTTTTAAGCATGATTTTGTCATCATGGTTAAAAAAGGCTTTATAAAGCCTGAAACGAAACCTAAACAAAAGAGGAAACGCATGGAGCTCCGAGTACCCAGAGAAGGCCATATCTATCGTGACAGTGATGGCAGCGTGGTAGTCACGGTGCAAGGTGACAAAAGGCACAAAATCGAACAACTCAGGAATTTGCAATGCCTGACTCCTGACTACGAACCAAGGTTACAAATATGGGAGAGAAGATTTTTTACACGAAGACTCTATCTCCCTGGAGAATACGAGGCTGCGCGTGCGCACCTGTATCCATCGCCTGAGACGTTAGTCCTGGCCGCGAACGGATATACGGACTTCGTCCAGGCACCCGGAACGCCCAGCCAACAAGAGTATGTCGACTGGAGCCAGGAGATGATCGAAGGGTTAATCCTGACCTTGCGTCAAAAAGTCCCAAACATGGGTATATCCCTGGTGCAGGGCAGTATCTTGCAGGGAATCGACCAAGCCATTATCCAAGCGGGACTGAGACTAGAAGTTCCGATGCTGGGATTCAGTTGTCCCTCTTGGATGTTCGGGTTCGACGACGACGAAGAGGCGTTCCCAATCTTTGTCGGAAAGGATCCCCAAGAGTATTCCAGATTTTTCGCACACGATCCGGACGTACTGTTGACCTTCAACGGATCAGATCAGTGCTTCCGCGAGGCTGTGCGGATGCTTGAACGCGGGAAGCTCGTGTTCCCGGTAGACATCCTTGACCTGATAAGTCGCGGGAATGGACCCGCGAGTTTCAATCCTGACGGAGGCATGACCAATGCCTCAAGAGTTCTCAATAGACTTGTCCGGTTGGAAGACAGGCCTTTCTCGACGAACTGTCAAAACCGGCAAGACCGGCTCAAAAAATGGATAGACAGGGTCGCCACATCGATCCTAACTCGTTGACAACGACTTTTACTTCCGGTCCAGCTTCTTCAAAAAGCGCTGGACCGGAACATTTTCAACTCCAGAGACATACACCTCATAATTTTGAGGTCTATATCTCTCCTCACGAACAAATGCTCGCGAGGAATCGTTCTCTAAGTACCTACAAAAAAGGAGAAAATCGTGCTGAAATCTCGTGTATTATATCTGGTTGGCGGAAGCCTCAATCCATCTGGAAAACACCACAAAGAAATGGTGCAGATAATTCAACCCATCTGCACAGGAGACGATCTGATCGTTGTCGTGCCCTGTGGTATGAGACCTGATAAAGACACGACCAATGACATTAGTCCTATTCATCGGGCAGCAATGTGCACCATGACATTTGCCGGAATGGATAGGGTGATCATCGACCTCTCTGACCTGGAGAATACTGAATTCACCCGGACATGGGATTTGGAAGAGCGCTACCAACGTCTCTATCCGAACGCAAAAATTGTTCACGTCATCGGAGCCGACCTTATCAAAGGTGGGCGGGCCGGAAATTCAGAAATTCATACATGGTATAAGGGCCCTGATCTCTTGAACAAATCTAATTTCCTCGTCTTTCCACGAGGAGAAGAGTTGGACAAGAACGATCTCCCTTACAACCACCGGATAATTGAAACCCAGATCCATGGATCGAGTACAGAAATTCGCAAGCTTCGAATGGAACGCGAATCGATAGAGGACCTCGTCACTCCAGCTGTAGCTGAATATATAAACCGCTGGCATTTGTATACCGGACGGCCCTCTTCGTTTGAAGCGACCCAATTCTGTCCCAAAGGTCGCGCCGACGTCATCATTGATAGAAAGCAGCCTCAAGCCTTGGAAATCCTGAAGATCGTCGAGAGAGTATACTCATCCCGAACAGGTCCGATAGATCATCTCATCGTGATCGGCGGAGACGGTTTTATGCTGGACGCGATCAACAAATTCCATCACCGCTGTCTCCCCTTTTTGGGATTAAATGCCGGAACGGTTGGGCATCTACTCAATAACGGTGGAAATGAGACAATCGAACGCTGTCTTCAAGCTTCATCATTCCACTTACATCAATCCCCGTTGCTCTACGCCCAGGCAACAGGAGAAGATGGGAAAACCCATTCCGTATATGCGTTCAATGATCTCTTCCTGCGTACAGACACGCAATCAGCTGGATGGATGCAGGTTTCTGTGAACAAAAAGGTTCGCTTTGAACGCATGATGGGAGATGGGCTCATGCTCTCCACTCCTGCCGGTTCCACTGGCTGGGCGTACAAAAAAGGAGCCACACCTGTCATGATCGGCACGCCGCAAATCGTTCTGACTGGCGACGGTGTCAGCGATGATCGAGGAATCCGTTGGGTCAGTGCACCTCTTTCCAATACAGCCATTGTGGAAGTGGATGTGTTGGAATCATGGCGTCCCATGATTCTTGTTGTGGATGGTCACGAAGACGAATCCATTGGACGAGTCAAAAACGTGATCATGAGACAATGCCATGCCCATGCGGTAGAGCTCACCTTCTTTCCGGAAACGAACCTTGCAGAAAAAATCACCCGCCTTCAATTCGGAGGCATCTAACACCTCTTCCCTGCGGACCAGTGACCTCACTGATCCGCAGCGGAATTTTTACAAAGACCTGTGCTCAACCCATTGAGCCTAGATCTTTCCTCGTAAGGAAAAGGACTTATGAGGACGTGATCTTTCCAATCGAAGTAGAAAGAAGGAAAAAACATGAACCAAAAACATCGACGGTTTCAAGGGTCTCTCATGGGTGTCCGAATCGGAGATACTCTGGGTATGCCCTGGGAATCCATGAGCCACGAGAGCATTCTCGAGGCGACTGGACCTCTTGGCATCACCACCTTTTGGAATCCGCAACAGAGGAACGATGCTCCGCCATGGACGCAGGGACTTAAGAGTCTGAATCCTGGCGATTACACCGACGACTGGCAAATGACCAGGGCGGGGGTAAAAAGCTACATCCATTGCAGTGGTTTTGATCTCCACCATTTAGCACTCAGCTATTTGGAAGAGATGGAACTCTCCAGACTAGGATGGGGTGGAACCACCCTGGCGGGAATGGAACGGGTGAAGAACTGGATGAGTGAAGGCCACTCAAATCTTCCCGTCAGCCTGCTGTCACACCAACTCGACACGGGCTCAGGCAATGGCGTGGTGATGCGCATCGCTCCCATGGCGTTGATGAACTACCGTTTGTACCTGGAAAAAAGACATCGCTTTTCAGGCATTCCTACCCCATTGCAACATGTCATTTGGGAAGTAGGAGGCCTGACGCATCCAGACCCTCGAGCCACCATCGGCGCCTTTGCCGTGGCAAGCTTGATCGCAAAAATCGTCTCTTTCGACAACGTAGTAACCGACCAAAAAACGCTTCTGTGTTTGCTGGATGGAACCCTGCAAGAAGTTCTCTTTATGGAAGAGAACAAGTGCCGTACGTTTTTTTCGCAAATACAAGCAGAGAGGTTTTCATCACGCCTGGCACAGATCAGCCAAGCGATCATTTCTGGAATATCGGCAGACGAAGTCCGTACTCAATTTGGAACATCCAGTGTTACTCTTGAGTCTGCAGCGTTTTCGATCGCCACGTTCTTGCGGCATCCGACGGATTTCAAAGCCGCACTCAAGGAGGCGGTAGAAGCCGGAGGCGATACCGATACAAACGCGGCAATCGTGGGAAGTCTGGTAGGGGCCAATGTGGGCCTGCACGGAATTCCCAAAGAATGGGCGGCCTTCCGCGAAGATTTTGCGGAAGCGGAACGTCTAGGGGTAAGCCTCTGGACGACCTGCCAAAGAATTCATCAACCCCACAGGAGATAAGTGATGGACAAAAAAAAGAATCGTCATGTTCTGGAACCGATTGTCCGCAATCTGGCGGACATCGACTTCTACAAGCTGACGATGCTTCAATTTATCTGGTGGTTTTTCTCGAAAGAAGTCGTAACGTTCCGTTTCAAAAACAGAACGGACGTTCAGCTTCTGGATTATATCGATCTGGATGAGCTCAAACGCCAGCTCGACCGTGTCACCAAAATGCGGTTTCCCAAATGGGCGACGGCGGAGCTGAAACGAAGATATAGCCACCTGTTCAGCGACAATTTTCTTAGCTGGTTAGGCGAGCTACGTCTTCCTCAGGCGAGCGTAGAAATCGTCGACGGAAATCTCCTATTGGAGGTCACGGGCCCATGGCCGGAAGTCATGCTCTGGGAAACGATTGCGATGTGCATCGTCAACCGAATGTATAAACTGGCAAAAATGTCAGAGTTGAAACTCGAAGAAAAAGTTGTTCTTGTCGAGGGTCTTCATCGAGCAGAGGTAAAGTTTGAAAGACTTTCGAAATATCCAGATCTGGTTTTTGTAGATTTCAGCACCAGACGGCGACATAGTTATGAACATCAGGAAGCCGTCCTGCGCACTGCCATGCGGATGATCCCGAATCAACTTAAAGGCACGTCCAATGTACTACTGGGCCTACGGCTGAAACTGCCGCTTGTGGGCACCATGGCGCACGAGCTGCCCATGGCCTTCCAGGTTCTCTTCTGGGATGAGGACGAGAAGTCTGAACGACTCGTCTCACAGGCAAAACTCTGGAAAATGTGGGAGGAATTCTACGGCGGTGCCTTGACGATCGCCCTTCCGGATACCTATGGCAACGATTTCGGACTTGAGGACTTCAAGCCGTTCGCTGCCAAGTGGGCTGGTCTGCGTCACGACTCAGGCGACCCGTTCGAGTTCGGCGAGAAGGTCATCGCGTTTTATAACTCGCTGGAGATCGACCCAAAAGAGAAGACGGTCGTCTTCTCCGACGGCCTCACCGATGAAACAATGATCCAATTGTGGATACGATTCCACGACCGCATCAATCTCAGCTTCGGCTGGGGAACCCATATGGGCAATGACATGGGGTTTGATGTCTGGCCCGATGGTGACCGAGGTCTCAAAGCCTTGTCGATCGTGATGAAGTTGGTGGCTGTTTTGAAAGATGGCCGTATGGTCGGCACAGTCAAACTCTCCGACAACCCGAGCAAAGCCTCGGGTCCGCAAGAGATGATCGAGCGGATCATGCGCAAAACCGACTACGACTTCGCCGCGCACGAAACCGTGGCATGCGAAGTCTGACCCTACAACTCTCTCCATGAACCCCTCGGTTCATGGCTTTTCTCCACCACACCGAGGTTTCTCTCGGATGGTGAAGGTGAAGAATGTTCGTTACAAAGGAATATCCATGAAAAAATATCCGAGACATATCGTCGTATTCATCGATATTCCGGATCCTGATAATTTCGTCCTATTGATTGTTCTGGGAATGCTATTTCCCCTTGCAAAAATGCATGTAGTGATTACGGGTCGCCCCGTTCACCCAAACCCGTCCAAGAAAATCAAAACGTGGGAATGGGATGCGAATTTTTCTGAAGATGTCCTGAAGGTCAACGCAGGTCGGACAAGAAACCTGCTTAAAATCTTTAAGATGAGCGCGAAGCTCTACCATGGAGGGATTGCGCCCAGAACTCCCGTGCCGCATTGGATGCACTTCCATGAGTATTACAGGCTGGCTGATATTGATCCTGTTGTGGCTCTGCACAACGGACAAATGGAAAGTCTGAGCAAGCTGGCAAAAGAGCTTCTGAAGCTAGACGACCAGTCTGTTGCCGTTGTCGTGGGTGGACCCATGACAGGCCTGGCACAGTTGGTCAATCTGAATCCGGATGTGGCGAAAAAATTCTCCGAAGTCCACGCGATGTTCGCCTCCTGGGGAACCACAGAGCTTGCGAGTTTTGACGGGACATCCCGCGGAAAGAAGCAATTCAACGTGGACTGTGATCCGCAAGCGGCCTTCCAGGTTCTGACGGGACTCACCTGCCCCATCTACCTATTGCCCACCGAGGTCACGCGCGTAAGCGAAATCGGATTCCAAAATCCGAAAGCTCTGTGCGAGATCATGGGGAACTCACGCACAGAAAAAGCGAGGCTTATCCTACGGCTGTACGAGCTGTGGCATACAGTCACCGTGGAGAAAAAACAAAAAACGAATCCGTCTGAAATGCTGTTTATCCACGACATGTCCGCAGGGCTGAGTCTGTGTCCTGAACTTCGGGAAGCCATCTATCAGTTCACCCCTATCGAGATTGATTCCGTCCCGCATCTGGCACACGAAGCCGAGCATTGGGGGGAAGTACTCATGCGTCCGACGAATCGGCAAACCAACCGTTTTTCCGCAACAGGACTCCAACCAAACGGCACGGAACACTATTTGAACGTTCTGCACAATCTGTTCGCTTGAACAAAAATCCTATCCACGAACCATCGCGGTTCGTGACTTTTCTCCACCGATCCGAGATCAACTCGGACGATGGAGGTGAAGAATCGTTCGCAAAAGGAGACATCCATGTCGCTATGCCAAAAAATCAACGAATGGTGCAAACGTTTTGTAAGAAGCGTACGGAACTACACCGGTCTCTCTACCCAAAAGTCCGATGCTCGTTTTACGAAAGCAGATACCCTTTTGAAGGGTTTCCTCCAGGTGGAAGAATGGGACGGAGGCCTCTCTTTTCCGCTGGTGGTCGTCCGTGCCAGCGACTCGATCGTGGGACTGCTCTATGACGCGACCAACGATCGCATTCTGCTCGTCCGCCAGTACCGTGCGCCCATGGTTCGGGAAGACAATCCAGAGGGCGCCATCACAGAGCTCGTGGCCGGGCGTTTCGACGTGAATCTCGGACCCAAGGCGCTTCTCGTGAAGGAAGCTAAGGAGGAAGCCGGAGTCAAGATCACGGAAGACGAGGTCGAACTCATCAACCTGGGCGTACCCATGTCGCTCTCTGCCGGTGTTCTGACCGAACGCTGCTACGGCGGTTTCGCTGTCATTCATCCCGATCGTATCGCCGAGGGTGACGAGAACTACGGTGTGGATGAAGGTGAGAATATCTGTCGGGTCTGGATGAGCACCGAGAAGTTCATCTCCCCCAACACCATCCACGATTGCTGGCGCGTCTACGCCATGGCCCAGTTGCTGGCCCGTCGTCGTCTGGAAGCCAAGCTTGTTCAGTTGGAAGAGGAACTCAACAATCATCGAATCGATCGGATCGTACGAGCATCTGCTCCCCATGGACATGGATGCTAATCTCTCTCCCCGTCCCCGAGTCTGACTCGGCACGACGGGACTTTTCATCGATCACCCACAGGTATGTGTGATCGATGCTGAAGACCACAAACAGAAGGATACCCTCGTGAACATCCAACGCTCCTTTCAATCGTTGAAAATCGTTTCTTTAACCGTTGCTCTGCATGCGGTGAGAGGATTGCTTCGTTTGAGCGAAACGGAAGGTCAGACGACAGAAGCCACAAAGCGTCCTATCGCCCACGGTTCCGGCCAAATGCGGGCTCAGTCGATCTCAATCCAACTCTCAGATCGTACGCGTTGCACGGCGGGATGTCGGTTTTGCATCAGCCGAACCACGCCTGGAACCGCGAATGCGGAAGTTCGCAATCTCAAAATCTGCGACATGGACCGACTGCGCGTTGGCTTCAACTATGCCAAGCAGCTGGGTGCCACCCACGCTGTTTTGACAGGTCGAGCCGATCCCACGCAGGAGGATGAAATCTATCTGCTGAAGGTGGTGCAAACGGCCAGAGAGTATCTGCCACTGGTGGACATGCACACCAACGGATTCCTACTCTTGGACGGCAAGTCCAAGGACTACATGCTCGAGCGACTTAGAAATGCAGGGCTCACCATGATCACCCTGTCGATCGCTCATCATGAGAATGAGAAGAATCGCGAGCTCATGATCCAGAAGCAGAGTGCCGCCTCCCTGATCAAGAGAGCGCGCGATCTGGGACTGTTGGTCCGAGTGTCGGTCGTCATCAATCGCCAGGGAATCGTGGACGTTGATGGTCTCATGGAATACATCCGAGAGCTCGGAAATCTCGGCGCCCAGATGGTCGTCGTACGCGAAGTCTGGCGACCGGAGGTCTACGGCGAGTGGAATACCGAGGTCTACCAGTGGAATCACGATAACTGGATCGACATCGGTCCCCTCCAGGAAGAGTTCCACCGGATCGCTTCCCAGAAAAACAACACGCATGGCTTGCGCGAAGGTAATCCACTCCCCTGGGGTACACCTGTATTCCTGGTAGGCGGCATCTTCGAAGATCCCACACACGGCGTGAACGTGACCTTCGCTCGATGCGAAGAAGCCGTCGGGACGGTCATGAAGTCCATCGTTCACAAGCCAGATGGTCACGGCTATCGCAATTGGGATCATAACGGAGATGTTCTCTACTGATCTGATCCAGAGTCCAACAACCACTGGGTGAGCCCTGCTCGCCCCTTTTCTCAACAAGTGGAAATTTCTCAACTTGTTGAGGTGAAGAGAAATGAAAAATATGCGCCAGATACCATAAACACCGGAGGAACACGTAGTGCCTCAAAATATCATGTACATCGGCGAATTCGGAAATGATCCGGATGAAGAAAGTTCCCTTCTGTTTTTATTGGGTTTGGTCAGACTCAAACTCGTGAAGCTGCTTGCAGTCATTGCCAATCGTTCTCCCGCGATCATGCGGGCGCGTCTGGCCAAAGGAACCTTGGAGATGCTCGGTTTTCCACAGATTCCCGTTATTCAAGGCACAGACTGCGGACAACATCGCCAGGAGGATGACCGCATCCAATTTGCGGCCACGTATCTGAGCGACGCGCCAGAATTTCCCAAATTGGATGCCTTCTGGGACTTGCTTTCCCAGGCACAGGATCATTCTGTTGCTCTCGTGTGTGCATCGGGCCTGACAGATATCGCTCTGCTTCTGGCTCGCAACACCACACACTCCAAAGAACGACTGCGTCTGTTCAAACAAAAAATCGCCCGAGTCTCAATCATGGGAGGGGTGGTCAACGATCAGAATCAAATCCTTCTGGATGAAGATGGTCGGGTGATGCCTTCGTGGGATGCGACCAACAATCAGCACGACCGCATCGCCGAGTACGTGTATACGCAACTCCAGCGAATGGAAATCGAACTGATTGTTGTGACCAAACAGGCAGCGTATGCCGCACCTGTCCCACGCGAAATGTATCGGAACCTCGCCCGTCGGCATCATCCGGTGGGCGTGAGACTCGAACGCATCCAAAAAGGAATGATCCAACATCTGTGGTGGAGATGTAATCTTCCACCTGAATCCCCTGCACGAGATGGTCTTCCGCCGGAGTTGGGAACCCAGTGGTTCTCCAATGCCTTCTGCCGAGGGAAAAACCTTTCAAACATAAAACCGACGGACGAAATCTGGGAATATGTTGAGGTATTCAACCTCTATGATCCGATGGCTGTCATGGCGGCCATCCCGGAAATCTCTGGGCAACATTTCGATCCGATCTTGATAAATGGAGGAAAAGTACAGGTAATCGGCATGAACCGTCAGTACCATCAAGTCTCTAAACCAGCAAAGACGGCTGGCTTCCTGGAAGCCGGTATGCTCAGAGGGTTATTAAAATAACACCCCCCGCGAGCCAAGTTGACGGGGTATTTACTCTGAAGGAATAAACGCTCCCCTGATACTCTCAGGGGCTATTACGCGAGAGAGTGAAAGAATTCATTTCGCTCCCTCACTAAGTAGTCAATGAATCGTTCTTTAAACAAACAAGGAGCAACGTATGAGTGTCTCGATTCAGAAAGTACAAGGTCGTCAAAAAAGTTTAGGATTTGCCCGCGTAGCAGCGGCCACGTTCTGGACCAAGCCGATGGGTGTATCCGAAAATCTCGAGAAACATTGGGAGATGGCACAGTGTGTCGACGATGAACATATTCAGCTGATGGCGTTTCCAGAACTCGGACTATCCGGCTACGGGTGTCGCAATGCGTTTCGCGAACGCGCCCTTCAAATCGCTTCTCTGGAGGCTCTACAGGAATTCTGTGGTCTTACCAAAACCAGCACGGCCACCTTTGTTCTGGGATTGCCTTTGGCACTCAATCGTCTATTCAATGTGGCAGCGGTTGTCAATCAAGGTCGTGTCATCGCCTTCATCCCGAAAAGCTTCCTCGCTGCTCGCAGTGAATGGCAAGAG
The DNA here is from genome assembly GCA_016188495.1 of Candidatus Uhrbacteria bacterium. Lineage (GTDB taxonomy): Bacteria > Patescibacteriota > Patescibacteriia > UBA9934 > GWF2-40-263 > UBA12478. Next base: position 10,316 of record JACPHU010000023.1, read on the forward strand.
GACGAATGGTTTTCCCCCGCAAGCGAACTCCAGACCAATCAAGTGAAACTTCCTTGGCAAGACGAACCCGTTCCTATCGGCACGGATATTCTCATATCGGTATGCGGTAAGGATGCAGAAGAACAATTTATCATGGGAGTAGAGATCTGCGAGGATGGTTGGCAGGCCAACTCCCCTGGAGACCGTCATGCGCACAACGGCGCAACGGTCATCGTGAATCTCTCAGCATCCAACTGGGTACTTGGAAAAGACCAATGGCGTCTGATTCAATTCCCTGCCAACTCCGGTCGCCAGAAGTCCGCTTATATCTATGTGACAATGGCAGGCGACTCGACCTCCAGCGTTGTGTGGGATGGACAATGTTTTATCGCTGAGGATGGGAACATTCTTGCACAGACGACGCGTTGGAAAAAACCCAGGGAAAGTGAGCTCATCACGACGGACGTCGATATTCAGAAACTTCACCATGATCGCGAGATGGACGGTGGATGGGGAGAAGCAACACGCCTGAATCAGCATCCATACAGACAAGTTCAAGCGAACGTGCGTTCTTGGGAAGTCGACAATCTGCGTCGACCGCTTCCTCGTTTGCCTTTTGTTCCCAAAGATCCAAACGTCATGCGCAAAGTGGGTGAAGAGCTGTTCAATGCTCTGGCCCAGGGCGTGATCGGACGTCTGTGGCACGTTGGCAAAGGCCAGCCGTTTGATGCCTACATGGGACTCTCTGGCGGACTGGATTCCGCGCTTGCCTTCCTGGTGAGCGTTTATGCCTACGACCAGATGGGGTGGAATCGCAAACACCTGCATGCCGTGCGACTGCCGGGACCTGCTTCTGGCAAACGGACGCAGGACAATTCCCTCAAGCTTGCCAAAGCTCTGGGAACCGGGATCCATACGGCGAACATCACTCGTCTGGCGACCCAGGCTCTGCGCGACGCGGGACACGAGCCTTGTTGGCAATGTTTGCAATGCGAAAACGCCCAGGCGCGAGCCAGGACGTATATTCTCAAAACGATGGGGTTTAATCTCGGAACCGGGGATATGAGCGAGGCGGCCAAGGGCTGGTGTACCGAAGGCGGTGATCAATCCAGTCACTTTCACGTCATTGCAAACATCCCCAAGACGCTCGTGCGATATCTGGTCAGGTACTACATCGAGCATCTGGCAGGTGATGTGAAAACAAAAAAGACGCTCGAAAGCATCCTCAACACGCTCATTTCGCCAGAGCTCGTGAAGGTCGAACCTGGCCAGCAGATCCAGTCCTCTGAAGATAAAGTCGGCCCTTATGAGCTGACAGACTTCTTCATGAACCACATGCTGCGAACAGGGGCGGATCCTGCAAGGATCGCATTCCTGGCCAAAATCGCCTTCAGTCGCAAGGAGTCTGAGGGAGATATCGTCTATGACTCTGCAACCATCCTCAAATGGCTGCGAGACTTCTATGTCCAGTTCGGCAGAGCACAGTTCAAAAGAAATGCGAGTCCGGATTTTGTCCTCGTCGCTACTCTGGGACTTGGTGCACACGACAAGTGGCGCTGGCCTTCTGATGGTTCCATGCAAATATGGACGGATGAAGTAGAACTTCTCCAGGAAATAGAGAAGAACAGCGACTGATCATGAAAGAATCAACCGCTCACACACGTGTGAGCGGTTTTTATATATCCAAAATAATGGTCGTAGGACCGTCATTGATAAGAGCGACTTCCATCATCTGACCAAACCTCCCTGTCTCTACGGTGATTCCAAGTGTTCGAATCTTCTCAATCACCGCTTCATAAAACGGGATAGCCTTTTCAGGACGGGCCGAGGTAATGAAACTCGGACGGTTTCCCTCAGAGCAATCCCCATAGAGAGTAAACTGGGAAACCAAAAGAATCGAGCCCTCTATATCCTGGACGCTGCGCGACATTTTCCCTTCTTCATTTTCAAAAATACGAAGCTGTACAAGCTTCCGCGCCATTTTTTCAATCTTATCTTCGGTATCATCCTGATGAATCGCTAAAAACACCAGCAACCCCTGGCTAATGGATCCAACCATTTCCCCCTCAACTCTGACAGAAGCTTGTTTCACTCGTTGTATGACTGCGCGCATAGTCTTCATTTCTTATATTTTTAAAAATCTGCACCATGCTTCTCACGAAAATCCACCGCATTTGGTAGTGATGATGGTTGTGCGAGGCTGACAAATGAAGGCAGATTAGCCACAATTTCTTTCCATGCATCTTCTATTTCTTCCAAAGAAGATTTTCGTTGTGTTGTAAATGAAATACTTGATGGTTCCACATCCAGCACAACACCTTTTTTCGTTAATGCCTGAACAAATTCAGAAGAAGGAATAAAATCTTTCAGAAAATCTTCTTGAAAACTAATTCGTTGTTCTCCCTCAATTCCATAAAATCCTGATTCCCATGTGGAATAACCCTTTTGACGAAGAGTGCTGATAGCAGCTCGTACTTGAGGTTCAATGTTTTCAATATACGTTCCAAGAGCAAGCTCTTCTGGTGTCGGTTGCGGATCTTTCAATAAACGCTGTTCTAAATCTTCTTCCATTTTACTCAATGTTGAGTTGCGTAATACGGCAAAATAACGAAAATGGTCAAGTTGTTCTTGACTTAAACCATATCGTTTACAAAGCACTTCTCTTTCTGCCTCAGTTCCAGAAACAAGAATTTGTTCAATAATTTGATGATTTCCTAAATCCTTTATCGCCTCACCCCCAGAAGACTCCGGGCGAGATACCGACTGACAGAGATGACACGTACCTGAAAAATTTCCATGGTCACACATTTCTGTTCTTCGGTCTACAAAACCTTCTTCTTTTAACATACGCTTATCTTTATTTCTAAAAAGACTCAAACAAGTATATCAAAAAACCTGAACGGTTAAGTTCAGGCTAAGGTTTTAGGTTGTCATGAGCTCATCAATGGGATTATTCCCTTCGAGCTCCATACGATCAAGAACATCGCTCAAACGCCAGATCTGGACGTCTTTGATGTCCATATATTGTGTCCGAGTTCCAACCAGATCTCCTATGTCCGTGATTCCCATAGGGTCCACAAACATCGCGAGACGTTCTACCAAACTGGTCAGATAATTGGCAAGATACTGCGCACGCAGTTCTACATCCAGTGCCTTGCCATTATTGGCCACGCCTGAGGGACACTCGCCTGCCTTATGGCACAAACCGGCTGCAATACAGCCAAGGGCATACTTGGCTCCTCGAGCGGTCACGACCGCATCAGCTCCCAAAGCCATAGCGCGAGCTATGTGATCGGCCTGAAAAAGCTGTCCGGAAGCAATCAGTTTTACCCGATCGCGCAGATGATATTTACGCAAAAGAAGATCTGCAATTTGAAGGGCATCCAGAAGCGGAAGAGCTGCTTGGCCGAACACTTCCATATAGGCTGAACCCGTTCCCCCTTCGCCCCCATCAATCTGGATCGCGTCGGGGGCACCTTCCGGATAAAGAGAGATGGCAGAGCACAGCCGATCAAATTCCTTCACGGAACCGACGGCCATTTTGAAGGTAACGGGCTTGCCTGTGGCTTCCCGTATTTGCTCAATGAACCGCACCAAACCTTCTTCACCGACAAAAGCCGTGTGGACACCAGACCCCACACAATCCCGATCCATGGGAATACCGCGGATCTGAGCGATCTCGGAGGTGATTTTCTCCTTCGGAAGGTTACCGCTATGTCCGGCTTTGGCTCCCTGAGATCCCTTGATCTGGATGGATCGTATCTGAGGATACTGACGGATTTTTTCAATCAGTGCATCCAAAGAAAACGTTCCTTCCAGAGTCCGACATCCGAAATATCCAGTACCGAACTGGAACTCGATCTGGCACAGTTCGCCACCAGCTACGTGATAGGAAGCAATGCTCCCCTCACCTGTATTGACGATGGCTCCGGCTCGGGCCGCACCGATAGAAATGGCTTTAACCGCTTGGGGAGTCAGCGTCCCAAGAGCCATACCTGAGACTCCCAGAAGAGGTCTTTTGTGGAACACTTCCCCTTCACCAATCACGACGCCGCGGGAAATGGACTTAACGAGTTCACCTCGGTTATCCCTGGGTCGCAACGTACGGGTACGGCGCACCATGACGCCTCTGCGGTTAAGATCCATTCCGGATTTATGGCTTTCCACAGCCAAATCTCCATGAGCCAGACTCTGAACGTTTTCCTGATCGCGCCTGGAGGTTCCGATACGTTTATCCGGCTCGGCGTAATAATCTCGGCCCTTGGGACCCGACCACTCGCCAAACTCACGAATACTGGCAAGCTGTCCATAAAGTTGATAGATCGAATGCCGTTTTTGAAGACGGCAATAGACCTCAAAAACAGCCATACCAGAGAGATGTCCTGCCAAAAAAATCGGAGTGAGATACTTGAACGGATCAAAACTCTTGTTGAAAAGAGCGGTGACCACAAGGATCAAAAGGGTCAAACCCCAGAAAATCCCCAGGACCAGTCCATGAAGCTTGAGCATCCTGAAACGCTCGCCATTTCCCTTTGCCACATCAGCCTCCTTTGGTGAAATTTGCTAAAAGATGGACAGGAGAGAATACCAGAAAAATCCGGTTCTGTCAATCAATTAGACTCTAAAAACACAAATAAAAATAATCTTTTTTGGAGTTTATTCCAATAAAAACCGCATCTGCGATTCTTGGCTCAAAGAGTCAAGTCATCGGATGCGGTTTGAGATCAAAACGTGATGTCGCCCGGGTCTTTCCATGCATCGGGACGGACCACTACACTGCACAGCGGCTGCGAAAGCCCAGGCTGCACGAACACGACGAGAAAACTCTCATCGATCACGAGGTTGGGCTTGGGCGCATTGTAGCACTCGAGGGTTACCATCCCAGCGAATGCGTCCTCCGCTTTGGCCCCGAGGTGATTCATGCGCAGCTTGAACTGCTGCAGTGCCTGGCTCAGCCAGGCTCGTGTGCCATCATCGAGGAAGGTATACATCTCCAGAAGCCAGGAGACATCCACATCGACGTCGAGATCCACCATGGGGAAATGAACACCACCGAAATCATAAAATCTCTTGGTTTCGAAAAAAATCTCGTCCACCTGAGCTGCAAGATCGAAGGCATCCAAATCCTGGTTGAACTTCGTAAGGTGCACGAGGACATCGCTCTGGGTAGAGAGCGTGACAATCGGTTCACTATGTCGCCTGGAGACACTAAACGCGACGTTGGTCTGACGCAAGTGCCGTTCATATTCAATCAGCGCCCCAGGATAGGTTTCACCATTAGCCCCGTTGAGCGGCAACGACACACCCGGCACGATCCACGGAGCTCCAACCTTCATGATTGCCGCGAACCCGAACGTATCGGGTCCAAACGGCTGAAGCTCGATAGTCATGCCGTTGCGCTTCAGAAAGGCGTTAATGATGTCCGCCTCCCAGGAGACCTCGGTTTCTATCCCCTTGATGAGGTTGTTCCCCCGTCGCGTGATCGAAAAAATCTCCTGAAGCAGTCTCCTCTGCAACCTGTTCACACTGTACCAGGTACGGTTCGGGCCCAAAATCTTTTCCTCCGCAGCGAGAAGAGCTGCGGTCATAGCCCGGAAGGCAGAAACATACGATTTGGACATTTTTTATCCTCCTGTGAAGAACGTGAACGGAGGCAACATTACCTCGTGTTTATGCAACTTGTATAAGCAACACAAACAAAAATTAACGTTATCCTAAATTTAGGATAAAAAAATTAACACATTTTATTATATCTGTCAATTGTTTATAACAAAAATGTTTTAACAAAAAAGACAGATGAATATCTGTCTTAAGGCGTTGGGATAGCTCCCGAGAGAATGACGCGCTGATCTGGAACCGATTGTTCAATACCATCAATCCATTTCAACGAAGTGACTTGCTGAACACAAACGGTCTGGAATCCATAGATGTTGCGGTAAAGATCTTGAACGATCTTTTGTTGAAGAGAGGTTCGAACGACGGCTCGACGAAATCCGAGACTCCATCCTAGATTCAAGCGAGCTTGAGTTAACTGTCTCCCAATTCCATGCTCGCGCTTGTGAAGTGCCACGAATAGTTCTGCCATGTAGAGGCTCTCTGTTTCCTGCACGCCAGCCAACTCGAGTACATCGGATTTGCGCGAAAGCGAAAACGCAATCGCGCCTCCCACAATCTCTTGGCTTGATCCTTCTTCGCAAGCCACCAAAAAGATAGTTTCCTTCCAAGAAGCTATCTCTTCAAACTCGCGTTGAAGTTCGCATACATCAAAACGCTCATGCCAAGGCGGTTCTGCAAAACAAGCCTGATACAGATCAAGAACACGAACCATATCCGAACAAGGATCAAAAGAACGAATCGTCATAGCAACCTCCCGTGTGTGTTGAAACAAAAAAGACGCCTCCAAAAGGAGACGTCTTTTTTTATTGATACAACAAAATCTTACGACGTCTCCAAAGAAGCGCCGCGATGATGGATTTGGTTGTTGTTTTGAATAAGATTCATATCAACAGTAAAAAACTAACAAGGAAACCTCTTCCTGTCAATGACTCTCCTCTCGTTTGTATTTAAGGGCACTGGCTAACCACACCAAATCATCAAACATCGTCTGAGTCATCTTTTCATAGGATGGATCTTTGATCGATCCGTCTTCGTTGAAAAGCATTTCGACATTTGGAAAATACAAAGCGTTTCGAATTGGGTACATTTTCAGCGTATGAGCCACGGAAACAAGAAGTTTCACGGCTCTAACTCCTCCTGTCCATCCGGAGGAAACGCCGCAGACAGCAAGAGCTTTATTGGTGTACTCCTTATAAATTTGATCGATCATCAATTTAAGCTCGCCTGGATATCCATGATTATATTCAGGGGTTACAATAATCAAACCATCTGCGCGAGTCATAATGTGCGACCATTGTTGGGCGCGCGGATGCTCCATCGCCTCTGTGCGTCCTACAGAAACAAAATCGCGGACATCGAGCAATTCCGTTTCAAATGCTTGATGCTTTGCTTTCTCCAAAATATAACGCGCCGCTTTTTCAGATTGGCGACCCTCCCGAGCTGTGCCTAGAAGGATGGGGAGATAGAGTGATGTCATAAAAATTCTTTTTTAAAACTCATTTAACCAAGCGATGACACAGGAGTTAAATGACACTCGAGAACACGTGCTGCATTTTTCCAAGAAATCTTTTCTATCTGATCAGAGGTATATCCTCGTTTTTCTAACTCTTGCCAAAATAAAGGAAGTGTTTCGAGTGAATCAAGTTGTGATACGTGTCCCGTGATAATCCCTCCAAAATCTGTACCCAGCGCAACGTGGTCTATCCCCATCACCCGTACAAGATGATCTATATGATTTGCTACGTCAGAAATTTCTGCCACAGATGTTCCCGTGACGTATGTACGTGCAAAGAAAACTCCTATGACTCCATTTGTTTGCGCAATCAAACGCAACTGTTCATCCGAATAATTTCTTGGATTCTCACAAAGAGCACACGCATTTCCATGACTCACTAAAAGAGGACGGTTTACGATTTTTGCTGCCTGTGCAAATGTAGGGGCGTTCATGTGCGCAAAATCAACAATCATTCCCTTTTTTTCGCACCATGTGATCAGTTTTGCACCGAGGTCTGTTAATCCTGTAGAGGGATCTTTTGTTCCTCCTCCCAAACTATTGGTCACATTCCACACGATTCCTAATGATCGCCATCCAAGATCAAACCAACGTTCGCATATATCCCAATCACCATCAGTCATCGCGTTGAGGCCTTCAATATGAAGAATGATTCCCGTAGATGCATCTTTCTTTAACGCCAAACGTAAATCATCGGACGTTCGAATAATCGAGTGATGTGTGCTCGTTTTACAGTAAGAATTATAGGTTCTAAAATCCTCCTCAATCATACGATTCGTGATTGGATTCAAATACTCTTCATTCTCCGGTACAGGAAAAGCTGTTGCTAACACCACCTTTGTATTTGTGCGAACCAACATATCAAAATCGGTTTGCCAATGATCTGGATATAAATCACGACGATTGATATGCAATAGTAAATCCTGATGCAAATCGACCAACGGAGGAAACACCTGTGTCATAAAAAATATGAAAAAAGGTTGGAATGGATTCTGTCATCCTTTCCAACCAATGCGTTATTTTCGAGCCTGTCTATGGCGTGTTGCCACATGAATGAGCGTAGAAATCTGATCGACTGTTCCTTCATAGGCCCAGGGATGCACGTAAAACGAACGTCCGTGGAGCATGTCGTGCTGGGTAAAACAATTTGCCTGGCTGATGTCGTAAAAGACAACATCAGCCACCAAGGCTGCCTCACGAAAACGCAACCCCGCTCTTGTTTTTTCTTCGGTACACTGTCCAATGACAGCCATTCGATCTTCGGATTTCACAGAACGAATCCTCTCGCTTCGGTCACGGTTTCCTTTTTCAAGAGATAACCATGCCTCAACAAGTTCATCGATTTCTGCTTTATGATCTATGTCACCTGCCAAACGCACGCTCGCCACAGGTAACAAATGAAATACCTGCTGTTGTGGAAGTCCGATGCGACCAGCAACGAGATCGTAGACCTGTGTCAACAGGTCGGTCATACTGCCAATGTAATGTACCATATCCGGCCCTGAAAGATGGTACACTTCATTGAGACCCGTCCTTTCTGCTTCAATGATTCCATCTACAAGAACGTTGAGTACATTGGGCAAAAGAGCTCCGTGTTCTTCACATGTCAATCCATAGATGCCGCACTCCTGCAGCTCTTTCCAATTTTTCACCTGCAACGAAAGGCGTTCTCCTTCAGAGGAAACCTGATGCGTCCAGATCTGTGGATACTCGGATGTCGCAATCTCCAAAATCGCCAAAACCCGATCGACTCGGGCTTTCAAATAGTCGGTATACACGACACATTCAGCCTGAGGCATCGCTCGGTGCATCGCTTCCATATGACAATCGATCAACCGCCTTCCTGGCGTAAACAGCGTCGAGCGTGTAGATGGAGACTGTACATAAGCATGAGTCGTCAGCCTTGTGCCACAGGAGACGATTTCCGCCTCCTTATTGCAAATCAACTTATGTGGATGAAAGTTTCGGTCGCGTTGCCCAATGGTGCGATCGTAAAAGTTCATCAAAATTCCAGCATTCGCCATGATCAAATTGTTGGTATAGATATTCCCGACATGCGGAGTTTTCATGACGGAAAAACCTTGCTGGCGTAACACGGACAGTGCATGAATGGAAAGATCGGAACGAATGCGGACGGTAAAGCTCATGTGTTCCTCCAAGCAAAAACTTCTCGGACACTGCCCCCGCTGACCTGTCAGAAAAAGAGCATCCATTTCCTTATTTAGAAATGGAGAGGTTCTTAAATAAACCTATTCAACAACCTCTCCCGCACCAAATAACAGAAAACCACCATTTTTACATGGCGGTTTTTATTTCTTCATTCAAGAAATTTTCTCTTTACACACCACCATGTTGATAGAAAAACAGTATCCCAAAAATTGGAAGGATAATGTGTCCAATAGACATGGAAAATAGATGTGTGTTTATAGAAAGCATACCTATAAAGACATTAACAATATTCAACAAATCACGTCAAGTTTTTTCTGATTCAATGTTGAGATTAAATTTTTGGATAAAAGCAAAACAAATCTCATAAAAATCCACAAGGCTTTCTGTTTCTAACCATTCGTGTGGACTATGCTGGTCTCCCGATGTTGGTCGAGAAACAATGATCGGAATCCCTAGCGAGGTAAAAAATCGCCCGTCATTGGAACCACAATGCTTATTGAACGTTGCCGGCGTGCCGAGATTTTCCTCTACACAAGAAGCATACAGCTGCACGAACGGATCTTGTGGATCGGTAAAAATAGGATCTCCATTCACCCGCATTTCAACACAAACCTCATTTCCGACACAGGCCGTAATCTGCTCAAGCAACGCCTGGGCCGTGACGTCTGGCGTAAAGCGAATATCCAAGTCGCAAGAAGCGGAACCCGGAATCTGGTTGGCTGCCTCGCCTCCGGAAATCATCCCGATATTGAGCGTGTGGTACCAAAAATCAGTTGCGGTAGCTTGATTTGGAAACAATGTGCGCACGCGAGCATAGGCCGACAACAGCTTCTCAATCGCATTTTCTCCCAACCACGGACGAGACCCGTGTCCGGTCTTTCCCTTGGCTGTCATGCGAAGAAGAAGGACGCCTTTATTTTGCAGCACAATATCATCCGGCGACTGACCTCCATCTGGAATCAAAGCAATTTTGCAACGGTAACCAACCTCGTTGACCAGATAGTTGACCCCATTCAGACCTCCGATTTCTTCATCGCTGGTCAACATCAGTGCCAAAGAAGGTGGATGGGATTGCTGAGCAAATTCTTTTAAAAGCAACATAAGTACTGCACATTCGCTCTTCATGTCGCACGACCCGCGGGCAAATAACTTGGTTCCTTCGTAACGGGGTTCAAACAATTCATCCGGAGCCGGTACGACATCGATATGTCCAACCAGTAAAATATCCGGAGTGAACGTCTCTTGTGTACTGATCACCACAGCAGGTTTTCCTGCACATGTATAACGATTGATAAAAAGACCCTCGGTCCCCTGAAAAAACTGCTCCACAAAATCGACACAGCGGTTCAACTCGTCTGGACGGTCTGCGGTTGTTTTTATTCTGACCAGATCTTCTGTGATGTGAAGAATGACATCTTTCATAAATAAAAAACCACCGGTTTCCCGGTGATTTATACATTAAACTCCCTCTCCAAAAATATAGCGATCCGTAATTTTTTCGTAGTCAAACAATTCTTCTTCTTTGAAGAATCGCTTGATTTCTGCACCAGCGCTCTCTTGTGAATCTGACGCATGGATAAGATTTGATGGCACGTTCATGGAAAGGTCCGCGCGAATGGTTCCGGCGTCAGCCTCGCGAGGATTGGTTGATCCTACAATTTTGCGAACTTCCGCGATCGCGTCATAACCCTCCAGCACCATACCCACCACCGGGGTCTGCATCATAAACTGCTTGAGGCTCCCAAAAAAAGGCTTGCTGGAGAGATGGGCGTAATGTTCGTCCAACAATTCATCAGTCAGACGAATAAATTTCATTGCTACAAACTTAAGTCCCTTTCGTTCAAAACGTCCAACGATTTCACCTAACAAATCTCTTTGAAGAGCGTCCGGCTTAAGGAGCACGAGTGTTTTTTGTTTGTCTGCCATAAAAAATAATGATTGATTTGTCAAAAAAATATCACAGAGCGCTCAAAAAGGCAATCGATGAACTTCTACCGTAGGTTCACCGCCATAGGAGGTAAGCAGAATATCACCCTCTTGATCGGTTCGAAAAATCTGTACATTTCGTTCCTGAAGTCGCTGCACAATCGTTGGATGAGGGTGTCCATACTCGTTGTCAGTTCCTAAAGAAAGGAAAGCAATTTCTGGATGAACCTGGTTCAAAAAAGACCAACTCGTCGAGGTCAGGCTTCCATGATGTCCTACTTTCAAAACATCGATATCTCCAGCGCTGGGTCCAAACATCTGTTCTGGATCTTGCTCTACGTCCCCGGTAAATAAGATACTTGTCTGACCATAATCCAATCGAATCACGATGGAAAGATTATTTCGAGATGCAGACGGCTCTAGAAGAGATGGGTCATCTGGCCATAAAACGCTCAAGCGCGCCTCCCCAATAGAAAGCGTTTCCCCTGCCCGAAGTATTCGATGGGAAAGTCCTTCTTCTGTTTTTAATTGGGAAACAAAGGCCTCGTCAGGCGGTGTGTGAGCACGCACACCACTTTCATAAACAGCTCCGATCTCATAGCGATCCAGCACCGAAACGAACCCTGTCACATGATCGGCATCGGCATGCGTCAACACAAGAGCATCGATCTTTCGATCCCATGGCGGCAAAACGCTTCCGAGTTTGGCTAACACCGCATCATCTGGTCCGCCATCAATAAGCCATTGTTCTCCTGTGGGAAATTCAATCAAAAGCGCGTCTCCCTGACCAACATCCAACATCCACACGCGCAATGGCTGCGCAACCCAAGGAAACACAAACCCACGGTCATGAATCCATAACCCCAAAGACACCATAACCATCATCACGACCAAAGTGACAGACTGAAAGGATGTCGAAAAAAAAGACTGCTTAGGCTTCGCGCGAGACATATCGACGATAGAACCAAAAAAGAAAAAAAGAAACCACGATCACCCCTGCCAGAAGTCGGCTGTGGACCGGTTGTATAGAAGCAAACGTCACAGAACCGAACAACCTCACAATGGTCAGCATCACGGAAGAAAGCGCCCATGCAGGAAGCAGAACAATCTGCGCGAACCCTCCCGTAAAAAACGCGGCAAACGCTCCTACAATGGTAAGAGCCATCGCGTAAGGAACCAGCGGAAGCACGAGGATATTGGCAAATGGCGCAATAAGGGACACTTGGCCGAAATGCCATAAAATCACAGGAAGCGTCAGAAAAATAGCCGCAAGAGATCCGGCAAAAGACTCGCGTAATCCAAAAAGTTCTGGGAGAAACACCAAACGTTCGCTCAAAGGCTTCGTGAAGGCGATGACGGCCATCGTGGCGACAAACGAAAGTTGGAATCCAACATCAAAGATTAAAAGCGGATTTAACAGCAGCATCACGCTCGCAGTCAAAAGAAACAAATTGAGCAGATACGCTTTACGGCAAACCCAACGTTCTACCAGCACCAAAGATCCCATAATCCCCGCTCGTACCACCGCTGCAGAGGCGCCCGCAAGAACAACGTATGCGCACAAAAGAACAAGAGTAAGAATCAGTCCCCTGCGGCGTCCAAATCCGGTAGAAAGAATAAACGAAAGGAAGGTGACAGAAAAAAGAGAAATATTAAATCCGGAAGCCGCAAGCACATGCGAAAGACCTGTTTGGGTAAAATCCTTTTTTAAATCTGGAGAAAGAGCAGAAGAGCCTCCGAACACCAGACCGGCAAGAAACGCGGCATGCGGCTCAGGAACAAACGTTTGGATCTGTGCGATAAGATCTTGTTTGAATGAAAGCAGGCTCCCTCTCACGGATCCGTGTTCAGCAGAATGAACATCGATATACAGAGGCTGATAACACACCGCAAAGATACCTTTAATCGCCAAAGACCGATCATAGGCAAAACCGTTAAACGGTTTTGGTTGTTCCACACGGCAATTGAAAACCAGTTCATCACCAAATTGAACCTGAGGATATAACGGCGCCCACACAAGCAGCTTTCCTTCTTTGTTCTGATCCCCATACCGCACGTGATCTAGCACGAGCCGCTGCGCATCTGTGCGTCGTTCAACTTCCGCATCCACGCGACCTTCGACACGAATCGCGGAACTGGGCACGGAAGCGACCGAAGAAACAACAGGCGAAAGAGTCCATGTGGCGCGAAAAAGAGCAAAAAAGAAAACGGCTAAAAGAATAACCACAAGTCGCCGTTCACCAGACGAGAAAAAAATTCCTGCAGCCATGAGCCCTGCGCCAACACCCAAGAGCCATGGACACCATCCAAAAGGAAGAAAAAGTCCTAAGATGGTCCCAAAACAAAACACCGCCAGAGCACTGGCGAGTGTTTTAGAGGGACTTTTCAAAATCTCATGAAGCGTCATATCTGCCAATACCCACACCGCGATAGATGAATCCTAATCGTTCCAAATGAAGATCAGCGAGATAATTACGTCCATCAAAAATACGCGGTTCCAACATTTGTAAACGCAGTGTATCAAATGAAACTTCTTTAAACTCAGGCCATTCTGTTAATACCACCAAAGCGTCAGCGCCCGAGGCAGCATCCATCGCGGTCGGAGCAAAGACGACCGTATCGGACAAAACACGTTTTGCGTTTTCAATCGCTTTTGGATCGTAAGCCACGATCTCGGCACCCTGGGCGCATAATCGTTGTGTGATTTCAATGGCGGCAGATTCCCGCACATCATCCGTATCGGGTTTAAACGCCAAGCCCCATACAGCAATACGACGGCCTTTTACCCCACCCAATTCGTCAACCAAACGTTTGAAAAAAGAATCACGCTGACGATTATTTACCTCGATAACGGAAGAAAGAAGTTTGAAAGAATAACCGTTTTGACCTGAAAGTTGTTCAAGCGCGGAAACATCTTTTGGAAAACATGAACCCCCGTAGCCGATTCCGGCTTTGAGGAAATGCGGTCCAATACGATGATCCAAGCCGATCCCTTGGGCAATATCCCGAACATCAGCCCCTACACGATCCGCCAAATTTGCCATTTCATTGATGAATGAAATTTTTGTGGCAAGGAAGGCATTGGCCGCATATTTAATTAACTCGGCCGATTCGATCGTGGTCACAACGCGGGGAGCTTTGATCCCTTCGTGAAGTCGATCAACGGTTTGTGCCGCAATACCATCATCTGCACCAATCACGATACGATCAGAAACAAGAAAATCTTCCAACGCCGTCCCCTCTCTGAGAAACTCGGGAACAGACACGATCTGAATCAGATCTGCTAATGCTTCCCGTCCTTTTTCCTTCATGGCCTTGCGAATATGCGCCAACACCTTGCGATTGGTTCCTACAGGAACAGTACTTTTTACAACGATCACCGCTTCGTGATCCAAAGAAAGACCAATCTGCTGTGAAGCCGCAAACAGGGCGTTTAGGTCTGCTTCTCCCGTAGACTTAGGCGGAGTTCCCACAGCTAAAATAATGACATCTGCCTGTCCAATCACGCTCGCGAGATCTGTGGTGAACATGATATTTCCAAGGTTTTGTACCTGTTTCAACGCTTCCTGGAGGCCTGGCTCATAAAAGGGCACTTCGCCCATATCCAGACGAGTGATCTTTGAAACATCAATATCCACACAAGCAACCTTGTGTCCTAACGTAGCAAAACCCACCCCAGTCGTAAGACCGACATAGCCGGTTCCAATCATGACAACATTCATAGTGAAAAAAGCTTAGCAAAGACAAGGGAATGTTTCCAGAAAAATCTAAAATAAAAAGAAAAGCATCCACACTCTACCCACACTCTACCCTTGACCAAAAGACGATTCTTTGTTACGTTCTGTCCTTAACTTTTTAACGCCCAAATCCTTCTATGCGAACCCGCATCACATTTGGTTCCGGATATGCAGCCAACGTTGTTGAAACAACGCTGGGTGCCTGTTTTGTTTGGGCGTGGAATTTCAATTTTTAAGTTGACCTTGAAAATATGAGATGTCTCGCCGTAAATGCGAGGCATTTTTCTTTGTTCTTTCGTTCTTTCCAAAAAACAATAGGAGGTCTTTGTGAAAGAAGCAGAGTGTTCTCGTGAGGATTCGACAACGATTTTCAGTTACCTGAAATCCATGAGAGAAACCTATGATGTTCTGCGCTGGTGTCGAGAACAATTCGTGAACGAAAAAGCTTACACGTTCATGAAAGGTATTCTCGTCTGGGCTGTCTTCTCTCGTATCGTAAGCCTGGCGTATCCATGGCTCATGGGTCTGGGAATCGATGGCCTCTATCTTCACAATAGCCATTACGCAATAGGGGCGCTCGTAGGTATTTGGCTGACCTACGTGATCGGATCTGTGTTTGAGTGGAGGACGGTACGTTTTATCGAACTGACTCTGGGAGAAAATCAACGGACGATTGAACGACGCATCAATGAGCTGTTTTTTTCCAAAAATCTTGGTCTTCATTTAGAAGAAGGCGGACTGCTCACGCAAGAAAATATGGAAAAGGGATGGAATCGTCTGGAAACAGTCCAAAACTCCATTCTGTTTGGAGGTGTTGATTCAAGCCTGTCTCTGATCCTTTCCTTTGGCATGCTCATGATCTTGAGTCCTGTGTGCGGAATGATTATTTTTTTCACTCTGATAGGAAACTTCTTCTTATCCCTGCACCTGAATCGATTTGTGACCCAGCACATGGAACCCATTGAATCTCTCTTCCGAAAACTTCACCGCAAACGCGGGGAACGGTGGCAGGGGGTCGAACGAGTGATTACCTCCGGTCGAGAGTTAGAAGAAATTGAAGAAATGGATCAGGAACATACCATCGCCCTCAATGGTAACCTTGAAATATGGCTCTATTATATTCGAGGAACGATTCCTCGATCTCTCTTGGTAGGATGTTCTGTGACGCTCGTTGGTCTGTATGCTGGATGGTGCGTCTGGAATAATACGATGACGGTCTCTGACCTGATTCCCATTCTGACGTGGGCTGGAATGGCAAGCCAGCAAATGCGCTTTCTGGCTCGTACGGAACGCGAAATCAATTGGTGTACATCTAGCCTTAAATCGTTGCGTCATGCCTTGAGCCTTCAATCTCAATTCACAGAACCTCCACAGGCAGAAGAATTAGATGATGCGTGTGTGGAAATTGAGTTTAAGGATCTCGGCCATAGCTACGACCACAAACGACGCGGACAGACGACGATACCCGTTACCGTGTTGAGTGGATTGTCCTTCAAAATCAAACCGGGACAAAAGGTCGCTTTTATCGGTCCAAGCGGTGCTGGAAAAAGCACGATCACACGACTCATCCAACGCTATATGGATCCCACAGAAGGATCAATCGTCATTAACGGACATGATCTTCGACACATTTCATTGCGTTCATGGCGCCGGATTATCGGGTATATTCCCCAGCAACCAAAAGTGTTTGATGGAACCCTGCGCGATAATCTGCTCTACGGATTATCCGCACAACAACGTCTCTCTATTTCTGATGAGGAAATTCTCAGAATCATGACTTTGCTACGGGTAGATTTCGGTTCGCGTCTGACGCACGGTCTGTACACCAGGGTTGGACGTAACGGCATGAAACTCTCCGGAGGAGAAGCTCAGAGAGTTATGATCTGCGCGGCAATCCTCAAGCGCCCAAAATTCATGATCATTGATGAGGCGACGAGTTCGCTGGACGCAGAAAATCAGGCGGCCGTGCAATCCGGAATCGACCAGTTGTTAGCCCACGAAGAGACAAGTGCCATCATCATCGCTCACCGTCTTTCCACCATCAAGCGATGTGATCTGTTCGTCGTCTTGAAACCGATCGATTCTCTCGCTCCTGGAGAAAGTCAGATCGAATACATTGGAACAAATCTGGAAGATGTTTCCAAACATTCAACGATCTTCAAACGCCTCGCGCAGCTTGAAGGTATAGATCTCGCAGCATAACGCGAACAAAATCAAAACCGACGTTCACACAAAACGCCGGTTTTTTCTGTTAAAGCTCTAAACCTATTTCTTCCTTCACTGGAACAAAGCGAAAGGGATAAAGACCATCTCCGGAAATCGCTTCCAAGGCGGGGCCTTCAATCTTGAAATGGACAACCGCCCCTGTTTTATCAACGAAACGCATCCGCTCAATATAGGCCCTTGCACTAGGATGAGCAATCGCTTGCGCGGAAGTAGTGCCTCGGCAGTCCATCGTAATGGTTTTTGTATTTAATCGTGGATCGCTTGCAACGTTTCTCATCAAAGCCAGAAGAAGTTTTCCTCCCGTCCCTTTTCCCTTAGCTGTTGTGGCCGTATCGGTGATATAAATTTCATTCTGTCCTCTTTCAAAAGCAATAAGATACCCGAGGTAATCCGTTTTTTCTTCCGTGTGTTTGGTATGGATAAACGCAAGAGGCGGATATCCGCGATGTTCTGTCTGCAAACATGATGCGTACAATTCCCTTGTCATATGTACGAATCCCGTGACGTACTGCTCACCTGCACTTCGTTCAAAAGCAGACTGTTCCATCAACGCCAAAGCAAATGCATCCTCAGGTCTTGCCGCTCTTAAATCCGGTTGGGATATCTGAGAAACGACCGAGTGTCCCTCTTGAAGCAAAACGGCCTCCGAAACCATATGCGGATTATCCGAATAGGGAATCAGTGTCTGCCAGATACCTTTATTTTCCGTTCGGGGAAGATTCGGTTCATTAAAGTAGGAATATTGCATGCCTACCACAGCCTGTGCTGCATACATCGGCTGTTTAGCGGACATTCTCGTGAATGCGTGCTGGAACAATTCGTGCATCTTCTTGGGAGTAATCCGTTCTTTCATATTAGGAAGAACTTCCACGCTGTCTAATCCTATTTGATCAGGACTGCGGCTATAACGCTCCAAAAAGTCATTAATCGTGCCCTTAAATCCGCAGGCTCGCAATGCAGGACCGATCTTTCCCTGATTTTCTAACAGGGCTTGAATGAACGCCTCTCGTTGCGAAGCATGTTCAAACAATAACTTATCTTTGGTAAGTGTCGATTGTGCGACCAAATGTTCATCCGTCCACTCAGAAGGTTTCCCTTGACGGCTTTCTTGAAAAATAAGTTGCGCGGTCCCGGGATTGAAAAGGAAATTTGTCTTTTTTCCATGTCCGAACGCATCGCATTGTCCTGTGGTGGAACCGGCTGTCGCCGACGTCGGATCGCTCGGAGCCAATACGGCTGCTCGATACCACGTCACCTGGGCTCGAGACTGGACGGCCTTTGTCATCTCCGAAATAACCTCTTTTAATTTATTCCGCAGCCGCAGATCCGTATCCACGGACGCCGCCAGCCAGTCTTGAGTGCTTTCATACGCCTGTCCTGTCATTCGCTTAGCTAGATTCACCAGATAAGTGTCATCAACCCAGCCTGTGGCGAAAATCTCTTCCCAAAAACGGCGAAGTGTTTCTTCCTTATTTCTTGTTTGATGTTTTAAGAGATCCAGAGCAGCTCCTCGAAAACGCCCTATACGTACTCTGATCGATTCTTCCTCTGCATCAAGTGATGCGAGTTTTTCTTCCTTCTTTTCTAGACGAGGATTGTTAAGAATCTTTCGTCTTCTTGCAACAAAAGGAGTTAATTCTCTTTTTTCTTGAAAATCATAAGCAAGACGAATAATATTCTCACCCTTCGTTTGTAAATGTGTAAAAAACATCTCTTTGTGAGACTCTGTGGATATCACATCTAAAAAAAGATCTTTCACAAAAGCCTGGTAACGCTCCTGAAAAAATCGTTCTGAACTTCCATCAAATTTCGTGAACTGCTCTTGAGCAAACATCAACAATGCTTTTGTTGACAGATCATTTCCCTCATATCGGCTCAATGTTAATTGAACATTTCTTTCCAATTCATCCATCTGGGAATTATCAGACCATTCCACACTCACAGGTTTAAACGCGTTTAACCGATCATACACGCCCTCCACCAGTGCGTCGCGTGATTGTTCCGCATTCCACTCCGGATAGTTCTCAGGAGACAGAGCGGTAAGCATCTGATCTACAGACGGGTTATGTTCGCCTTCCCCGCTTCGGCTTGAAAAAAGATCTCGAGGAGATTCAATAAACTGGCGCACCGCATCCACCTTAACCGTCGGATGACGCATGAGAGCGAGCCCATAGTGCTTGAGTTTAGATTGAGCGGGGGGAATACGAAAAATTGCTTGGCGAATTTCCGGCGTTTCCAAAAGTTTGATTTCATTTTGAAGACGAAACAGGTTTAATGTATGAATATCGCGCAAGGGAGGAGATTGATCCGGATACATCGATTCCTTCTCCAGTGTTTCCATAATGGAGGAAGTCATCGCACCCATGATGTCTCTCAATACGAATGCTTGGTTTCCTGTACCCATCCCTCCCATCTGCAATAGACGTTCAACAAAAGGTTTCTGATCTCTTCCTGTTTTAACCTGATAGTCTTTTACGTGTTCTACAAATCTTCCTATACCTTTAAGAAGTTCCCATCGGTCGCGTAATCCCAAGTAATTCCAAATGAGGCACTCTGCTTTCTTGTCTGCTCCTAAATACTCATAAAGAAATTGGTAGTGACGTTGAATAAAGTATGGAAATTCAGAGGCGACAAGATTTTGTCGGATATTCGATTCTAATTCGGATGTCAGATCGATCGGAAAAGAAGCTTCTTTAAGGCGTGTATAAACAGAGGAAATCTCGTGATCTCTTATATTCATTTTTTTAAGCTGATCAAGAACGCGCAGGATTTGTGTTTTTCGTTTACCTTCAGTAAGTAATGAGAGCATCTGATCAATTTTTCGGGCAGACTGATTGCTTGGCCATTTCAACTCACTTTCTAATTTATCGAAAATAACATCCTCTGAAATCACTTCTGCATCTGGTTTGAGTCCAAAAAACGGTTGTAACTCAGCCAAAACAAACAAATCGTCACCTGACTCTCTCCATGCATACTTATACAATAAACGGATCTCCTTTAACGACACACCAGCCTCCAGAACAGTCGTTTCACCCGAACGATAAATTTTTGAAATACGACCAAATTTTAATCCCAAATGTTCTGAATCGAGAACGTCCACATACGCTGCCTGGATGATTTGCCTTACATCGACCAGAGCGACAACAGAGGAGGGAAGGGTTTTTTTATTTTCAAGAAATGACAGGCGTCCTTCAGGTGATTGTAACGATGCATCTATCAATTCTTTTTGTTCTTTTTCAGAAAAAATCGTCCAGGGAATATTGGCTAGTTTGGATCCGATAAACTTCTGCTCAGAGGATTGCCAACGTTTTTTGATCCACAGTTGAGAAAATGTCACTTGCGCTTCTGTTGGAAGTTCTCGCGGATCAAGCGACAACTCGCTTGTAAACCTATCTAAAAAAGACTCGTCTTGCCGCAACGAATCCGGAAGACAAAGATAAAAATCTGAATAACGTATGTGAAATATATCCGACAGTTTAGCCAAAAAAATTCTTGCGACATCTTCTTGAAGAAGGGTATACCAAAATTGCTCGTCACGATCTACATTAGGAACAATATCTGTAATAAAATCCTTAAGAGAGCGATAACCACCATTGACCCATTCTTGATTGCTCTCATCGTAATATTCATCCGCTGTCCAATTATATTCGCGGATCTTTTTTACGATTCCTTTTCCAAGCTCCTCTTCTAAAAGTTCGTCTGGCGTACAGGGGGGGGTGACCTCTTTAGACTCATGGAGTAGTGAATCTGTTTGTTGTTTAAACGATTCGCGTTGATATTTCTTCATATGTTGTTGTAAAAATTCTATCCGTAAATCATTCTGTAAAACGCTTCGCGGCTGGCAGGATCGTATTTCGCACGAATACATTTCTCTCGGATGGTTTCGCAGACACGTTTCAACTGATGCGAATCGACCAGTTCGATAAACTCATCAAAGGTCACAAACAACACTTCAATCCGTTCTCCTGGATCAAGATGTTGTTCGCTTATTTTCTCACAGTTACGTGCAGCATAAATAAAATTTTTCCAATCCACCTTATTGGAACCGTCGTAGGTATCCAAATGTGTCCATAACTCTGAAGCGTAACCGGTCTCTTCGAGCATCTCCCGATGGGCGGCTTCAAGCGGATCCTCCCCTTCTTCTATCCGACCTCCAACCAAAGACAAGAAGGCGATGTCGCTATCAGGCTGCTCTTGGCGCTGGATGATGATTTTACCCTCAGGAGTCGTGGCAATAATTTCCACCGTATATGAACGCCGGAGTTTCTCAAAAATCTCCTTGGTGCCGTCATACATTTCCTGTTCCCACTGGTAGACATCAAAAATCTGTCCTTTAAAAACCCGCTTCGCTTGTGTTGGTATTTCTCCCATAGATTATTTAAGAACGATATTGAAAATTCGCCCAGGGACATACACGATTTTGACGATCTCTTTCCCTTCTACATATTTCTGGACATTCGCTTGGGCAAGAGCGATGGTCTGTGCCGTTTGTTGATCAGCGTCGGGTGCTAGCGCAATGGTCGCACGGGCTTTCCCGTTAATCTGCACGGCCATTTCAATAGAAGTCTGGACCAGAAGTGCTTCATCAAACGTGGGCCATGGTTGTTCCTCCACAAGCCCAGTCTCCCCGATCATCTCCCAACACTCATTGGCAAGATGGGGAGCAAAAGGTCCCAAAACAATCAAACAGCGTTTTAATTGATCGCGAGTCATGACCTTGTCTGTCAGATCATTGAACAAACGCATGAATGCGGACACAGCCGTATTGAACTTGAATGCATCGATATCATCAGAAACTTTTTTCAGATGCGGCTCGATCACGGTTCCAAGATCTTGCGCATTGGTCTCATTCCAACCAGAGGCGTATCTCTCAACCTTATCCAAAAAGCGACGCACGCCGATGAGTCCGTTTAAGCTCCAGGGCACAGGCTCCTCAAACGGCCCCATGAACAAGATATACAGGCGAAGAGAATCCGCTCCGTACTCGCGGACGATCTCGTCCGGATTGACGACATTGCCTTTGGACTTGCTCATTTTTGTTCCGTCAGAGGCCAAGACAAGCCCATGGCTATGACGACGCGTGTAAGGTTCACTCACAGGAACATGTCCTCGATCAAATAAAACCTTATTCCAAAACCTGGAGTACAGCAGATGCAGAGTCGTGTGTTCCATTCCCCCGTTATAAAGATCTACCGGCATCCACTGTTTCAGTTTTTCTTGAGAGGCAAACGCTTCGTTATTGTGCGGGTCGATATAACGCAAGAAATACCAGCTTGATCCGGCCCAGTTAGGCATCGTGTCTGTCTCGCGCTTGGCAGGATTACCACACATGGGACAGGTTGTGTTCACCCACGCATCAATCGTTGCCAAAGGCGATTCGCCTGTATCTGTTGGTTCGTATTTTTCTACCTCAGGCAACACGACAGGCAATTGATTTTCAGGAACAGGAATCCATCCTCCCGTTTCTGGTGAACAGTGCTTGCACTGCACAAGGGGAATTGGCTCTCCCCAATATCGCTGACGGGAAAACACCCAGTCACGGAGTTTATACTGCACGGTCTTTCTGCCTCCTGTGCGCTCAAGCGCTTCATCAAACGAAACAAAAGGCTTATCAACAATAGGAAGACTAAATTGCATGGCAAATGCACGATCGCGCTCATCATGCTGCGGCACGGCCATAATGGCCCCAGTGCCGTATCCCATCAGTACATAATCAGCAACCCACACAGGAATTTTTTCCTGCGTGGCAGGATTGATCGCAAAACTTCCGGTAAAGACACCAGTCTTCGTTTTTTCCTCATTGCCGCGCTCAATGTCTGTTTTGGCAGACGCTTGCCGCACATACTGTTCCACCTCAGTGCGTTGAAAATCTGTTGTAAGACGTCCGACCAATGGATGTTCTGGTGCCACGACCATGTACGTCACACCAAAAATTGTGTCCGGTCGCGTTGTAAACACCGTAATTTTTTGTTCCATTCCCTCCACAGGAAAATCAATCTCTGCCCCTTCGCTTTTTCCGATCCAGTTGCGCTGCTGTGTTTTAATTTTCTCAAGATAGTCGACGGTCTCTAAATCCTGCAATAAACGCTCAGCATATTTGGTAATGGCGATCATCCATTGTTCCTTGTCGCGTTTTTCTACACGCCCACCGCAGCGTTCGCACACACCACTCACCACCTCTTCATTGGCAAGACCGATCTTGCATGAGGTGCACCAATTGATAGCCATCTTTGCTTTATAGGCAAGACCCGCTTTAAAAAATTCCAAAAACATCCATTGGGTCCACTTATAATACGCGGGGTCTGTGGTATTCACTTCTCTGGACCAATCAAAAGAAAGTCCGAGGCTCTTTAATTGGCGGCGGAACGTGTCGGTATTTTCACGTGTGATCTCTTGAGGCTTACGACCTGTTTTGATGGCGTAATTTTCTGTGGGAAGGCCGAAGGCATCCCACCCTATCGGATACAAAACGTTATAGCCTTGATGACGTTTTTTGCGAGAAAGCACATCAAGCGCGGTATAGCTGCGCGGATGTCCAATATGAAGACCGGCACCCGATGGATAAGGAAACTCAATCAGACAATAAAATTTTGGCTTATCCACCCCTTCTTGTGCCTGAAAAACACAGGAGGATTCCCACCTTTCTTGCCACTTCTTTTCTATTTCTTGATGGTTATATGACATATGGACAGATCATAACAAAAACGGCTTTTTTAAGCCAAACAATTGACGTTTCTCGTATATTCTTTTAAGTTAACCCGGCAACTGAACCAAAGGAGGTCACGTGTACGATTTATTCGTATTCGGCCATCGAGAATTTAGTCTCATAGATGCAAGGCGAATCTTTCTCTCAGACAACGCCTTCTACGTTGCGGGTGATCTTGCGGCAAGTTCACTCAATCCTTCAATCCTCACAGACATCAATAGCACGAGTTCCATGAAAGACCATGTAACTCTTGCGAAGCAATGGCTTGAAAAGCTCTTGAAGCATTACCCGGGTTTTAGTCCCTGGGAACAGTTCTTAGTGGAAGCCATCCTTTTGAATAAAGCCGCGCTGATCCTCACCAATCTGGGGTACATGGGAAGTTTTTCCGCTTCCTTGGGAGCAATGATCCAACAACGCATGACTCTCGTATTGTCTGTTGTGGAAAAGAATCAATGGTCGCGTATTCAGGGAATGCACAAGCTTCGCGGGGTGGACGGCGATCAGTGGAAGCGGCATATTACCGGTGCAGATGCGGCAGCCTATGTGCTTACGTCGCTGGCAAATAGGGAGAATGCCAGAATTTTTCTTCCCAGCATCTACGAAGACGCAAAAGACGGTATCGATCTATTCTGGCTGGAGCACCCGTTTCGAATCGCGGTAAGTGTAAAATGCGTGCGGGGAAGCGAAATTCAGGCATGGCACGCGACACAGGAAATGACAGAAACAAGTCGGATAGACATGGAACGGTTGTTGAAAGGCTTGCGCCACATCCAAATGTTTCCGGGGGTTGATGTAGAACCGGTCGTGGTTCATGTGGGAAATATAAATGGAGGTTCTGTTTCGACAGGGAACTTCAACATCAACTGGGCCGAAGAGCTACTCACCCAGATACATGCTCAACGAAGACGCGGACTGCTTTCTTTGGTAAGAGAATAATGAAAACACTGACCGTCTCTCAACAGAGGCGGTTTTATATTTTCATCGCCTGTTCAAGCCGTTCAAGAGCGATGACAAATGCAGCACGACGTAAGTCTGTGTGAAGATCTTGGGATCTGTGAAAAATAAGCTGTGCCTCTTGATGCATAATGCTTTTAAGTTTCGCAAACACATCTTCCTCGCTCCAGTGTTCATGTTTCACATTTTGTTCCCATTCAAATGTCGAAACGGTAACGCCGCCTGCATTAGCGAGAATATCCGGAATCACAGCAATACCGCGCGCGAACAACCTGTCATCAGCTTCAGGCGTCGTTGGACCGTTGGCAAGCTCCAGGACAATGTGTGCTCGTAAACGATCGACATTATCTTCTCGAATCTGATTTTCCAACGCCGCTGGAATCAACACGTCACATTCTTGATACAGTAATTCATCTCTTTCAAATGTTTCACCTCCGGCAAACCCAGCCACAGATCCTGTGGCTTTTTTATGTTCATACAATGCCAACACATCCAACCCTTCCGGATTTCGTATCGCGGCTTTGGAATCAGACGTGGCAACCAGTTTGTGGCCGGCTTTTGTCCAAATATCTGCCGCATGTTCACCAGCGTTCCCAAAACCTTGGATGACAACCTTGCAGACTTCTGGCAAACCAAGTTTTTCTTTCAATGCTTCAAAGACGTAAAAACCTCCCTGCGCAGTAGCCGTTGCACGGCCTTGCGAACCCCCTGCCTCCAGAGGTTTACCCGTAATCACCGCCCCGGTCGTGTCCCCTGTCCTTTTTGCATACTCATCGGCCATCCAAGCCATAATCTCAGGAGTGGTATTCACGTCAGGAGCTGGGACATCTTTCTGCGGACCCACAACATCGACAAGCGATCGCATCCAAGCGCGTGACAAGGCTTCGAGTTCTGTTTCTGAGAGCTCTTTTGGATTCACGGTTACTCCTCCCTTTCCTCCACCCATCGGAATATTGGCGACCGCGCATTTAAGCGTCATCCAAAAAGCCAGTGCTTTGACTTCTTCCATATCGGTGTCTTGATGAAACCGAATTCCTCCTTTGTAGGGTCCACGGGCATTGTTAAATTGGACGCGATATCCTTCGTAAATATTCAATGTTCCGTTATCCATGTTAACAGGAAGAGAAACGCGAATCTGTCGATTAGGTTGGGCAATGCGCTTCAAAAAATCAGCAGGAAAAGAAACAAGTTTTGTGGCTCGCTCAAGCTGAGAGAGAGCGTTTTGGAATGGAGTATTCATAGTCTTAAAACGGTATCACTTCCCCACATAAACAAAAAGCAAGGCTCGTTAAACCTTGCTTTTTTCTCAAAAAACTCTTGAAACTATTCTTGACCAGCCAACCAACGTTCAGCGTCTAAAGCTGCCATACATCCCGTTCCAGCGGCCGTGATGGCCTGACGATAGACGTGGTCGGCAACATCCCCTCCGGCAAAAACACCTTCGATATTCGTGGCGGTAGATCCGGATTTGGTGACGATATATCCTTTTTGATCCAATTCGATCTGACCTTCAAAAATCTGTGTGTTGGGTTTGTGGCCAATGGCGACAAACAATCCATCGGCTTTGATTTCACTTGTTTGGTTTGTTTGATTATTCAAAACTCTCACTCCTGTCATTTTCGTTGCGTCTCCCAACACCTCCTGAACTTCTGTATTCCAGACAAAACGAATTTTTGGGTTCTTCATGGCACGCTCTTGCATAATCTTTGAAGCGCGCAGCTGATCCCGGCGATGAATGATGGTAACACCAGAGGCGAAACGAGTAAGAAACAAAGACTCTTCTAACGCAGAATCTCCTCCGCCTACCACCAAAATCTCCTTATCTTTAAAGAAAAATCCGTCGCAAGTGGCGCAGGCGCTCACTCCATGACCTTGATACTGTTCTTCTCCAGGGACTCCGATCCACATAGCTTGGGCACCCGTGCAAATAATAACCGTACGAGCAAAAACGTCTTTTCCTCCAGCTGTTAATTTAAACGGACGGATCGAAAAATCGACCTGCGTGACGTCTTCAGAAACAATACGTGTTTCAAAACGCTGTGCCTGCTTCTTGAACTTGTCCATCATTTCTGGACCCATCAAGCCTTCTGGAAACCCAGGAAAATTTTCTACCTCGGTTGTAAGCATGAGCTGTCCTCCCGGTTGTCCTCCAAGACGCTGGCCTTCAAATAACAGAGGTTTCATATCTGCGCGAGCGGCGTAAATAGCGGCTGTATACCCGGCAGGGCCAGATCCGATAATGACAACGTTTTCGACATCCATACATTAAAGATGACGCTGAATTTTCTCTCGAAGTTGGTCCTTAGACATAGATCCGGAAAACTGTTCAACCACCTGTCCTCCTTTAAAAATAATAAAGGTTGGAATAGAGAGGATATTAAATTTCTGAGCAATCGCAGAATGCTCGTCTACGTTTACTTTTCCTACAATAATCTCTTCCATCTCCATGGCAAGCGATTCCACAATAGGCGACATCACTTTGCAAGGACCACACCAAGGAGCCCAAAAATCAACAATAACAGGTTTTTTCGCTTGTAAAACAGAAACATCAAAATTTTCAGACGTAAGAATAAGTTCCGACATAAAAAGAGGATTAAATGAATTGCAAAGTCATTTTAAAGGGCATCCTTTATAAAGTAAACACGACCCCTTGTGAGAGGTCGTGTTTTACTTAACGCAGGTTAATTCCTTCGATTTTTAATTCTTTATTGATTCGATCTTCCGTGTAGGCCTCAAAAAGATCTCCTTCTTCTGGTTTCATTTTCCCCTTATAACTCATTCCTATTTCTTGACCAGCATGAGCTTCTTTCAATTCAGATCTTCCCAACTGAAGACTCTCGATAGAACCTTCACCCACATATTCTCCGTTGCGAGAAATACGAAGCTTGGCACCTCTGGTAATTTTTTCTCCTTTTACTCGACCTCCGACAATCCAACCGTGATCGGTCTTTTTGAAATTCTTTAACACTTCAAATCTTCCTTGTTCTTCAATCACTGTCTCAGAAGGAAGACGTTTTTTCAATTCTTCAATGACGTCTTCAAAGAGTTTGTAAATAATTTTGTACTGGCGCAAGTCCACGGACTTGTCGCGAGCGAGTTCTTCTGCTCCTCCCCCGGGTCGGACATTGAATCCAACAACAATCGCATTGGAAGCTTCAGCGGTATTGATGTCGGCATCAGTAATATTTCCTAATCCTTTTTGAATCACCTTAACCCCCACCTGTGGATGTTGAATTTTATCAAACATTCCCAAGATAGCTTCAAGGGACCCTAGAACGTCCGCGCGAATAATCAAATTCACTACTTGTTTGGATGCCTCATCATGACCTTCTTCTGATTCTTTCGTGACGTGTTTAATAGACGCCACTTCCTCGGTCGCCTTCAAAGAGGAATCCGTTGACTTGATCTTCTTGAGCTCTTTGACGTCTAAGGGGACTTCCATCACGTCTCCAACCGTAGGAGCAAGTTTCCAACCAATAATTTTGGCTGGGGTTGAGGGAGTCGCTTCTTTCAAGTCCTCTCCTTTCCAGTTTTGCATGGCGCGCACACGACCGTAGTGCAAAGATCGCACACCCAAATCATCACCAACGCGAAGTGTTCCACTTTGGACCAAGACAGTGGCAACCGGGCCAGTTCCTGGATTAAGATTGGATTCGATGACGGTTCCGATCGCTCGAGCCCTTGGATTGGCCACGATATGTTCTTTTTCCATTTCTTCGACGATCAAGAGCATATCCAGAAGTTCCTCAATGTGTTCTCCTGTTTTGGCACTGAGTGGAACCATGACGGTTTTACCACCCCAATCTTCTGGAATAACATCTAATTCAGAAAGTTGTGTTTTTACTTTATCAATATTTGCGCCTTCACGATCGATCTTGTTCAACGCAACAACAAAAGGTAAGTGAGCTGATTTGATAATATTGATCGCCTCTTTTGTCTGTGGCTGGACACCGTCGTCTACGGCAACAACCAGAATCGCAATATCTGCTACCTTTGCTCCACGAGAACGCATCACCGTAAAAGCTTCGTGACCTGGCGTATCAATAAACGTGAGCTGTTTGCCCTTTCGTTCTACTTGATAGGCCCCGATATGCTGAGTGATTCCTCCAGCTTCTGTGGCCATGACGTTTGTCTGACGAATGGCATCCAACAGTTTGGTTTTTCCATGGTCAACATGCCCCATCACCACAATAACCGGCGGACGTCTTTGTAAATCTTCAGGGTTTTCTCCCTCTGCTCGATTTCGGATTTTATCAACTCCCTCTGTATCCATTTCTTTATTGCCTTCTTCTCTTTGCGCTTTAAATCCAAGATCCTCCGCAAGAATAGAAGCGGTATCAAAATCGATACGCTCATTAATGGCGGCTAAAATACCGTTGCGCATCAGCTCTTGCATGACGCGGGGAACAGGCATATTTAAGGCTGAGGCAAAATCACGAACCGTCATCACGGAAGGCAAATTCACCGACGGACGCTCGGAATCAGGAATGTCTCTTCGTGAATTCAACGCTTTTTGCTGTTGGACTTTCTCGGCCAAACGTTCCTTCCGGCGCATTTCATTCCAAGCTTCGGTGATATTTTGTGCCTGGCGTGTATCGATTTTAATCGCCTTTTTTCCAACGCTAAAACCCAATTCCGGAAGCTTATTACGGAGTTCTTCGGGATGGACTCTAAGGCGTCGAGCAAGCTCTGTGATGTTCATGG
This sequence comes from Candidatus Uhrbacteria bacterium, assembly GCA_016188495.1. Lineage (GTDB taxonomy): Bacteria > Patescibacteriota > Patescibacteriia > UBA9934 > GWF2-40-263 > UBA12478. The sequence continues at coordinate 39,846 of JACPHU010000023.1, forward strand.
AAATGGGGTTAAGACAAAGTAACGAAAAGTCTTTCGAGAGTTTAGCGAAAAATACAGAAAAGGTCAATGATTGTCAGAGATGAAGATCCCGTTTAAAATAAACCGACTATGCAAGGTTTTCTTCTTGTAAATAAACCGTCCGGGATGACCAGTCACGACGTTGTTAACCGTGTCAGAAGATTCACGGGGGAAAAGTGCGTTGGTCACGCCGGAACACTGGATCCTTTTGCTACAGGACTTCTTATCGTTGGAGTCGGACGTCCGGCAACTAAAGAAATGAACCGCTTTGTCGGTCTCGACAAAACCTACGAGGCAGTTTTTCTTTTGGGAGCCCAGTCGGATACGGATGATAAGGACGGTCATATTCAACCAGCTCCGCTCAAAACGATTCCAAAAAATAAGGAGGAATGGGAACAACGACTCAGTGAGTTTGTAGGAGAATTGGAACAAATCCCCCCTGCCTATTCGGCCATAAAAATTGGAGGCAAAAAAATGTACGAAGCGGCACGATCAGGGAAACCCATTGAAGCAAAGGCCCGAAATGTAACGGTATACTCTATTGAGTTAACAGGCATTCCATCACCCCACGACCCCACGACCCCATCACTCTCTCTTAACATCCACTGTTCTACCGGGACCTATATTCGAGCGATTGCACGGGATCTAGGAAAAAAACTCGGGGGCGGAGGGTATGTGGAAGAACTTAAACGTACTTCCATCGGTCCGTTCTCTCTTCATCAATCTTACAATCTGGAATCTCTGAAAGAAACCGCTGAACAGGCGCTTATTCCGGTTGAAAAATTGATTGAATCTCTTTGACACACACCCCTCTTATTGTTACTGTATGAAAGAGAATTATTAATGATTATTGACTGGAAGATGCTCACGGATCTCGCGGAAAAAGCTTATTTTATGCAACATTTTGAGTCTAAATTGTCTGTAGTAAAAACGTGTTCCTTGTTAGGGAAACGTTTGTTGTCGTAAAAAATTCTTCCGAAAATCTGTAAAAATGAGCTTCTCCATACGTAGAGAAGTTTTATGTTATTTGAAATTATTTTAGTCATTATTGCTATCCTGCTTGGAGGAGGCATCGGCTACGCACTGCGAAAAGCTCAAGGAAAAAAATCAGCAGACCAAGCCGAAACACGAGCAGAAAAAATACTTGCGGAAGCCAAAGTCAAACAACAGGAAATCCTCCAGGAAACAAAAACACGTGAACAAGAGGTTCTTATTCAGGCGAAAGAAAAAGCCCTAAAAATAATCGACGAAGCCAAACAAGATGAACAAAGTCGTCGCAGAGATCTTCAGGACCAACAACGAAGACTAGAAAAACGAGAATCACTCTTCGATCAAAAAATCCTGGAGGTCGAAGACAAGAAAACGAAATTAGAAGAAAAAAGTAAAGAAATAGAAAGCATAAAACAAAAAATTACTCAGATAAAAGAAGAACAATCTGCAAAACTTCAGGAAATTGCGGGAATGAATAAAGAACAGGCGGAACAAAAATTATTGCACGCTATCGAACAGGATTCCCAAGAAGCTCTCATGAGCCGCCTGCGCAAATTAGAACAAGACAATGAAGAAGAGCTGGAGATAAAGTCTAGAAAAATCCTCTCTTTGGCTCTTACCCGCTATGCGTCTTCTGTCTGCAGCGATACCACCACCACAGCGGTAGAGCTTCCAAATGACGAAATGAAAGGTCGTATCATTGGAAAAGAAGGACGTAATATCAAAGCGATTGAAACCCTCACGGGAACAGAAATTATTGTCGACGATACCCCTGAACTCATCACGATTTCTGGTTTCTCCCCTATTCGCAGACAAGTCGCCAAACGAGCGCTAGACGAACTGATTAAAGACGGCCGAATTCATCCCGCGCGTATCGAAGAAGCGATTGCAAACGCAAAAAAAACAATTGCAAAAGATCTCCGAAAAGCAGGTGAAGAGGCCCTGTACCAACTGGGAATTCCGGTTTCTTCCATCGATCCAAAACTGATCTCTATTTTGGGTCGTATGAAATACCGTACCAGTTACGGTCAAAACGCACTCCAACATTCCATCGAAGTAGGAACGATCGCCGGAATGATTGCTGAAGAACTCGGAGCCGATGTGTTTATCTGTAAAAAAGGCGGTCTCTTCCATGACATCGGGAAAGCCGTGGACCACGACATGCAAGGAGCACACCCGGAAATCGGATACAACATCATGAAAAAATTCGGATTCCCGGAAGAACTTTGCTATCAATCCATTGCCCACCACGAAGACCGTCCTCGAACCATCGAGGGAGCTGTGGTCAAAGCCGCTGACGCCATTTCAGGAGCCCGGCCTGGAGCGCGCAAACAAAGCCTTGAACAATTCATTCAGCGTATGGAAGAACTTGAACGCACGGCTTCTGCTTTTGAGGGAGTTGAGAAAGCGTATGCGATTCAGGCCGGACGAGAAGTACGCGTGTTTGTCCAACCAGATAAAATCGATGATTTGACCGCTTATCGACTGGCAAAAGACGTGGCAACCAAAATCGAGGCAGAACTGTCTTATCCAGGCGAAGTAAAAGTAACGGTCATTCGAGAAACGCGAGTCATCGAATTTGCAAAGTAGACCTTGTTAAAAACCGAAATCTCTGCTATGCTTAGAGCAATATGAACAAAGCAGATTTAGCTACACTCCTTGCAGAACAGTTAGATGTGTCTAAAAAACTGGGGGAAGATTTTGTTGCTGCTCTTGAAGAAATCATCACACGGGCTCTGGCCAATGGAGAAGAAGTCACAATCGCCGGATTTGGAACCTTCAGCTCTCGTATGAGGAAGGGACGCATCGGAGTCAATCCCCAAAACCCTTCTGAAAAAATCGAAATTCCATCCGTGTTAGTACCCAAATTCAAAGCAGGAAAAGCACTCAAAGATACACTGAAAGGAAAACGAAGTATCTAATAAAACAGCCCCAAAATGGGCTGTTTTATTATTGACAACATTTTTATTTTTCATTATCTTTACCTGTCGCAGAGTTGTATATACCAACAACTCTGCACTCAAAACCCTTCTACGTTAGGAGTGGTCGATCATGGCTGAAACTCGCAGAATTACCCTTGGTGTACTAATCCTCATGTTCATCTTGGGTATCATTGCAGCCGAATGCTCAAACTCTCAAAAAGAAGCGGATTTGGTCAGTAAACTTGGTGATTTTTGTAGTAATGTTAATAACAAAAATTGGTATACCGCGGCCTGGGCGCCCAAGTCAGCCCAGAAGATGTGCGAGACCAAAGCCAAACGCGAAATGCGGAACTTCGTCCTTGAGGGCAATCTCAGACCTTGCAGCTTCGGTGGTATTCCCATGTTCTGCCGGACTCTGTCCAACGGGAACCTGGTCCTCTATCAGTCCGACAGGGAGTCACTTGAAATCACGGTGGCTGATCTGGATCGGATCCGTCCACACCTTGCTGTTTATTGATAAGTCAATTGAAAGGAGAACGTTTATGCTTGGATGGCTCGTATGGATGTCGTGGTGGCTGGGAGTCGGCGTGATCTTGTTGGCAATCATAGCTCTGATCTTGCTAACCGTTCTTGCCTACATGGGTAAGATTCAATAATCTCAAACGCAACGAAAACGATCCTCTACACACGTCTTTAAGACCACACATAAACCCCCACTTGATTTGGTCAAGTGGGGGTTATTTTAAAAAATAGGAAAGAAACATTGACATTTTTTGAAAAAAAAGATATGGTCGTCGATCTCATACACACAACGTCTGTATGAGATTCTCAGAAAATATCTTAATTTTTTGAGAAAAGTGTTCTCTCACAACCAAAGAGGAAAACCATGAAGAACGTGCAAAGAAACCTTCTGCTTCTTATGGGTTCGTTGCTACTGCTGTTTACCTCCTGCAAACCCAGAGAGGAACAGTCGGATGTTCCCACTCAGTCACAGACTCAGAATGGCCCTGAAACCTTCCGTGTGATCGCCGGATCCGAAAATAAGGATCTGGAACCGATCCTCCAGCGTTTTGCCAAACAAGAAGGCGCCTCTCTGAACGTAACTTATCTGGGCAGCGTGGATATCGCCCTGCAATTGGAATCGGGAAACGTCGAGGCAGACGCTGTCTGGCCGGCGAGTTCTCTCTGGATTCAGTTTGCGGACCGCAACAAGATCGTCAAAAATACCAAAAGCGTCGCACGTTCGCCGATCGTATTTGGGGTCAAGATGTCCCGAGCAAAGGAACTGAAGTGGACGGACCGTACGGTCTCTGTGTCGGATATCCAATCTACTGCAGAAAACGGCAATCTCAGATTTGCTATGACCTCGGCGACACAATCCAATTCCGGCGCCTCCGCCTATCTGGGATTTCTTTCCGCTTATGCTGGAAGTCCGGATGTTCTCCTGTCAGAGCATCTGCAAAATGTAGACGTTCAGGATAAGACAAGAAAACTGTTGGCAACCGTGGATCGGTCATCGGGATCATCCGGTTGGCTTCGGGACCAGATCGTCAAAGACCCGACGTCGTTTGATGCGATGGTCAATTACGAAGCCATGCTCATCTCTGCCAATCGAGACCTGGTCGCCCAAGGACAAGAGCCTCTATGTGCCGTGTATCCCCGTGACGGGCTGACTATGGCAGACTTCCCTCTGGGATTTATCGATCACGCAAACCCGGCGAAGGTAGCCTTTTTCGGAAGGCTCCAGGATTACTTGCTCTCAGCCCCGGTCCAATCAGAAATTGAACGGCTGGGACGCAGAACAAGCTTGGTCGGAATCGAATCCAACGCCACAGACATTTTCAATCCCGCGTGGTGCATCGATACCAAACGAACGATTTCGTCTGTGCCGCTGCCAAGCGCGCAGGTTATTCGCGAAGCGCTCGAGCTGTATCAGACTCTCCTGCGCAAGCCCTCCTTTTCCGTATTCGTTCTGGATTACTCGGGCAGTATGAGCGGTGAGCGCGAACAGGCCATGAAAAAAGCCATGGGAACGCTTCTGAATCCCGAATCGGCGCGCAGATATATGTTGCAGCCCTCTGGCAGAGATATTAACGTCGTTATTCCCTTCAGCGCCGAGGTGATCGACGTGTGGAAAACCGAAGGGAACGATCCTCCTCTGCTTCACCACCTGCTTCAAAACATTCAGCAAATGAACACGAGCGGGGGAACAAGCCTCTATACCGCCACAGCAAAGGCTCTGGCGTATATGGAGGACTATCAAGCGGAACATCCCAATCGGAAAGATCCCAAACATCTCTCTGCATACTTTCCGGCGATCATTCTGATGACGGATGGGGAAGCTACGGACGAAAAGAGTATTCTGGACGAATACCTGCGACAGCATCCAACAGCCAAAGACACGCCGATCTTCGGTATTCGTTTTGGTGAGGCCAGCGAAAGTCAACTGGATGCGCTTACCCAAAAGGGACGGGTATTTGATGGAACAAAAGACTTGGCGAAAGCCATGAGAGAAGCCAAGCAGTACAACTGAAAGGAAGGAACGACGATGACCGCAGGACAACGCGAACTCGTAGCAGGAACTGCGGCAAGCACAACGTTCCTGCTCTTATTCCTGCTTACGCCGATCCCCATCTTGCTCGCCGCAGGTCTTGCCAGCGGCATGTACCTAGGAAGCCGGTTATTGATTCGTGAACATGGTCCAAAAAAACTCACGGATGGATTTGAAGAACTGGTACGAACAGGTCTTTCCCAATCAGAACGTTTTCTTGTACTGGCCTCGGCTATCAAAAATGAAGCCATCCAAGAACGCGTGAAGCATGTCGGTGAACGGTTAGGACGCATTTTTCAAGAACTGGCACACCATCCGCAGAACACGGAAAAGGCGAGATTGTTCGTCACCTTGTATCTACCTAAAACTATCGAGCTGATTGAGGTCTACATCCGCCTTACCGCTCTGACTGGACTCAACGATGAAGACCGGCAAAGAATCCAAGAGATGGAGACGACGATCAATATGGCGGCAGATGCTCTTAAAGAGCTCCACCGCCAGATGAGCCAAGAAGATGTCATGGAATTTGATGCGGCCAATGGTACGCTGCAACAAATATTACGCATGGAAACCGATTACACATCGACATATGCGTCGATGCACAAAGGAGTAGAGGAATGAAATGGGACCGAGTGTTGGGAGTCCTACTGCTACTGGCAGTGGTCGTCAGTTCTGTGGTGTATCTCAGACGTGGGAGTAAAGAAGAAAGCCTGCGAGAACAGACGCAGGAAGAGGTTACAATCAGTCTATTGGTAGGAGGAGAAAAAATCGCCTTCCTCCAAAATCCGAAAATGGTCGAAATCCTCAAAAACCGCTATGGAATCACCCTGGATGCAAGCAAGGCCGGAAGCATGCAGATGGTGGCAACAATCAATCCTGGAAAAGACTGCCTTTGGCCGTCCAATCAGGTTGCATCAGAGTTCTTCCAGCACCGTGGTGGGACTTGGGCTGCCAAAGAAAACATCTTCAGCTCGCCCCTGGTGTTCTACGCCTGGGACAAAGCCGGAGAGAGTCTTGCAAAAGCTGGAATGATCACGAAAAAAGACACCAGCTATTACCTGGACCTGAACCTTCTGGTATCCGCCATCTCCGCAGGGAAAAAATGGTCGGATATCGGCCTGACAGATCTGTACGGAAAAATCCGAGTATCTTCCACGGATCCCAATCAAAGCAGTTCGGGAACCATGTTCACTGGCCTATTGCTTACCATGCTCAACCATGGGGAAACACCCACAGAAAGCACGGTGGACACGGTACTGCCACAGGCGACAGATTACTTCAGGCAAATGGGAACAATGGAGCAGAGCTCCTCAGATCTGTTTACCAACTTCCTCAAGCAGGGTATCGGCGCCCGACCCATTATCGCTGGGTATGAAAACCAGCTGGTCGAGTTCTCGCTCACCAATCCTGAATATCAGCAAATCCTCAGAGACCGAATCCGGACAATCTATCCGGTTCCCACGACCTGGAGTGAACATCCGCTCATTGCCCTAAACTCGAAAGGAAAGAGACTCATTCAGGCTCTGAAAGACCCAGAAATCCAAAAGATCGCCTGGGAAGAGCATGGATTCAGATCCGGGCTGATGGGGGTGCAAAACGATCCGAAAATCCTGGCAGTAACAGGAATTCCGGAACAAGTAACCTCCGTTATTCCGATGCCCAGTGCCCCGGTCATGGAAAAAATCTTGACCAGCCTGGGGACAGGAAATTAATCCTCTTTGACTCACTCAAAACGAAAACGACCCTCCAATCAGGAAGGTCGTCTTTTTTTATTCATGTGATGTCAGTCGCTCTGGGGCACGAAACCACTCGTGTACCTGTTCCACAATCTCTGAAATCTTGACCAGACGTGCATCCGTCTCATGTCGCTCTTTCCATTCAACGGAATCTTCTGCGAGCGTTTTTTCAGATATCACCAGGCGAAGCGGCAGACCAATCAGATCCGTATCAGCAAACTTTTCTCCTGGACGAAGATCGCGTTCATCCCACAATACCTCTATTCCAGAGGCTTCAAGATCATCATGGATGTCTGAGGCGACCTCTTCAAGACGTTGCGATCCGTCTTTTCCGCTAATGGTAATCAAAGACACATGAAAAGGAGCCACGGCTTTTGGCCAAAGGATTCCCTTTTCATCGTGATGGACTTCAACGATAGATCCCATCACGCGAGAAGGGCCGATACCATAAGACCCCATAATAACCTTTGTAGGCTTACCGTTGGCGTCTGTGACAGTAAAATCAATCGCGTCTGAAAACCGAGACTCAAGAGGGAAAATATTTCCAACCTCAATGGTCTTTTTAATGTCATACAACTCTGTATTTTCCCAATCACCCTCTGGAACCACTTCTCGGTTAAATGCCTCACCTGTCTTTTTATCAATATACACACGATCTTCTCCGGCATCCGTCTCTACCTGAAATTCGTGAGAAAAACGCTTCGTGAAATCCCCACCGCTGGCTTTCACAACCAAGGCATTCAAGCCGCAGCGACGATAGACGTTCAGGTAGGCTTGCTTTGATTTCTCATAAAATTCCTCAAACCCTTCCTGAGTCAAATGGAAGCTATACAGATCTTTCATGGAAAACTCGCGACCGCGCAACAGTCCGGATTTGGCTCGAGGTTCATTGCGAAATTTATCGTTGATTTGATATAGAAGTACCGGAAAATCTTTATACGAACGGACATATTCCTTCACTAGTGGCGTGACCATATCCTCTGCAGTGGCTGCAAGGGCCAATTCTTTCCCACCGGCGCCTTCCAATTTAAAGAGAACATCAATCCCCCATCGACCCGTATCCTCCCATACTTTTTTGGGAGTAAGCATCGGAATATTGATCTCCTGCCCTCCAATGGCATCCATTTCTTCACGAACAATTTGTTTCACTTTATCAAGGGCACGCAAACCCAAGGGGAGATAGGTATAGGCTCCTGCCATGAGCTGATGAATAAAACCGCCTTGAGTGAGGAGCTTCGCATTGAAGCAATCGGCATCGTGAGGTGCCTCTTTTGTCGTTTTTCCAAAAAGGTTTGAATAGCGCATAGTGCACAAATCCTATCAAACTCGAGGTGTTTCGCCAACAAAAAAACCGCAGGCGTTTTAAGGCATGCGGAGATCGTTCTGTTTCGGTGGCAAACTTTCGATCATGACGTGAAATCATTATCGCGAATAATGAACGTGACGAGCCCGCGGTTTACACCCACACGATAGCTATCCCCACGCCAATTCTTGATCGAATAGACAGCAGAAGGAACTTCCCGACGTGCAGTCATCCTTATAGCCGCGACGATTTCGGTAAACTTCGAAACTGAACATCCGTACTGGATGAATTCTCGCCGCTCTCCTTCTTCTTCCATGTATCCCGACTGTGTCTTCTCAATGCCTTCAAACCATTCCTGCATGAACTGACTTCTAGGAATGATGAGGGATTCCATTTTCCTGGTACGAAAAAAGTTGGCGAGTTCTTCATATCCTTCCGTTATGGGACAGATTTCCCAAGCCGGAGTTGTATCGAGCACGGCCCCTGCAACCCACATGGCAAAATCAACCTGCGTATCAAGGATATAAAGCTCTGGATCGTCCTTTTGTACATTCACATTTGAAGGAGAAGACACGACTTTCTCAGCCATGTCGTCTAACACTTCCACCATTTTATTCCGTTTGTTTCTCCATTCTGAAAACAGAATCGCCCCAAACACGACAACACAAAATCCCAACAAAAGACAACCGACAACGATAGAAGTCATCATAAGTCCTCCCATTCAAGTTTGAGTTCAGTATCCTATCCTGTTCAATAGTCTCGGACATACCGATCCCTGGCGATCACCAGGCGTTGGCCATCTTGTCGCTCCAACACTTCAAGATCCTGATGTTTTTCCAGATACCTCTCAAGCGTAAACCGACTCACAAAATTGAGGGTGTCCTCGTATTCGTGAACATAATTCCTCTGATGGTAAGACCCATCAGCCCCCTCTTCTGTTTCCGTCAACGCAACAGCCCTGAAGGTAATCTTGAGCTTCCAGCACCATGAAGTCATGCTGGAGAAACAAAGTCTGCCGAAGGAAATGCCTCTCACATGAATGAAGGCAAGAAAACCAACAAACTGAAAGAGACATGTACCGACGACAACAAGGGCAAGAAATGGATAAACATTATTCACCATTCCACCCAAGATAAAAATAATCGTCATGACCCCAACGATAATCCACTGAAAAACGAGACCTGCCTTCACCCCTTCAAACCTTAAATAATCTCGAATCACCGATTTTAACTCTTCCATCAACAGTCTCCTTATGTAACACTTTAAAGAACACGCTTTTGAGAGAACGTTCAAAAGACCAAGAAATATACTCTTTTCTCAAAAAAAGTCAATGACTTCGTTTGGATTTATCGTTAAGGCCATAAAAAACAGGCTGATTTAGCCTGTTGTTTTGATAAATTCTTATTTCACGCGTTTTGCCAGATAAGCCAATGGCTTGCCAACTTTCCGATGTTCTGGAACTTTTGGAAAGACAATCACCCCATCATAACCCACAACAAACGGGGTAGGACCGTGATGTCCTAGCGTCGTCCCTTGTGTAAACAGTTCCCAGGATCGTTCACCAAACCCCTCTGCAAAGGTAAATCCATTCTGGGTCAAAATGATCGGTTCTGTCAGTTCGTAAAGTTCATGTTCACAAATAGAAGGTGTAACAACACCCTCAACCAACCCTTGATCGATCAACAGATTGATGGCGTTTTGCGTGACTTCATCCACCCTTGCCAAATCAGATGCCTGACCGGTCTCATAGCACAATCCAATCCCTCCGTGTGCATCTGTATATTCATCTGTGGTCACAGGCTCTCCTGCCAATACAGCCCCTGGGTCTGATAATACCTTTTGGCAAGGAAACCACTGATACACCTCCTCGTGATAGGGGGAATGCATGGAAGCGACAAAGGGTTCTGAAGGCTTATTGGTAGCATGCAGATCCACAACGATATCGCTCTTTTGTAAGATCGGAGCGATCTCTCGTGCACGAGTATCCTCATACACTCCTGTGGGTTCATTCATCAACAGACTAATAGGAAAGGAGCGGTTCAAATCTAAAAATGGTTCACTTCCCCGTTCACTGATTTCGATCGCTCGTGGGTTTCCATGAATAAGATAAACCGTCCCTGTTTTAAGGAATAGTTCTCCTGACTCGATCATCGATTTTAATTTCAGCACCACCTCGACGCCCGTTCGTTCATTTCCATGCGTTCCGCCGATAATCGTAATCGTTTTTCCAGAAGCCTGACCTTGAGCTTCCCAAATACAGGGTTTAATTTGTTGCATCATATCCCTCAAGGATACGCTGAACTTGCCTCCGTTGCCAAGCTATGAGAGGATGAATCCGGTATGATTTTCACCCTTCTTCAAAAGAAAGATTCAAAGAAACCGTCCTTTTGGGAAGTGTTTATTTGAGCTGAGAAATTCATCCTCAAAGAAAAACATCTCCCTCAGGAGATGTTTTTCTTTTTTACGTTATCAAGACCCTCCAACCTTAAAGGAGTCCGCATGCTACTAACCAGAAGAGAACAGTTGGCTCGTGACATGTCTCATTATACGGCTTCTGACGTCTCTACAAGACTGAAAACAAGCTTTGTCGGAGGAAGCATTCTGACACAATGGGGAAAACGACAAACCCCTGGAATCGACTATCTTTCGGGAAGCGATCTGCTCACCTTCGATCAACGATGGTATCAGGAGATCGAAGTCATCACGCGCGCGGAAAAGCATCTCCTTACCAAGACGCGCCAGGAACTCGAACCTGCCACGCAAGACGGACGGGTCATCATCGCTATCGACACGACAGAAAATAACCGCGTGGTTGGTTGTATCGTCTTATGGGAGCTGGATCAGGACGATCAGCGCCGTATGTGGTACGAACTGGGAACGTTCGTCGTCGTCCCTGACCATCGCTACAAAGCCAGAGGTCCTAAGGCCATGCCCATTGGCGACGTCCTGTACCGAAAACTCCTTCATGTCCATCGCGATAAAAATATCCTTGGAACAACAACCAACCTGAAAGCGATCCATACGGGCTTGCGCCATGGAATGCAGATGATCGGTTTCCAAGAACTTCCTTTACGCGTCCACCGTTCAACCTGTATCTGTCCGATAGAAAAAACGGGAGTCCGCGACAATCTCTTTTGCCAGATCAAAAATCAATCCTGCCGCATGCGCGTCAGTTTTCACACATGGATACGGATGGGATATCCCAAACGTCTACCTACTCCCTAACCTACGAGCTTACGAAAGCTCGTTTTTGTATCCAAAACATATCGATAAAAATAAGGATCTTGTGTTTAGATAAAAGATATGATTGAGTACCCGTGACCAAAGATCTCCGAATAGACATCGGAGATAACACAAGTCAAAGGAGAGATAACATGACTCCACTGATTCTAGGACTCACGATCTCCCATCCCTCTTCGGTCGTGGCTATGGCCGGAGGAGGCCTCTGGGAATTTCTCCTGGTCATAGGGCTCCTCCTTCTGGTCATTGTCTGTATGAGACGCATGGAATAAACAACCATAAACCCATCTCACAAAACGCGTAGAGATGGGTTTTTCTTTTGTAACAAAAATCCCTTAGAAAAATTCCTAAGGGATGAGGAGCAAAAATATTACGACACGTCCTCGAAAGATCCATCCGGTTCAGATTCTGTAGTAGGATCTTCGCTATCGAGATTCTCATCCAAAGCCGTGCCTGTATCGGTTTGCGATGCAAGATCCGCCGAAGCTGCCAATGCCGCATCTTGTGCGGAAGTATCGTCAAACTGATGTTCAACCGCCCCATCTATCTGAGCGTAGTAAGCTCGATCAGCCGGACCGTACTCCTCACGATAGGATCCGATCTCGGGAATGATCTGACAAGCGAACGCTTCCGAAGGCATCCGCTCTTCAGCAGCACGAGCAAACATGTCATAGATCAAGATATCTGTCGTCCGATCCAAAAGATAATCCAGTGCTGTATAGTCGCCGTAGGTATAGACATTCGTGTGCATGACGTGTACACGGGAAACATACTGATGAGTGGTAACCGTCTTCTGCTGCGGTCCTTTAACCAACCATTTGGTTTTGGCCGCAGGATTTTTGAGAGAATTGTAAGGCTTCTTCCTCCACTTGGGGAGAACCTTCTCAACGCCACACATCCGTTTTTCGCGATCAACGATCTCACGACCAAGTGCGTCGAGCATCCCCTGGAAATACTTCGCCTTTTCCTTGAGCGCGATAATGGTCGTCACCGTGAGCTTCGCGGAAACAGACACGCCCTTACGGATCTCATCGAACCCTTCGCAGGATTCTAAATGTCTAGAAAGTGCTTGGCGCAGGCGATCCAACGCTTTGGCATCAAACGTCTGAAGTTCTACACAGAGTTCATCGTATTCCTGAACAAGCGAGCGAAGATTTTCCTGCTTTTTGGCAACTTCTTCCACTGAGGTTCGAACAACCGATTCTTCAGAGACCAATCGATCATAACGCTCTGCTACCTCAAAAAAAGATGCTCCAAACATGTCGTGAATACGACGCAACAAGGCCGCATCATCGATCACACGTCTGGATTCATGCAGATGAACGGAGGCGCATTCCTTCAGGCGCGTCACTTCCTCGCCTTCTGATTTGATCTGTTCATACTCTACAACAACATCTGAAAACGAAACCTTGCTGAAAGATCTCAGCAGCTCTTTCTCACGACGCCGTCGCAATCCATCGACAATAAGACCAAACAATAGGACCGTGCGCAGGAACCCCCAGAACCAACCGAAGGGTTCTTGATCCTGTCGTTTAACCAATGCCACAAATTCGGCATTCTTTTCGAATCGAGCCCGCTGATCATTCAGATGATCCAAAGACATTTCATGTCCCTGAATTTCCTGCTCGTACTGATAGACTCCTGCCACGGCACGCGCTTCCTCCGCAGGCACAGCAGCCTGTGCAAGCACGGGATCAGTCCGCCGCTTATACAAAGCCATGAATTCGAGATTCTGATTCAGGTGCTCACGTTCTTCTGCCAATGAAGCCAATCGTCCACGAAGTTCCGCAATGGTTTGCCCGTCTTCCTGAAAACTGACTTCCTTACGGGAAAAACGATCACTTCCTTCAATCACCTGAAGGCGCTGTTGCTTTCCCTGCCGTTCACGTATCAATTCACCGAAGAGGACAGGTAAAGACATCATGCCAAGTTCATTGGTCGCCCGATCAACGGACTCGCGATCAAAACTTGAAAGATATCCGAGGGTCAAATCCTGTCGAGCTGTTTCGAGTTTTTGGTGTACCTCGGCCAGGCTCTTGCGAACAACCCCCTGTTCAGTACGAAGTTCCTCACGTTGTTTACTATACGTCCTGATTGCTTCTTCACCGGCACGAATGCCGTCCTGATGCGTTCTGAGTTCCGACATGACGATTCTCCTTCTTAGGAAAAAGATTACGCCGCAATGGAAGGCAACATCGCCTCTTGATGCGACTGACGAAGCTTATCAATATAGGAAGACAAAGCTGTTGAACTAGATACAGGGATTTGATCGAAACGCTTAAACAATGCGATAAATTTGGATTCGTTCAATTGCAGTTCAGCCTGAAGCCGTGAACCCAAAAATTCATTTCATCGCTAAATAAATACAAAAAGGACATCTGGTATCCTGTGAGGTGTATAACTCTTCACAAGAAAACCGTATGTCCTTTTTGTATTCTGAGAATATCACTGAACTTTTTATTTGGGTAGATTCTCTTTTACCGACACGTTGTATTGGTCGTGCTGTGGGTCGTCCACGAGCACTCTGCGAGAGTGAAATGGCGACTATTTTTATCTGGAATATTCTGGTGTTAAAACAAAAGAACTGGAAAGATTTACATAAATTTCTCTATGCCTACCATCGCCGTGAGTTTCCCACGTTACCAAACTACAATGCGTTTCTCATGTCGTGCCACCGAGTAACTTCGACCTGTTTATCTGTGTTGCAGAGCCTTCTGGTTACGGATGCCCCGCTAAAGTTTATGGATGGAACGATGCTTCCTGTGTGCAAGCATAAACGAGCAGACGCACACAAAGTTGCTCGCAACGTAGCGAATTTTGGAAAGAATTGGCAAGGATGGCACTTTGGATTCAAGCTGCATGCATCCGTCACGCTCGATGGAAAACTTTGTGGACTTGTGTTCACAACCGCCAGCGTTCACGAAAAACATTCTGTCGAAAAACTACTTGGACAGAAGACAAAAATAGCTGTCGGAGACACCTCCTACGGCGGAGCCGAGTTGCGCAAACGTTTGTGGGAAAAATATGGAACTTATATTCTGGCGCCTGGATTTGTCAGTCAGAAAAACTTGATGGCTGGTTGGCAGAAAAACTTGCTTGAAGAACGTTCCTGTATTGAGTCAGTCTTCGACTATCTCAAAGAGCATCTTCATCTGGTCACTTCTTTTCCAAGATCTGTTTACGGATACCTCGTCCATTACGCGATGGTTCTTTTAGGTTACCAAGTGATGAAATTGTTGGGAATTTGAATTTATGGGTTCACGGC
>JACPHU010000024.1 GCA_016188495.1 Candidatus Uhrbacteria bacterium
CGCGTTGAAATGCATGGTGTTTGCTGACGAAATGTGGAGCGATATCCATAATTGGCAGACCGTCGCCTGAATGGCCTGGACCACTCTATGTGACACTTTGCTGAATGCCAATATGTGACATTATTGCTGAATGACTACAGATCTTATAACCTCTTATAACCTCTCTCTAGCAGATATACCAACTAAAAACCTCCCCCTAAAACCAGGAGGAGGCTATGAAAGAAGATAAATGAACTACTCTCAGATATCACTGCGATATTAAAATGAGAGAAAAAACTGAGTATTTCTATAACACACGCTTTGACTCTATCTCCCAAGCACCCTTTAACTCTTTCATACCTGCTGCTGTTGGAGAAAAAAGTTCGAAGCTGGGAGACCAACCAACTGAAAAAATATCTATCCCCCACCCCTTTTCATCCCAACGTAGACACTCAAACGTTACATCTCCTCCTATCCAAGTAGAGTACCAAGTTGGACAGCAAAAAAATCTCTGTTTTGTGTCCCATTTTCTCTCCCATTTTTTTGGAAGAAGATGCGTGTTCTCCAACAGCGCATAACGAACGTTCGGATGGACAAAAATGATTCCTGAACCGTTTTGAATATCATAGAACCAAGAATCGAAGGTCTCACCCGCATGATGGTCATGCTCATCAACATGCATGACTAACTCATGATCCTCCACGAATAATTTTTCCCCACGTAATTCGACTACTACTTCCGAAGGGTGCTCACTACAGGGAGGATAAGGAATCGTCCATCCTATATCTCCCTCACGAATTCTTCTGGGTTGTTTATCCAAATTGACCGCTATAGAAAGATCATCGATCTTACGCCACAAGACCGATTGTTGCTCAGACATTTTGTTCCTCCTCAATATGATGATGTTCAATTGTGATTTAATTAAAAACCACCAGGCAAAGTAGGTTATTTTAGCCAAAATGTCAACAAATCGTGCATGCTTCCCTCAAAGAGGAAGCGGGGATGGTGGGAAAGTGAGAAATCATGAGGGATTCGACTGTTTCGTGGAAACCTAACAAATCGGCTGCGGAAAGATGCAGGCGCAAGGACGAGTCAAAAGGTTCTTCTATGCCGAAGCGAACCAATTTCAACACCTCATCTGTGATAGGCCGTGCGGAAAACCATTGCTGAGAGTCCAAACGCGTACAAGCCAGACAGACAACCCCGCCTTTTAATCCGTGCCATTGATACTGGTTTGATTCGATCGCTCGGCGACAACCAAGACAATGGTTGAGTTCCGGTCGATATCCCACAAACGAAAGAAGCTTGAGAGCAAATCCTCCCAAAAGAAATCCTGCCCGTTCAGGGGAAAAAAACGTTTCGGTATTTAAAAACTCCAACCAAGATTCCAATAACTCATAAATATGCGGATCCGATTCTTGGGGACGCGTTCCGATATCGACTAAATGAAGAGCATTTTGTGCCAAAACAAGCTTAGGCAGTTGAGTATAGATAGAAGGAAATGCTTTGCACCGATCAACACCTGCCACGATCTGATACACATATCCATGAACCAGCAGCAGATCCACGATCGCTACCATTTCCAAATGCGGCGTCAGCTTTGCCAGCGGTTTGTGCCCGCCGCGCGCCACAAACTCCACCTTCCCTTTGTCTGGCGTAAACACGCAGTACCAGCGGTCCGCTTCCTTATGGTCGCGCCTGCCAAGCACGATCGCTTTGGTTTGATAGAGTAAAGACATATTTGACAAACGTCTTTTTAATGATGCTTCCCCATCATCTTCTTCACCTCCTTCTCAAAATCCGACTCTATTTTTTGTATCTTGTTGAACTCTTTGTATTCCTCAAGTGCTTTTTGTTCCGCTTGTGACATAGAGATCATACCCTTCCCGTCCAAAATGCGATATTCATTAAATACTAGAAACTTGTTCACGCTCTGTGCGAATTCTGCCATGGTAAATGCCTGTCGGTTCTCGATGATGTTTTCAATGTAATCGAAGAAACCGGACACGGTACGTTCTAATCGTTTTATATCCTCCTCCTCAAGATAATTCTTTGCTGTTTTCACATCTGTCGCGAGCACGCGCCCTGTTGGACTATATTTCCACGTCGTAAGACCCATATTGGATTTTGTCTTATCAGCCTTTGCATAAATAATCTCCGCTGCCGTCTGCCCTGTGATCGCGAAATGAAATTTGTTTTGTATAGTCGCAAAAAAATCTTTGGTCACGCCAGAGTGTGGATCATAATCAATACTGCACTCCGCAAAAATGTCTGTGATCTGTAAATAGATCCGCCGTTCGCTCGCACGAATAGAACGAATGCGTTCGAGAAGTTCTTTGAAATAATCTTTACCGAAAACACGCTCACCCTGCTTGAGGCGTTCGTCATTCATGGCAAAACCTTTGACGATATACTCTCGCAATACCTGTGTTGCCCATATACGGAATTGCGTTGCGCGAGCAGAATTCACTCGATAACCAACAGAAATAACAACATCGAGGTTATAAAAATTAACTTCTCGCTCAACATTCCTTTCTCCCTCTTTTTGAACTATTAAAATTTTTCTAATAGTTCGATCTTCGCTAAGTTCAGCTGACTTATATATCTCTGTCAGGTGGTAGTTTATCGTGGGAACCTCAACGCCAAACAGCTCCGCCATCATCTTTTGCGTAAGCCAGATCGTTTCGTCTTGTAAAAAGACGTCAAATTTCACGTCTCCCTCCGGGGACGTATAGAGAATAAAATTCGGTTTTGACGTTAATTCACTCATACTTCAAACCCAACCTTTTTGATCAACTCGTTAATTGTTATTTCTAAACCACTACTCATTTTCATAAAAATAGCATCTGCCGTTTAACACGAATCAACACTTCCCTCCTTTGAACCAGCAGCGAAACGGCCTTACGAGAACGCTCAAATATGAAGCGTCCGTGGGGAGACCCTTTGTGCCCGTACCGGGAAATTCGTCCCTAACTGGGGCATAGTAGGTTCCAAATAGGATATCAAAAACGGGAAAAAACTGGGCGAAATTTTTGTGATGATGTCTGGGTTCAATGGAATGATGAATGCGGTGAAGCTGGGGCCCGCAAATAAACGGCGTAAGTGGACCCAAAGGAAGACGAATATTGGCATGGGCAAAATAGAGCCATGATGTAGCCACGCATAAAAAGATCCACTGAACCTGCGTATTTACCCCAATCAAAAGCTGGACCGGGAGAGAAATAATGAGCGCTTGAAGAGGAGATTCAAGCCAGTACGTGCGCATGCTGGTGGTTACATTAAGCTCCGTATCCGAATGATGAAGCTCGTGGATAAGCCACAGCCATCCAAAATAATGCTCGGCGCGGTGGTACCAATAGAAGAAAAAATCGGCAAGCATCAAGCTCAATAACACAACAAGAAGGATGTACCATCCAGATATAACCAACATTCTGGGATGGACGTATTGGAATACAGGAGACAACAAATGACTTGCCAAAGATCCAAACAAAAGAAAAATAGTGATATATCCCACATTGCGTATTTTCCCAGACCAGGATTGAGAAACGTGTGCAGGAGCCATCCGTTCAAAACAAGAAAAAAACAGAATCAAAAAAACGATAAGAGCGATGCGAAGGACATCGCTCTTCATAAACACAAACGAGTGTAATAAAGAAAAATCGTCCAGACTCAAAGAGGTGATACGCGCGTATTCACAACCTCAAAAGGGGCCGTTGAAACATCTTGTTTAAAACGATCAGGATCAATGGTTCGTTCAAAACAGACACGTCCTGCCTCGTGAGACCATAGGTCAAAGCTTGGATCACCGTAACCAAATTCATAATAGACAGGAATTTGATGCGTCTCTAAATCATCAGGCGACTCGGTCTCAAATGTCGCACACAGTTCAAAGCTCAACTCCCCTGTCGTGCGATATTCGTACGCTTGTTTTGTCTCTGGATCCGACGGGTTGCGGTATCCTGTCAGATCGTCCTCTAGCAAACTCAAATTTTCCGGCAAGACATCTTTGGTTTGCCAGTAATTGATCAGGCTGGATTGGATGTTCTGCAAACCGTTGACCCGTTCCATATCCATCCGAACATTGCGCTGCTGCGCCGGAGAACCGATCACAAAAAAGCTGGCAATAATGCTGCCGAATAACACAAGCGAACTAACAAAAGCGGTGAAAAGAGGTACACGCGTAGGCTTGGTCGGATCACGGCGAAGCTCCCACAAGTAATAAGCGAACACCGGAATGGCAACCACCAAAACGGCAAGGATTTTTAAAATAAACCGTGTGGTGATTTCCCCATTCAAAAACGTATTGATGAGTGTAATCAAATCGATAATAATCGTAATCGCACCCACAAACAGCATGAGGTGCAACAACCACTTGCGGATCCAAATAAACTGCTTTTCTGTGTCCGAATTCAAATCCCTCGCAATAAACCTGGACATAAACAGTACCACAGGCCAGGCGATCACCACGGCGGAAATGCCTCCGCGCATAGCCATAAGCGCCCCTTCGCGCCAGTAATAATCGAGCGTATCCGGAAATTGGACGTTCACATACTGGAACACGACCGTCAAAAAGCTCACAAGACTCACGATAAGCATGGAAATAAGGAGCAGATACGAAAACACATCCCGAGCCGTACTTTTGGTATGAAACGAAACAGAAGATTTGGTCATATGCTTCCAGTATAGCTTGTTTTTGGAAGAATAAAAAAACGGCAAGATATCGTATCTATACCGTTTAATATTCTCGAACCCTCAAGCAGCAACGAACTTATACGTACCTCTGTCTTATGTATTAAAAACTATTCTACAATCCCTTCTTCCTCTAATTTCTGAAGTAATGCTTCAAAATCTTCCTGAGTCCATCCGGAATACCATTGGTCTTTTGTTTCTTTTTCTCCTTGTCCTTGAGCAAGTTCTTTCAATTCTTGTATATTTAACTCTAAATCGCCCTCTTCCGTTCCGTTTCCTTTTTTCATCTGTTGAAAATAATAAAGTTTTTCTTCAATAGTTGGTCTGTAAGGATGAAAAGATTCTCGGTCCATAAAATTTAATTTAAAGTATTTTTTAATGCAGCCGCAATAAACGCTTTGAAGAGCGGATGGGGTCTTAACGGACGGGATTTGAATTCTGGGTGGAATTGGACGCCGACGAAAAAGGAATGGTCTTTGAGTTCTATAATTTCAACGAGTCCTGTTTGCGGATTCACTCCCGAAATAAGAAGACCTTTTTCTTGGATGAGTTGAGCATAGTCATTATTAAATTCGTAACGATGGCGATGTCGTTCTGAAATATGCGAGGTTTTATAGGCTTTTTGAGCGACGGATCCGGATGCCAGATCGCAATCATAGGCTCCCAACCGCATCGTGCCCCCATAACGGTTTTCTCGGATATTCTTTAATTGAACAGGATTCACATGAATGATCGGATCAACGGTGTGCTCATCCACCTCAACCGTATGAGCTGTCTTTTTCCCGAGAACATTCCGGGCAAACTCAACCGTTGCTAATTGCATTCCGTAACAAATGCCAAAATACGGAATGCCGTTTTCGCGACAAAACTTCACCGTAGAAATAACCCCTTCGATTCCGCGAGTCCCAAAACCTCCCGGAACAAGAATGCCTTGATAACCAGAAAGGTCTTTTAGTTTCTCAGGATTGTTTTCAAAATCCTCAGAATTGATCCAGTCCATTTCAATCCGCGCTTTATTTGCCCAGGCCGCGTGCTTTAACGCTTCTATCACAGAGATGTAGGAATCAGAAAGCGTATAATTTCCTGTGGCAAAATATTTCCCCACAACTCCGATCTTCACCGTCTTTTTTGCATTTTCTTGGACGTTTGCCATCGCGTTCCATTGGCGCAAATCAGAACCTTTGGGTTTCACGCCAAACTTTTTCAATACCTCATCGGAAAACCCTTGTTTCTCAAAGACGGCTGGAATGCGATAAATGCTTGAAACGTCAGGTGCGGAAATCACGTCGTTTGGTTTGACATTACAAAAGACAGACAACTTTTCCCGACGAGGCTTGTCCATATAATGCTCCCCGCGACAGACAATAAAATCCGGATGAATGCCTGCACTGTTAAGCGTACGTGTCGCATGTTGCGTGGGTTTGGTTTTCATCTCTCCTAAATGTTTTGGGATAGGAAGATAACTCACTAAAATAAACAACACTTTTTTTGGATCTGCTAGGTGCATCATGCGTGCAGCTTCCAAAAATAAAATATTTTCATACTCCCCAACCGTTCCTCCAATTTCTACAACCGTAAAATCGGCTTGCGCATGGTCGCTGGCTTTTTTAATGCGAGCAATCACCTCTTCAGGAATATGAGGAACCACTTGCACGCATCGTCCCTGATATCCCAAATTACGTTCCCGTTCAATGACGGTTTGGTAGACACGGCCCGTGGTCATGTAGTTGAGAGACGTAAGATCTGTTTCTAAAAATCGCTCGTAATTCCCCATGTCTTGATCTGTTTCATCCCCATCATCTGTCACAAAGACTTCGCCGTGTTCAACAGGATTCATGGTTCCAGCATCTACGTTGACATACGGATCGATCTTGATAGAGGTAACCGTAAAACCGCGTGACTGAAGAATCTTTCCGATAGAAGCGCTGGTGACACCCTTTCCAACACCCGACATGACGCCACCTACAACAAAAATATAACGATGAATCATAATGATAGATAAAACGGGCCGTAAGCCCGCTTTGTTTACTTTTCTTCAATACGTACCCTGATCTCCGCCTCAAAACCGTGAGGAAGGTTAATGCTAACGGTGTGTTCACCTAACTCTTTTAATGGAGTTTTAATCACGATCGTGTCTGGATCGATTTTAAACCCCTGCTTTTTAAGAGCATCAGCAATCGTCTTGGGACTTACCGCCGCATACAACACACCTGATTCGCTTACTTTCTCTTCTAGGTCTAATTCAAATCCATCTAAAGAAGCAGCGAGATCTCCGGCGGCAGAAATTTCTTTCTTTGTCTTTCGAGACTGAACTTCTTCTTTTTCGTCTTTTTTTCTTAATGCATCAGCGGTAGCCGCTATGGCTAAATTCTGTGGGAACAAAAAATTTCGAGCATGACCATCGGAAACCTCGACAACACTTCCTTCTTTGCCAAGGTCTCTCACATCGCTCATGAGAATCACTTTCATATCATTCAATTATATCAAAGACTTTAGATCCTCCAACACCTGCTGTGCATGCTCCGCAGGTTTAACGTTCTCGTAAATTTTGGCGATGTTACCTTCTGGATCAATCAGATAGGAAACCCGATTAATTCCTTGATAAACACGGCCCATAAATTTTTTCTCCCCCCAGACCTCGTATTTTTTTACGATATCTTTTTCTTCATCCGCCAACAAGGTAAAGGGGAGTTCATATTTCTCAGCAAATTTGGCGTGTTTTTTCACTGAATCAACGCTTACACCAAACACATGAACAGGTAATTTTTTAAATTCAGGCCAGGAATCTCGAATCATACAGGCTTCTTTTGTACAACCTGGCGTGTCATCCTTTGGATAAAAATAAAGCAAAACCCACTGGCCTTTGGAATCAGCCAAATGATGTATGTTCCCTGTCTGATCTGGAAGAGAAAAAAGAGGGGCTTTGTTTCCAAGTTTAAGCATATACAAAAAGCATTTAGAACTTACACGGTTGGATGTAGAACGCGTAAACTCCAGAGTATGAGACTGTTACAAAACTCGATGAGATTGCCTTGAACGGGCTGCGAGTCCCGAGAACCCTATTCACCATAGGGAGAACGGGATCGACGGGCGCCCGTGAAGGGCAAGATCGCGAGTTTTGTAACAGTCTCAGTATAACAAAAAACCAAGGGAAGAAATATCTGTCCCCTCGGTTTATTTATACTACTTACATTTTACGCACTTCTTTTCAAGAAGCACAACAACGGCAGAGAGTCCTACAAGAATATAGATCAGTTTTACCAGTCCTGGCCATCCCCCAAAAAGAGCTTCGACAAGATTCCAACCAAGAAGTCCAACCAAACCCCAGTTAAGACCTCCTACCAACACCAGCCACCAAGCAACGCAATGAACACCGCACTTTCCTTGATTGAGCATCATAAAAAAAATAAAAAAAATTTAAGTTGAATTTATGTTAACACGTTGCTGTTTGCTTAGATATCTAGTTATCCACAAAAAAGAAGGATATGATGGTCACACATATCACCATTGTTTATGAAATTTCAATACAAACATTCATCACTCATTGAAGAAACCCAGTTTGATCCTCTCAAACAACAGCTCGAACCCTATCGAAAAAACCTTCAACGTATTTCACAAACAAAGGGATATCACGAACCTGAATCATCCATTCAGCTGCCCAATGACATCTCGCTCTTAGAAAAAATAGAGCAAACAAGCAAACGCCTCCACTCCCCAACTCTCCAATACGTCATTGTGATTGGTATTGGAGGATCTAATTTAGGAGGCCAGGCCGTCTATGAAACTATCGCGGGTTCCATGAACCTTCTGGCTGATCGCCTACCAAAGCTCATTTTTTTAGATACAGTAACGGATGAAAAAATGACTGCCGTCACTCGCGTCTTGGAACGATTGGTGACCAAAGAAGATTTTCTGATCGTCACCATTAGCAAATCCGGAACAACAACGGAAACGATTGTAAATACCGAAGTCTTGTGGGCTTTTGTCGAAGAACACTTTGGGTCATGTGAAGATCGTTTTGTTTTTATCACAGATGAAGGTTCAAAACTTTGGGAGGTCGCCCAGAGTAAAAAAATGGAATGTTTGAGTGTGCCAAAACAGGTTGGTGGACGTTTTAGTATCTTTTCTGCCGTCGGCCTCCTGCCTCTGCATCTGGCTGGAATCGAAGTAAAGGAATTAGTCGCAGGAGCAAAACAAGCCATTGTTGATGGAACATCTGAAGATCTTTCAAAAAATAATGCTCTCGTATCAGCATGCCTCACTTATCTTCATCACCAAGAAGGTCGTTCTATTCATAATACGTTTCTTTTCTCTCCAAAATTTGAAGCCCTGGGAAAGTGGTATCGACAACTTATGGGTGAATCTCTTGGAAAGGAAACGAATGGGGAAGGACAAATCGTCCATGCCGGAATCACCCCTATCGTCTCCATTGGGTCTACCGACCTGCATTCAATGGCTCAACTCTATTGGGGAGGACCAGACAATATTTATACAAACCTTCTTTATTCTTTTACCGGAGATGTCCATAAAATACCTCAGTATCTGGCGCTACCAGGACTGGTGAACGATATCCAAGGTTCATCTCTGGAGTCTGTGATGAAAGCGCTGTATGGAGGGGTAAAAGCGGCTTATGAAAAAAAAGGGCGACCCTATGTCCAAATCGATCTTGAACAAGCGGACCCCTACGAGCTGGGATATTATCTTCAATTTCGGATGATAGAAATCATGTACCTTGCCCAACTGATGAACCTCAATGCCTTTGACCAACCTGCCGTAGAACTTTACAAAGAA
Source organism: Candidatus Uhrbacteria bacterium (assembly GCA_016188495.1). GTDB lineage: Bacteria > Patescibacteriota > Patescibacteriia > UBA9934 > GWF2-40-263 > UBA12478. The sequence goes on from JACPHU010000024.1 coordinate 9,460, forward strand.
GTGACAAGGTCACTTTTACATAAGCCTCTTTAACCTTCCGTGTGGATAAATTGAATGGAATCTAAAAGAGCATCAAAGGCTTCGATTTCTTTTTCGTAGGTGATAACAATCGTTTTTTCCTCAAACTCAATGACGATAAGACGTGCAGGAGAGGTTGCTGTCCCATCTCCACTCAAAAAAAAGGCCTGTTGTCCTGCTAAGTCTCCCACGCGTTGACCAGCCTCCCCTGTTGGATAAAAAAAGAAAAAATGATCACTCAACCATTCGTGAGCCGATTTTGTGGAGTCTTCAATACCTCTGATCGTAAAAAAATTGGTTTCTCCGTCGATTAAAAAAACGGTCTCGGAATCTTCTGTTGCTGGAACAGCCAGTTGTTCATCGGTCAAAGTATAAACAGCCAAGCCCTCAGGAATAACAAAAGAATAACCGAAATGCGTGTTTTTATAGGTTTCTTGGTCCTCCAAGATGGGTTCAGGAACCGTTTGGTCTGCCTGTGTTTGTGAGACAGGAACCGTTCCGCATCCAGAAAAAAACAGAAGAAAAATCAAAGAAAAATAAAGGTATTTCATAACAACCGTTCTGGTTACCCTATTTTACCATTGACAAAAAACAAAAAGTATGGCATACTTTTAATGGTTCTCTTGTTCGTTCGTAATAAGAGGTACCAGTTAATTCATTTGGATTGTCTTCAAAAACAATCAACTTGCACTCTTTATTGTGAACAACAAGCTATTTGTAGGTTCGTTGCCTTGGGGTGTTGACGATGCCCAACTGAATGAGATTTTCTCAGCTCATGGGTCAGTCGTTTCAGCACGTGTGATCACAGATCGTGACACAGGTCGCAGCCGCGGATTCGGATTCGTCGAATACGCAGATGAGGCCGGAGCAACAGCCGCCATGGAAGCCCTTGACGGCACCATGATCGAAGGACGCACTATTTCTGTGTCTTTTGCCCGCCCAAAAGCGGAATAATATAAAAAAATTCACTCGGTTCATCCGAGTGAATTTTTTATTTGGAGTCATCTCGATATAAAACAAAAACCCGCTTCGTCCAAGTGTGGAAAGCGGGGTTCGTTGTTTACAGAGATTCCTCTTTTTTTATTTCTTGAGCCGTGAACCCATAAATTCAAATTCCCAACAATTTCATCACTTGGTAACCTAAAAGAACCATCGCGTAATGGACGAGGTATCCGTAAACAGATCTTGGAAAAGAAGTGACCAGATGAAGATGCTCTTTGAGATAGTCGAA
>JACPHU010000025.1 GCA_016188495.1 Candidatus Uhrbacteria bacterium
AGAGTACGAACCATCCGGTTTCTTGTTTCTCTTCAGTTCCCGGCTAATCACTCCATGGTTCCTTTTCAACGCTCTGCCTATATCCCTTAGGCTCCAGTGTCCCTTGAGATACCACTGGATCCTCTCTCTTTCCAAAGATGTGAGCTCTTTGCCTCTCATAGATCCTAAATATGGATCTAGTTGACGTTCCTTGGCAAAACATGCCGTTTTGGAGAAAGAAGCGATGGGTGGTGCATTGAGTTTAGAACTTGGGTTTGTCAAGGAACTATTGACTTTTTCATCATTTTAGGCTATTATTCTCGGTCAATTTCGTTTTGATTTTGATCTTTCACTCTAACCAGGGAAGGAAGGAAATGGGAAAAAAGAAGGGACGGAATGGAGCCGGGTGGACGAACAGGGATCTTGATCCGTTCGAAACCCATAGCCCGGATCGGAAGTTCGACTGTTGGACTTCGGAGCTCAGGGAGGTCGAGGAGATGCTCGTTCGAGCGCAAAGTGACCCGTCAATTTTGCAGAGCGAGCACGACGCTCAGAAGTACGGGGGTCGACTCGTCGATCTCCGGAATCGAATCGTTCATGTCAAGAAAATGCTTGCTACCCCTGCGATGAGGTTAATCGCAAGGCAGCTAGCAGTTCAACGAAAGTCTTGATCATCTCGCGCACTTGCGCGGCAGAGAGCCCTTGGCTTGATGTCGTCCAGGTGCGCTCTTTGTTTTATCGACAAAGGAACAAAAATTCAGTATTCTCCAAGATATATGCGCGTCATTCTTGTTCATGGCTTTAATGCCAATCCCACAATGAATTTTCATCCTTGGCTTGCCAACCAACTCAGGGATCAGGGATTTGAAGTTGTGACGCCGGAACTCCCTCTTTCGACCAAAGAAGAATTTAATCTCCCAGAGATTATTGAAAAAATGAAACAGGAAGTGGGTTATCTCAAAAGCGATGACGTTCTTTTAGGGCATTCACTTGGGGCTTTTATTATTTTGCAATATTTAGAAGCGATCGAAATGACACAGACCCCTCGGGCCGTGGTTTTGGTTGCTGCTCCTTGGAATGTGTCTCGACCAGAATTACGACGCCTTTTTTTTGTAGATCTAGATGCCGATGTCCTGATGTGGAAGGCACGAGAGTTTGTGGTCATTCATTCAAAAGACGATCAACTTGTTCCTTATGAACACGGAGAGCGTTTAGCAGCTCAGCTTAAAGCTAGATTAGTTACCACAGAAAATGATGGACATTTTATGAGTGAGAAATATCCCATTCTTCTTGAAACGATTGAAGAAATTGCCCGCCGTCCTTTTGAATTCGAACCTGGTATGAGTTTGAAGGACGATTATACGGATATTCAGACACTCTCTTAAATAAAGTAATATCGTGTTTTGTTAATAGTGGTAGGTTTTACCCGCGAGAATAGTTCCTGCGCGATAAAGCTGTTCCAGAAGCAAGACATAGGCCATTTCGTGAGTAAATGTCATTGGAGAAAGAGAAAGGATTACATCTACGTCTTTAAGCAATGAACGATCAAATCCAAACGGACCAGCGATGATAAAGGTGAGTTCTCGTTGACCCTGTTCACTCCATTTTAGAAGGGATTGTGCAAAGATCTTTGAATCCATTGTTTTCCCGTCTTCGCTGAGTATAATTGTACAAATATCCTCTTTTTTTATATTTGTGGCAGAAAGTTCTTTTACAAGAATGATTTCCATCTTCGCATACACACTAAGTCTCTTTAGAAATTCAGAAGAAAGCTCTTCTAAAGGACCTTTTTTCATTTTTCCCACCTGAATGATTTTGATACGAAACATACAAAGATATCCTATCATTATTTATTCACATCCTGTGGAAGGTTTAGGCCAAATGGCACCCTTGACACGTTTTCTTCCATCAACTAAACTGCCGATGCTATTTGTAAATGAGGTTTTTCTTAAAAGGAACTTTTTCTCCTATTTTATTATCTTGGGGTCAGAGCAGAGTTGGAAACCTACACTCTGGTCCGAAGAATGACACAGTATCCGAAATCGACCAGTAAAGAACTTTCACAATTGAAGAAGGGTAGTAAGTAGAAAAAATTACAATCGCATATCGATCAAGGTGATCGAATGTAGAAGCGGTTGTAGAGCATCATTAAGGGCATACGGAGGATGGCTCGACAGAATGTGCCGATGAAGGACGTAGCAGCCTGCGAAAAGCTTCGGGGAGGTGGCAAGCAACCTTTGATCCGGAGATATCCGAATAGGGCAACCTCGTGCGGTTAATACTGCATGGTCCTATACCGAATACATAGGTATAGGAAGGGAACCTGGGGAAGTGAAACATCTCAGTACCCAGTGGAAAAGAAAAAGAATTATTCACTTTACGTTTTCACCCACAAAGCACGTTGGGTGGGAACGAAAAGTGAATCCATTCCCTTAGTAGCGGCGAGCGAAAGGGGATCAGTCCAAACCTCTATCATGAAGTTATTGTAAGCATGGAGACACTTGTGTCTGTGTGTGAACGGTGACGAAAGATGAAAGTCGTTGTGATAGAAGGTGTTGTAAGGCTTCATGTCCGTTTTCTTTCAAAAACGGGTGATGAACTATGTGATTTATAGAAGAATTTGCTGGAACGCAAAACCAAAGAAGGTGAAAGTCCTGTAAGCAAAATATTTCACATCATCATAGTGGAGAACCTTGAGTACTACGGGACTCGTGAAATCCTGTAGGAACCAGCCGGGACTATCTGGCAAGACTAAATACATATTCTGATCGATAGTGAACTAGTACCGTGAGGGAAAGCTGAAAAGCACCCCGGAAGGGGAATGAAATAGTATCTGAAACCGTATGCTTACAAGGAGTGGGAGTCTGGATTCGTCCGGATGACCGCATTCCTATTGAAGAATGAGCCAACGAGTGTGATGTGCGTCGCTTGCTTAAGTCCTCAGGGACGAAGGCGTAGTGAAAGCGAGCGTTAACCCGCGTGATCTCTTTTTATATTCGGTTTTTAGCTGCAGGAAACTGTTAGCTAAATCGAGTATAAAATGAGAGAGTGGCGCGCACACGACCCGAAACCGGGTGACCTATCCATGTGCAGGGTGAAGCGGGTGTAACAACCCGTGGAGGCCCGAACCCACGACCTGTGCAAAAGTCCGGGATGACATGTGGATAGCGGAGAAATTCCAATCGAACTCGGTAATAGCTGGTTCTCCCCGAGATAGCTTTTGGGCTAGCGTCGGTTAATAACTTATTGGGGGTAGAGCACTGAATGGGCTTTGCGGCTTCGGCTAGCGAGCCTAACCAAACTCCGAATACCAGTAAGTGTTCCCGGCAGTCAGACTATGGGGGCTAAGCTCCATCAGTCGAAAGGGCAACAGCCCAGATCTCAAACTAAGGTCCCTAAATCGTCATTAAGTGTAAAACGTGGTGAAGAGACTTAAACAACCAGGAGGTTGGCTTAGAAGCAGCCATCCTTTAAAGATAGCGTAACAGCTCACTGGTCAAGTTTTTTTGCGCGGAAAATGTACCGGGGCTAAATGACGTACCGAAGTTGAGGGTGTTTGTGATGTTAATCACAGACGCGGTAGGGGAGCATTCGTATTGTACTGAAGCCAGCGGGGTGACCCCTGGTGGAACGATGCGAAGAGAGAATGTTGGCATGAGTAGCAAAAAGACAGGTGAGAATCCTGTCCGCCGTAAATCTAAGGTTTCCTGGGCAACGCGAATCGTCCCAGGGTTAGTCGGGAGCTAAGGCGAGGCCGAAAGGCGTAGTCGATGCACAGCAGGTTAATATTCCTGCACTCGCTATCACACTGAAAGCAGGGACGCTTTCTGAAATTTCCCGCGTTCTATGGCTATAACGTTGGGGGCATGTTGGTGTCTGATAGGTAAATCCGTCAGACTGAGGTTCGACCTCGGATCCGTATGTCATCGCAAGTTTAACTTTAGGGTTAGACAAGGGGAAAGGACAGAAAGCCAAGAAAAGCTGCTAAGGTTAATGTGATAGAGACCCGTACCGGAAACCGACACAGGTAGATGGGCACGAAATGTGCTAAGGCGTACGAGAGAAACATCGTTTAGGAACTAGGCAAAACAGCGTCCGTAACTTCGGGATAAGGACTGGTTTCTTCCGGGAGGAAGAGACCCGCAGCGAAAGATCTCAACCGACTGTTTATCAAAAACACAGGTCCCTGCTAAACCGTAAGGTGATGTATAGGGGCTGATGCCTGGCCAGTGTCCGAACGTTAAGGAAGGGGGTTAGTTTCTTCGGAAACAAAGCCTCTAACTGAAGCGCGGATGAACGCCGGCGATAACTATAATCGTCCTAAGGTAGCGAAATTCCTTGACGGGTAAGTTCCGTCCTGCACGAATGGCATAACGAGTTGAGAACTCTCTCAACGATGTACTCGGCGAAATTGCAATGTGAGTGAAGATGCTCACTACCCGCGGCAAGACGAAAAGACCCCGTGAAGCTTTACTACAACTTGATCTTGGGTTCATGTCTCATATGTTCAGAATAGGTGGGAGCCTAGGCAACAGTGAGATACCACCCTTATGTTACGTGAATTCTAACCAGGTACCGTGAAACCGGTATCAGGGACATGATCTGGTGGGTAGTTTACCTGGGGCGGGTGCCTCCCAAAAAGTAACGGAGGCGTTTACAAAGGTCAGCTTAGCGCGGATGGAAATCGCGCTGGACGTGCAAACGCAAAAGCTGGCTTTACTGCAAGACCAACAAGTCGCGCAGTCGCGAAAGCGGAAGTTAGTGATCCGACCGTTCGATATAGGACGGCGGAAGCTCATCGGATAAAAGCTACTCCGGGGATAACAGGCTAGTCTCCCCCAAGCGTCCACAGCGACGGGGAGGTTCGGCACCTCGATGTCGGCTCATCGCATCCTGGGGCTGGAGAAGGTCCCAAGGGTTAGGCTGTTCGCCTATTAAAGCGGTACGCGAGCTGGGTTCAGAACGTCGTGAGACAGTTCGGTCTCCTACCTGCCGTGGGCGTCGAAGATTGATGGAACCCATTCCTAGTACGAGAGGACCGGAATGGACGAACCTCTAGTGTACCGGTTGTTCTGCCAAGAGCATAGCCGGGTAGCTACGTTCGGTACGGATAAGCGCTGAAAGCATCTAAGTGCGAAGCCGTTCCAAAGATAAGTCTTCATTTGAGACCCCTCAGAGACCATGAGGTTGATAGGCTGCAGGTGTAATCGTAGTAATACGTTCAGCCGAGCAGTACTAATAGGTCAAGCTCTACAACCACTTCTACATATTCAAACATTATTGTGTTTGACTTGCTGCTACCCTTCTTCAATTTACAAACAAAAAATCTTTTGTCTTGGTGCCATTTCCAGGAAGGTCACACCCGTTCCCATCCCGAACACGGCCGTTAAGCTTCCTCGGGCCGATGGTAGTGCGATTGCGCGAGAGTAGGTGGGCGCCAGGACAAAGGATTTTTTGTTTTGTATAATGTGATTCTATGGATGTTACAAAAAAGAATGAATGTGCCATTTGTCGCCTTTTTAAAAATGTCTTTATTTTTACTTTAGGTGTTTTGGTTGGAATTATTAGCACCATTCTTTTTCTCTAGATTTAAAAAAATTTTTCAAGAAAATAAAAAATTCCAGTTAGAGAACTGGAGTTTTTTATTTTAAGTTCTGATCACTTGAATTTCACTCTGTCAATCTTGTAAAAAAGAGGCTCCTTGTTATGATGGGAACCACTATATGACGTTTCGTTTTATTATACTTGCGGCCGGAAAAGGTACGCGAATGCACCAAAATTTACCTAAAGCTCTTACTCCTATTGGTGGAAAACCCATTCTTCAGCACCTTTATGAATCAGTAAAAACTTCAGGTGTCGATGGTGTACCGGTGATTGTTGTAGGACCTGAACGTCCAAAACTTTGTGATAGTTGGGGTGGTGAGTGTGATTACGTTGTTCAAGAACAACAATTAGGTACAGCCCATGCAGTAAATGTTTGTCGTGAGGCTGTAACTGACGCAGACGCACTTATCGTTTTATATGGAGACCATCCATTTGTTTCTCCTCAAACATTACGTAATTTAGCTCAACTCCATCAAAAAAAACACTCCATTGTTTCAATCATGACAACAACCGTTCCGTCTTTTGATGCGTGGCCTATTTATTTGCATTGGGGACGCGTCATACGCGATTCAAAAGGTTGTACGAAGGCTATTCGCGAGTATAAGGATGCAACAGAGACTGAACGTAAAATAACCGAAGTTAATCCGGCTCTCTATTGTTTTGATACTGTCTGGCTTTGGGAAAATATTGGACACATTAAAAATACGAATGCAAATGGAGAATATTATCTTACGGATTTAGTGGAATTGGCCGTTGCACAAGGACATTCTATTGCAACAATGAGCATTCCTCCTGAAGAAGCTGTTGGAATTAATACCCAAGAAGAACGCGAAATTGCGGAAACTCTTCTTTCTAAAAATCATGTCATTTAAGCTCGTTATTATTGGTGGTGCCCCAGCTACAGGCAAAACCACTCTTGCTCAATTGATCGTAGAGAAAACCGGTTTTCGAAATATTTCCAAAGATCAATTAAAAGAGTATTTGTTTGATGTTGTTGAGTATCGAGATCGAGAATGGTCTCGCGAAATAGGTGCCTTGGCATTCCCTCTTTTTATGGGGATTGTTGAGATGTATTTGAAACGGGGCGAATCGATTATTATTGATAATCCGTTTATTCACGCAGCAGATTTAGAATGGTTTCATCGATTTCACAAAGAGTATGGAGTAGAGTTTGTTCAAATCCATCTTGTTGCTGATCCCTCGGTTTTACGTCAACGATTTATTGATCGAGCTCAATCATATCGACATCCTGGACATAACGATTCTCTCGAGTCTGTTCTACAGGAATTTGATAAAAGATGGTTCAACAAAACATTCATTCCATTACCAATTCCAGGTAAAATAAAAATCGTGGATACAACGGATTTTGAAACCATCAACCACGATGAAATTTTAGATTGGATTTAATAAAATTTAACGGTTATCACCGGAACCTTGAATAACCCCTCGTTCTTTTCTGGAAAAGAGTTTTTCAATATTGGCTTGTGCGATATCATCCAAGTCTAGACGAAGTTCGCCTGCTAGTGCCGCGACATACCAAAGAACATCTCCCAATTCCTGCTTGAGTACTTCTCGAAACTCGTCCGTTACTTCTCCTTGGTGGTCTCGCATAATTTTTTTTATTTTGTTGAGAACCTCCCCGGTCTCTCCTCCAAGCCCTAAGGCTGGATAATAGAGATTGCGTCCTTGATTGGGATAGAGGGCTGTTGTTGCGGCTTTGGCTTGATATTCTTCAAAGTTCATAGATTTTAAGTGTAGCATATTTATGCGTTACATCGTTGATTGGCACATTCATTCTAAATATTCCCGTGCGTGTTCTAAACAACTTGAGTTGCCGATCATCGATGCTTGGTGCCAGCGCAAGGGGATTAATATTGTCGCCACAGGGGATTGGACCCATCCTTTGTGGTTTAAACATCTTCAGGAAAATCTTGTTGAAACCAGACAAGGTATTTTTAAACTCCGTGATCCCATTGCTCCAGTACTTCCCAATTCTACTTCCACTGAGTTCATGTTGGTCCAGGAGGTGAGTCAAATTTATAAAAAAGGTGATAAGACTCGTCGGATTCATAATCTTATTTTTTCTCCTTCGCTTGAAACATGTGAGAAAGTGATTGCTGAATTGAATCGTCGTGAGTTTAATGTAAAAGCCGATGGAAGACCGATTCTTGGGATAGATTCAGAAAGTTTATATAACGTGTTAAAAGAGATCGATGAAAAGATTATTATGATCCCCGCACATGCGTGGACTCCTTGGTACGCGGTTTTTGGAAGTAAGTCGGGTTTTGATTCTCTCGAGGAATGTTTTGGACAGATGAGTCAGTATATTTATGCTATTGAAACAGGTCTTTCCTCAGATCCTTCAATGAATTGGCAGCTCTCTTCGCTTGATCAGGTCGTACTGATTTCAAATTCAGACGCACATTCTCCAAGAAATTTAGGTCGTGAGGCAAACGTGTTTGAATTTGATGTTCCACCCAATTATGACGAGTTCGTTCGCGTCTTAAAAGAAAAAGATGTTGATCGATTTAAATATACGATCGAGTTTTATCCTCAGGAAGGCAAGTATCATTTTGATGGATGCGCCAATTGCCATTTTTCTTCTACACCGCAGGAATCTAAACGATTAGATGGTCGCTGTCCCGTCTGTAAGCGTCCTCTTACTCTGGGTGTTCATAACCGCATAGAAGAGCTTGCAGATAGAAAGGTTGAGGCGATTCAAAATCGTAAAATTCCTTTTAAATCCATTGTTCCTCTGGCAGAAATTTTAGCAGAAGTCTTTGGGGTTAAATCAACGCAATCTAAGAAAGTAGAAGAAGTTTATCATCAAATCACTAATCAAATAGGCAACGAATTTACTATTTTGTTAGATACGCCTCTTGAGGTTATTCAAACCGTTACTTCAAATACGATTCTTGTTTCTGGCATTGAACGGATGCGTACAGGGCAGATTTATATTGAACCAGGATACGATGGTATTTATGGCAAAGTCCGTATTTTTGGTGAGGAAGGGTCTCCAAAACCTAAACAATCGATTCTTTTTTAGAAATAAAAAAACTCTCCCACACGTCTGGAAGAGTTTTTTATTTGAACGGAATTTAACGTTTCTTTGCTGCGGCTTTCTTTTTTGGTGCAGCTTTCTTAACGACTTTCTTTACGGCTTTCTTTTTTGGTGCAGCTTTCTTTACTGGTTTTTTTGCTGCGACTTTTTTCTTTGCTGGCATAGTTCCGAATCACCTCCTTTGTCCCTGATTTCTCAAGAACAAGTCAGAACCACTCATGACGATCCATCGGATCGTCGGGTTCCTCCTAGGATGTATGAATTATTAGATGCTCGATCGAGCATTGCACAGAGGTTGGAACATACACAGCTGTTGCATTATGACGTTGAAGATTTTTCAACGCTTGAGAACAGATGTTCTCGCAATGCATTCAGTTGTGTACGTTCCAACACGGCGTGCAGTTTTGTCGTCGATGTGAAGGACGTGCTTACATCTACGATACCTCTATTGTAAGAGAAAGAAAGAAACACGACAAGATCTTTTTGTCTCTGAAAAATTTTTTCAGAATAAAAAAAGTTTTTTCGTTTCTTATTTTTTTTCGTTTCTTATTTTTTTCTAAATTTTTTTTTAAAAAAATTATTCTTTGACCACAAGAGGAATGGTTTCTTCTGCCCAGTTATAAATCCATTCCATATTTGCGTATCCAACGTTGACACATCCGTGTGACATTGGGTGTCCGAAGTTTTGATGCCAGGGCGCATAGTGAATATAGATATGGGGAAAGAAGCGTAAGTTGTAAGGAACCCATCCCAGATCATAATTGTAAGGGCTTCCACTTCCATAAAACCACGCATAATGAACAAGGGGAATTTTGGCTAAAACTTGATGATTTCCAAGGGGTGTAGCGTTATTGAGTCCACTTGAAATAAGAAAAGAATTTCTTAATACTCCCTGTTCAAACGCATACAAACGTTGCTGTGAAATGTCGACCTCGATACGTTTTGGTTCCGTGTAAGAACTAAATAACAGACGTCCAGGAGCAAAGAGAAGGCGGGTTTCATCAGAGGCTAAACTCAATGTTGTACCAGATTCAGAGAGAGGTTGTACTTCATTGCGAGTGATGTTAAGGACGGGTCCTGAGACAAGCGATGCGTAAATATTTTTTTTATACGACGTCAGGGAATGAATACCCAAACCATTTATGGAATATTTTTTTTCAGAAATCACTTCGGGCGAAGTGTGGATAACCATGGTTTTTATTTTTGGTGTCTCGCTCTGTTGTTGTGCAAGAATTAATTTTTTCTCACTGATCGTTCCTGCAACTCCAGAGCGATCATCCTGATCAAAAGCAAAAAAGTTTTGAATAAGTGTTGGTTCATCGTTCCAAGACCAGATACGTACATGAGGCCCTGCTCCTGCAGCAGGAAGCGTCACGAGTTCTGCGCGCTCATCACCCACAAGATCTCCGCAGGTTATATTTACACCCGCTCGCATTGCTTCTTCATAGGCAAAAAATCCACCCGCATCGATTGCCTCTCCATAACGATTAAAAATACGAATATGAGGACCACCTCCGCGTTGTGGAGCCGTAATAATTTCATTGTGTCCGTCACCGGTCAGATCACAGGTACTCACATTGATGCCAGTCCCCAATGTGGCGGCATACGCAAGAAAGCTTTTAATTTCCGAACCATCTTGCCGGAGAATGTGAACTCGCGGTTCTAACCCCAGTCCATTTCCAATAATAATTTCCGAAATACCGTCCGTTCCTAAATCGGCCAATGAAAGACTGATCCCTCCTATCGCATCTCCTGTGAAGGGAAATTCAATTGACTCATCAAGTGAACCAACGGTGATGGAGGATGGATGTGCTGCCCAAGTAGCATGATGGGGAACAAGCAGACTCACCATCAGCACAAGAAGAATCCCTATTTTCATACCAGATCATTATAAAGGATTTTGGGTTAAGAACCTGTTCATAATCTTTTTCCCGACTCCATTTTGCGCCATTTCGGCTGCAAAATCTTCAGTCCTCCTCAACGTAGCTTTGGCTACGCTTCGTCGTTCTTCAGATTTTTCGCTCAAAATGTCACTAAAATGGTTCTGGAAAAAAGATTATGAACAGGCTCTAAGAGGTGATATTTTTTAACTTTATAAAGTTTACTTAGTTTTACTAACTTTATAAAGTTTGCTAATCTAGTTACTAGATATGACAACACAACAAAAACTTGAAATTATTAAAAAAATGCTGGGAGTGACACAAACAAAGTTAGCTGAACGCTTCGGAGTTTCTTTTGTGGCATTTAATAATTGGTGGACGGGAAAATCTACTCCTCGTCCAAAGATGGCAACAGCGATTGATGATCTTTTTTTAGAAGTGACAGGACAGAAAAATATCTCGATAGATCAACTCATTGTTAAAAAACAAGCTTTGCATACATTATCGGTCGAACATAAACGTGTGATTGTCGAAATATTGAATCATCCGGATATTCGAGATCAATTCATTCTTAAACTGACTTATCACAGTAATAGTATCGAAGGTAGTACGCTTACAGAACCAGATACAGCCGCGATTCTTTTTGACAATGTTGCCTTGCCTGATAAAACATTGACGGAACAGCTTGAAGCGAAAAATCATCAAACCGCTTTGAATTTTTTATTTGTTCATGTGCTTCAAAAGAAAAATCTCGACGAGGCATTTGTTCTTAAACTTCATAGTATTCTTATGAATGGCGTTCGGTCGGATGCGGGCATGTATCGTCGTCATGCGGTCCGAATCGTTGGGGCCAATGTTCCTATGGCTAATTATCTGCGAATTCCTGATTTAATGCCTATAGTCGTAGAAGAAATTGCCACATTAAAAAAGAAGAGCGATCTCATTCAGGCACTAGCTATTGTTCATGCCAAGTTTGAACAGATTCATCCTTTTTCTGACGGAAATGGTCGAGTGGGTCGTCTGTTGATGAATGCTATGTTGCTTCAGGCTAATTATGCCCCAGCGATTATTCATCAAGAACAAAAGCGATTGTATTATACGTATCTTCAAAAAACCCAAACACAAGGTGATCACAGTCAGTTAGAAGATTATTTATGCGATGCTATTCAAGATGGATTTTTAATTTTGGAAAGAAAAGCTTAAGGTCACTCTGGATTGACCAAATAACTTATTCATGCTACAAATCATCGTTCTTTTTACATGTAAGGTGATTCAGAGAAATGCATAATGCATTTCTAGAAAGATGAAAAGGGGATACACGCATGAAGAAGAAGTTTTTGCTCTTTTTACTGTTTCTTATGACAGCCTGTTGTCCGTGCAAGGACGTACAGAAGAATGTCTTTGAACAACCTGTTGAAGTTCAACTGGCCTACTTACACAGTGCCAACGACCAAGAGAACTGGAAAATTCCAGAAGAGACATTTGCTCATCTTGCTCAAACCGCTCCTGCATGGCCCGAGGGACGCCTCGCATTCCGAAGTTTCCGGATCCGTTTCGGTGAGGGGAACGAAGGAGTTGAAAAGACCTTTGAGGCGCATGTTCAGCGAATTCAAAACGTGATGGGAGAAAAATTCCAGCGATGGGATTATCGCCTGTTCGAGAAGGTTCCATTCCAAGACGAACCAGTCGAGCGTTTGCGGCTTCTCAATGGTAATACCTCTCACCACGCCGTGGTCGAATGGATCATCATCGATCTCGATGCCAACCGGCAACGGAAGTCGATCACGGCAGTGCGGGGACCAACGTCACTGGCGGACGAGCTCTTCGTCTTTATTTGGTTGTTCCAGGACTATGTCCAGAACATAAACTACGACGAGAACCCTGGCCTCTTTGCCGGCGGCTACGAGTTCAACATCCCCGAGCGCGACGGCGGGCCGTGGCAGAACGTGCCCTGCGTGCTCCGCTACCTGAGCGATGGCGCCACGATCCTGGATGCCCATTGGCGGAGCAACGACAACTCGGGCTATTCGGTGCCTCTCCTCAGGGAGTAGCACTTGAGACTTGGGTGCTTTGCACTCGGTGGGTTTTGGGACTTGCCCCTTGGTTTTTTGCCCGTTAAGCGGATTCGATACGTCAGTCACGATTGACGTATCGAATCCGCATCTGGTTTTTCGGCTTCTAAGAGTCGTATCTGCGTGTACGACTCTTTTTATTTTTGAGAAACAAAAAAACCGCTGTTTGTGGTGGACCAATGGGGATTCGAACCCCAGACCCCCTGCTTGCAAAGCAGGTGCTCTACCAGCTGAGCTATTGGCCCGTCACAAACAACGGTTTTTATAACGGCAAAATGATAACAATCGAAAGCGAAAACGTCAACTGAATCGAATTAAATGAATCGAATTAAAATAAAACATACATATGTTTATAAAAGACAAGACCGCACCCACGAGTACGATCTGTCTGCTACGAATGTTCGTAGCATACGATCATGCCGCAAGTGCGGTTAGGTACCCTTTTGATCACCGTAGTGATTTAAGGGCTAGAAGTTATTCAATGGATCAAGATGCCAGACAGAAGGAAGTTCCGCAGACGAGCCATCGATTGTTCGAACAGATCCTCCGCGAGGATGACGAGAGTTTTGTCGGGGTAAAGTCCTCGAATACTCGCATTATCCTCGGTCGTAGAGAAGATCACGATCGCGGTGGCTTCTTCGGCCAATCTGGCGATCGTACCCGCGTTTTTTGAAGAAACGAATTCGTAATGGTTATTCACCCCAGAGAGAGGGAAGTCTTTTTCATCCTTCCCATTGTTATCAACGACCAGTATGTGGCGTGCGCCACATACAGAGGTGGAGTGATCAGGATACCTGTTAGAACAAGTTCCCCATGCACAAATTTGCATAGCCATGTTGTTCTTCCTTTCTATTGGAGTGTGATAATAATCTCACATTAAGAAATACAGGGTTTATCTTACTTTAAAGGGCTCGGTCTCCTTTAAATGTTTTAATAGTCGTCACAGGAAGTCGATTGTTGTTGAGGGCGACCATGTCGTCTTTGAACTGGATTGGTTTCCAGACGCGTTCCCCCTCTCGATTGATCCACCAGAAGACCAGAACGGCCTTCCATGTGGAGGCTTCCCGTTCTTCCATATGTTCTTTGAGCCTAATGAATTTCTCTGTCTCCAGAGATTTTCTCGCGAAATCGAGGAAATATTCGTATTCCATCAATTCGCTATCTAAAAAGTACTCCGGCGAACTTTCTATCGCCGGTCCGACCAAAGTCGTTTCGTTTCCATCAATGGAAAAGGTACACGTGGGTCTCCTAAAAAATTGAAACCCGACGTATTTTTCTCCTGGTTTCATTTCAACACGGGTTGGGTCAGTGTGATCTATCAACCCGTTCCAGCAATTGAAGACTAGTTCTCGTACATTCGCATAAGCAACGTACCAGGGAATTTCTTCCTTTTTTGCAGAAACGACAGCAATTTCGTTGACGATTTGAACTTTCACTTTTACCTCCCTATTTTTTGTTTCCCCATTTTTAAAACTGACATTGAAACATATCAGAAAATGCAGTTTTTGTCAATATTTTATGACATAGTTTGTATGATATTATATTGACAAAATGGTCTATTTCTGATATTTTTTGTTGTTCTGTTGATTTTTTGTCTTCAGAAAAAAATGAAATTTAACCAAAAGTCTTTTTTGAGAGGGATTCAGGATGACGAAAGTTTCTACTCGTGGGTTGTTTTTCTTTCTATTGGGTCTCTTTTTCGTTTGCGTGTTGGCATGTATGGGGGGTGGAAACAAGATTCAGGCGAAGGTTTCTTCAACCAAAACTCGGGTTCCTGCAAAAAAAGTTCCGAGTATCAAGATGGATACCTATACGCTTTATGTTCCACCCGGTCCTGACAGGCTTCCTGACGTTCCTATAAATTTGATGGAAAAGATTCGGGACGGGATGAAGAAGGTCAAGCACGTCCGATTAAATACGGACAAATGCGTTCCCATCAGTTCCTCCCAAAAAGGGATAAAGAAGTGTCTGGGCAATTACGTCATTGCGGCCACGAACGCCCAGGGAAAGATCAAGCTGATCGAAATTTATGGGGGAGAGCCTTCTGCCGCAGGATTCTCGATCGCTTGTGAGCGAAAGGGGGCGTGCGAGAGTGGAGTGAATCCGCCATTTATCATCCTATCCCCACCCGGGTGGACGGTTGTCGCTTTAAGGACGGTCGTCTTGGATAGGAACAAACATGACGGGGCAAAGCCTGCGGTTTATATCCCTTATTCCAGTAGGCTCAATACGCCCCAGCTGAGAAAAATAGGACTCGAGTATATCAGGTCGGCTATTTTGGGCGCGTGGTATGAACTACGCGCTAAGAAGATAGAAAGTCTGTATATCGAAGATTATCTGATCACGGATTTCGGTACGCCCGACCATGTGGTCACTCTCATTTTGACAGAACAGGTTCTGTCAGATGTCGGTTTTGTACAAGGCACGGAAGCTGAAAAACTCGAGATGCTCAATCGGGCGCTTGTGACCCTGGCGGTGAATGGGTCAGAGAGTTTTCAGTACACGATTTCTTCTGTTGGAGCCATGGGACTTGGTCAGGGAATGGCTTCGTCCTATCAATCCACCAGAGGAAAATATCCTAAAGCCGATCTTCCTGAAGATGACGTGGAGGGTCGAAAGAATCATCATTCAACCATCAAGATGATGGTCTGTCACACAGACGCAGAATGGTGGGCGATTGAGTCTCTGAAAGAAGTTCTGTTAAAAGACACTTGGAAACGACGGCTTGTTTTTGCCGCCGGATATAACGCCAGCATCGGTACGGTGCGCAAGGCTCTTGATCGTTGCAATAATAAGAACTGGCGAACGTGCAAACAGTTGCCTAGTCAGACGCAACGGTATCTGGTCAAATACGAGTGGATCTACAAGGTGCTGTTTGATCAGGTGTTCCGTTCTCGCATCAGGGTGACCCCAGTAGCGAGAGATGTCACTCCTCTTGTTGCACGCAAAACAAAAACACCGATGTAACCCACCGGTGTCTCACGCAGCAGCGAACCCGTTTCGCTGCTTTTTCTTTTCCATTTCATCCTCTCAGGGTAAATACCCCGTCAGCTTGCCTGTCGTGAGTAGATCGAACGGCTGCGTATTTTATTGCCTGAGCCTGCCTGCCGTGAGCTGCCTGCCATGAGCTTGTCGAATGGTCGAACGGTCGAAGGCCGTATTTGCACCCTTCGACTACGGTTCGTCGAACGAACTTTCGCTCAGGGAATATGCAGCCTGATACCCCGTCAGCTTGGCTCGCGGGGAGTTTCATTACTCCGTCACTTCATCACTATTCTCTACCCCGCTTTATTCGGCGGCACTTCTCCTTTCAAAAACGCTAAAATATTTTTTGCTGCTACCTGGCTCATGGCTTGTCGCGTGTTTAACGTGGCAGAGGCTGTATGGGGTGTGAGAACGACGTTTGTAAGTTTTCGCAGTTCCAGATTGTCCGACGGATCGCAGTCAATGAACGGTTCGCATTCATAGACATCTAATCCCGCTCCCGCGATATCGCCCTTCATAAGCGCCTTTACCAATGGTTTTTCTTGGACAATAGGACCTCGGGCCGTATTAATGAGGAAGGCTGTTTTTTTCATGAGCTTCAGTTCCCGTGCGCCGATCAGACCTTTTGTGGACACAAGCAATGGCACATGTACTGACACAATGTCCGATTCTTTCAAAAGCTGGTTGAGATTGCGATAGATCGCCCCTGTTTCTTTTTCTAGTTTTTTGTTTGGTTTGAGGTCTGTATAAATAATCTTCATGTTAAATCCGTCATGAAGACGTCGAACAACTCCTTCGCCAATCCGACCTGTTCCAATAATACCGACGGTTTTTCCAAACAGATCTGTTCCCAAAAACAGTTGCGGACCCCATGCATGATATTTCCCCGCGCGTGTAAATTTATCTGTTTCAACAATACGATGAGCCAGAGCAAGCATGAGGGCGATCGTATGTTCCGCGACGGATTCCGATACGGAAGGATGCGGGCTGTTGGTGACCATGATTCCTCTCTTGGACGCTTCTTTGAGATCGATGTTGTCAAAGCCTACCGCATAGTTGGCGACCATTTTCAGTTGCGGACCAGCCGCATCGAAGACTTCCGCGTCGATTCGTTCCGTAAGAATAGAAAGAATGATGTCGACTCCCTTCACGCGCTTAAGCAGTTCTTTGCGAGGGATCTGTTGGTCTTTTTCATAAATATCCAGTTTAATACTTTTGTGTTTTTTCAGAAGCTTTATTCCGCTATCGGGAATGTGTCGCGTGATAAAAACGTGTGTGGACATAGGGAGTAAAGACGGTTAAGCCGCCGCTGCCAGTGGTCGGTCATTTGCTTGAGGTTTGTGGTTGTGATCGTTTTTGTCCTCTTCTTCCAGAGGGTAACGTGTTCTCGCTTTTGTTATTTTTTCTTCTAACTCACTTGGTGAGCACAGATCAATTTCTTCCATTTGTCCATAAGAAGTTCGATATTCTTCTGGTTGTGTAAATTCTCGAAGGCCGCCTTCTACCTCTTTCATTCCGAAAGCTTCAGAAGGCCAACCGATCACAGCAAGTTGATTTGTCCGTGTATTTCGTAAAAGCTGGTATGTTTTTGTTTGTTCTTTGTTTTCATCCCAGATTTTTTCTTCGAAGGATCCTTGTGGAGATATAGTAAGTTCAAGAAGAGTTTTTGGATTTTTTAATTCAAGCTCTTCCGGACTCAATGGTTCGGGAGTTTCTCTAAATGAGTACAGGTCACGGTTCATACAAAAAAGTTATGATTATGTAATGAGAATACGTTTGAGTTGTGTTTTGGAAGGCCATGTTGAGAGGATTCCATGTTTGGCTCCGTGTTTTTGAACAACCGATTCGGCGTTGAGCGTTGCCACAGCTAATGCTTCACGGATATCTTGCGTTTTGATGAGTCCTGCGACAAATCCTGATCCGAACGCGTCTCCTGCTCCTGTGCGTGAAATGGATTTTACGTTTGTGGTAGACGCGTGGGCACTCCATCCATCGCGATAAGCAGTTGCCCCATTGGTACCGTCGGTAATCACACGAACCGTACCGTTTGTGTGAAGGATTTCAAACATTTCTTCCAGTTTTTTCTTTTTGGTGAGCAGTTGTGCTTCTTCGCGGTTGATAGTCAGAACGTCCACCATTTGGACAAGAGGAAGAATAACGGAGAGGCCTGCTTCAAGTTCGGACGAGCCAGGATTCCACGCGATAGAGATGTTCTTTTTTTTGGCATGGGAAATGATTTTTTTTGCCAGAGCAACATTGCCTCCTAAGGACGTGAGATACAGCCATTTGGCTGTTTCCAGCGCTTTAAGAGGAATATCCCGCTGAGTGAATTCTCCGCTTACTCCACGATATACCAGAGCCGTACGTTCGCCCCCTTCCATTGTGAGAAGAGTTGAGTAAGCCGTCTGGCCTCCTTTAACCAGACGCACAAGGTGCGAGCTTACCCCAAAGCGCGAGAGATCTTCTATGACATCTTTTCCCGGGCCGTCATCACCCACGCGTGTGATGACGGCTGTACGCAATCCTAGAGATCCGAATGTTGCTGCGGTGTTTGTTGCTCCTCCGCCTGTGGTAAGGAACAGTTCATGAATTTCAATTTTAGATCCAAGCGTCATGCATTCTCCTGTTCCCGTAGCAAATTTTTTGGATTTGAGGGCGATGAATTTATCCGACGAAAGAAAAACGTCTCGTGTGGCTGAACCGATCGTAATGATGTCGTACATAAGAAAGAGTTAAAGATTGCTCGAATGCTCGCGATCCCGATTAGCCTTTTCCTGAACATCCAAGCAAACGCATTTTTTGCTGGACCACTTTTGTGATGAGTTCCTTGGCAGGAGTGAGGATTTTACGAGGATCAATGACTTCTGGATTTTCTGCGAGAAATTTTCGGATTCCTGCATCAAAGGCGATACGCAGATCTGAATCGATATTTACTTTGTTTATTCCAAGAGCCACTGCTCGTTTGATGTGTGCATCAGAAATACCTTTGGCTTTTTCGATTTTACAGCCGTAGGCAATGCATACCTTTTTGATCGCATGGGGAATTCCGGAGGCTCCATGTAAAACCAGCGGGATGGGAGCGACTTTTTTAATCTGTTCAAGACGTTTGAAATCAAGGCGAGAATCGCCTGAAAATTTATAGGCTCCATGGCTTGTCCCAATGGCAACCGCAAGGGCATCGCAGTGCGTTTGTTGGATAAAATCTTGCGCCTGTTTAGCCCCGGTGAAATGGGCGTTGCGTTCTTCTACGGAGACAAAATCTTCAATACCTGCGATGGCTCCCAGTTCTGCTTCAACGCTGATGTTTGTTTTATGCGCTAATGCTACGATTTTTTTCGTTTTTGCCACGTTTTCTTTATAAGGGAGCGACGATCCGTCAAACATGACACTTGTATACAAGCCAGATGTTATGGCTCGTATAACCAACGCTTCATTTTTTCCATGATCTAAATGAAAGACGACCGGCCGTTTGCTTTTTTTGGCTGCCAAATGAACAAGAGCTCCGAGTTCCTCCATTCCCGCATATTCGATGGCTCCTTCGCTGGTTGAAAGAATCACCGGAGAGAGTTCTCGCTCGGCCGCTTCCATGACAGCTTGGAGAGTTTCAAGATTATTGATGTTAAACGCTCCCACGGCGTATCCGCCACGTTGAGCTTTTTGAAGAACAGGCAAGAGAGAGGTGAGCATATTAGATATTTTCTATTTGGAATTCGGGGTGATTTGCAAGGCGTTTTTGGATTTCTTCCGAGGAAAGAAGTCCTTTTTGAGGACCCACGAATTGCACCACAGAGGCGGCATTGACCGCTCCCCAACGAAGACCTTCACTGCAGGATTGTCCGTGCAAAAGTGCGCCAAGATATCCGGTGGCGAATGAATCTCCCGCACCTGTTGCTTCCAGAGTTTTGCCAGGGAAGATAGGACAAAAGCGCAAATCATGTCCTCCAAATTCGTAGGCTCCATTTTTTCCATCGGTGATGACGACGTGTTTGGGCCCCAGTTCCATGAGAGCACCTGCAAGCTTATGAATTTCTAACGTATTAAGTTTGGTGAGGATCTGTGCCTCTTCTCGATTAACGAAAAGAATAAAACAGTGGGCGATCAGATCGTATAACTCTTGTTTAAGCTGTTTGATCTGGATGCTTCCTGGGTTCATGGCAATTTTGACCCCATCCTTCTTGCTGTATTCAACGACGTCTTTATATAACCGTTCGTACCCGTGACCCATTTCAGCAACATAGATCCAGGCAGGATGAGGGAAATGGTCGGGGAGGTGGTATTCACGCTCAATATGTCCGGTCAGAATGGTTTTTTCACCTTTGAAATTAAGAACGACCGAATAAGAACTTTGGACGTCCGGAATGGTTTGGATAAATTCTATCCCGACACGTTCGCGTGCGAGAACTTCCAGTGCAAGAGGTCTGGTTGTATCCATTCCCATAAGCGAAAACACAGCTGTTTTTTGTCCCATGCGAGCAAGTCCCACCGCGACGTTGGGTGCCGATCCAGCGATTTGCGAATCGACAATGTCCACATCGATCTTGGCTCCGTATTCCAGACACAGCTTGCATTCGGGCATTTTGAGTTCGCATTGGACATTGGCGTCATCCAACACAACGAAGGTGTCGAGCTTAATGTCTCCGATGGTAATGAGGTCGTACATAGATCTTTAGTATAACAAAAAAGAGCTGTGACAGCTCTTTTTGTTTGCGCGGCAGACGGCTATATTTTTTTTATTTTTTGAGCAAGTTGAACCAGGAAGGCCTGATCGGCAGGAGCAGCATTTGAAGAATCCAGCTGGCCTACTCCGCTCACAGGCACGAGGTGGACATGAACATGGTCAACGGCGAATCCTTCTACGCCAACTCCGATCCGGGGAACCTGTAGGGCATTTTTTAAGTGCGTGGCGACTTGCTTTGAGGCTGCTAGAAGGTGTTGGTAAGACGGATCATCCATATCGAAAAGATAAGATGCATGAGCTTTGGGGATGACGAGCGTATGGCCTTCTTGGATAGGATTGATATCAAGAAACGCGAGGTGAGCATCATCCTCCCAGATTTTATGGCAGGGAATGTCTCCTGTAACGATTTTGCAAAAAAGACAGTCAGGCATAGATCGAAATTATGTTCTGGATTTTAAGCTGTTATTCGATTTTTTTCCTCCCCATTTTTTGGGAGTTCTGGACAGGGCTTCCTTCATGACTTTTTGTTGCATCATTTCCAGAAGTTCTTTTGCGGCTGTGACATGGGCGGGGATGGGTGGAACACCGCGGCCTTGTTTTCTCTGTAGCACTCGATCTGCCGCAAGGGCAATAAAGGGAGCCGTGAGTCCGAGTCCTTCTTGGACTTCTGTTGGATTTCCTGATTCTCCAAAACGATCTTGAATGCCCACGCATTCCATAGGGACAGGGTTGTTGAGCGCGAGTGTTTCGGCAACTGCTCCACCTAATCCTCCAGCTACTTGGGCTTCCTCAACGGTGACAACAGCTCCTGTCTCTTTTGCCGCTTTGACAACGATTTTCGTATCGAAGGGTTTGATCGTGTGCATGTTGATGACACGGCATTCAATGCCATGTTCTTGAGAGAGCATTTGTGCGGCCAAGAGCGCTTCGTACAAAATGGGTCCTGTGGCGATGATCGTCAGATCATTCCCAAAACGGTAGGTTTCCGCGCGCCCCACTTTGAAAGGGGTTTTGAGTGTTGTGAATACAGGAGATTTTTCCCGGGCAAAACGTAGATAACAAGGTCCGGCAAGCGATGCCGCGGCCAAGGTTGCTTTTTTCGCTTCCACGGCGTCGCAGCCAATGAGCACGCGCATATTAGGCATGACGCGCATGATCGCGATATCCTCGATCATTTGATGAGTGGCTCCGTCGGGTCCTACAGAGACTCCGGCATGTGCTCCTGCGATTTTGACGTTCGAGTTTTGCAGAGCGATCGTCGTGCGAATTTGTTCCCAGTTGCGTCCGGGAGAAAAGGCGGCATAGCTTGAGATAAACGGTATTTTTTCAGCCAAGGACATTCCCGCGGCAATAGACGCCATCGATTGTTCTGACACGCCTAGTTGGACGAAACGATCAGGATACACTTCTTTAAAAGCTAAAGATCGTGTTGATTCCGTGAGATCCGCGCACAGGACAATAATATTTTTATTGAGCTTTCCCGCTTCAACCAATCCGTCTCCGTACCCGTTTCGCGTAGGGAGCGCTTTCAGCTTTGCTTCATCAAACAGATGGCGCACAAGCCAGGCTTCACGATTGATTCCAGGTTTTATCTTTTGCATGTGAGCCATAGGATTAGCGTTTCATATGTGTACGAATTTTTTGAGCAGCTTTCCATCCCAACCATCCCAGAACCAACAAAGGAATTCCCACACCCACACCCACGATAGCGATCCAGATCACCGCTTCCACGAGCCACTGTGCAAGTGCCACAACCGCCTGGGCTGCTTCTTTGATGGTTGTGCCAGGACGGAATTCTTTTCCACCCACGGTAACAACCGGCTCTTCGGAAAGGCTCAGAGTGATCGTTGAAAAGTTCGTCTGGCTGTCCAAATATTGAATTTGCCCTGTGAGGGATTCGATTGTGCTGCGGACGTTTGCCAGTGCCGTTTCCACCTGGATCATCTCTTCAACCGTTTTGGCAGCCTGTAGGATTTCTACGTATCGCGCTTCTTGCAACTGAGCGTTTTTGAGCCGGGCGGCAAGATCAATATACTGTTCTGTCACATCGTCGCTATTGACGGATTCCTGTGTCACGACCAATGCGAGTGCCTTGAGTTCGGTGATGGTCGAATCGAACATGTCTTCTGGAACGCGTACGGTGGCATACCCAGATTTTGTTCCGTCCGGATGTTCTTGGATCGTTGCATACTGGACGTAACCTTTTTTGGACGTCACGATTGTCTTGACGGTCTGGAGGCTTTCATCCGCATGATCGACGACTAAATCCAAAGATCCATTTTTGATGACTTTTTGGTCAGTTTCTTGATCGATCGCTTCGTCATAGAGAAGCTCTGGCGAAGGCGGCATAATGGAGGAGCGAGACATGACCGTATTTTCTGGGATAGGCATTCCTGGAACGGCAAAGAAGGCATCGGCTGCGCCGCTTTGTCCCAAAGATTCCTCCATGAAAACAGAACCCGTTTTCATTCTTATTGGATTTACAAAGATATTTGCAATAAAGAGGATAATTGCCAGGACTCCCAAGAGCGCGAGTCCTCTCATGATCCAAGGACGTATCGTTTGAAAAGTCATAGAATGTTGATGTTATTTAATTGAGTTTTTTGATGAGATTATTCATGTTCGCTTACGATTCTTCCTGCTAGCGTTCGAAGTTCACGGATCGCTGTTTCAGATTCTTTTCCAGGATTTGGCGGTTTTCCATGCCAGGAGAAATCGTATTCCATATAATCTATGCCGTATCCCGGAATCGTATCGGCGATGATCACCGTCGGTTTTTCTCTCACTCCATGGGCGCGTTCTACGGCGTTCACGAAGTCCCGGATGGAATTTCCCGCACAGCGGACGACGTTGAGATTAAAGGCTTCAAATTTTTGGACGAGAGGTTCAAGGGGCATGATCTCTTCGGTGGTTCCATCGATCTGGATGTTGTTGCGGTCAATGATGAAGGTGCAGTTGTAGAGATGGTTGCGTCCGGCAAACAAAAGAGCTTCCCAAGTTTGTCCGGCGTCTAATTCTCCATCGCTCATGGCGCAATAGACGCGCCAAGGGGATCGATCTAGCAGAGCGGCATAGGCCAAACCCACTGCTTGAGAGGATCCAGATCCCAGGGGACCAGAAGTGGTTTCAACTCCAGGAAGTTTTTCCCGTTCGGGATGTCCTTGAAGGCGGGATCCTAGCTTTCGCAGAGTCATCAACTCTTCTTTGGGAAAGTATCCAGCGTGCGCCATGGCCACATAACGGATAGGGCAGATGTGGCCGTTGGAGAGGATAAGGCGGTCACGGTCTTTCCACTGCGGTCGCGCCGGATCATGGACAAGCACATGGAAATACAAGGCAGTAAAAATATCCGCCATTCCCAACGGCCCTGCTGAATGTCCGGAGCCGGCTTCCACAAGCATATCGATGAGGTCTTCACGTATGGAAGAAGCTTTATTCTCAAGTTCTTTGAGGGTGTCATCATGTAGATGAAGCGGTTTGCGGACTTTCGGACCCATAGTGAGATTGGGCATAGAGGAAGAAGATAAAATGGCGATTTGATAGGTTCATTGTACTCGATTTTTTATCAGATAAGTATCCCGGTGTTATCCGAATGAATAAAAAACCGGAGTATTGCGACTCCGGTTTTTTGTATCCTTTTACTACTTTGTTACTTTTTACACTCTACTCTACGTTCAATTTTCCTTTCATGCTGGAGTGATAGGCACAGTGGAAGGCGTAATCACCTGCGTCTTCAAAATAGCGGGTGAAGCTTTCTCCTGGGTTCAGGGTTCCTGTTCCCCAAGATCCGTCGTCAGCTGAAGCGGTGTGCTTGGTGTCGTCATTGTTGACGAAACGCACAGCTCTGCCTGAGTCAACATCTAATGTGCTTGGGCTATAGCTGTTGTCTTGGATGCTGACCGTGACGTATGTTTGCAGACCTTTATCAGAATCGATGGAGAATGCGGTAGCCTCTTCAGAGGCTGGATCATATTGCGAAGCGAATTCCAGGTCGCTTCCTAAGCTGTAGTTGGAGAAGAACCCATCTGGAACATCGTCGATCTGCTTATTCCAGGTTGATCCGTACAGTTCCTCGGCAACCTCTTCTGAGACAATGCCATGGAGTTCCCCATTGGCTCCAACGGCATAGACGGTTGGATCAGAGTTGATTTTGACCATCTTGACTCCTGGTCTGTACGTGACGTTTCCTCCGATCTGGATATCGGAAAGGTCGCTATCGGAAATCCATTTCACATCGTCGAAGTCCTCAAACCATGTGAAATAGGTCTTGTCGTTTGGAAACACGTAGCGGAAGCCGTCCAAACCGTAGTAATACACGGCGCTATAGGATTCACCACGAATCAGATCACCGGCTTCAAGGCTTGCTGCGCTTACGAGGGATGTCGCTCCGGCGGAAGGGATCACGCCTGAAAGGGAAAGGGCGAGTCCTAACACCACGACAAGTCCGGTTCCTGACAAAAGAGTGAGAGGTTTTGTCATATGTTTAAATAAAAAAATTAGATAGATAACACAAGGAGTATAGCATAAAAAAACGATAGATTCCAAGATCAGCTCGTTTAGATTCCGCTTTTTATTTCAACATTTCTAATAGTGTGGACGTTACAGAGTTGAAAAGATCTTGATATCCCGAAAAATTTTCTTTTGTCATATGATCATCGCCTACAATGACTTCAATGCGACTAAATTCGGGTAAGAGAAGCGTCTGTGTTAATCTCTTTTTTTGTTTTTCCGAAAGTTCTTGAACCAATCCTTCTGTGTATGTTTGTGTGACGTCTTTGATGTCATACGTACGACCTTCAATCGTTGAAATAGCATCAAAAACAGGTTGGTAATGAGCAGCGATAAAGAGGACTTGTCTATCGATTCGTAATTGTTGTTCTTCTATCCATTCTTTTTTTGTTTCATCATCCTTTACCCAACTCGGAAGATGTTCTGGGTTTGAGAGATATTCATCATTAAAAATATAAGCACCATCAAAATCACAAATTTCTGCGGCGAGCGTGATGTCTTGTTTGTGATTTAACAACGCACCCTGATTCAATCGGTTTTCAATGAAAATTCCGGCTTGTTGTCCCAGTAGTCTCGCGTATTCTGAGAGAAATTCCTCAGCGGTTA
Source organism: Candidatus Uhrbacteria bacterium (assembly GCA_016188495.1). Taxonomy (GTDB): domain Bacteria; phylum Patescibacteriota; class Patescibacteriia; order UBA9934; family GWF2-40-263; genus UBA12478. The sequence goes on from JACPHU010000025.1 coordinate 25,375, forward strand.
GTTCTTGTTTTCGTTCTTGAGAAAGAATTTGTCTTGAGGATTCAATGATAAGTCGCAATTTATCAGTTCGCTCTGACGATTCTGATTCTTTAAGAACTTTTTCTACGTCATCTACTCGCCAGATATTTCGAAAAGCCCGAATATTTTCTCCCAGGATAGCGGATTCATATCCATCCTTAAATTCTTGAGCGTTTAAAAGTTTTTTAAAAAAGATGGGATCAATCTGACCTTTGTGTCTTTCAATAAAATCTAGCAGTCCTTCTCCTCTTGTGTCTTGTGGATTATCACTTTCTGGAACAGGCAGATTATTGGTTTGAGCAAACTCACGGTCAAATTTGATCGTCTCGACAATTTTTGGCATGCGCAAATGATACGAAGCAAACCGTTGCGTCTGTCTTGCTTCCAACAAGAGATCTCCATAAAAGGCCGCTCCACGGAATCGAAGAAGTTGTTTTCCCTTTACTTCCAGAAAAAAAAGAGGAGCTACGCCCCTTTTTCCAAGAGGATATGCCCATGATCCTCCTGCTTGTTCAGCTTTTTGTTGCATTTGTTCATTGTTTGCATTTGAACCGATTCCTTTCCATTGTAGAAAATGATAATCGATACCGTCGATATGTGATGTTTGTTCGATGAAAGCCGCTTTTCCCATGGAAGGAGTTTCTTTGATCTCTAACCGCTTTTGAGGATATTCAGAAGAAGCGTCTTGTGGAGAAACTCTAAAAAGAGGTTTACAAAATTCTGTTGGTCCAGCTCCTAAAAACCCTTGTTCCTTTATGACGAGACCAGGAAATTCTGGAATAAGTTCTTTTGTTTCTATGCGTCTTTCAAGAATGTTCGTTTTTGTTTCTTGTCTTGTTGGACAATTTGAAGCGTGTTCTCCGATATGGAGCGGATATCCGCAGTGTGAACAGATGGGTTGTTCAATCGATCTCATAATTTTTATGATCGTCTATTCAACAATAATCGCCCCTTCAAACACATTGCGATCTCCATACGTGGAGTAATAATGCCATGTGCCTTTTTCGTTGAAATAGCGAGTGTAGTGATCTCCTGGATAGAGGGTTCCCGAACCCCAGACTCGATCCCATTCTGTGGCTGAGCGATTTTCGTTTGTGGTGTTGAGCCACTCTACCGCGGTTCCGGCAGGGATCGTAATGGTTGATGATTGATAGCCGGATTCAGTGATTTCAACCGATGTAGAGGTTTGGAGATCTTTGTCCTCGTTGATGGAGAATGCTTCTATTTGCTCGATCTCTGGATCATATTGGGAGTCGAGTTCTATCTCAGCTCCTAATGTGTAGTTGCCAAACAAACCATCCATCACATCATCAACCTGTTTGTTCCATGAGGATCCGTACAGTTGGGCTGCAACGGATTCCGACTCGATAGGGTGCAAGGTACCTCCTGAGGAAACCGCATACACCGTTGGATCAGAGTTGATTTTGACCATCTTCACTCCTGGCTTGTATGTGACATTTCCTCCGATTTGGATGTTGGCAAGGCTCGCGTCTGAGATCCATTTCACCTCATCAAAATTTTCGTACCAGGTAAAATAGGTCTTATCATTGGGAAAAACATAGCGAAGGCCATCTGCCCCATAGTAATAGACCGAAGAATAGGTTTCGCCACGGATTAGGTCTCCTGATTGGATTTCACTCTCTGTTGAAAGTGTCAGGGCATGGGAAGGAAAGGGGAGAGAAAGTAGCATGCTCAACGCCAGTAAGATGCCAAGAATATGCCCTGAGCGCAGCGACCAGCGGGAGCGGAGTCGAAGGGTGATGTTATTCATAAGATAATGAGTTCAGATACAGGTTTAGATCTTTGAGTGTTTTAGAAGGGTCTTTTGTTTTAAACAGCGCAGATCCTATACACAAACGATTTACCCCTGCTTTCACAAGAGGTTCAATCAGTTCTTGAGTGACTCCGCCATCTATTTCAATGATGAGGTCACAGCGGTGTGCTCGCGCACTGCGGATTTTGTTGAAAATAAATTCCGCGTCGCCTCCGTGCGGAGAATCTCCAAACGTCTGGCCTTGATACCCTGGATGCACGCTCATGATGGTGAGTTGGTCTACCTGATGCAGAACCGACTCGATTTCTGAGAGGGGAGATTCTGGATTTAGGGCAATGCCCGCCTCTAGTCTTAACATATCTTTAATATATCCCGTCACAACCCCCGAAGGCCGATGCATTTCTGTGTGCACGATGGCGCGCGTGAGTGTGGGGACATATTTTTTCCATTCTTCAATAATAGGGAGGGGATTTTCCACCATTAAATGAAGTTCCATTTCCACATTTGTTTTTAAAGCGCCGATACGTTCCGGGTGATACCAGCTTGTGTTGGGGAATAAGGATCCATCAAGCACGTCTACTTGGATGAGGCGGCAGTCTTTTTCTACGGCTCGGAGGTTTTTTTCAAATTCTTTTTCAGATTCGACCAAAAAGGCCGGTACAATTTCGATCATAATCCAAATTCTTGATTTTCAATTTCATGGACGCGTTGTAAACGGCGTTTATGTCTTTCTTCACCGCTAAATTCGGTATTAAGCCACGCATCCACGATTTGTTTTGCCTCTTTGACCTCAAGATGGCGGCCAGGCAGACAAAGGATATTGGAATTGTCGTCCGTGCGCGCGCTTGAGGCGACTTCTTTGTTAAATCCTGTGGCAGCTCTAATCCCTTTTACTTTATTGGCCACGATACAAATACCTTGAGCATTTCCACAAATGACAATCCCATGAGCGTTTTCGTCTGTGGCCACACGTTTGGCAACGGCATAGCCGAAGTCGGGATAATCATCGCCATTCACGAGGTTTTCGTTGCCCATATCCACAACGCGATATTCTTTCTCTTTTAAATAATCCTCCAGTGCCTCTTTGAGCTCCCAACCCGCGTGGTCTGCCCCAATATAAATAGTTTGTTTCATAGTAGGGCTATTGTAACAGTGGGGTAGTTGAGTAGCAAAACAGTAGAGTCGCAAATGGATTCAGCAAGATACATTGATTTTTCCCCCTCTCATTGATACGCTCAACGATGTATGAATTTTCCTGAAAAAGAGTCAGAGGTTCTCAAACAATGGGAACAAAACGGTATTTTTAAAAAGACCTTAGACAAACCTGCTCCAAAAGGTTCGTTTGTTTTTTTTGAGGGGCCGCCGACCGCCAACGGCAAGCCTGGCATTCACCATGCGGAGTCCCGTGCGTTTAAAGACTGTATTCCCCGTTTTCGGACCATGCAGGGATATCGCGTGGTACGCAAAGCCGGTTGGGATACTCATGGGTTACCTGTAGAACTTGAAGTAGAAAAACAACTTGGGTTTACTGGAAAAGCGCAGATTGAAGAATATGGTATTGCCGCGTTTAATGAAAAATGTAAACAAAGCGTTTGGGCATATAAAAAGGACTGGGAAGAATTTACTCAGCGTTTGGGATTTTGGGTGGATTTAGACCAAGCGTACGTAACCTATCATTCAGAGTACGTTGAATCTTTGTGGTGGGTGGTGAAACAGATTTGGGATCGAGGACTGTTGTATAAGGATTATCGCGTGACCCCGCACTGTCCGCGTTGTGGAACCTCACTCTCAAGTCATGAACTTTCACAAGGATATAAGGACGTGAAGGATTTATCTGTCACAGCAAAGTTTAAAATTGTTGGAAGAGAAAACGAGTATCTGCTTGCTTGGACAACGACTCCATGGACATTGCCGTCAAACGTTGGTTTAGCTGTGGGTCCGGGCATTGTGTACGCAAAGGTAAAGATGGGTGAAGAGTTTGTCTGGCTTGCCAAAGAACGGCTTGATCAGGTGATGACCATGCCGTATGAGATTGTCGATGAGGTTAAAGGTGAAACATTGGTCGGACTTGAGTATGAACCGCTCTATCCGTTTGCTTACGAAATGATTCAAGCCAAACAGACAGAGAAAAAAGGATGGGTCGTGGTTCCAGCAGATTTTGTCACCACCGCTGACGGAACCGGAATCGTGCATACCGCGGTCATGTATGGAGCCGATGACTTTGAACTCGGACAAAAAGTAGGATTGCCAAAGCATCACTTAGTGAAATTGGATGGAACGTTTATTGAAGGAATGGATTTTCTCTCAGGCCGATTTGTGGCTGATGAAGAAGTGGCGGTCGATATCATTAAAGATTTGGCACATCGAGGACTCCTTTTTGCCAAAGCCAAATACGAACACTCCTATCCTCATTGTTGGAGATGTAAAACAAAGGTGATCTATTATGCGAAGGATTCTTGGTATATCCGCATGAGTCAATTGCGAGACGAGTTACTCAAGCAAAATGCCAACATTCACTGGGAGCCAGATCATATCCGTGATGGGCGTTTTGGCGAGTGGTTGCGTGAGGTGAAGGATTGGGCTTTTTCTCGCGAGCGTTATTGGGGAACACCGCTGCCTGTCTGGGAAAGCCAAGATGGTGATCGATTGTGTATAGGGTCATTTGAAGAGCTTCGGTCCCTGGCGAAAGATCCTTCGCTCGTTGGAGAAGCGTTTGATCCTCACCGTCCCTTTGTAGACGATGTCGTACTGGTCAAAGAAGGAAAAGAATATAAACGCGTGGCGGACGTATGTGACGTGTGGTTTGACTCTGGATGTATGCCTTATGCGCAATGGCATTATCCATTTGAAAACAAGGAACTGGTGGATTCAGGACAAGCTTACCCAGCCGATTATATTTCTGAAGCGATCGACCAGACGCGCGGATGGTTTTACACACTCTTGGCTGTTTCAACATTGTTGGGAAAAGAACGTCCATTTAAAAATGTCATTTGCTTAGGACACGTCCTTGATGCTCAGGGGAAGAAAATGTCCAAGTCATTGGGAAACATCGTAAAACCGATGGAGATGATTGAAAAATACGGGGCTGATGCCGTGCGTTGGTACATGTACACGATCAACCAGCCAGGGGAATCAAAGCGTTTTGATGAAAAAGCGCTTTCAGACATGGTTCGGAAAAATTTCACGATCTTGATGAACGTGGCAGCCTTTTACGAAATGTTTTCCTCTTCAACACCAGCAAGAGCAGAGGCTCTCGCCTATGAGATGCGTGTTCAATCAACCCACGTACTGGATAGATGGATTCTCTCCAGGCTCAACAAGCTCGTGAAAGACACAACCGATCGTCTTGAGGGATATATCATTACAGAAACCGTTCGAGAGCTGGGATCGTTCATTGATGATCTTTCTACGTGGTATGTGCGTCGCAGTCGGGATCGTATGAAAGGGGATGATGTGGCAGATCGGGATGTTGCCATTACCACTCTTCAATACAGCCTTCTCACGCTCTCTAAACTGATGGCGCCGTTTGCTCCGTTTCTGGCCGAGACCCTGTATAAGCAAGTCGGTGGGGAATTAGAGTCGGTTCATTTGGCCCATTGGCCAATGGCCGACGAAACAGCGATTGATGAAACACTCTTGGAAGAAATGGGACGTACACGTTCGATTGTTTCAAAAGCGCTTGAGCGACGCGTAGACGCAGGAATCAATGTTCGTCAGGTATTGGGAGCTATGACGGTAATCGTTCCTTCGGGTGAATTTGCTCAAGAGTTTCAAGAGTTGGTACAAGAGGAAGTGAACATCAAAACCATGAAGATTCAAAAAGGGGATTACGCGGTTGAACTGGATCTCACCCTCACTCCCGAATTGGTGCGAGAAGGACTGGTTCGAGAAATGATTCGTCGCGTGAACGATCTCCGCAAAGAGCAAGGCCTTACCATTGCAGATCGTATTGATCTGTACGTGAATGGTCCGGAACAAGTGTTGCTTGCGGTGCAAGAACATCAAAATACCTTGCTCCAAGGGACGCTATCTGAATCCGTGCGAACAGAAGGAGGCTTGCCTGCTCGTGTTGCAACATTCAAAACACAGGAATCCGAGATAATCGTGGGGTTTTAAATAAAACATAAGGAGCAAATAAAAAAGGGCAAAGAGCCCTTTTTTATATAGCCTACATTGACAAAATGGTTATTTTGTGCTTAAATAGTTCGTCTCTGTTAATCTGCATATTGGGTATTTGGTATTAAAGGAGGATAGAGAGATGAGTACTTTTCATATCGATTTCGAAACCATGATCCGTTTTAAGGATATCTTCCAACGTGTCGGTATGACGTATGGAGAGTTCTTGAGATTTTGCGTTTGTCTAGAAGAGTTTTTGTTCGTTATTCGCGGTGAGGGGATTGTCTGTGCTAATACTCTTGACAATCAGGGGTTTCATCGACCCTTCACTCCTGAACTCATTGCGATGTGGAATGAGACTATGGGGTTTGATGGACGGAATAGGAACGTTCCAGTTCATTTTTCTTTGCAGGAAGCAGGAACGCTTGAAAAGCGCTTTTTGGAGGCAGGTTATTCGCTGATGGAAATCGAAAAACTTCTTGAACAGATGGAAGGAATCATTCAGGTAGTTCATGGAGCCGGAATTCAACGGCGTAAGATTGTTCTGGATCCATCATGTGTTTGTCTGCCATGTCCCCGACGGCGACACGCCTGGTCTATTCAGGAAAATACAGCTTCAAGAAGGCTTGAGATCGACCCTTCTAAGGTAGGTCTTCATTTTTCCCAGAATCAGTTGCAGGGTCGGGCAATTAGGGGATTTGACTTAATAGCTGAATGCCAGAAAGAAGGCAGACAGTTATTAGGTGCGGCAGTTCTGGATTATTACCTGAAGTATCCTGTGTTGATTCCTTCAGTTTTTAGGGACTACTCAGGAGAAATTTACTTTTTGGATACTATCTTCAAAAGAAAGGGGGCGTTGTACGTTCGCTCTTTGCGGCGGCAACGGGATTTGCCTGGCGATTGTTGGGAGTCTCGTGAGAGCTGGTTAGGTCATTTTTGGAGAGAAAAAAGAGCAACTGCTATTTTTCTTCCTTAAATTTAGATTCGTGTTTGAAACCTTTTTAGAAATAAGGAGGGGTATATGCTGGTTGCGATGGATGTCCAGTACGACGATGCACGTCATGTGGCGCGTGGGGCCTTGATCGGGTTTGAGGATTGGACGTCTGCTCAGACGGTGTGTGAAAAAGTAGTCTTAGTGGAATCGTTTGCAGAATATCAAGCAGGAGCTTTTTTCCAACGAGAGCTCGGAATCCTGATTCAGCTATTACAGGGCGTAGAAAACATCACAATCATTGTGATTGATGGATACGCCAGACTACCCAACGGACATGCGCTTGGTCAGATGTTGTCTGAAGCTTTGGGACACGCGTTCCCAATTGTGGGTATGGCCAAAAGCCCGTTTCGATCAATGGAGAGTCAGTTTGTACACAGAGGGCAGGGGCATCGACCCTTGTATGTGACGGCGGTTGGAATGGATGAGAAAGAAGCTGCGGCTTATATCAAAAGTATGTACGGCCCTTTTCGTCTTCCAAGCCTTCTTGTTCGAGTGGATCATTTAGCTCGAGGTTACTGTGACCCGCATTAAAACTGCGGGTTTTTATTTAGTGTATTGATAATATTTTTTGAATTTTTTGTTGGAGCTAGATTTGTGAGACTTTCCCCTTCTGGTTATACTGTACACATTGTGTAGACAGATCTTTTTCTTTTTTGCTCTACTCACGATTAATTTTTGTCTTCCTTTTTTGTTAAGATACTTTTATGTCGATGGATTTTGTAAAACTTTTGACGGAACTTGGACTTACGCCTACCGAAACTCGTGTGTATCTTTCTTCGTTAAAACTCGGGCCAACGTCTGTGCAGGAAATTGCCAAACGGGCCAAACTTTCTCGAACTGCTACCTATGACGTGATCGCTCAGCTTCAAGAGCGCGGACTCATGTCCACGTTTGAACGAGGAAAGAAAAAGTTTTTTAGTGCGGAAGATCCTGAGCGGGCCGTTGCGTATTTTAAAGGCCGTGTTCATGACTTGGAGGAGCGGATTGAGACGTTTACACGCTCTCTTTCAGAAATGAAAATGATGGCAGGAGGGGAGCGTCCGACGGTTCGTTTTTTTGAAGGCCAAGAAGCATTGCATGCGCTTTTTTCAGATTTAGTTTCTACGCATCCGCGAGAACTTCTTGAGTTATCAAATGTCGATGAGGCATACACTCAACTTGATCAACGCGTGTTGCTGGAGGCTCGCAAAGCATTGGATGAATCAAGAGTAAAAATTAAAATGCTTCACCGTGGGGAACTGCGTAATCCTCGTAAGGGAGCGGAATATTGTCGTTTACTTCCAGAGTTTGGGGATTTTTCCGGCGAGATTTGGGTTTACGAAAATCGGGTGGCGTTTGTAGAGTTTGTCGGAAAAATGGTCACCGTCATCATCGAAAGTAAGATTTTCGCGGATATGGGCCGCGTCTTATTTAACGCCGCTTGGGCGGTGTGTCGAGCTGATCCTTATAGAAAGATGAAGGAATGATTTTCGCATCTACGAAGAGGTGTGTAATCGAATACAGAAATGATCAAGTATTAAAAAAACTCATCGATTTGATGAGTTTTTTGGTGCCATAGGAGTAGGTGTCTGTGCATGGCGGGACAGCCTCCGTGACGCCGAATTCGGTCTCTCCTCCGCTTAGTCCTGATCGCCTTTGTCACGTTGTTCGCGGACGACGTGATGTATTCCTCTTGAAATACTCCTATCGCTACGATTCATTCACCAGAGTCGATTCAACATCGATGATGACGGGTGGATTTTTTGTTAACGTTCAGTCATCTCAAGATAAATTTTTTCTACTTCCGCAACGACCCCTTCTTCTAAAGGATCACGATGTTCGTAAGGTAAAAATTTTTCAAGATTTTCATGACAGATCGATCCATTTGATTCATAACGACTCGACATAAAGACATGCACTCGCTCAAAAAAACTTTTCCAACTCTCTCTCACATTGAGTTCTGAACGTTGGCGGCTTGTCTGCATAGCAGGATCAAATACGTTGTCAAAATTTCCCAAAACACCATTGAGAGCATTCCCGCAAAAATCCATAAACCGATCTCGAGCACTTTCGATTTCTTCTTTTGGTAGTTTTCTCTCTTGAGATGAAATCTCTTTCATAAAAAAATAATTCGCTGTGAATACTACATTGATCTATAAATATCGTGTTGACCGATTGATAAAAAAACAAGATCCCCGTTTTCCATCCGTTCAAAAATGATTCGTACGTTCATAGTGACTGATATGGACCAAAGTCCGCTTAAGCGACCTCTGAGCGGATGTAATCGTAAGGATGAATGAAGTGGATTGATCCGAAATCGTTTCTCAACTTCAATAGCTCTTTTTTGAATTGATTGGTTGAGTTTTTTGAATTCTTTTACAAATTTCGGATGATAAAGAACTGTCTGCACAATCATATCATTCCAAAAAATCCGCAATTGATTTTGCTTTTATAAGCTTATGTGTTTTATGTAATGTGGTTGTTTCTTTGGATCGTTGAACGAGTTCATCTTCACTAATAAGTGCTTGATCGTCTTGTAACAAAAGAAAGCGGAGATAATCGCTTAGTGTGCGAAAACCACGGGCTCGTGCCAATATTCGAGCCTTTTCTGCTTCCATTTTTGGAACAGAAAGAGAAATAGTCGTACGCATAAGAAAAAATGATGATTGATTAGGATTTTCTCAATTGGATGCAGAGCGCGAAGAAATTGAGGCTTTTTGTGAGCTGTATTCACATACAGTGACCCTTCAATAAATTCAGGGTCAATCTGAACTTGTTGAAGATTGAACAAAAAACGTAGATTTCGACAAAGCTATGCACCAAGTGAGAAAGTCCTATTGATATTAAAATCTTAATACAAGCAGAATCGTTCGTCAAAAATTGAACCAACATTGACTCTAGTCGACGATGGTTCAATTTCAAAAACGACTTTCCACAGGAGAGTCGTTTTTTTCTTTTACTCGTCTATAATTTGGTGAATGGCGAAACTCGATGAGATTGCGGTGCACGGGCTGCCGAGCTTCGCGAACCCTATTCATATAGGGAGAGTGGAGTCGGCGGGTGCCCGTAAGCCGCAAGATCGCGAGTTTCGACATTCACCGTTATAATGACTTTGTATGGCTTACCACAAGACTGTGTTGATTATTCCGCCAAACGACGCTGAGGCTGTTATGATCTGTCAATTAGCCCAAAAGCTTGGACTTCCCGTGATTGAATCCAAACAACACCATGGAGCCTCGTTGGATAAAGGTCATGATTATGTGAAAGAGGTGACTAAAGGTGGATACACCCAAGTGATTATTGTAGAAATGCCAGGACCCAAAACAGAAGTACGGTTACGCAAGAGAGGGATTAAGGTTGAGATTATCGATCATCATCATTACACCGGTCTTTCTCGTGCCCATGACAAACAAGGGAAGCTCCTCCCAAGTTCTTTGGAACAGTTTTTAAAGAAGTTTCGCATTACAGATTCTCGAATGATGGCGTGGGGTTTTACTCCTCGTCTTGTTCGAGGAATTGGCATTCAAGATCGCGGATATGTTTGGGCTCTGCAGGACGAAGGATATTCTAAAAAAGAAATTAAAGAAGTAATGGCGTTTCACGATCAGCTTATCGCCCACCTTCAAGATCCTAAAAAGGAACAGCGCAAAAAACGTCTCGCTCAGCGAGCATGGGAGCGTAGAAAAAAGTGGGGAGAGTTTTGGGTTGTCAGCACGAAAGCCGATATGCAACTTCGTCCTGCGCTTTCTCGTATTATCGTAGAACAAGTGGGAAAGCCCGTTTCTCTTATCATTTTGGAATACGGACGAGGATTGGTGTATGTTCAAGAATCTCCGTATGCTCTTCATCTGTTCGAACGTTTCGGTGGGTTTACCTTTGGATTAGACCGAAATTGGGGCCACCGAAACGAGTCAGGACAAAAGGTTTTGTTATCGGATATTAAGAAAGCGATTGAGGTTGTTCAAGAAAAGAAATGAGATGTATGAAGGAAAAGAAAAACATATCTCCTCCTGAAGCCAACAAACACCAAGAACAGGAAATCTTGATTTTTTCGGCCGAACTAGGCACACCTCCGCAGATCGATCTTCATGCAAATGATGCACACGAAGCTTGTGGGGCCGTGGATCGTTTTTTAAACGATCAGTTTATGGCAGGAGAGCGTGTTGGAAAGATTATTCACGGTCGAGGAACAGGAAAGTTGCGCGAGGCTGTTCATCACCTCTTACAAGATCATCCCTTGGTTGAATATTATCGCGATGCGCAAGCGCTCCACGCGGTCGGAGGGGTGACATACGTCGTGTTAAGCAGGAAAGCATAAATATGCGACCTATTCTTATTGGACTTGCCGGACTCTCTGGTGCAGGAAAATCGACACTTGCCGATCACTTGGAAACGCAAGGCGGTGTGAAGCGGTTTCGTTTTGATGCGTATTATAAAACACAGGAAGATTGCCCAAAATTGGCTGATGGCCGTTCGCATTGGGATTTGCCGGAGAGTTTGTATTTGGATGAGGTCTATCAAGCATTGGAGGAATTACGAGAAGGAAACGATATTTTTCTCCCTCTGTATAACCGTCGACTCTGCCGTCGTACAGGAAGTTTATTATTTAAGATTGCCCCCGTTGTTTTTGTTGAGGGACTGCAGCTTTTTTCTGATCCGCGCATTCGCCAGCTTTTTGATTTGCGTTTGTGGCTGGATGTAGATGAACAAACCGCTCTTGCTCGTCGTTTGGAACGTCAGCCTCAATATGACGTGGAGTATCATCGGGCCGTTGCTCTTCCTGCTCAGCGTGAGATCGTGGTTCCTCTCAAAAAATATGCCCACGCCATTATTGATGGATCTGCGTCCATCCGAGAGGTTTCATCGGCGACAGATAAACTGATTCACACATTCCTTGGGGTTTAGAACAAGTTCACGTACAATGAATTATTATGTGGAGATTTGAATCTGTACACGAACGCTTGCAGACGCGCTCTCTTGATGAAGTGATGAGCTGGGTTGAATGTGACGGACATGTATCTTCGCATGCACAATCTCTTATCGGCGCTGCTGCAGCGCAAGAACCGCTCATTGCACAGAGTTTAAAAACTCCTCAGGATATTCGCTACCATGCGGAAGGTCCTGTTTTGCATGATCATCTTCGACTCATGCTCGCCTTTTTATTTGCTGTTGTCGAAGAAAAAATTCACTTGATTGATATTGAAGAATTCCGTCGGCTTAAAGGGTACGAAGGGGAGATTGAGGAGCTTGAAGAACTGTTAAAAGAGAAAGTGTCTTTTTTTCAAGTATTTATTTTGTGTCATGATGCTGCCAAATGGCCATCTGTAAGTTTCACCTCTCGAAAAGGCTCTAAGGGTGAATCTCTTGGATTTCAAACACCCAGAGCTCACATGTACGATCAAGCCGTTCCAGAGCGCATGAAGCGATTGAATGATTATTTAAAACTCTATCAAGAGTTTTCTACAGGACAAGAAAAAGATTCAGATCGAGAAACGCAATCACATTTTTATCTGACCTATGGCATCGATGTGCACTATCCACATCACGCCAGAAAAATTCACGCGCCTGTTTTTGAAGCGTTGCTAACGCGTTTTTCTCAAGCTCATCAACTCCCTTCCCGAGATCAAGAGATGTTGGCAGATTTGATTGCCCATCACATGGAATTTGGAGCGGATTTTTTGCAAGTGCGTCCATCGCGTATTGAACGGTATGTTCATTTGTCCTCTCGCAGAGGCTATGATGCTGATGATTTTATCGATCTTCTTCAAGGTTGTCTTTTGTTAGATCATGTCGTTGGATCCAAACGTTTAAACCCTCATGGATATTGGCACGATCCTTCCTCGTTGATCCATTGTCTCAAAAGCGAGCATGATTACGCTCCACATCGTCGCGCGCAAAAAGAGTTAGAGCGGGAAAATCGTGAAAAAAAAGAACGTCTTCAACTCTTTAAGGAAGCTGGACTGGATGGAGTTGCGTTAATGGATTTGCTAGAAATGGATCCAGGACCCGAATTCGGATTGATGTTGCGCCGTATCCATGCCGCCATTTTAGGCCAAGGGGATTTACCCAAATTTAACGAGAAGATCGATCAAGAATTAGAAACACGCATTACCACTGTTTATCAAAAAATGTTTTTGTGAATTACGAAACTCGCGATCTTGATGTTTTCAGGCGCCCGTCGACCCCACTCTCCCTATTCTGATAGGGTTCGTGGGGCTCGACAGCCCGAAAACATCAATCTCATCGAGTTTCGTAATTCACAACCTCAAGGAGATTAAATTATGATGGCGTTTATTCAAGGAACAGTTCTACATCAGGGTCTGGGATATCTTCTTGTAGAGTGCGGGGGAATCGGCTACAAAATTACGCTCCCAGAGACGGTTGCCTACTCTATTCAACAGCAAGTAACTTTTTTTCTTCACGAAGTTTTGCGTGACAATGAACGGGAGTTATTCGGTTTTGCCTCCATTGCACAGCTCGAATTATTCTGGAAACTCATTGCTGTGTCGGGAGTGGGACCGCGCAGCGGACAGAAAATCGTTTTTTCTGATCAGACCGACCATATTAAAGCAAAGATTATGGCAGGGGATGTTGTTTCATTGACTCATGTTCCTGGGATTGGAAAAAAGACCGCGCAAAAAATCATTCTTGAACTCAAAGGTGCTTTGGCAGAAGAGCCAATGGCTTCTTCGGCAGATTTGGATGCGGTGGAAGCTCTTATCGGATTGGGTTATTCACGACGCGACGCTCAAGCGGCTCTTTTGGAATTGGATGATCTGGATACAGAAAGCCGCATTCGGGCAGCGCTCAAACGATTGAGTCATTCTTAGTGGAACAAATGTATGAAAGGCGAATTTTCTCATGAATCGACACATGAATCAGTCCTCTCTAAAGAACGGAAGGAATCTTCTGTTTTTTTGACTCATAAAGAGATGTATCAACTCTCCGGGGACCCCGAACTTACACAGAGAGATTTAGAACGATACGAAGACAGTAACAATGAATTGATCGATGTTCTTCCAAAAGTGATTACAGGAATTTTTGAGAATGAAGATCCTTTTGTTGGTTTGAGTGTCGCTGATCTTATTCCTGAGACCCCAAAGAAAGATCAGAAGGCATTAAGAGAACAGCTTCTTACTCTTGTTGAAAAAGGATTGAATAAAGAGGATGGCATCTCATCATGCAGGCGTGCTATTGAACTTATCGATCGGGTTCCTGAAAAAGAACAGGAATCCTTAAAAAGAAAAGCGGCTTCCATTATCAAAGAATGGATGAGCGATGAAGATCCTTTCGTCAGGATTAATGGGTTAAAACTTATTCCTAAACTGTTAGAGACAGATCGAACACCTTTGATTCAGCAGGGGTTAATGGATGAGAATCTGACTATTCGTTTATCTGCTGTTGAATTTATTTCTCTCGCAGCACAAGAACAACAAGATGAAATGAAACAAAAGAGTGTTTCGATTATTGAAGAAGGATTAAAAGATGATGATCGTTATTTTTTTGAGTCCGCCCTGAGACTTATTGTTCAAGCTCCGATGCAGGATCAAGAACGATTAAGAGAAGAGGTTACATCTAGAATTCGAAAAGTATTGGAGAACACAGATGGTCTTTTTGATCAAAAGGAATATACCATTCAGTTGATTCCTCAGGCGGCAAAAAAGGATCAAGAATCATTAAGGCACATAGTGACAGGCTTCGTGCAAAGAGGAATGGATGAAATAAGTATTAATGGTATTAAACGTGCGATGATGCTTATTCCTGAGGCTGGAAAAAAAGATCAAGAACGATTAAAAAATCAGGCAAAGATGAAGATCCAACAATGGATAGATAAAACACCCTATTCCATTTGTAGACACGGTTTTGCACTCATTCCTCTTCTCCCGAAGGAAGATCAGGAACCGTTCTTTAATCAGGCCGTTTTTCTTATTAAGCAAGAACTGAACGATGAAGATTTTTTCGTACGCTTAGAGGCTGTTGAAGATTTTAATCTTATTCCTCAACCTTATCAGGAACGGTTAAAAGCGCAGGTTCTCTCTATTCTTGAAGAGGGATTCGCTCACAAGGAAAATTTTATTCAACGTCAGACTTTTGATCTTATACCTCAAGTTCCTCAAAAAGATAGAGAATCATTTAGAAGGTTTTTTCCTCTACGATTGAAAAAAATTGCTGTACAAACGCCTCTTTATAACCATTATCCAGAATCTTTTTTTCATAAGGCTTTTAGAAAAACTGGATCAGGCACGACGCTCCTAGACAAGGTTCCTGGCTCGCAACAAGAAACATTAAAAAATAGGGTGATTATTCGTCATATCGATGCGCTCCCTTATTTTTTCTGGAAAAAAGTTTATGAAGATGCAGAGTTCTGGAAGGAAAAAGGATTTGATTATGTTCCCGTGGAACCTATTGTGAAGGCTTCCTATAATGAGAAAACTAAAAAATTTGATGTTGCAACCCGCGTATTGGTTGGACCATCTGTTAGGATGTGGAAGAGAGAGACGTCTCTTTATACCGAATTTATTGATGGTCAAGTCCAAAAAATACAATATTTGCTCGAAGAATTGGGAGTAGAACACGGTCACATTCACGAAGGAAATTTCATCGTCTATTTCGACCGTGATGAGCAAGGGGAACCACTATTAGACAAACCACCAAGAGTTTACGTGATTGATTTTGATATGGCTGTTTCTTCGGGGAAGTAAAACAACCTTAAGGTTGTTTTTTACTAGGAGGTTTTGTCGTATACTCTTGGATGTATGAACCAGCTCCAATGGAATCAGTTTGTGCTCGCGCATGGTCCCGCATCCGGGAGTTTTTTGCATTCTTGGGAGTGGGGAGAATTCCAGAAAGCTGTTGGAGAGCATGTGCGAAGGGAGGTCATTACTCATGAAGACAAAACAATAGGTCTGGCTCAGTGGTTAGATCGCACGCTTCCATTATTTGGAACGTATAGTTTTTGTCCCAAGGGTCCTGTATTTTCTCAGGCGACGGATTTGTTTCAATGGAAACGTCTTTTTCAAAACCAGCTGTTTTTGCGCGTAGAGCCTGAAAAACAAGTGCTGATGAGCCAGGCACACAAGTCTATCGATCTTGATCCTGCACATACTCTTTTGACAGATCTTACACAAAGCGAGGAATCGTTGATGTTCGGGATGCATCCCAAAACCCGATATAATATCCGCGTTGCCCAAAAGCATGGTGTGCAGATTCACACGCACACGACGGACTTTGAAATGGTATGGAATATGTTCGAGCAGACGTCTACACGTGGTCAATTTCGTCTGCATGCCAAAAATTATTATCGTCAGATGGTGCAATTGCTCCACACAGGAGAATGTCAGGCTTTTTTGGCTCTCGCCACTCATCAGAATCTTTTGCTTGCCGCAAACATCATGATCGATTTCGGATCGACTCGAACGTATCTACACGGCGCTTCTTCTAATGAATATCGGAATTTGATGGGACCCTATTTGCTTCATTGGGAATTGATGAAGCAGGCCAAGCAAAAGGGAATGGAGACCTATGATTGGTGGGGCATGGCCCCGCCTGCGGCGACAGGAGATCATCCATGGGCAGGCATTTCTCGATTTAAAAGAGGCTTCGGAGGAACAGAATGCCAAAGTCCGGGAACGTATGATGTGATTGGGAAACCGATGAGATATTACTTTTATCAATTAGCACGTAGATTTAGACGAATGATATGAATACCGTTTTTATTACCGGAACAGACAAAGGAATTGGAAAAGCATTGTGCGAGAAATTTCTTGCAGAAGGATTTTTTGTGATCGGAACGTACTTTAAAGAACCCGCTCTTGTTCATCCTCAGTTTTTGGGTATCCCGTTAAATTTAGCGGATGCTCGCTCGATTTCGTCTTGTGTAAGTGAGATAAAAGCCATGGGAAGAACGATCGATCTATTGATTAATAATGCCGGAGTGCTTGTAGATGAAGATCAAACGTCCGTTGAAATTGATCGATTGCGCAAAACGCTCGACGTTAATTTGATTGGAACCATTGATTTTACTCAACAGATGCTTGCGCATCTTGCCTCTAAATCCCACATTGTGAACATTTCTTCAACGGCTGGATCTTTGTCTTTGGTTGGGAAAGTATCTCATTTTATGGGTCACTATCCGGCCTATAAAATATCCAAAGCCGCTCTTAATATGTATACTCGTGTTCTGGCCTTGGAATTGGCTGATACAGGCATCATCGTATCTTCCGTCCATCCTGGTTGGGTCAAAACGGATATCGGAGGACAAGAGGCGACGTTGACTCCCCAACAGGCAGCAGAGGGAATTTATGCTGTTGCCACCATGCGTCCAGAATCAGGAGGTTTTTGGTTCGCCGGCGAACCGCTGCCGTGGTAAGCATTCCATCAGCCTTAAAGGCACCCGTCGCTTAGCGGATACCCGCCCGACCGTCGAACGATCGTTCGGGCGGGCCCGCCCGACCGTCGAACGACTGAACAGGAGTCCTTGTCGTTCAGTCGGGCGGGAAGCGTCGGCCTCCGGAGCCGAAGATCAGAGGTTCGAATCCTCTCGGGTGCACCAGAAGGTTTTTCTCAAGTAGTAGAATAAAAAAAGATTTAATGAAAGATTCATCTATATTATTTATGTCCACACCTGAAACACTTTCTGGTCCAGATCCTCGCGAGGCAG
This sequence comes from Candidatus Uhrbacteria bacterium, assembly GCA_016188495.1. Lineage (GTDB taxonomy): Bacteria > Patescibacteriota > Patescibacteriia > UBA9934 > GWF2-40-263 > UBA12478. The sequence continues at coordinate 42,916 of JACPHU010000025.1, forward strand.
TACCTTCTTCTGTGGAGTTAGGGGGTGAAACAAGAGAAGGTCTGGAGGAAGGCAAAGGAGAGGTATTAGAACCGTCTCCAGAAGAAAAATTAGAAAAAATAGAAGAAAGAATTGAATCGCGAGAACAGAGAATCGAACAGGTGGTTGAGTCCATTGAAAAAACGAAAGCCGATTTGGCCGTGTTGAGAGAGAATCTGGGACTTCCTCCTTTGGAAGAGATCCCTTTCAGTATTTCTTCTGACGAGCGGTCTTTGGAGGATTTGCAAACAGAACATGACGCATTAGAAAAACAAAAAGAAGAACTCGTGAATCAGCAAGAAAAACACAAATTGATTGAAGAAGAAAAGGCAAAAATTTTACAAGAAAAAATAGACGAATTGTTCAAACAGTTTGAAGGATTAGGCATCCAGGATTTAGAAAGTCTGTTCAACACAGGAAAAATGTCTAACGGACAGCCTGTGGAAAGCAAGTCCATGGGGTTATTGGATCCCGAAATGGCAAAATCTTTGGTTCAGGCGTTTAAAGAGGGGGTCAAACTTTTACCCAACATTCTCAAAGCTCTCCCAGATTTGTTAAAGAAATTTGATGAAGATTTAACAAAAGAAGCGAAAGAACGTGTGGAAAAGAAATTAGAAGAAGAGAAAAAAGTTTTAAAACAAGAAGAGAAAAAAGAAGAACAGGGTGAACAATCAGAAGAGTCAATCATCGGATTAAACGAATCAGAACAGGAAGGATCCGTTGTTGAACCGGTAAAAATAGAAAATCCTCACGTGTAATTTTCTGAACGTATTTTAAAAAAACAGCTCACCGCTGTTTTTTGTTTTGTAACAGTCTTTATTCACATTGACGTTCTAACATTTTGGGTTTATAAAGGATCGGCGTGTGGATCTCCCATACGTTGTGCAAGTCCTTCTCAGGAGAGACGTCATGAAGAAACTGCTCGTCGTTGCCCTGTGTCTTATGTCCACCACCTCCCTTTCCGTTCAGGCTGGACCCGCCACTGGGCGGGACCACAAGATCGCCGGCAAGATCGCGACCCACCTTTCTTCCAAGGAGAACGGGGGCGGAGTTCCCACCGAAAACGGAACCTGGTCCTGGCACAGCGATTTCATGGAGAAGCTGTGCGAGAGCGTTTCAAGTCCTTTTGGGGACGTTGCCTGTGACTACTGGACTGGCCACTCTGAACGTCAGAAAAAATAATCAAAAGAGACCGAACGATCAATAAACTGAATCGACTTGCTTGCAGGCGATAGGTTTGTTGACTGTTTGTAGATTCTTTTGATCCAAACCCTACGCTCATCCATGCTTGGATGAGCTTTTTAATAAAAAAAGTTTATAAATAAAAACAGCTATAAACATTATTTTAGGATCAATAAATTTATTTTTTAAATCATTTTATACAAAAATGACATTAAAATAAAATGAGTCGTCAGAGACTCTTGACAGAAATTCTATTTTCTGGTATCCTATACACACTGATTACTCAAGTAACGAGTCGTCCGGTGAGTGTACAAGATTGGCGAGCTTATCACGCCAAGATCGTGCATTGACCGGACCACTCACGTTGAGTGGTTTTTCGCGCCCAGTCCCGCCAGATAATGGCCGGGAGTGCGCGCTGAGTGCCAGAAATCCAGGGCAGGAAGAATATCGCCCTGGTCAGCTCGCATCGTTGCGGTCCTCCGCCGGAAACCTAAGTCGTCCGATGTGAAGGCATTCCTTCCATCAAACGCCTTTTGGGCAGTTGATGTTAATAGGACTCAGGTGGTCGCCGCCGGAATTTGCCGCTATGATCGGTTGAGCTGTTTGTAACAAACCTCATTTGTAACAAACCTCAAAGGAGGCTCTCATGCGCCGACGTCCAAGCCAATTCGGCTAGCGTCCCAACCCCACGAAACTTCTTCGTGGGGTTTCTTTTTATTCCCTCAGGGTAAATACCCCGTCAGCTTGCCTGTCGTGAGTAGATCGAACGGCTGCGTATTATTGCCTGAGCCTGTCTGCGGTGAACTTGTCGAATCCGTCGAAGGCTGCATATGAGCCCTTCGACTCCGGTTCGTCGAACGAACCTCCGCTCAGGGAATATGAAGCGTGATACCCCGTCCGCTTGCGGCGGGGTTATTCATTACAGCTTCATTTTCTTATCAAATTCCCCTTCGACTGCGCTCCTGTGCCGTGAACCCATAAATTCAAATTCCCAACAATTTCATCACTTGGTAACCTAAAAGAACCATCGCGTAATGGACGAGGTATCCGTAAACAGATCTTGGAAAAGAAGTGACCAGATGAAGATGCTCTTTGAGATAGTCGAA
>JACPHU010000026.1 GCA_016188495.1 Candidatus Uhrbacteria bacterium
CACCACCATCGCCGGATCTGCTACTTCTTCCATTACCTTAGGTACTGCCTTCACCGTTGCTGCTACCACAGGTTTGACCACGATCGCCGGAGCCGCTGACGGCACCGATGCTCTCGTGCTCACTCTTGGTGACATCCTCGTGAGTAATGGAGATCTCGACCTTTTAGGTGGTGACTTCAACGTCACGCTCGATGCCGCAGATGGAGCATCTATTTCAACCGCTGCAGGTACTGCATCAGCAACAGCTCTTACTATCACAGCTCAACCAAATAATGATTCAAGCGCAGATGGTCTTACTGTCGCTCTTACTCCAGAAGCCGATGGTGGAAACGCAACAAACGTCACAAACAAAGCGATGTACATCAATAACATTACGGGAACAAATGAAGCAGGAGATCGCGTCGTTGGACTCGATATCGGAACACTTACCAATGGAGCAGGGGCTTCAGACTCTGCTATCTCCATTAACTCCGGTTGGGATCAAGCGATAACCATTGGTGATGATGCTTCCGTGAGTATTGGTGGAACAGGTCCATTTGATAGCAATCTACGTTTTGAAACAGCAGACGCAAACGCAAATGCCGTTCACTGGGCTTTGCCTGAAAGTAGTGCTACAGAGGTTCCAGTTCTCTTCATTGGAGACGCCTCTATGGACGGACTCGATCTAGGATTCCTTGATGGAACAACCGGTACAAGCCTTGCTCTTGTTTCAGATGATGCTGGAGATTATGGCACAATGTCTGTCACAGATAATGGAAACCTCGTTCTTGATACCGCAACAGCAGATTCAGATATTTCCCTTACGCCTGTTGATGAACTTTTGATTACCACCGGAGACAATAGTCCTACAGATGTCAACATTACAGGTAGCGTCACGGTTTCAAATGACCTTGCCGTCGCAGATGATTTCTCAGTAGAAGGAATTATTGATGTAGGAACAATTGAAACTATGGCAGATAATGATCTAACTCCGGATGTTTCAAGCGGTTCATATTTCAGTGGTGATGCAGCAGGAGATACTATTACTGCTTTTGATGGAGATGTTGCGGGTCAAATTTGGATTATTCAACATACAACAAATACAACATTTGATTGTGACAATACAGATGGAGGTAATGATAATTTGGAATGTGGAAATGCTGATATTGTAACAGCAACGGCTGATCTTACTATGTGGATTAGTGAGGGAAGTGGTGCTGCAGATAAAGCTCGTTTGATTAGTTGGGTTAAAGACGGTGCTGCACAAACCGGAGCCGACCTTGCTGAGTGGTTCCCAGCCAACGAAGATGTTCAAGCAGGTGATGTTCTTGTCGCCGCCGGTTCTCCAGAACATGTTGAAAAGAGTACAAGCTCTTACCAGAAAGGTTTGATGGGAGTCGTTTCAACCGATCCAGGACTTATCTTGAGTCAACAAGGTGAAACCTTCTCAGCCCTCGTCGCTCTTGCTGGACGTGTGCCAGTCAAGGTCAGTGATGAAAATGGTGCCATCGAAATCGGTGACTTCCTTACTTCTTCTGCCACTTTGCCAGGATATGCCATGAAAGCGACCGAAGCTGGTCCTGTCATCGGTATGGCCATGGAGAGTTTCAGTGGTGGACAAGGAGAAGTGATCGTCAAAGTAGAGAACATGTGGTACGTACCAACAAGCTCTCTGCAAGACGCTTCCTCAAGTTCATTAGTTGTTGAGGCCCAGACCATTACGGCCGTTGATGCTTCCTTCACTGGTTCTGTAACCGTTGGCGAACACCTTTACGGTTCACATGACATGGCAGGACGTGTCCGCATGACTTCTGGAACAGATCACGTCACCGTAACCTTTACAACTCCATACGCTCAATTGCCAATCATCACCTTCAGCTCACGAAGCAATTCTGAGTCTGCACAAGGCGCATGGATCAGCAATGAAAGCGTCACAGGATTTACTATCAACCGTTCTCTCATAGACGATCAAGTTGAATTCAACTGGATCGCGGTAGGTGTTGAATCCGCTCAAGTGACTGTCGCGACCGATTGGTCTGAAGGCGTCTCCATAGACGTGACAGATACCAACGGTCCAGTTGCTCCAGCTCCTGCTGAAGCACAGGTCGAATCTTCACAAGTTGAGACAACAGAATCATCCTCAACGGTTGATTCATCCAGCGGTGAAGCAAGTCTTTAATGAAGAATACAATCTCCTTTACTCAGGAGTAATAAAAAAGACGAGACTCATTTGGGTCTCGTCTTTTGATTTTACCCACACGTCTCTCTTGTTGCGGGTTCGCTGTTCCGGTAAGATATCTTCATATTTAGCTTTTTTATGGCGATTGAATCAAAAATGAATCGAGGTCCTATTGGAGCAAGACCCGGCTCTCCAGAGACAAAGAAATTTAATTCTGGAAAATGGATTGTTGGTTTTTTTCTCCTCCTTATCGTGATAGGGGGCATTTGGTATTTTTCTCAGCGCGGTTCTCCTTCGGCACCTCCATCAGGCTCATCAAATGAACCGCTTGCTATTGAGTCAGGAGAATATCAAGCCGTGTTTCTGGATAATGGCCAAGTGTATTTTGGAAAGCTACAAAAAACGCGAGAGGCGTTTTATACGCTCAAGGACGTGTTTTATCTCCAATCCAATATGGCCGTTGAACAGGCTTCGAACCTTTCTCTGACGAAATTAGGCAGCGAAGCGCACGGTCCTGAAGATTGGATGCAGATCAATACAGAGCACATTCTCTTTATTGAAGACATGAAGAACGACTCAAAAGTTGTTCAAGCTATTCAGGATTACAAATCTAAATCTAAGAATTAATTCAATCGAAATTATGGCGAGCGTATCGACTTCTGCACGTGGAGGAATGGAAGAACAAACGATGTTCGGGATGATCACCCGATGGGCAACGTATCTTCTTTTTTTTCTTGTCCCGATTTTTTTCCTTCCTTGGACCACGAATGTTTTAGAAGATAATAAACAGCTTCTTTTCGTTGTGTTGACGGTCGTAGGGCTTCTTGCCTGGTTAGGCCAAATGGTCACAGCTAAAAGTCTCCGATTTAAATCCGGATGGTTAAACGTCGTTCCTGGATTGTATTTTGTTGCCGTACTGATTGCTTCTCTGACTTCTTTGGCTGGATATCAAACCTGGGTCGGACAGTCCTCTCAGGAATACAATAGCTTTCTTTCCATCACATTGTTTATCGTTTTATTTTATCTGCTCATGAATGAAGCAGGGCACACACTGGTTCAGCGTAATATTTTTACAGGATTGCTTTTATCCTCAGCTCTTTCAGGTTTGGTGACCTTGTTGGGAATGTTCGACCTTTTGCATCTTCCTTTTTCTTTCGCTCAATCTACAGGCTTTAATACTGTGGGAACGCTCAATGGTTTTGTTTCTTTCATGAGTGTCATGATGTTTGTGGGCCTTGCCATGTGGCTTGTCTCCCAAGAAGGACGAAATCGCATCATTCCTTTAAGCTCAACGGGAACATTCATCCGCGCATTGATTGTTGTCGTCACGGTTGTAAACCTTGCTGGATTAATCGCATTGGATTTTTGGGTATTCTGGGTGATCAATATTTTCGGTGTTCTCTTGTTGGGAACGTTCGTCTTTATTCAGTCTCAAGAGTTTCCAAATCCAAGACGTTTTGCTCTTCCTCTGTTCGTTCTTTTCGTCAGCGTCTTATTATTGTTTCTCCCAAGTCCTCTTCGTCTGAATTTGCCGGTTGTCTTATCGCCTACCTACGGTGTCAGCATGGATATTACCAAGTCAACACTGGCCTCTAGTACGAGCAATCTGTTGTTTGGATCAGGTCCAGGAACATTTCTTTACGATTATCTTTCTTATAAGCCGGCGGCTGTCAATACTTCCCAGTTTTGGTCATTGCGTTTTGATCGCGCGAAGAGCGAGTTGCTTACCGCCCTTGCCACCACTGGAGTTGTGGGAACCATCCTGCTTCTTGTCACGATGGTTTGGATCGCAGCCAAAGCTATCGGGCGTCTCGTGTTTGAACGAGATCACGAAGAATGGAAAATGACCTATGTGGTTTTTGTGGGTTGGTCCATTTTATTCCTGACCTATATTCTTTATTCTTTCAACTTCACGATGCAGTTCTTGCTCTGGGGATTTACCGGCCTGCTTGCCTCCCAAGTGGTTCTCAAGGTTTGGAAGAGTGATTTTTCACAATCTCCAAGATTGGGATTAGCCACTTCCTTCGCTTTCGCGGTTGTGGGCGTTGGGGTTCTTGCGTCTTTGTTTGTCACGGGATCCCGTTACGCTGCTGAAGTGGCCTTTGCCAAAGCAGTAAGTATCGATCAAACCGAAGGACGTGCGGTAGAAGACGTAATCGCTGAACTGAACCGAGCCGTGAAGTTTAATAGTCTCAGTGACATTTATCAGCGCAATTTAAGTTCCGCCTATCTCATTCAGGCTCGTGAGCTGATTGCTTCAACCGCTTCCGGTGGGGCAGAACGAACCGCAGATCAGACGCAGCAGATCGTTGAAGTGGTTTCCGCTTCCGTTGCGGCTGCTGCTCGTGCCAGCCAAATTGAGCCAAATGCCGTTTCCAACTGGGTGATTCGCGGTTCTATTTATCGCGATCTCATGAGCTTCGCTCAAGGCTCCGAGGATCTAGCCGCTCAGTCATTTATCAATGCAATTCAGTTAGAACCGATGAATCCTATTCACAGGACAAATTTAGGACGTGTGTATCTTACGGTGGCCGACCGCGCTCGCTCATTGAAAGCAGCCGAAGATCCTGAATTAGCCAAACAGGCAGCCGATCAGGAAGCAGCGCTTCTCACCAATGCAGAGCAAGCCTTTACTCAGGCCGTTCAACTCAAGTCAGATTATCTTCCAGCCCATTATTATTTGGCCGCTACCTATGAACGCCAAGGGAAGTTGGATCAAGCCACTGCCCGCCTTGTCGCGCTTCGCAATAACAACCCGGCTGATATCGGTCTTTCATTCCAGCTTTCACAAATGCTGATCCGTTTGCAAAAGTACGATGTGGCTCAGCAGGAGCTTGAGCGTATCGTGCAGTTGAGTCCGGATTATTCAAATGCTCTTTGGTACTTGGCTTCCATGTATGAAATTGCAGGAGATCAAGACAAGGCGATTGAAACCGTTAAGCATGTGGTTGAACTCAATCCTGAAAACAAAACTGCACAAGCCCGCTTAGATCGTTTGGAAGCAGGGGAGGCGACGACTGTCATTCCTGAACCTATCGAAACAGACCAAGAAGGTGCCACTCAGGTTGATGAAGGCGAAATTGTCGATGACACGCAGGAAGATACAGAAGAAGTCACAGACGAGGAAGCACAATAATGATGTCTAGTACCTGTAAGATCAAAAAAACGAGGTCAAGAGACCTCGTTTTTCTGTTTCTTTTTTAGTTGTTCCAGGATCATTTGGGTAAGCTCGTGTTCCGCTTGGATAATCGTTTTATTGATCAGACACAGACGCACTTCCTCATGTGTTCCAGTGGCCTGATAGCCTTTGCATAGTTCAATGGCGTCTAACGGTCGTTCTGTGCGGATAATCGCGCAAATATTTTTTTTGTTATTTTCGTATAACAGGATCACAACTTTTGCGTCCGGAGAGGAAGCGATCAGTTCATCAATCACGTCATATAAGTCGTCTTCTTCTGCTCCCGCATGCATAAAGTCCTGCTGTGACAGAAGCGACCAGACCATTTTATACTGTTCATCGGCTTTTAGACGGGCTAAGGCTCGGCCCCATAGGCGTAGGGTATGAACAGAACGGGTTCGGTACAGACGCTGAACGATTTCTTCTCGTTTTGCTCCTCGCGCAATGAGCTTGCTTGCCGTCTGAAGGGTTTTCGGGGTGACGGTGTAGGATTTGAAACTTTTGGTTTTTGCGATCATACCTGTTAAAAATGCCGTTGCCACTTCTTCATTCATCAATCCCGGTTCGATGGATTCGATCAAGTCATGACATACTTCGCCGCACGCTGAGGCCGTGAGATCCACCACATTGATTTGTCCGTAGTGTTCGTTTTCCGGGGTGTGATCGATATTAATGACCGGCGTGCGGAAGAAAAAGTCTGGATTGTCAGCGTATAAATGCGCGCAGGATTCGTAATCAGGAGAACCAATACAGATAATCAAATCATACCGATAAGCGGTGGAACTCGTGCGTACGTCTTTAGAATCCCAAAAACCTTTTTTGGGAGAAAGATATACGTATAGTTTTTCTTCTTTGAGTTCGTAGCTGACAGAACCCACCTTTGTTTTGGTCGTATCCAACTCAATGACAAACTGTTTGAGATTTTCCAAATCGGTTTGGATGTCCTCATGATTGGAAAGAAATTGGATATTTTTTGGAGCTTTTCCGTCAGCGGCGACAATCACGGCTTCTTTTTCTAATTTTTTTAGAACGTTGGCAAGACCAAGGGCACTGGCATACCCGTCTGCTCCCGCGCCTGAGGGGATACAAATAAGCGGACGAGTACTCCGCTTTATTGTTTCCAAAATTTGTTGCGATTCCTTAAGGGCCATGCTGTTTTATTTATGTTAACTACTTACAACAAACACAGGTAAGGACCTAATTTACAGGCGTTTTTAAATAGCGTCAAGGGATTTGGGTAAAAAAATCCACCCCTGTAAACAAGAGTGGAAGAGATATTGAGGTTTCTAGAGTCCTGTTCCGTACAAAACGTACACGGACCCCGAATTTTGCTGATTTATGTCGTTCAAATAAGCTCCAATTGCTAGATCGCAGTAGCCATCCGCATTCAGATCCAGTGTTGCTAAGGCTGTACCTGCGTAATCCGTGGGCATTTCTCCCAGGAGCTTTAGATCCGATGAACTGAGTCCAACATTTTCTGTAACAGGGCCATAAAGGAGATAAAGCGCTCCTGCTTCAGATCCGTTTGTGCTTTCGCCTCGGGCACCGATGAATAAATCGTTGGAACCGTCTCCATTCATATCGCACTCTCCGCCAAGAGCATAACCGCTATTATCGTTTGCGGTTTCCCCCGTGATCTTGGTGTAGGCACCAAGCGAACCGGATGAGGGTGGTCCGTAAACAATATAGGTGGCCCCTGCGTACTGTCCTGCGGAACTTTCTTGATAAGCCCCGATGAGCAGATCCGCATACCCGTCTTTGTTCACGTCGCCCAGCTTTGAAAGAGATCGGCCTGCGAAGTTGCTGGCGGCTTCTCCAAGAAGTTTGATGTCTGCGTCTTTGAGAAACTTGGTGCTTGCCGGACCGTACACGATATAGACCGCTCCGGCGCTTGATCCGTTCGTGTCTTCTTGATGCGCGCCCACAACCACGTCGTCGTATCCGTCGCTGTTTAAGTCTCCAGCGATCAAGACACGTACACCGGCTCCATCGTCGTTGTTCTCTCCTGTGAGTTTGACGTGATCCATCAGGGATCCCGTTATCGGAGGTCCATAAACGACGTAGGCGGCACCATTGTTGCTGTCACCAATGGCGCCGATGAGCAGGTCCGCATACCCATCTTTGTTCACATCGCCCGAACAGGAAAGAGATGATCCAGACAGGCTGTTCGCTATCCCGACCAGTTTGACGCCGGGGGTTTCGTCTAAGACATACGAACCAGGGGCAAGAGTCCCGTTGAGAATCCAAATGGTTCCGGATTGGGAACCGTTTTGACTGTCATAGGGTCCGCTGATGAGGATATTGCTATATCCGTCATTTTCCACATCGCATCCCCCGGTTACAGACGTACCCGTAAAAGATCCGTTGGGTCCGATGAACGTATAGTCCGCCATGGAGGTATCGATCGATCCGATAATCGGACCTAAGAACAGGTAGGCTTTATGAGCTTGTGAGGCTCCCACAAGCAGATCCTCATAACCGTCTCTATTGAAATCTCCGGCATTAGCCAGTGAAACTCCTGTGTAGCTTCCCGTTTCGGTTCCTCGGATGATCGCATCGGAATCTGTTAGACTCATGACTCCCGCGAGTTCGCACTCGTTGGGTGAATCATCACAGTTGTTGTCGATGTCGTCCTTGCACTGTTCTTCTGCTCCCGGGTGTACGGAGGAGTCTTGGTCGTCGCAGTCGGAGCTGTTTCCGACATACCCTTGGGGCGGCGCGCAGTCCTCTATCGTGCCAGAGGAAGTGCCGTATCCGTCTGCGTCGACATCTTTGTACCAAGTGGAAGCGATGTTGGTCTCATCGATAGATCCGTCGCAGTCATTGTCTATTCCATCTTTGCACGCCTCTGCCGCAGCCGGATTCACGTCTGGTTTGGCATCATCGCAGTCGGTATTGTCTTGAACGTACCCGGCAGGATTTTCCAGACAGGTGACAAGCACATTCTCAGAGTCTCCAAAGCCGTCGGCGTCCTGATCCGCATACCAGATTCGTGATCCTTCTGCGTCATCAATAACGTTATTGCAGTCCTGGTCAATTCCGTCATTGCAGACTTCTGTCCCGTCCGGATTGATTTGAGGATCCTGATCATCGCAATCCGAAGGGTTTGCAACATGTCCATCGGGCTGATCGCATTGAGTCAGGGTGATGAGCGGACTTCCATAGGTGTCCAAATCCGCATCGCGATACCACACCGTGATGTTTTCATCGTCGACGGCACCATCGCAGTTATCATCGATCTCATTGCAGGTCTCGCTCATCTCTGGATGGACGAATTTATCCGTGTCGTCGCAATCGCCATTATGATCGACAAATCCTTCCGGCTGGGAACACGCGAATTCTTCTTCGCCAGCTCCAAATCCGTCCAGATCCACATCGCGGAACCATCCTGTTGGCGCACCAATATGTGCATCAGTGTCATCGCAGTCGTTTCCGCCGCAGTAGGAGCTGCTGCGTCCCAGACTGTCCTCATCTGCGTCACAGATTTCTGTTTTGAGTTCATCGCTGACAAAAGGTGAAAGGCTGTTGCAGCCCAGCAGATTCATCAACAGCAACATCATGATGAATACGTGTCTCATGGATGGAATCCTCCAATAGCGGTTTACGAATCATGTGAAAAGAACAAGAAGAGATTTTTGCTTAAAATAAAGGTTTTGTCAATAGAATGCAGGATAAATTTATTGCAAATTTGGCTCTTTTTTACTAAACTACCTTCTATTATGCCAAAACAAGATATTCCAAAAGCGTACGAAGCCCGCGATTACGAGGATGATATTTATGCGACGTGGGAAAAGAGCGGGTTTTTTAACCCAGACAATCTTCCAGGAGAGCGCAAAGAAACATTTTCTATTGTTTTACCCCCACCTAACGTGACAGGCACGCTTCATATGGGTCATGCTGTGATGCTTGCCATTGAAGATATCATGGTTCGGTTTAACCGCATGCGCTGGCGCAAAACGCTCTGGCTTCCAGGAACAGATCATGCCGCTATTGCTACCTCAACAAAGGTGGAAACGATTTTGTATAAGACCGAAGGCAAGACCAGACACGATCTTGGCCGAGAGGAATTTTTGCATCGTGTAGAAAAATTTGCTCAAGATTCTCATGACACGATCGTGAATCAATGTCGCAAGATGGGCGCTTCACTTGATTGGAGCCGCGAAGCCTATACCTTAGACGCCGCCCGCAACATGGCCGTGAATGCGGCTTTTAAAAAAATGTACGATGACGGACTGATCTATCGTGGATATCGAGTGGTCAATTGGGATCCGCTTGGACAAACGACCATTTCAGATATCGAAATCGTGTATAAAGAAGTGGAAGCAACGTTGTATACATTCCGTTACAGCAAAGATTTTCCTATCAGCATTTCTTCTACTCGTCCTGAAACTAAAGTAGGGGATACAGCCGTGGCCGTGCATCCAGAAGATGAACGTTACAAATCGTTTATTGGCAAAACATTTGAGAATATTTCGTTTGCTGGCACGATGATTTCCATTAAAGTTGTTGCGGATGATTCTGTTGATCCAACCTTTGGTACAGGAGCTCTTGGTGTAACTCCAGCCCATAGCTTGATTGATGCGGATATTGCCAAACGTCATGGACTCGCCATGAAACAGGTGATTGGCGAAGACGGAAACATGACGGAGGCTGCAGGACCTCTGGTTGCAGGAAAGACAACCAAACAAGCACGCGAGACTGTCGTGGACTGGTTGCGTCAGGAAGGATTGATTGAAGAGGAAGAAAAAACAATACAGAATCTTGCCACGGCAGAACGTTCAGGAGGAGTGATTGAACCAATGCCGATGCTGCAGTGGTTTATTGATGTCACAAAAGAATTTGAACGCGATGGAAAAACAGTCACTATCAAATCATTGACTCAGACGGCGGTTCGCTCAGGTGCGATCAAGATCATTCCAGAACGTTTTGAAAAAGGCTATTTTCAATGGGTAGATAATCTTCGTGACTGGTGTATTAGCCGACAGCTTTGGTATGGCCATCGCATTCCTGCCTGGTACCGCCATGAGGAAATTTTTATTGGAACACAGCCTCCAGAGGGAGAGGGATGGCAACAAGATTCTGATACTCTTGATACGTGGTTTTCCACTGGAATCTGGACCTGTTCAACCTTGGGCTGGCCTGAACAAACCAGCGATCTGAGCACTTATCATCCGACATCCGTGCTTGAGACAGGGTATGACATTTTAACGTTCTGGGTGGTGCGCATGGTGATGATGACGACCTATTTGTTGAACGAAGTTCCTTTCAAAACCGTTTATTTGCATGGATTGGTCCGTGATGAATTAGGAAGGAAAATGAGCAAGTCATTGGACAATATTATCAATCCTCTAGACATGATCGCCTCCTATGGAGCCGATGCCACACGGTTATCCCTTGTGATCGGTTCCACTCCGGGAAATGACACCAAACTTTCTGTTGCAAAGGTTGCTGGATATCGTAACTTTACCAACAAACTCTGGAATATCTCTCGATTTGTGTTGATGAGTGTAGGGGAGGTTAGACACATCGCTGAATCAGAATTGCAACCTCAAACACTTGCAGATCGTTGGATTCTTTCTCAATTTCATCTTCTCCAACGCGAGATCACAGATCATTTGGAGGCCTACGAATTTTCTCAAGCAGGAGAAAAATTGCGCGACTTTACTTGGAATCAGTTTGCGGATTGGTATTTGGAAATCGCAAAAATTCAAAAAGGATCTACAACTGATCACATTCTTCTTTATCTTTTGGAACGTCTTTTGGCTTACTGGCATCCGTTTATGCCCTTTGTCACAGAGACCATCTGGAAACAGATTGATCCAGAACAATTATTGATGGTGCATGAGTGGCCTTTGTCCCCAGAGCCTCTTATCGATCTTCACGCTCAGCGGTTGTTTGTCCAGTTGCAAGAATCCATCGTCGCCATCCGTAATATTCGTTCCCAGCATGGCGTGGCTCCTAAGCAAAAAATTAATGTGATCGTTGTGGGGCAGACAACCATGCAGGAACACCCAGAAGTGGTGAGAGCGTTAGCAGGCGTGGAGTCTCTTGTTTTTCAGAACGAAATTCCTTCCGGAGAATATACCTCTTCGGTTGTAGGAGAAATTCAACTCTTTGTTTCGTTGGAAGGGCTTGTCGATAAAGAACAAGAACATCTCAAACTGACAAAAGAACGCGAAAGCACTTGGAAGTACGCCCAGAGTTTGGAGCAGAAACTCGCCAATCAAGAGTTCGTATCAAAAGCTCCAGAACAGGTGGTCGCAAGCATGCGTGCAAACCATGCAGAAGCACTCAAAAAATTAACTCTCATCGATTCCCAGTTGAATTCTGTAGCCCGGTCATAAACTATGTACGTTATTCAAGAAGCAAAAACACAGATGCTCCAAGCGATTAAACAGGCGGCGGGACAGGGATTTTCTCCTGCGCTTGAAGAGATCGAACTTCCTCCAGACTCAACGTTGGGTGATTTAGCGTTTCCTTGTTTTACCCTTGCGGCCAAACTGAAGCGTAATCCTTCAGAGATCGCGACAGAATTGGCCGCAAAAATTGGTCCTAAAGGATTTATCGCGGAAGTAAAAGCGGTGGGACCTTATGTCAACATGAAATTTGATACCGTTGCATTGGGTCAGGCGATTTTGAAAGAAATCCATGAGATGGAAGAGGAATACGGCACGTCCGACGTGGGCACAGACAAACGCATCATGGTGGAATTTGCCAACCTTAATTCCCATAAGGACGTCCATATCGGCCATTTGCGTAATTTGTTTGTAGGGCAAGCGGCGGTAAATTTATTGAAAGCAAACGGATACGATGTCATTCCTGTTGCCTATATCAATGACTTAGGATTGCACGTGGCCAAATCTGTCTGGTGTATGAGTACATTTCATCCAGATCAGGAGGTGGCTGTAGAAGATCGTATTGCCTTTTTGCGCGACGTTTATGTAGAGGCAAATAAAAAATTAGAAGAACAGCCGGGATTGTCTAGCCAGGTTTCTCAGGTGTTTCATCACTTAGAAGAACAGCGTGGCGACGAGTTGGCTCTTTGGAAGCAGACGAGAGCTTGGTCCATTGAATATTTGAAATCCGTGTATGAGGAGCTGAGGCTCACCATTGAACATTGGTATTTTGAAAGCGAACTCATTGGAAAGACCAAAAAGATTATTGAAGATTTGATTGCTCAAGGAATCGTGAAAGAATCTCAAGGAGCATGGATTGTCGATTTGAGTGATCAAAATCTCGGGGTCAATTTGTTGATCAAATCCGATGGGACGCTTTTGTATAACGCAAAAGATTTGGGGTTGGCTCTGAAAAAAGAAGAAGATTATAACCCTACGCGCTCCATTTATGTAGTGGACGAGCGTCAGTCTCATGCATTGGCACAATTATTCGCCACGCTTCCGCTCATGGGTTTCCAGAGGGAACTTCAGCATCTCTCGTATGAATTCGTGACATTAGAGGGTGGAGCGATGGCTGCGCGCAAAGGAAACGTCATTCGTTATGAGGAGCTCCGAGATGCATTATTTAGCGAAGCCCAGCATCAGACGGAACTTCGACATCAGGATTGGACAGTCAATCAGATAGATGAAGTCGCGCAGGCTGTTTCATTTGCCGCTATGCGTTTTGGGATGTTGAGACAGGATATCCGAAAAAAAATCGTGTTTAATTTTGAAGAATCCCTTTCTTTTGAAGGATTTACTGGGCCTTATTTGCTTTATACCTACGCACGTATTCAAAGCCTTTTGAAGAAAGCGGGACGAAAGAAACCCAAATGGTCTGCCAAAACGCTCAACGATGCTTATAGTCATCGGTTGTTTTTAAGCTTAGCGAACTATCCGGAAGTGGTTTTTGACGCAGGGCAGCGCCTCCAACCAGCTCTTTTATCTCAGTATCTGTTTGACTTAGCCAAAACGTTTTCTGAATTTTATACGAATGTTCCTGTCCTTACCGCAGAACCTGCACAGCTGGCAGAACGACTTGCACTGGTGGAAGCCGTGGAAGATACGTTAAAAAACGGACTCGAAATATTAGGAATTGAGGTTATTGATGAGATGTAAAATAAAAGAGATAGAACGTTCTAAGATAGACACGTCGTAACCCACCGAGTAAGATTAACTGTATTACTATGTTTAAGGATAAAAAACAGACTGTTATGTCACATACATCCAGCAACCAAACCATTATTGCCCAAGGCGTTCGCGTAGAGGGAGATTTTCGTTCCCAAGGGGACGTCGTTATTGATGGCGAGGTGGCAGGTTCTGTAGAAACTCAAAGTTCGTTGCATGTGGGGGAAACGGCAAAAATTCACGCAGATGTGAAGGCGGCAAATGCCGTCATTGCCGGTGAAGTTCAAGGAAATATTTTTGTTCAAGAGACGCTCGAATTAATGTCTACTTCCGATGTGAAAGGGGATATCGTGACAAGCACGATTTCTGTGGCTGCTGGCGCCCAGCTCAACGGACACATTAGCATGGATCAATCAGCTGTTTCGTCTAGACCTAAGACTACCAAACAGGATGAGGAAGAACAGGCTTAAAAGGTATGTACTGTTACCTGTACGACGAATTCATCCAAGAGAATAAACGATTTGAACGAGAATTGTTGAAAATCGAAAATCGTTTAACAGATTTGGGTATTGCCGGAAAAGTATCTCGTCTAGCATTATTTCGTAATGCGCAAGAGATGATTCGTGATGAGATTGGTCGTGGGGTCAGTACGGTGGTTGTCTTAGGAAATGATGAAACGGTTCGAAAAGTGATTGATGTGGTTGCTGACAGCGATGCCGTTTTGGGAATCATCCCTGTTGGCCCAAACAATGAGTTAGCCCGTATGATGGGAATCCCAGAGGGGGTTGAAGCCTGCGAAGTGTTGTCTGCACGTCGAGTAGAAAAGATCGATATCGGAATCGTGAACGGCCGTCGATTTCTTACCAAAGTATCCATGCCTCATTTCCATGCGGAAATGACCTGTGAAGATACGTTTCGCGTCACCGCGGTTGCCAGACAGGCCAATCTGGAAATCAGAAATTTAGCGAACCTTTCGAATCCAAGAGATGGAAGGTTTGAAGCTGTCATTACGGCCGCTGTCAAAAACGGATGGGGGTTCTTTGGCCGTACTTCTATGAAAGAAAGCGTGTTTCCTCTTACGTCTATGGCTATTCGTAGCGATAAGCCCATTTCATTGTTTGTAGATGGGGAAGAGATGATTTCTACGCGTTTTGATATCGGGATTGAGCCACTCGTGTTAAAAGTCATTACAGGAAAAGAGCGGGTTTTTTAAAGGATTATTACATTTTTGAATCGATTTATTGACAAAATGCCATATTTATGGTATTTTATTTTGTCTTTATGAGGGATTTTGGATCCATACGGTCTTCTGGAAATCCCTATATTGATGCCAATAAATGTTTTTCATTTAGTTTTTGATTCTCCAACCCTGCTTAAGAGGAGGCAACGATGCAGCCACGAGAACTCACAGACAACGAACGCCGTCTCGCCGTCCCGGAGCAAAAGCGAACCGGAATTATCTTGCTCATCAAGCAGGTTCTGCTCCTGGATACTCTGGAAGAAGCAGCTTCTTTCTTCGTTGCTCTGCGCGGTCGCGCCGAAGGGCGAGTTGTGCTGACCTTCGGAGAACTTCGCACCTTGGCCAACACCGCCAAGATCGTTCAGGCGGGTGCGAAAGCGGGTATCGAGGACGTGGAGAGCCAGGCAGTGGATTTTGCCGACGTCCTGGCCTCTATCGCTGATCCCAACATGCCCATCTGCGAGAAATGTCACCGCTATGCGGTTGACGTGGAAGGCAGTGTTGTCACCCTTATCAAGGGAGTTCGTTGCCCC
>JACPHU010000027.1 GCA_016188495.1 Candidatus Uhrbacteria bacterium
TTGCGAACAAACAGGTTACCAAACCAGCGATCGACCATCCTTGGAGAAAACAAATCGCCAAAGACTGTACCCTCTCACAACTCACTCACTAGGACATTTCTAAATCCCTGGAAGTAGGACATTTCTATTTCCCGTTGACAAATAACTCCGAATTGATTGACAAAATCGTCTTTTTTTTGTACATTATTGATCAAAATTAACCCAGATTCTTTTGAATCTTACGTTTAAACAATTCATCGTTCGTTCGCTCTTGGGCTTTTTGCGCGGGCTTATTTTTATAAAACGCCACAGCGGACCTCTTTTGAAAAAACTGGCCACACCTATAAAAAAAACGGGTTTGTTTTTTGCCCGTTGGGTAGGGATTCCCTCTTATCGTTTACTTTTTTTTGTTCGCCGTTATATCAATAAGGTGTTACTTCCGGCAAAGCATCGTATTGTTTTTGTTATTTCTAATCGTTACACCGTCCATGTCATGATGAGTTTTATTGTGTTGGGCGTGGCTTGGGTGAATTTGTCTGCCCGCGACGTACGGGCAGAAACATTTGGACAGCAGAGTTTGTTGTACCATTTGGTTGTGCAGGATGACTCTGCGGTATTGGAAGTGGTAGAGGCAGGCACAGTGACGGTCAATACATCTTCAACCTCTTCTTATCTTGCGGATGCTGTTTTAGATGCTCAGCGACAAGTCGATCTTGATTACTTAGAGGAAACTTTCACTTCCCTTACGGGAGAAGAGGCACCTGCGAGCGAACCGTTGGTTTCTACACGGACACAAGTGGAAACGTATACTGTTGCCGATGGGGATACCCTTGGAAAGATTGCTCAGTCTTACGGTTTAAGTTTAAGTACGCTGCTTTGGAGCAACGGATTAACCTATGCCAGCACGATTCGTCCCGGACAGGAACTCAAGATTTTGCCAGTGGATGGGTTACTTTATAGTGTAAAAAGTGGAGATACCCTTTCACGTATTGCCAAAAATTATTCGGTGGATGTTGAGACTATTTTGAAGCAAAACGGCCTGACAAGCGCAAACACCCTTTCTATAGGTGATGAGTTGCTGCTTCCAGGAGGCGAACCGCCTGCGCCTGTGACAACCGCTCGTGCAAGCGCTTCTATCACCAATCTTTTTGTCGCTCCACAGGTTAGTGCTCCAAGCGAGGTTGTTGGCGGGTGGGTATGGCCAACGGATTGGCACAGTATCACTCAATATTAC
Source organism: Candidatus Uhrbacteria bacterium (assembly GCA_016188495.1). GTDB lineage: Bacteria > Patescibacteriota > Patescibacteriia > UBA9934 > GWF2-40-263 > UBA12478. Next base: position 1,214 of record JACPHU010000027.1, read on the forward strand.
GGATGGAGGCATACAGGGATAGACGTTGACGGAGATTATTCAACCTATAGTTATGCTGCACGGGATGGTGCCGTGATTTACAGCGGTTGGCGAAACGGATACGGGTTTACTGTAGAAGTAGATCATGGAGACGGATACGTTACCCGCTACGCTCACCACTCGAAGTTGTTTGTGTCTGTTGGGGATGTCGTTACAGCCGGACAGGCTCTTGCTCAGACAGGTTCCACAGGAAGATCTACCGGAACACACTTGCACTTTGAAGTGATTCGTAACGGAAAATTCCAAAATCCACTTGATTATATAAGATAAAAAAACAGGCTTTGATTTTTTAAGAAAATCTTAGGCCTGTTTTTGTTATACTGTTTTTATATGAATCGTGTTTGTGTTTCTTGTAAAAAACAGATGGATGATTGGAATGAACACTGTGGAAGGTGCGGCTTTCATGTGGAATTGGTTCCTGACGATACAATAAAAGCGAGGTATTTGCGCGGACCATCCCTTGGGGCCGTGCTGTTTACTCAAGGATGGGCTTTTGGAGCGAGACTTTATCTATGGTTTCTCCTCTCTCTTGTTCCTGTCTTTGGTATTATCGTGTTATTCATTTGTTTATTTTTTGGACGTCGTTTGAGTTGGAAACAAGGAGGGTGGGCCAGTTGGGAAGATTTCGTCCGTCGGATGAAGATGATGGATATTTTGGGTGGATTTTGGATTGTGTTTTGGATGAGTATTTATCTGTACGCGCGTTTTATTTAATGACTATAACGTTTTTAGGATGTTCTTTTTGTTTGTTCTCGATATTGGAGAGCTTCCGCCAGGTGTTCAACGGTTATCTCCTGGCTTTGAGCAAGATCTGCAATGGTTCGAGCTACTTTTCGGACCCGAGAGAAACCGCGCGCAGAGAGATGATTTGATTGGAGAGCTTTTTGTAAAAGAGCTTTCGTTTCATTTGTCAGAGGGCATAGTTCATCCAATTGAGAAGAATAAAGTTCATTATTGGTAAACAATCCAAACGGTTTGAGACGATGGGCTTGTTGCGTTCGTGCGCTCTCTATTCGATGGCGAATCTGTTGTGAAGATTCGGGTTTTTGATCTGAAAGAAGTTTGTCATATTCAACAGAAGGCACTTCGACAATAAGATCAAACCGGTCTAGAAGTGGTCCAGAGATTTTTTTCTGATAATGAGCTATTTGATAATCCGTACACGTACAAGGACGATGGGGATTAGTAAGATGACCACAGGGGCATGGGTTCATGGCCGCGACCAAAAGGAAACGAGCTGGAAATTGAATAGAACCTAACGCTCTTGAAATAATAACGGTTCCATCCTCCAGGGGTTGTCTGAGTTGTTCTAAGACATGACGAGAAAATTCAGGAAATTCATCCAAAAAAAGAACTCCCCTATGGGCCAAAGAGACTTCTCCTGGTTTGGGCCAGGTACCACCTCCAACGAGCGAGGCTGCAGAAGAGCTATGGTGCGGGGATCGAAACGGACGCTGTTCTATAAGACCGGCGTGAGAGGCAAGAATACCTGTCACCGAGGCAATCGCCGTGACCTCTATGGATTCCTCATGCGTGAGCGGAGGAAGAATAGATGGGAGCGAGCGGGCAAGAAGGGTTTTTCCTGTTCCGGGAGGCCCTTTGAGAAGAATGTTATGTCCCCCCGCGGCAGCAATTTCTAAGGCTCTCTTGGCTCCCTCCTGACCTTTGATATCGCAGAAATCATTCAAGGAAGATATGTGTGAGGACGCGGTTTTTTCCGTTTCTTTTATCAAGTGAGTTCCCTTGAGGTGATCCACAAGGATTTTGAGGGAAGAAACGCCAAAGACATGTAATTCTTCGATCGCAACGGCTTCTTGTGTGTTGAATTCAGGAACAAAAATAAATGGTTTATGTATTTTTTTTGCCATGATCGCGCTCGTGAGCGTTCCTTGAATAGCACGCACAGATCCGTCCAAAGCGAGTTCTCCTAAAAAAACACAATCTTGAATGGAAGAACGGCTAATTTCTCCCGTGGCAACAAGGATCGAAAGGGCGATCGGCAGATCATAGAGCGGTCCTTGTTTGCGTACATCCGCAGGAGCCAAATTCACCGTTACCTTCCCTCGTGGAAACGTGTAGCCGCTATTTTTGATTGCCGCTCGGATACGATCGCGAGCTTCTTTGACAGAGGCGTCCGGTAAACCAACCAGACAGAATGTCGTTAGGCCAGAAGAGATATCCGCCTCAACCGTCACAGGAATAGAAGTAATACCAATGGTCGCACTTGTAGTGATGTGAAACATAAAACCCCCAACTTATTTTTTAAGTAGGGGGTTTTCTCTTTTTAGAGTAATGCCTTTTTTATTTTTTTGTCAACGTATTATCCGAGACTGTTGAAATACTTCTCATATTGCCTGAGCCTGTCTGCGGTGAGCTGCCTGCCATGAGCTTGTCGAATGGTCGAATCCGTCGAAGGCCGCAGATGATTTAGCCAAATTTTGCCCCTTCGATCGTTCGACTAGCTCACGACGAACAGTTCAGGGAATAAAATTTGGCATGATATTCGAGTTTTTCAACGGTCTCTATCCTTATCGTTTTTCGCTCGCCTTGAGAGCCAGAGAAGAAAAAAGACCCCAGTGACAATGACGATATCGGATAGATTGATCGCAGATCTTTCAAAAAGGATGATGTAGTCCACGGTGAAACCGTAAACAATTCGATCGTAGAGGTTGCCTAATGCTCCAATTAAAATTATGAGCGTTGCAACCGTAATATCAGGATGTCGTTTCCAGTTTTTGTATGCGGCATGGAATAAGCCTAATCCAATCAGAAAAGAAAAAAAGATAACGAATTCCAGTTTAAAGGGAATATCAAAAGCAATGCCCCAATTTTTGTGGATAGCAAATTGGAGGATACTGTGATTAACAACGTTTCCTTCTTCTGGAAATGTGTTTAATCCGTAGTATTTAAGGAATTCATCCAAAAGAACAATAGCTGTTACCGGAATCAAGGACCAATAGATGTGATTTGAAAATGATCTCACACTTCCTGTGTCAGAGTTTTTTTGCACTGAATACACGAACTTGAGGTGGGGCGAGCCATGAGGCGGCGTTCATCAATTTTTTGTCCGCAATATTTGCAAGTTCCGTATGTTCCCTTTCTGATTAGTTCAAGGGCAGATTCAATGTCTCTGAGACCTTTTTCAAGTTCATCTTCTAATGAAAGATTATCTGAAAATTGAGCGACTTCAGAGGCGTTTTCGTCCTCTTTATCTCCCATATTTGGGAAATTCGTTTCGAATTCCGTAATAGTTGCTTTTGAATTTCTATGTGCAAATTGAGAGAGTTCTTTTTCAATGTGTTTTTTTTCTTCCTCTAATTCCTGTTGCATTTTCTGGATAAAATCGATTCCCATATGAATGTCTTTTAAAAACGAGCAACTCCTAGACTACACCAAAAATGACAAGAAAACAAGCTTAAAAAGAAAAAGAGGGCACTGCCCGCTATAATAAAATTTTCGGGTGACCCTCATAGGGACTGGAGTGTTGACCTGTTTAGGCATTGGGTTTTGAAATCAACGAAAGTTAATTTTAAAACTCAACGCCCTTAAGGCACAAACAAGGTCCAGTCAAGAGTGATTTGCTCTGCCGTTTTTACCATTCATTGGTTTTGCTCACAAACGCGCCATAAGGCACGTTATAGGTGTGTGCTAACCTAGAATTCGCTTTTGTTTTTGTTTTTACTTTCAGAACAGTAAAGACGGTAAGACGTTCCCCGAAAATTCGCACGGGCGTGGGGTGCCCGTAACACAAGGTTAATGCGGGTTTCGGAAAACCTCCCAAGAGTTGGTGTAAAAGAACAACTTACCCAAGTAGTGTATCAAAAAAATGACCTCTGGTCAATCTATATAATATTCTCTAAAATTAGCCTATTTTTAGGATATTATAATAAATTTTGTGTTCATGTATACAACTGCGTAATGATAGTTTATCCACAGTTTTACTTAATTATGAATAGTTTATCCACAGCTAATCAGTACAGAGACGAATTTCCATTGAATACTTTTTAGTTTCAAATGAAATTAAGCCAAATTTAGAGAATATTTTTTCGTATCCTGAAATAAGACGGTTAAAGGATTCTAATTGAATTTGTGAAAGGAGGACTTCTGGATTTAGGTAATCATGTGCCTTACAAGAATCTTTTTTGCCATCAGATAATGGTGTTAGATACTCTTCTATGAAGGTTTGATTGTTCGAGAGGAGAAGTTCGTCATTTTTGAACAGTGCAAGGATAAACTCGTTAGCCCCTCCCGCGACGCGATACAAGGTTTCCTCGCCTAGTGAGATTTGTTCTACGGGAACCAAATCGGGAGAGACAACAATTTTGTCATATGACGTTCCGTCAGGGAGTGGAATATTTATAAAGGAAGGTTTTGACAAAGCACCGATGATTTGAAGATTCCTAGTAATATCTTCGTTGGTAAATGAGTGATTTTTGAAAATAAGGAGTGTGTCTGTAGATGTTTCAGTTTGTCTAAACAGAACACTCATTTCCTGGTTGTTAAGTAATAATGGTTTTTCCCCGCTGTTCTCCTTTAAGAATGAAGCAAATAAACGACGTATTGATTCAAAAGAAGAGAGTTCTCCCTCATCCATCACAAGATGGTTGAGGTAAAGGTCGGCATTTTCAACAGTTTTTTGTTTAATATCGGTTTGTTTGTCGGTTTTAAACTGTATGACTAGGGAAGAATCATTATAATAAATCACCCCTTCTTGATGCTCTTTAGGAAGCACGACTTTTCCGAGCCATAGGTTTTTGAACGATGGAAGGAAAGATCTTCTGGTAGAGGTTGGAATCCCGGTAATGGGTAATAATTTTTCAGACAAAAGAATAAAATCTCCCTTTTCTTGAATAGAGACGTGGTATTTTTCCAGGATGGTTTCAGGTAATTCATTTTTAGTTGCCCTCAATGCCACTGCCTGATCTCCTTGTTGGGTGATGAAAATGGCCAAATCACCATGGGTGAATGGAAGGAGATCTTCAATGTCTAAGCTTCTTTTTGAAATGAGTGGAACAGAATGAAAAAAATGTTGCCAATGAAGCAGTGTTTTTTTGGTTAGTTGAAGTTCGATAGCAAAGACCGTTTCCTCAGGCGCCAGGGACAAGAGTGTATCTGCACTAAACCAGATAACGCCTATACGAGAGAGAATAAATAAAAAAAATACCAAAACGGCTCCTAATACCCAAACAACCCACCTTTGCCGGCGGGTTGTTTGGGTATATCGAGAAAATGGGATGCGGAGTCTCTCCATGTACTACGATGTTGGTTGGGAACGGTTGGGTTCCTGAGGTCTTCGGATCGCTGGTCTGCTAGGAGGTCTGCTATTTCTTGGACCTGTTGGACGTGGTGTGTGTGGTCGATCGCCCTCTGGTTGAGCAGGTGGACGTTCAGGATAGACGTTACCTGGAGCATCTTTCATAGAAAGGCTGGTGCGTCCTTCTGATAATTCCACAATTTTTACCATGACCTCATCTCCTACTTTTACGATATCTGATACAGCATTGACGCGCCATGGAGCGAGCTGACTGACATGGACCATTCCATCTCGTTTTGGGAGATATTCTACAATAGCTCCGAAATCCATGATGCGCGTCACTTTTCCTTTGTAGATTTCACCCACTTTTGGTTCGCGTGTAAGGTTTTGAACCATTTCTAAGGCGGTTTGTGCTCCTTGAGCATCAACGGATGTGATCATGACCAAGCCATCGTCATCAATATCGATGGCCTGAACACCGGTTGAAGCAATAATACCGTTGATGGTTTTTCCTCCAGGACCAATAACGTTTCCAATGAGTTCCGGATTAATTCGCAGAGAAATAATACGCGGGGCGTAAGGTGAAAGTTCTGCTCGAGGTTCTGCAATAGCCTTGCTCATTTGATCTAGGATAGACAGACGGGCTGTACGGGCTTGGGAGATGGCTTGGGTAACCATATCTCTCGTAAGTCCTTTTGTTTTTGTATCCATTTGAATAGCCGTAATTCCTGTTCGAGAACCCGCGATTTTAAAGTCCATTCCTCCCTTTCCATCTTCAAGATCTTGGAGATCGGTAATGACTTTCCATCGACCTTGTGCATCTGTGGCAATACCCATAGCAATTCCTGCCACAGGAGCCTTGATAGGCACTCCCGCATCCATCAGAGCCAGTGTCGATCCGCAGGTCGATCCCATAGAACTGGATCCGTTTGATCCAAGAACTTCTGAAACGGCACGGATCGTATAAGGAAAGGTTTCTTTATCCGGCATCATGGGCATCAGTGCCTTTTCTGCAAGTCCACCGTGCCCAATGTCTCGGCGGGAAGGTCCTCGCATTGGTTTGACTTCACCTACCGAAAAAGGAGGGAAATTATAGTGATGGAAATAACGGCGTGTTCCCACGGTTTCCATTCCATCCAGCGTTTGTTCATCTCCAGGAGCTCCGAGGGTCACAACGGTGAGCACCTGTGTTTCTCCGCGCATGAACAGTCCGTTTCCGTGAACTCTTGGGAGGACCGCTACTTCTGAAACAATCGTTCTCACTTCTTCTATCTTTCGTCCATCTACTCGCTTTTCTTCTTCGATAATAGCGCGTGAAACTTCTGCCTCGAGAATTGTCTCAACTTTTTCGACTCCATAGCGCAGATCATCTTTTTCCACTCCTTTTTCTGTGAGAAATGTTTTTGTTCTCGCTTTCACTTCCTTTTTCTGAAGACCTCTTTCTGTTTTGGTTGCGCGTGGGGCGGAATAGAAAAGATCTCTTACTTGTTCAAGAATGTAAGGAGCAGCCAGGGCTTCTACCTCTTCTCTTCGTTTTTGTGTCAGTTGTTCTTCTGGTGTTTTAGGACTAAGTAAATCACGTTTTTCTTTTCCAACAGCCGTACGTACTTCTTCAATCAGTTTAATAGGAGCATCTATCTGTTCCTGACCAAACCAAAAGGCATTTAAAACGGTTTCCTCAGGTGCTTCATTGGCGCCGGCTTCAACCATGAGAATTTTTTCACTTGTTCCTGCAAAACTGAGATCCAAGAGAGAGTTTTCTCGCTGTGAGTAGGTGGGATTTAACACAAACGCTTCTTGTTCATGTCCGACTCGTACACATCCAAGAGGTCCGTCCCAAGGAATATCGCTCATGTGCAATGCACAACTTGCGGCAATAAGTCCGATAATATCAGGATCATTTTCTCCATCAAAAGAAAGTGCGGTGACAATAACCTGAACTTCGTTACGAATACGATCATCAAATAAAGGACGTAGGGCACGGTCGATGAAACGTGAAATAAGAACAGCTTCATCGGTTGGACGACCTTCTTTTTTCATGAAACGACTTCCTTTGATACGGCCAGCTGCGTAGAGTTTTTCTTCGTAATCAACCATCAGTGGAAAAAAGTCCATGCCCGTACGACTTTCTGAACTCATGGTGGCGGTTGCCAGAACGATCGTTTCGCCATACTGCACCAGACATGATCCGTTGGCTTGCTGAGCGTATTTACCTACATCGATGGTAAGGGTGCGTCCTCCCCACTGTGTGCTGAATTGTTTGTGTTCTATCATAAGAAATAGATATTCCTGTAGAAGCGGGAGATATCGAGTTACCTCGAAATCTAAGGGTTTCTACAGGATTTTAATTATTTTTTTAGGACTTTCTCACTTGGATGCAGAGCGCGAAGAAATCGAGGCTTTTTGTGAGCTGTATTCATATACAGTGACCCTTCAATAAATTCAGGGTCAATCTGAACTTGTTGAAGATTGAACAAAAAACGTAGATTTCGACAAAGCTATGCGCCAAGTGAGAAAGTCCTAAATTTAAAATTCTAATCGTCGCGTTCGGCTTTCCTCCTGATCTGTCACAGAATCTTCAGGATTCATAAAAAAACTAGAACTGATACTTTCTGTGTCTTCAAAATTTTCCAAGTCTTCATCGTCTTCTTCCGCTTCCTGCGATTTTTCCTGTCCGTGTTCGTTGAGTTTTGGACCGATCAAATAACGTCGTCTGTTTTCTGATAAATCGGTAAAGTCATGTACGAGCCCTGTCAGTTTTGACGAGGTTGTCTTTCCAAAGGCCATGAGTTCTACCATCCGTCCTCGACTTTGTACGTAATCGACCAACGGTTGAAAGTCTCCATCTCCGGAGACAATGATCACGACGTCGAGCGTATCAAGCATTTGAACCACATCAATTGCCAGACCTACATCCCAATCCGCTTTTTTTTGACCGGAAGGATACTCCATAAGCGCTTTTTGGCGCGTTTCGATGCCGGCTTTTTCTAATGCATCGAAAAAAGGTCGTTCTTCTCTGCCTTCGGTACTTACGACGTAGGCCATGGCCCGAATAAGTTTTCGGCCTGCAACCGCGTCTTCCACAATGTTTTTAAAGTTTACTTTGCGTTTGAAAAGATTTCGTGCGGAATAGTACATGTTTTGTGTGTCGATAAAAACGCCGACACGTTGATCTAGATGTTTGAACATAAAATGATTTTCAGTGGGATTGTAAAAAAGAGAATCCCGTTTTGTGAGATCTTCTCAAAACTCGATGAGATTGCCTTGAACGGGCTGCCCGCCCGACCGTCGAACGTTCGTTCGGGCGGGTCGAGCCCCGAGAACCCTACTCAGAGTAGGGAGAACGGGGTCGACCCGCCCGAACGACTGAACAGGATTGATCGTCGTTCAGTCGGGCGGGCGGGCGCCCGTGAAAGGCAAGATCGCGAGTTTTGAGAAGATCTCCTTTATAAATTGAAAACCTCGTGATAGACACACGAGGTTTTTTGATTAACGTAATTTGAGCTCTTCCTTTATTTTTGTAAGAGCTGCTGAATCCTCGCGCTCTAAATATTTCATGAGGCGGCGGCGTTCATTCACTTTGTTGATAAGACCACGACGAGAGGAATTGTCCTTTTTGTGATCTCTCAAGTGCTTGGTGAGATCTTCGATTTCGGCTGTTAAAATAGCAATCTGCACTTGTGGAGATCCGGTGTCGGAATCGTGAGTGCGAAATTTCTTAATGAGGTTCTGTTTCTTTTGAACGGTGAGCATAGAGAAAAAATGATTTCACGGCATGGTCCGAGTAACAAGAGCTCAATCTTAAAACCCAGAGAATGTCCTTTAAATAAAGAGAACACACCAAGCGTAAGGAAAAAGAGAATAAAAGTCAAGAAATGATTCGTTTTTTCAAGAAAAAAACGTATTGTTGGTATACTAGCGCTTGTATGTCAACGATTCATCCAAATCAATCCTATCCATTCAGGCATCATCGTTACTCCCTTGCCCATACGGGTCCTCTCCCGCTCTTGGCTTCCAACCGTTTGTTAGCTTTTTGCGCATCAACGATTGTGGGTGTTTTTCTTCCTATCTTTTTTTATGAATTTTTTGATCTTTCGCTACGTTCTGTGTTGCTCTGGTATATCATTAATTTTTCTATAAAGTTTCCTTTTCAGGTGTGGGGAGCGAAGATTTTTTCACGCATTGGTTTGGTTCCGAGCATGATTTTTGGAACGTTTGGAATCATGGTCTTTTTTTGGATGTTTTACCTTTTGGATGCAGGAGGCAGTGTGCATCCACATCTTTTAATGGGTGTGGGAATGCTTGGTCTTATCATTGATACTGCGCTGTATTGGTCTCCTTTCCATATTAATTTTGCTGAATTTAGTTCTCAAAAAACACGAGGGAAACAAATCGGGATTTTGTATGCGGCACAACAACTCGTAGCAGTGATTGCGCCGATTATGGCGGGATGGATCATCGTGCGTTACGGATTCAAGATCAATTTTTTCATCGGACTTCTGATTTCTTTTAGTTCGATTGTTCCTTTGTTGTTTTTGCCTCCGTTTCGAGTCACCTACGAATTTGGGTTTTGGCAAAGTTTTCGTGAGCTTTTTTCTAAAAAATTTCGTTTTATGTCCCTTTCAATGATGGCATACGGTGCGGAAAACATTGTCGGGGTCGTTGTCTGGCCTATCTTTTTATTTACGATTTTTCAAGGAAAATATTTAGAGATGGGGGCGTTCACTGCCATTATCGTGGTCATGAGTTTTGCCCTTGAAGTGGTTGTCGGGAAAAAAACAGATCAATATTCTCCGGCGAGATTATTGAAGTTTGGAACGGGAATTTATGCGCTTGGTTGGATATGGAAAGGATTGGTCGAGACGGTCGTCGGAGTTTTTGCTGCCTCTACTTTTCATAGTATCGGGGCCATCATGCTTCGCACACCTATGGATGTGTTGATGTATGAACAGGCAGCTGACTCAGGACATTACATCGATGAATATACCGTGCTGCGAGAAATTGCTTTAAATATGGGTCGAGTGATGATGTTGGTGTTTTTATTGCTGGTGACAAACTTCTTTTCGTTAGGCGCCTCTTTTTTTGTCGCGGCTCTCGCCTCGCTTGGAATCAATTGGCTGGTTGGATATCACTCAAAACAAGTTTAGTGGTTTTCTTAAATCAAAAAACAGACCGTTTCGGTCTGTTTTTTTAATGACGTTATTCCAGAACACTATCGATAGCGGCTTTGACGGAATCGTATGGGAGAGCTCCTTTGATCGGAATGGCATTTCCATTTGCGTCAATCACGAACGATCCTGGAGTTCCGCTGACTCCGGCAGCCCCTCCTGCCTGTGCTTGGGCTTCGATTTTATCCTGGTATTTGCTTGAATCGAAACAGTCTTGCCATTGAGTTGTATTGAGTTTTAAATCAGTAGCGACTTTTGCGTAATACTCTTTGCCAAGACTTCCTTGATTTTTCACGAGGATATCAAGATATTCCCAGAATTTATCTTGTTCTGCGGCACATTCAGCAGCATTGGCTGCAGGGAGGGCTTCTGGATGGAATGAGAGAGGAAAGTGACGATAGACCCAGCGGACACTGTCTGTGTAATCGGTCATGACTTGCTGCATGGTTGGGTGGAATCGTGCACAGTATGGGCACTGGATATCTGAGTATTCGATGATCGTAATTTTTGCATCTTTATTTCCACGGATGTGATCGTCATCTGTGACCGCAGGAACGCCGGTGGCTGTTGGGGCTGGCACAGCCGCTGCAGCACCTTGATCCTCACCATTCACTTGAACATTGGCGGCCACTGCCTTCTCGGCAACGGCGACTCGATTAATAGAACAATCTCCCCCTAGAATGCATCCGCCCAGTAAGATAAATCCAACGGTTCCTAATGAAAGGATAGCGGTGATAAAGCCAAGCCAGAAGGCTTGTTTTGAAGGAATAGCATCAAAGAAGTTTTTTGTATGATGTAATGGGTTGTCCATAGTTATAGATAAAGAATCAATTTAAGGTTTTTTCGCTTCATGTAGCGTTCACCAATCGTGCGTTGCGAATAAACAAGGAAGAAAGACTCTTGGAGGGGCGGGGCCAAATCGGCTCAGAGTGGGCGTGTGGCGTGTAATTCCTTTTTGAGGAGTTTTCCGTACGAAGAACCGTTTTATATTGGGCAGTGCTGTGAAGGCAACGAGAATCAATAAGAGAAATTTCGTTTCTGCCACCAGGGGTTGATGAGCGACTGACCATAGGGTGGGGGAGGTGAGCGCTTCGCCTGCGCAGATTCCCACTGAAGACAGCGTTGGTTCTCCGGTTGGGCATTGAGAGGTTTCTACAGGAACGAAAAAAACACAAACCAAAGCCACAATAATGAACCAGATGAAGGTTGTAGAAAAACCAACAGTCTTCATAATGGGTACATCCTATCATAGAGCCTTCAATCTCGCGATGATATACTGCTTCCATATGCCTACTCTTCTTGAGAAGTTGATTGTTGATTTTCTCGAATATCTTGAGGTGGAACGTGGACGTTCTGAAAAAACGATTCGCAATTATCATTTTTATTTGCGCCGATTCGCACGGTGGGCGAAACAGCCCGCTCCACAGGATATTTCTGATGAATTGATTCATCGCTATCGTCTCTGGCTTAATCGATCTGTTGAGGGACGTGATGGAGAATCCCTGAAGAGATCAACGCAGAATTATCACTTGATTGCGTTGAGAGCTTTTTTGAAATTTTTAGCGCGCAAAGATATTCGTTCGCTTGCTTCTGAAAAAATTGAACTTGCCAAACAAGAACAGCGTCAGGTTGAGTTTTTAGAAGTTGATGAATTAGATCGGTTACTTCTTCAACCAAAAAAACGAAAAGAGGGTTTGATCGCCTTGCGCGACCAGGCGATTCTTGAACTTCTTTTTTCTACCGGCTTGCGCGTAAGCGAACTTTCTAAACTTAAGATCGATCAGATTAATTTGAAACGAGACGAATTTACCGTGCGTGGCAAGGGATCAAAATTACGAGTGGTTTTTCTCTCTTCCACAGCTAAAGAAGCATTGAGAGCCTATCTTTCTAAACGTCGAGATTCTTCCACTTATTTATTTGTTGGACATGACCGTGCCAAGGGTGGCCGGCAAACCGTTGAGGGACTCACTCCAAGATCCATCCAACGTCTGGTTGAGTCTTATGCCAAGATGGCCGGCATTACCAAGCACATCACGCCACATACTTTGCGTCACACCTTTGCCACAGACCTTCTGTTGGGAGGAGCGGATATCCGCTCCGTCCAGTCTTTGTTGGGACACGCCTCTATCACCACCACACAGATTTATACGCATATTACCAATGCGCAGATGAAAACGGTGTATCAGACATTTCATGGAAAACAAAGGAAAGAATAGAAGAATAAGAGGTTTTTTCCTTGACGAAATCGACTTTTTGGAATAGAGTCGGTTTACTGTTTATGGAAGGTTGGCCCTGGTTTTAGCACAGGAGGCTGTTATGACTTCAATCTCGCATTCTCATTCCCACCTACCTCATCTGATGATCCGTGCGGTCGAAGTTCCTCCGCCCGGGGTCCGACGAATAGTCCCGAAGGCTCTTGTGTACATGTTTCTTCGAGAGACAAGTCGATTTACTATCGAATCAAGCTGGACTCCGGAATCTGCCTTGGTAGAGTTGACCAGTCAGATCAACCAAGGGAGGTTGGCGATCGTCTGGCAGTTAGGCAATCCTTCCATTCCCGTGGGGTTTGCTATTTGCGAGCAGAACGAGTCGGGTCTAGTTCTCTCACATTTTTATATTGAACGTAGGATCCCAAGAGAGCAGGAATCTCTGGTGACACAAGAGCTTTTTGACAAGGTTGTAAAAGCTCAGATGCGACGGCTGGGTCTCCAGACGGTTTCTGTCACAGCTCCTTTGTTTTCTGCACAGCCAATTCAGCTATGTCTGAAAGGGGCTTCTGTATCGCGTGTAGGAGTGTATTGATCTTTTTTTGGGTCGTGTTATCTAGCGATCAATTCTGATCGCTTTTTCTTTTTTCAAAGATTCGTTATCATGCGATTCGTCAGAGTATTATTATGTAGTGCGTGAGTTCTCTTTAAAAATCGATGAGATTGCCTTGAATGGGGTAATCGACGACAGAGCCGTACTCAGAGTACGGTGACGAGTCGATGGGGCCCCATGAAAGGCAAGATCGCGATTTTTAAAGAGAACTCCTTGTGTCCCTGTAGCTCAACGGATAGAGCAGGGCTCTTCTAAGGCCTTGATGCGGGTTCGATTCCTGCCGGGGACACCATAAAGCAATCTGAAACTGTTCGCTTAAACATTGGCATAGATTCTTATGTCAAAGAAAGAGAAAGGCTTTTCAAAAGAAATTAAGAAAGAGATACACGATCATCCTATTTCTCCTGAAGAACTGTTAAGAGAAAAATTAGGTGACGAAAAATATGTCTTTTTAGAAAAAATGGGATACAACGATGAAATGTCTGGATTTATAGGTGAACGTGAGTTGACCCCATTAGAGCGATCCGCTTATGTGAATGGAATACTCAGGGCAGTAGAGGAAAAAGAAGATAATGAAGAGACAGAAGAATAACGTTTTGGTAATTTCATGATTAAAGAATTTTAAAAAACACCCGTGAGGGTGTTTTTTTCTTGAATGATGATTGACGGATGAGCAGAAATATGATAAAGAATCAACGATTTATGTGTGGTGTCAGGGATAGAGAAATAAATCTTTTCCCCAGAAAGGGATCCTGCTCATGAGAATTTTATCGTCTTTGAGTCTACTTATGTTGTTGTCTGTGACGGGATGTAAAGAACAATCGCCTGAGATGCGCGAATTGGCTAATGTACAACGTCTTCAATTATTCGCTGATCAAATTGTTTATCAGATCCAATATCTCAAAGATCCCCGGACCAATCAGTGCTTCGCTTATTTTTGGGACGGAGCAGGCAATGGCGGTCCTGCATTTACTGCGGTCAATTGTGAATCAATCCCCACAGAGTTGCTGATCGTGGCGACGCAAAAGTAAGACTCATTTTTTCTACCATTTTGTGTTAAACAAAGTGGTTTTTCTTTTTTTGGATGTGAATGGGACTGTTCCCAATTCGATGAGGTTGCCTTGAACGGGCTGTTGAGCCGCACGAACCCTATTCACAATAGGGAGAGTGTGGTCAACGGGCGCCCGTGAAAGGCAAGATCGCGAATTGGGGGACAGTCCCTGAATGTCCACAGAGGGATTTGCCAAAAGATCTCATTTTGTTCTACCTTGTCATTAGATATGCGATCCATAATTGTGACATCCCAAATGACGACAACGTCCGCTTAGGTGGGGTGTCTTCTTGTTGGATCGCAACAAAACATCCTCATCTTTGGGGATGTTTTTTTATACAATCACAACACATTATGTATAAACAAATTTTCTTTGATTTTGACAGCACACTGGTAAAACTTGAAACGCTTGATGTTCTTGCGGATATGAAAGGTATTGGTGAAGAAGTGAGGGGGCTTACTGAGGCTTCGATGAATGGTCTTGTTCCAATTGAAGATGTGTTTGAGAAAAAAGTGGGTATGATCGCTCCTTCGCTGCAAATGATCAGCACGCTCCATGAACTTCCTCAGGTGTTTGTTGAGGGGATTGAGGAAGTGATAGGGATTCTTCATCATCTTGGCAAAGAGGTTTTTATCTTGACGTCTAACTTTGATGTCGTCGTAGCTCCCTATGCGCGACGGTTGGGAATTCCTGCTCATCGTGTGGTAGCCAATGAATTGTTTCATACAGACGAGGGGGAATACTTGGGAATGAATTCTCGAAATGCTCTCGCGCATACAGGAGGCAAGCGCATTATGATCGATCAGCATATCCGTTCTAAAAACGAAGCGGTGATGATCGGGGACAGTGTGACGGATTTGGCGTGCCAGCCTTCGGTCCATCGATTTGTCGGTTTTGGAGGAGTAGTCGTACGCGAGACTGTGCGTGCTCGTGCGGACGTCTTTATAGAAGATTCTCATGCGAGAGCTCTTCTTCCTCACTTGTTATCACAAGAGGAGATGAAGTGCCTTTGAGAAAATCTTCTTGAAGGAGAGTCTCCTGTTTCAGTAGATGATCCACACGACCCGCTTTTGAGAGGCGGGTTTTATTATTGACCGCTTACCTCCTCAATGAATGTTATATTGTAGAAATAATATAAGTTGTTTTTTCTATGCAAAAAATATTTATCAAAAAAGGGTGGTTTCTGGTTTTCGTGGTTCTGTGTGTTCTCGCGTTTCTTTTCTTCTTGATGTTAATGGTTCAGCGAACACAAAATCTAAAGAGAGATTTGAGTCCTTCCGATGCTTCCTTTGATGGAGATTTTTCAGAAGAAGGTCGTATCGGAACGGTCTCCTACAAGGCTTATTCTTTTGATGAGGTTTTAGAACCAGGAACGTATCTTGTGTATGCAAAGACCACTATTGTGGATCGAAAAGATCTTGAAACCTGGGAAGATGATCAGACACAGACGTCTTTCTACCGATATCGTGTTGGCGATGTGACTTCCAAAAAGATCGCAGACTTTCTGTTTGAGAATGGAGAATCCCCCACGGCTTTTGTTTATAAAGAAGGATTTCTTGTTGGGAATCTTGTTTCGACAGATGTGCATTCAGATTTGACAGCTCACAATATAGAAGCGTTTGTTGGGCTTACTGGTTCCGTGCAAAGGCCCGAGGTTGCCAATTCTCAGGTTTTTTTGTCAAAAGATGGAACAACGATTGTCACGTATACCATTCAATATCCCTTCTTGTCCTTTTCCGACGAGATCCCTTATACCGTTGATCTCTCTATCACCAGAGGTTCAATGCAGAAAAAAACAGTGACGTACACTCCTCAGGATCTTGGTATACAAATGGGATATGCCCGACCCGTGCTTCTGAGCGGGAATGGGAAAAATCTCTATCTTGCTCTCACTGTCGATTCTGAAGGTATGGATGATCTAAACCCCGGAAAGCAACGCTTATGGAGGTACAATCTTGAAACAGAAACATTTACCGATCTCTCTGGCTTTTTTGAGCAAAACAATATTTTGTTTTATCAAATCAATCCCGATACGCAACAGCTTATTGGAGTTCAAATGGAAGTAAGCCAAGAGACCAATGAAGTAGGTTTTCATGTTCCTGTTGCTCCAACCACGATTCATCTGTTGGATTTACAAACACAACAGTCAAGAGTTCTTTTGCACGATGGTGATTGGACGTATGATCGCGTAATGCTTTCTGATGACGGGTCAGAGTTTGCTTTTAATTTAGGTGAGGATGGAGTTTGGATTCTTCCTGTACAAGATCAAACATACCAAAGTCCCTTTAGACAAAATCCATTGGCGGTCGCCGATATTTCCGGAAGGTTGGTCGATTGGATTGGAGATTCTCTTGTAGTAGATCGTGCAGGCGAACTTGTGCTGTATACTCCTATTGAACAGAAGGTTTTTTCTCTTGACCGAGATATCGGGAATTACCATGTGGATCAAGATTATCAAGGAGTGTGGTATGTAGGATCTGTCATTGTGGATTGATAAGAAATGAAACTCATTAATCTCTAACCCTCACCTATCTTGATCAAAAATAAGAAATACGTTACAGTCTGGTGCGTCAATGACTCTTATGGAGACTGTGGTAAAACTCGATGAGATTGCCTTAAACGGGCGCCCGTGAAAGGCAAGATCGCGAGTTTTGCGACAGTCTCCTTATGGCGGCCATGGTGAAACGGTTATCACAGGGGTTTGTGGTACCTCTATTACGGGTTCGATTCCCGTTGGCCGCCCCACAAAAAAACTTCCAGGTATTGGAAGTTTTTTTGTTTTTATTCAAAACAAAAACCCAACAGATGTTGGGTTAGATTTGATTGATACGCCAGCGTCTCAGACGTCTGTGGGTTTTTGGAGAATCCCAGTTTACCCCGTAGTGGGGAGAGAGAAAGGTTGGAATATCGGTATATCGGTCGCCTGTGTTAGGAAACCAGATTTTACACAAGACGTCATCGATCTGTTTGGAGCGATACAGAAAATGATTCGTTTCTGATCGTGCGTGATTTTCGTTTAGAAAATCTTGAATGGTTGTGATCAGCAGCTCTGTTGGTCCTGCGATCGTGCGCGAACCTAAATGTCTACAGAATACACCAATGATTTTACAATCCCAGTAATCTACATTTCGGTGTGGATTTTCCGAGCTTATATCCTCACGCGGAAGTAGCGGTTCTTTCCATAAGATTTCTTTTACATAAGAGGCAAACCGTTCAGCATCTTGTCGCGTCGCCTGGTGAAGGCGTCCATTCCTTTCTGTTCCTACAACAACATACTTTGATCCTCTTCTATCAGAGAGTGTTCTTCCGCGTTCCAATTTTAGAAGAGTGGAAAAAGGACTTTTATATCGACTATCTACATAGATAATGAAGGTCTCTCCATGTGCATGAACCACACGGCACATCAACATTTCGCCGTCTGTGGAGAGAATATGTGGGTAGGTGCGCTTTTTCAAACGAGTCGCCGTTTCTTCATCTGGAAAGAATTCTACTCCCACAACTTTTTTTTGTTGTTTGAGATCTTTGAGTCCTACGACCCAGAGATCTCTGGATTCCTCAGAAGTAAACAGTCGTTCTTGGGAGAGAGCATCAATTTGCTCCAGATCTTCTGAGACTCCTAGTTTGGGATCGTTTTTTTCGATGCTGAAAATTTGCAGAGCAATGCCCAATTGACGATGGGCTTCAAAGTGCAGACGTTGTTTTAGCGAAGGCGCTTCATTCCCCGGATGAGTGCCGGCATGTTTGAGCATGCGGATAGGATCGAGACAATTTTCAATGGTATTGTGCGGCGCCAAACTTTTTCTGAAGGGTTTCAAAAATTCTTTGGTTACCGTTTCAACCATGTTCAATGCTTCTATGAGCCCGTATGACATTTGCCTATGAAATTCTTGCGCTCCCATTGAGGTGGGAATCTCATCTGTCTGATGAGTTTGGAAAAAGGCGGCATATAGGGCTTCTGCAGGATCGTAGCCTTTATCTACAAGCTGCTTGAAAATCCGGTACATCTCCTCAATGAGAAGAAATTGCTGTGGAAGTGATCGAAAGACCAGACTGTCTTCGGGTTGGAACAATGGTGGCACGTAGACTCCGGTTAAATGAAAGGTTCTTTACCCAAGGTTTTGGTAAGCCCTATGGATCTAAACAAGAAATGCTAAAGACGTCAATAATGGCGTATAAAAAATCACCCTGGGACAATCTCAGGGCGATTTTTTTAGAATCAGTTATTTTGTGATGAGACGGCTCTATCAAAATCAATCACATACACTTTTGGAGGTTTTTCAAGAATGGGTTCATCTTGCTCATCGCGATCAAAATAAACAATAAAGTTATTTTCATGGGTATGTCCGTGGGCAACTCCTAAAGTCTCTAAAGCTTTTTTGATTTTTTCAACCTGTTCATCAATTGTCTGTGTATAGAATCCAACGTCTTGCTTCCATATTGCCACAGAAGGAGCTGGTAACACTCGGGTGACCACATCTACACGATACGTCTGAGGATTAAGAGTTGCTTTCACAATCGGTTCTACAGGGACGTAATCAAACCCCTGATTTTTCCAGAATTCAACATCTTCATACGCCCGTTTCCATCCTTGGAATGGTCCAAGATCAATATGACGAATGATCGCTCTATTTCGAAGAGATTCATGACCTTCCACAAACCCTTGATCTAATAATGTTGTTCCCGAACCTGTTTTTGAAAATGATTCAACAAAGAACGGATCTTGAACATCTTTATAAAGAGGCGTGGTTTTAGCAAGTGCTTTCCAGTGTTGAAATAATTCTGATCCGGTTTGTTTGATATCTCTTATGAGATTTTGAGCACGCTGAGTCTGGTCAGAATCTTTTAGAGGGGTTTCAGGAATAACAGTATGATTATCC
This sequence comes from Candidatus Uhrbacteria bacterium, assembly GCA_016188495.1. Lineage (GTDB taxonomy): Bacteria > Patescibacteriota > Patescibacteriia > UBA9934 > GWF2-40-263 > UBA12478. The sequence goes on from JACPHU010000027.1 coordinate 20,424, forward strand.
GTACGATCTTCAAAATCAGTATTTAATAATCCATAAGAAAGATGCTTTTCAAGAGCGTCAGACAGATCTGGATTTTTCATGTGTCGAGCTTGTTCAATCAGTTCAGGACGATCTTTTTTTGGAACTTTCCAAATATCTACACAAAATTGTTCAGCGGCTCGCTTACGAACTTTCATTTCTTTATCTTTAAGAGCCTGTTCAAATAATCGTTGTTTATCTTCTTTTGAGACAAGAGAAGTGAATAATCCTATAACTTCACAACGAATAGCGATATTTTTATCTTGTAAGGCTTGCTCAATTAAACCTAGTCGGTCCATTTCTAAAACGATTTTAATTTGCGAAACAGCAAACAAACGAGCGAGCACATTCTCATCTTGGAGATCTTGTTTAACACGCTTAAAAAATTCTTTTCTTATTTTTTCTTGTTCATTTTTTGGAAATGTATCAATCAATTCTAAAATAATATTTGGTTTAAAATCCTTTTCAGGACTAAGATCAATATCTTCATCCCGAAAAATATTCTCATATAAATCAAAACGTTGTTGTTCCATCAGTTGCGGAATCAACATGAGTGCTTTGTCTCGTGATTCATAACGAATTTTTTTTCTTTGCTATCTTCCGATTCATCCGATGAACGTAAGACTTCTAAAATCGTCGGAATCACATACTGTTGCAATTCTTTCTGTTGATCCTCTGGTACTTGAGCTAGAACTTCAATCATTCCCAAGCGTGCAGACAAATCTCCATGTTTTAAACCCTCAACAATAAAGCCGAGGGTTTCCTTTTGAACGCGTTCTTGGCTTTTTTCGTAACGTTCATAATCTCTTGGTGTGGGTTCTGGATCGCCTGACAGACGATAGAAAGAAGTATGTTTTTGGAAACGTTTGTACTGTTCAGATGAAGTTCTTCGAAGTTTCTCTGGATTTTCATTTCTAGTAAAACCTTCACGCAACATACTCTTATAAAAATATTTTTTATTTTACGCGTTCTTATTTTATAGGAAGAAGTCATTTTTGATTAGGGTTTGTTGATTTTCTAGCTTTTGTAAGGCCTCGTTGATACACTTTGCTTACATGTCTACACAAGAAACAATTCTTTTATTGGATGGGAATGCTCTTTTACACCGCGCTTGGCATGCGATTCCTCCTTTAACGACGAAAAAGGGGGTTGTGGTCAATGCTGCCTACGGCTTTGCTATGGTGGTAGAAAAAATGCTTGAGACGTACAAACCTGATTACATGGCGGTTGCCTGGGACTTGCCTGGCAAAACCTTTCGACATGAGCTGTACGAAGCCTATAAGGCTCAAAGGGAAAAAAAGGAACAAGAGCTTTATGACCAGATTCCGCTCATTCAGAATATTCTTGAGGCTTTCGGGATTCCCAGCCTTCAGACTCCTGGGTTTGAGGCCGACGATATTATTGGAACTCTCTCTAAACAGGCAGCAGAAAGAGGATTAAAAACACTGATCGTGACCGGAGATTTGGATAGTTTGCAGTTGGTGGATGAAAACACCAACGTTGTCTTTTTTCAAAAAGGGATTAGTGAAACAAAGGTATATGACCCTGTATCGGTCAAAGAACGGTATGGACTCACACCGGATCAACTTATTGATTACAAAGCTCTTCGTGGAGATCCATCTGACAATATTCCTGGAATTGCCGGTATTGGGGAGAAGACCGCAACGATGCTTCTTCAAGAATACGGAACCATTGAGGGAATTTTGGAAGCATTGGATCGGATCGAAGAAAAATATGCGAAAAAATTGCGCGGGCAAGAACAGCTCATTACCCAGTCTCTTACATTGGTAAAAATTGTCCGTGATGTTCCTCTGGAATTTTCGTTTTCGTCCGCTGTGGTTGGCCAGCCAAATCTTGAACAGCTGTTGCCTTTGTATCGAGAACTCGAATTTAGGACGTTGCTGAAAAAACATCATGATCATTCCCCTGTTTTAGAGAAAAAATCAAAGGAACCAAAAGCGGTTATTCAGATAACACGTGAGGTGCAGACGTTTGTCGATGCGTTTTCTTCTTCATCGACTCTGGGTGTTCTTGTGGCGCAACAGCCGGCAGATTTGTTTGGTGCGACGCTTGCTGCCGTGGCTTGTTCTGACGGAGTACAAACACTTGTTCTTCCCAATCCTTCAAAAGAGGCGTTAGAAAAAATAACTTCTCTTCTTCTCAAAACAGAAAAGGTCGTGAGTCATGATCTTAAACAACTCATGCATCTATTAGGGGCACCTCTTACGGGTGACTTGTTTGATACCATGATCGCTTCTTATCTGCTTCATTCTGGCAGTCGCGCGCATGACCTGTCCGGCGTTGTTTTTCAATCGTTAGGTCGTTCTATTTCTGAAATTCCTTCTACGTTTTCAAAACAAAAGGAGTATGAACAGTTCGGTCAGATTGTCGCTATATTGCCGGAGTTGTCTGAAAAGATGGAAATACAGATGAAACAGATCGGAGCAGAAAAAGTGTTTGAAGAAATAGAGATGCCTCTCCTTTGTGTGCTCTATCGCATGGAAGTGGAAGGAATTGAGCTTGATACGGCAAGTCTTTCGGCTTTTTCTGTCACTATTCAAAAACGCATGAGGGAATTGACGGATGCGATCACGAAATTAGCCGGAGTGGAATTTAATCTCAATTCCCCGTCTCAGCTTGCGGATGTATTGTTTGATACGCTCAAGATTTCCACAAAAGGCATTAAAAAAACTAAGTCAGGATTTTCTACAGCTGCTCCTGAGTTGGAAAAATTATGGGACGTCCATCCGATTATCCCCCTATTGAGTGAATATCGAGAGCTTTCAAAATTACAGTCCACGTACGTCGATACTCTACCAAAACTGGTTGATAAAGACGGTCGCGTTCATACGACGTTTAATCAAGCCATTGCCTCCACTGGTAGACTTTCTTCCTCTGATCCGAACCTCCAAAATATTCCCATTAAGACAGAACTTGGACGTGAGATTCGCAAGGCATTCGTGGCTTCCCGAGGGAACATCCTGTTGGCAGCGGACTATAGTCAGATTGAGCTACGTCTTGCTGCTGTCATTGCTAAAGACGAACCGTTCATTAAAGCGTTTCAAGAAGGGGCGGATATTCATACGTGCACGGCTTCAGAAATTTGGGAAGTTGCTGAGTCAGAGGTGACTAAAGATCAACGACGGGCCGCTAAGGCTATTAACTTTGGTATTCTTTATGGCATGGGACCGCGTTCCCTTTCACGTTCAACAGGTCTCACCATGAATGAGGCAAAGCGATTTATTGATCGATACTTTGAAATTCATCATGCCATTGCAAACTATTTGAATGAAACAAAAGTGAAAGCTCATCAAGATGGTTACGTGGAAACTCTTTTTGGTCGTAGACGATATTTGCCAGAAATTCATTCCGGAGTCCCTATGCTTGTTGCCTCTGCTGAACGCATGGCGATTAACATGCCTATCCAGGGAACAGAAGCCGATATTATTAAAATCGCGATGTTGCGTGTTGACGGTTGGTTGAAGACAAGTGGATGGCCTGCGAAATTGTTATTACAGGTTCATGATGAGTTAGTTCTTGAGGTTCAAAAAGAAGCGATAGAACCTGTAATTCTTGGGATACGAGAAATGATGGAAAGCGTGGCATCATTTGAAGTGCCGTTGGTGGTAGATATAGAAGTAGGAAAGAATTGGGGTGAACTTAAATAGAGACTTCTGTAAAAACGCGTCTTTTCGTTTTCCGGCCCATGGCCGGACCCGGCCTTCAGGCCGGGCACTGCGCCCGTCGACCCCACTCTCCCTATGTGAATAGGGTTCGTAGGGCTCGACCCGCCCGAATGAACGTTCGACGGTCGGGCGGGCAGCCCGTTCCTGTCTGCCGACAGGCAGGCAACGAAAATCCATCATTTATACAAAAGTCTCCTTACAAAGGATTTTAGAGAAAAAAATATGCTGATTTTTGTTTACGGAGACGATACCTTTCGGGTACAAGAAAAAATTCATCAGATGACAAAGGCGTTTCGAGAAAAATTTGATCCGTCAGGATTAAATCTTTCAGAGTATTCCTTTGAAGGAACAAAAAAAGGAATGTTAGGTGAGATTGTAGGCTCAGCTCGCTCGCTTCCTTTTTTTGGAAAAAAACGAATGATGATCGTGAAACAATTAATTTCTGAGGTGAAATCTTCTGATGTTCAAGCCTGGGTGAGCGGATTTACCGATCTTCCTGAATCGAACATCGTGATTTTTTGGGAGACGCTTGAGCCTAAAGCCTTAGAAAAGAAACCGTTATTTAAAAAATTATCCGAAATGGCTGAAGTTCATCACTATACGTTTCCCCAACTTCAGGGCAGTGCACTCAACCAGTGGGTTCAAGCGCGTTTTAAGGAACGAGCTGGATTTATTGAGATGAAAGCCTTGGTGTCCCTTGTTGAACGCGTTGGTTCTGATTTATGGCGCATGGATCAAGAAATTGGAAAGCTTGTTGGTTATGCCAACGGAAAACCAGTCACTCTTGAGATGATTCAAAAACTCGTTCACGAAGATTTTGAAGGAAAAATTTTTACGCTTATCGACGCTATTTCGCAGCGCCGTCCTGTTGAAGCGATCCGTTTGTTGCAAGAAGAACGTTTGTCAGGTGCGGATGATCATTATTTGCTTACCATGCTTGGTCGACAGGTACGAATTTTATTAGGAATTCGGGCAATGCTGGAAGAAAATGCTCAAGTGAATAAGCAGGAAATTGCGCTAGCGTTGGGAATACACCCATTTGTTGCTCAAAAAGGAATGAGCCAGGTTCGCGGATTTACGCTCAAACAACTAAAGAAGGTGCACGATTTGTTGTTTCAGTTTGATTATCAACTAAAAACAGGTGGTATTGATGCACAAATGGCCGTTGATTTAACAACGGTCGAATTGATTCGGTCTTAATCTCTCGCATAATAGGTATAATAAAAAAGAGATCCATACGGATCTCTTTTTTATTATGCGCTCAAGAGCGTATGAAGTTTTTTCATGAGACGGGACTTGTAGCGAGCAACGGTATTCTGTTTAAAAACCTTCTTTTGAACAGCTTTATCAAGTTTTTTCCCTACAAGTTGTACAAGATTTTTTGCATCGTCCATCTGTTTGCTTGTGAGAGCTTTTCGTACCTTAACTCGAAGCGAGTGGATTTCTGCTTTTATCACTTTATTGCGCTGAGCATTCTTTTCGTTTTGGCGAAGAGCTTTTTTTGCATTGTTGAGCTTTGGCATAGAAAACAGAGGTGTTGAACCAGTGAATGTTGAGCTGTACATTAAGACCAGATTAGTATAGCGATCTTTTTTAAAATGTCAAAGGAATCATTCCTAAATGCGAGAATTTAAGATTAATCGTCTTGTTCTTCTGCGTTTGAATAGACAAGTTCAAGCGGATCCATTTGTTTTCCAGAAATTCCTTCTGTCACGCGATAAATGTCCTTATCAATTTTTTTGAGTTCTCGAGAGGAAGCTGAATAGGCTCTAACCGTTGTTTCAAGATGTTTCCCTAATTTATTATGGTGGTCTTCGTACGCTTTCATGTGTCGCATGAGATTTTCCGCTTGTTTTTGGATATCTTTGACAGATTCCTCAATTTGAAGGGCTTTTAACCCTAAGATAACGGTTTGAAGGTAAGCAAAAAAGGACGTTGGAGAGACGATCATCACCCCTTTTTCAAAGGCGTATTCAATGAGATTGCGTGAATTTACTTTTACTGTTCCAACGGTTTGACTAATAAGATTGTGATAAACCCCTTCTGCAGGAATAAACATGAAAGCAAAATTCGTCGTCCCTTTTTCGGTTTGAATATATTTGGATGTTTCATCAATACGCAATTTTACATCCGATTTAAATTCCTTTTCTAATTGTTCTCGACGTGTAGGGTCATTTTCTACCGATATCCTATTGTAATTCTCAAGTGAAAATTTTGCGTCAATAGGTATCAACATTTCTCGAATGAAAATGACAGCATCAGGAATGAGAGATTGTTTACTGTTTTCGTCTATTCCTAGTGGGTATTGCATTTGATACTGACCTGGTGGAAGGACTTGATTTAACAAGGTTTCAAGCCAATATTCCCCTAGAATTCCTCTTTGTTTGGGATTTTTTAAAATATTTTCTAAGCTTTGAAGCTGTCCTGAAAAATTGAGGACTTGTTTATTGGTTTCATCCAGTTTTGTTAATTTTTCTGTCACATCTCGAATAATTCCAGAGGTATGGCTGAAATGTTTTTGAAGGGTTGAGGAAGATTCCTGCATGTTTTGAACAAGGCGTTCGTGCATGAGATCTAATTTTCCTTCCATTTCTTTTCGTTGTGTGGTGGTTGTCTGCTGGATTTCCTTCCGAACATCGTTGAGTAATCCCAGAAGTTGTGGGTCAAAGGATTGAGTTTCTTGTTTTTTCCGTACAGATAAGTAAATGATCGTTACGATAGCTAAAAAGAGAGTGATGATAAGAACGAGTTCAGTAGTCATAGGTTTTGACGATGTGTTTGTACTCACGTACTATTGTGTCGCCTCTTAGTATAGCAAACACGATGTAACTCTTCGCCTTTTATCGTATAAGTTCCTTCTGTAATATTTTACGACACTTATTTATGAGATCTCTCAAAACTCGATGAGATTGCCTTGAACGTCATGCCGAAGGCAGATCCGCCTCTGGCGGAGGCTGTCCGCCCGGACTCATGTCCATTCGGACGGGCTATCTCTGAAAACGTACCCAAAATGTACGTTGACCCTTCGATAAACTCAGGGTCAGTCTGAGTTTATCGAAGACTGAAGAGATAGCTGGGCGCCCGTGAAAGGCAAGATCGCGAGTTTTGAGAGATCTCCAATGTCCTTGTAGCTCAACTGGATAGAGCGGCAGCGTCCTAAGCTGAGGATGGGGGTTCAAGTCCCTCCTGGGACACCACCCTACACTCTGGCTGTGTATTTCAGAGCCATAGTGTAGGGTGTCACCCATAGCCTCACAGGCGACGGGTGGCGTAAGTTTAAAAATTGTTTCATGTGAAACATATGTCAGATTTCAATCCGAAAGAAGTTGGTTTCCTGGTTGATATGGATGGTCTTCTGATTAATTCTGAAAAAATTGCTCATGAAGTGTTCCTTACACTGTGTAATCAGCACGGAGGTCACTTCAATAAAGAGATTCATTCAAATATTCTTGGGACAGAAAGTGAATTTTGGTCTAATTATGTTGTTGATCATTGTAAACTTGATATAAATAGCGAAGTTTTTCTTCATGATTTTTATCAAGTCTACAGAGAAATTCTTGATCAGAGAATTGCTTTGATGCCCGGAGTAAAAGAGTTTTTAGATTGGATTTCAATTAAAGGATATGAAAAGTGTCTGGTCACAAGTTCGGGAAAAGAAAATACTCAAAAAAATCTTAAAAAGGTTGGCTTAGATGAATATTTTTTCTATAGAATTACCGCCGATGTTACTTCTCGTGGGAAACCGGATCCAGAGCCCTATCAGTTAGCTGCATCCTTGATTAATCGTGATTTAAAATAGTGTTTTGTTTTAGAAGATTCACCCAGCGGAACATTGTCTGGATCCACTGCTGGTTGTACCGTTATTGCGATACCAACCGAATTTGTACAGAAAGATCGTTTTAATAAGGCAAAATTTATCCTTTCTCATATTAATGAAGCGATTCCGCTTCTTGAAAATATGGGCCTGTAGCTCAGTTGGTAGAGCGTTGCATTCGCATTGCAGAGGTCAGGGGTTCGACTCCCCTCAGGTCCACCAAAAAATATCAGAATTATTCTGATATTTTTTTGTTTCACATGAAACAAAAAAAGTTAGAGATATTGGGTCGTAGTTTGAATGCGTATCTTGTCTTTGTTAGACGGTTTCGGTGTATCAAAAGTTTTTATTATGTAGATCCACAACACTTAGCTCGGTGCGTAATTTGTTTATACATGAATTTATCGGGATGTGCTCTATCTATTGTAAGTTTATAGAGTGGTGAAATGATTGGATTCACAAAAATTTTTTTTCGAAGGATTGTCATTAAATGCTGTTGGATTGTCGCGAGAATTACTTACCTCCAAAGCAGGCTCATAAGTATCGATTTTTTTACTTTAAAGTATCATTTTTGTCTAAACTAGTGTAGCCAAATATGGTTATTGTGGATAATTTTTCTTTTTTCGAGAGAATTTTTACTTTTTTTCGTAAATTTTAGTCCAATGACTGTTTTTTAGCTTTATTTTTTTAGCTAAAATTAGATAAAAAATGGATTGACGACATTTGGTATTCATGCTATACTACTGTTGTAAAGGTTAAAGATATGAATAAAAAAGTTTTCACCTTTGCAGTTGTGGGGTTTTTTGTTTGGGGCTCGTTTGCTCAGGCTCAAATGTCCTCAACAAATTTCAAGATTCGATGGGACTCTATTAGTACGGGTGGATCCGACACAGCGTCTTCGGCTAGTTACCTCTTAAGGGATACTGCCCAAACCGCTATTGCGGGCTCCTCTACAAGTGCTTCCTATCGACTTGATCAAGGATATAGATCAGGTGTTGATGAACAAATGATCTCCTTTGATGTATTTGTGCAGGATCTGTCTTTGGGACGTTCTGCCACTGCTTTGTCTGGTACAACGGTTTCTGTTGATACAACAGGTCTTTCAATCAACAATTATGTTGGTTTAGTCCAAGATGTTGGATCTGGACAGGTATCGATGATCGGCAAAATTCAATCTATCGGATCAGGAACCGTGACGGTTGATGTTTGGAAACATAGCGGGACGTTGGCGGTGGTTGATGGTGTGAATGATTCTCTTTATCCCTTGACTGGTTCTGCTATTTCATTCGGACAGTTGAGTTCATCTTCTTTGAAAACGGCACTTATCGCCTTCGAGGTCACATCTGCCAATGACAACGGGTATGTGGTGCAAGTTTACGAGGATGGAAATCTCCGTAGCGGGAGTAATGAAATTTCTGATGTGGCAGATGGGTCTGTCAGTGTCGGTTCTGCAGAATATGGAGCACGATCCTCAGATACTTCTTTGAGTGATTCTACCTTTGACACTTCTGATACGGCTCTAACGTCTGCTTTCCAAACCATTGCTTCAGAAAATACAGCAAGTTTTGCCAGTCGGAATTTTCTCACTCTCAAAACGGCTGTAGATCCCATTGCCTCTTCCGGAAGTTATGCGCATACGATTTCTTTTATTGCCTCTGGTAACTTTTAAGATATGAAAAATGAGATTTCCCAAACATACGCGCTCAAGGCGATCTCAGTCATATGTGCAAATCGTTTACGTATTTTTTTCATCGGATGTTGTTCATTTGCTCTCTTGTTGATTGCGTTAGAAGTTCATGCAGCCGTCGTTTCTCCTAGTGTGTTGGAACTGTCTTCCACACGCGGGGCGGTGATTCATGAAACATTCACGATTCTCAACACGGGATCGAGTGAACAAACGTACTTTTTCGATCGGGTTACTTTCAAACCGATGGAAGAAACGGGAACGCCGTTGTTCTCTCAGGAAACAAAAGAAGCTGGCGCACTGACCTCCTGGATTTCTTTTCCACAGACCCAAGTGCGAATATCGCCTCAATCAAAAGCAGATGTTCCTTTCCAAATAGCTATTCCAGATGACATTGCCTCGGGTGGATATTACGCCGCTATCACTGTTTCACCCACTCCTACAGATATTGTCACAACCAATGGCGCGATTGTGGATGCTAAGACGGCCATTTTGGTTTTATTGACGGTCGAAGGTGAGACAACACAACAGCTGCAGCTGCTTGATTTTCACGGAACGCTCTTTTCTTCTTCTCTTCCTTTTAGTTCTTTTCAATTCAGAGTGCAGAATCAAGGAAACGTGCATGTGGTTCCTCAAGGTCAAATCACTCTCAAGGGGTTTTTGGGACAAACCTTCCATGTGATTGACGTCAACACGATTGAAGGAAGAGTTCTGCCCTCCTCCACCAGATTATTTGAAGCATCCTATCCCCAACAGGCACTCAGCTGGTTAGGTAAGGCTGGATATCAATTAAGCCATCTTGCTTTTGGTCCCGTGGCGGCAGATCTGTCATTGCACTATGGATCAGAGGGGACACTTTTCTCATCTTTGACGTTTTGGATCGTTCCTTGGGAGCTTTTGTGTATTTTCATGGGTGTGATCGTCATCATTCTCACGTTTTATTACCTGATACGGAAAAAAATTAACTCAACAAGATAGGTAAAAGTCATGTGTGCGTATTTTTAGGAGGATCATTCGAACCATCGCAACAGTCGCTGTCATCATTACGGCGTCTGTTGCGGTTGTTCCAACAACCTTTGCCACGACTCTTTCGGTGGCAAACGATTATCCTTCGACGCTAGAAACTTCGCAGGTTGCCAATCACACGTTGTTCTTTACAACTCCAACAAACATTACAGAAGGTTCCACGCTTACCCTCACCTTTGCTTCGGCTTTTGATACCAGCTCTCTTGTTGAGGACGATATCGATCTTGCCGATGATGGCGTTGATCTCACCACAGCCGCTGATTGTTCCGGGAGTGAAAAAGCGTCGGTCGCCATTGCTGCTGATGTGGTGACTCTCACGGTGTGTGTTGGTGACGGTGGCACCATTGCCGCTTCAAGCATTGTGACTGTGGAAATAGGAACCAATGCGACAAGTTCAGGAACAGGTGCCAACAAAATCACTAATCCATCCACCGCAGGAGATTATTTTGTCTCCATTGCCGGGACGTTTGGTGGTTCTGGATCGATCATCCTTCCTATCGGAGGAGATGATTCTATTGAAGTCACCGCAAATGTTCCTTCCTCAGGTGGAGGGGGCGAACAAAGGTCAGGTGGAGGAGGTTCTGTTGATACAACGGCTCCAGTGATTTCTCAGATTTTGGTGTCTGGTTTAACGACCGCAGAAGCCACGATCAGTTGGGTGACTAACGAGCCAGCCACACAGGCCTTATCCTATGGATTAACCTCCAGTCTTGAGTTAGGTACCAAATCAACGAGTTCGTACTTTAGCTCTTATGCCGTCACATTGGATGAACTCACCCAAGGAACGACGTATTATTTTCAGATTTTTGCTTCAGACAGTAGTGGAAACGACGGGGTTTCTTCCCTGGTTACCTTTACGACGTTGGATGAGACATCCCCTCTCATCAGTGATATCCAGGTTCTGGATATCACGACTGTTTCTGCACGAGTTATTTGGACCACCAACGAGCCTGCCAATAGCGTTGTTTCTTATGGAACGACGACGACGTATTCGAATACTGTTTCAGAAAACAGTTTTGTCACCGCTCATTCCGTTGTGTTGACGGGATTGAATCCGGCCACCCGTTATCACTTCCAAGTGTTGTCTACAGATTCCTCATTGAATCAGGCTTTTTCTTCTGATGGTACATTCACCACAGATACCGATGCCCCTCCGGCAAATGTGTCTGGACTCGCTGCCACACCAGCAGATGCTCAAATTGTTCTTTCTTGGATTAATCCCACAGATGAGGATTTATCAGGGATTCGTGTTTTGCAATGCGTGAATGGTTATCCAACAGGACCCGCAGATGTCACCTGCGATATTATCGGAAACAGTCTGGAAACTTCATTAATTCAAACAGATCTTTCCAACGGTACGGTTTATTATTTTGGAGTTTTTGCGTACGACCAATCAGGGCAGTTTGCTTCTGGAGCACTTGTGTCCGCGACACCCAGTGCTTCAGAAGAAGAGGTGCCCTTACCGGAACCTCCGGAGGAAATTCCTCCTGAGGAACCTCCTCTTACGCAATCAGAACAGACAGAACCTTCAGGATCAGGATCTACGGGCACGGAATTTCCACAGGGATCGGCGGTTTCCTGTGGAGACGCTCTTTGCTCGGATACTGAATCGAATGGGTCTTGTCCGCAAGATTGTGGTGAACCTCCTGAAGAACCGACTCCTTTAGGTGAAGGAGAAGGAATATTCAGTCAGGTTGATCTCCGTTATTTCGTCGCAGATGGATCAATCGCGCTTAAGACCACCAGCTCCGGTGTGGTTGATGTGCTCCCCACAAGCACTGTGCGCGCAGCGATTCCCCGTTCCGTTTTATCCGACAACGTAAAGACGGTGTTTTTTACCGTAGGGTCGGACACGTACCTCATGCGTCTTGATGACGCTCTTGCTCTTTATGTATCGGATCTCACGATTCCAATAATGTCTGGTGTTCTTGATGTGACCGTGCTTGTCACATTTAAGGACGCTTCGACACACTCTGTTTCTTCATACCTGAACGCTGTCGTGCCCGGTTTCGTGTCTCAGGTCATCGATGGTGAAGAAGCTCCCGTGAGTTCCGCGATTCTTTCGCTCTTTGAACGTGCTGATGGCGAATTTGTGGTATGGGATGGGTCCCCGTATGCGCAATTTAATCCAACGCACACCACTTCTGATGGGTTTTTTGGATGGTATGTTCCAAATGGAACGTATGTCGTCCGAGCCCAGTCCGACGGATATGAGCCTTCTCAAACAGAAGCGCTCATTGTCAGAAACAATATTGTAAATCCCCACTTGTTTCTTGCCTTGATCACACAAGAACAAGAAGAAGATTTACAACAGCCTGTCACGGCTCCCGTTACAGAAGAATCCCCTCCGTCTTCCGTTCAAGCGACGCTGGGCGCGTCCCTTGAGAGTGTACAAGAGATTCTGACCGTTATTCGGGAAGTGCCAGGAGTAGAAGAAGCGGCAGAGATTTCTCTCCCGGCTCTTGCTATTGTTGCCACAACGAGTCTTATTGTTCTTTCAACTGTTTTCGATCTTCTTCCTCTCCTTCAATATTTTTTCACGGCGCCTGTTCTCTTTTTTGGACGCCTTCGAAGGAAAGGTTATGGAATGGTCTATAACGGCATTGCCAAAACTCCTGTGGATCTGGCTGTGGTTCGATTGTTTGAGACAACCTCAGAAAATGTCGCCCTTGGCAAACAGGATCGGCTTATTCAAAGTCGAGTCACGGACAAGGGTGGTCGATATTTTTTCCTCGTTCAACCAGGAACGTACCGTATTACAGTCACCAAATCAGGATTTCAGTTTCCTTCAGAGTATCTTCATGGGGTAAAAACAGATGGAAATTATCTAGATGTCTATCATGGCGAACTTATTCATGTGACGTCTTCTGACGCTGTGATTACCGCCAATATTCCTCTTGATCCATCTCAAGCAGACAAATATCACACACCAAGTGCGATCGCTCGCAAAAATTCATTACGAAAGTTCCAACATATTGTTGCTTTCTCTGGAGTATTCTCCTCTCTTATTTTCGCTGCGATTCGCCCGAACGTTCTTTCTCTCTTGATGATTTTGATACAAGGAGTGATTTATCTTTTTGTTCGTAGGTTAGCCACTCCTTATAAACCGATGAATTGGGGAATTGTTTACGATAAAAATACGGGTCGTCCACTGTCTCAGGTTGTTGCACGTATTTTTGAGCCAAAATATAACAAGCTCTTAGAAACACAGGTCACGGATTCGCGAGGACGTTATGCCTTTTTGCTCGGTCCAAACCTGTATTACGCCGTCTTCCAAAAATCAGGATTCAAAAAAACAGAGGTGAACCCTATTGATTATTCACATTCACCAGAACCAAAGAGTTTCTCTGAAAAAGTTTCTTTGGAAACGGAAAATGCTTAGATCTGTTTTGCGGAGTCATTCTATGCTTCATACATGGAGGAAATTCTCAGCCTTCGTGTTCTTGATAACGATCCTGTTGGGTGGAGTTGCTGCCACGCAAGCTGCCGCTCCCCCCAACATCGTGACCTATCAAGGACGCGTACTGAACACCAACGGTGTTCCGGTTTCTGATTCCTCAATCAGTATGAAGTTCGCTCTTTATAATTCGCTTGCGGGTGGAACGTGCGTATGGTCCAACGATTCTTCTACGTGTTTTGGAAACACTCCCGGTTCGATTGTGGCCCGAAGTGTCACATTGACTTCAGGTTTGTTTACAGAAAATCTTGGAGATACCACAAATTCTTATGCCGCAATTCCTGATACCGTTTTTGCTGACAACAGCGGCGTGTATTTGGAAGTGATCATTGCAGGAGAGACATTATCTCCACGCCGTCGTTTGACTGCCGCTCCTTATGCTCTCAATGCCCAACGGTTAGACGGCATTGATTCAACCGGTTTTCTCGCCTCAGATGGCGATACAGCCACGGGCGATTATGACTTGAGTGGTGCTGAGCTTGTCGGCGCATCACCTATCGTGTTTGAAGGCAGCTCAAACGACGGCAATACCACGACGTTCGCGTTTACCGATCCCACGGCAGACCGAACGATTACGTTCCAAAACAGCTCTGGCACCGTTGCGTTCACAAGCGATATCACTTCTAGCCAATGGGAAACAGGGATAAACGGGATTTTTGAAGATGATGCAGCGATCATCATCGGAGCCGATACCGCGTTTACCTATGCCACCGGTGGCGTGGGAGATGTTCGCTTGGCAGATGAACTGGAAGTTATGGGCGATGGATTTATCGATAATGATCTGGTGATTGGCGCCTCGACTTCCTCCACAGAGACGCTTTCCCATATATCTTTCTCTCTTGGTGGCGATGATTTATTCGTGGCTGGTACGTTGGGCGTGGAAGGCGTCGTCTATTCAGATGGCGGATTTACCGCCTCCACAGACACCACCTTTGGTTCAGGAATTATTACCACCACAGGGACGACAGATCTCCTTTTGACGATTGCAGGAGGAGATTTGGCGTTCGCGCAAGCGACAACCATTGGCGATGGTGGAGATGCATTGGTTGTAAATACTTCTGATTGGGATATTTCTGCAACAGGAGATCTCACCAATATCGGAACCGTCACGATGAATGGATTACTTACCGGCACATCTGGAGCGGCTCTCTCAGGAGCCAGCGTATCTTTTAATGAAAATTCGAATTTTAATACATCCATCAATACAGGAACGTCTAACGGGGTTGTTTCCATTGGAGGAGGTTCCGCATCCATTGTTGTTGATTCCACTTCCTGGGATGTAACCGCAAGCGGATCGATCAATTTGAATAATTCAGCGGATGTCGTAGGTCTCGTGGTTGCTCCAAGTATTGCCACGACAACAGCCGTCGATCTTTCCGATACGGATATCGTCACAGCCTTGTCTGTGGGAGCAAACGATATTGTCGGTACCACAGGTCTTATCAACTACACTAATTTCGATGTTGACGGATCCGGAAATGCCATCATCGGAGGCACGCTTGGTACAACCGGTATCGCCACCTTCTCCGCCAACACCAATGCCAACGGAGGCGTGGATGTTGATGACGCGTTCGTGGTTGCCGACGGCGGAGTTCTCACAACGTCCCAAACCGCGAACTTCGATGGTACGGTTGATTTTGATTCACTCATCGATGCCACAGCCGGCGTGGTCCAAGGAGCTAGTCCTCTGGTGTTTGAAGGTCTGACGGCTAACGATTTTGAATCCACCTTCGCCTTTACCGATCCCACTGCAGACAACACCATTACCTTTCAAAACGGATCCGGAACCATTGCTTTCTTAAGCGATATCGGAGGAGGTAGCTTGTTTACCGACGGCGGTACGGTCACCTATCTCACTTCCACCACGGACGATCTGGCGATCGGAGGTACTACCCTTGCAGCGCCCTTCTCTGTAGACGTTGAGACCAATATCCTTCGCGTCGGAGACGCAACCAACGATACAAACGATCCGACCATTACGTTTTATGCCTCCGATGCCGTTGATAGCGGAAGCATTTCTTTTGTGGATGCCGATGATTTTCTTTTTACTGGCGGAGATCTTACGTTTGCTCAAAATACGATCATAGGAGATGGTGGAGATACCTTAGCGATCGATACTTCTGACTGGGATATATCGGCCATGGGAGATATGACCGGTATCGGTTCTATCACTTCCAACGGAGCCATTGTAACGACTTCTACCTTTGACGTAGACGGCGCTGCCAACATCGCAGACACCACCGCAGGAGCTGACGTCACCATGGGTAACTCCACAGGTAACCTCACCTTCCTCTCAGACAACGCTGACTTCACGCTGACCGATGCCACCGACAACGTATTTCAACTTGTTAATGCTACAAA
>JACPHU010000028.1 GCA_016188495.1 Candidatus Uhrbacteria bacterium
AATCTTTTAAGAAAGATTGCTCTTGGACTTCTTAAAAAAGACACAACCAAGAAAATTGGGATCAAAGGAAAAAGACTCAATGCTGGATGGGATAAAACCTATTTACTCAAATTATTGGGAATTTAAGTGCGTTTGCCCTGCTAGAAGGGTAGCGATCACTCCATTGATTTTCTTCGCCGTGTTTTTTGACATCGTCTTTCCTTTTTGTTTTTAGCAGGGGAAAATATCGTGAATACTTTTTCACGAACGGAGGATTGTACATTTAAATTGGCTTTTGTCAATCGTATTTGTGAGACCGTTGAAAAACTCGAATATCATGCCAAATTTTATTCCCTGAACTGTTCGTCGTGAGCTAGTCGAACGATCGAAGGGGCAAAATTTGGCTAAATCATCTGCGGCCTTCGACCGTTCGACAAGCTCACGACAGACAGGCTCAGGCAATATGAGGAGTATTTCAACGGTCTCTTTGGATTATCCAAATTGATGATTTTTAAAATAAAAACCCTGTCCAAGACAGGGTTTAGTTTTCCAACCACAAACCGATTCGATCCAACTCGTTTTTTAAACGATTTTCTTTGTAGCACAGCAATGCATGGTTTCCAGGAATATCGATCCGTTTTATCGATTCTCCAGGATACTGTGCGTTTTGAACGAAGAAATCATTTTTAGGAACGATTGCTAACACAGGGCACGGTAGGGGTTTCATTCGTTTGCGCAAAAAGGGAAGGGCTAGCCTTAGCACAACGCGAGCAGGTTCAGGAACAATCCGTTGACTCATGAATTTTTGAATGGAAGCGTCCGGTGTATGTTCATCCTTTCCAGTGAAGAAAATCCGTCTACATTGTTCAATCGTGTCAAAGGTCAGAGGTTGACCAAAAAGAGTTCTCAGAAAAGGAATAATCCCGATACAGACTCCTGCGAACAGGACGGCTAAGCGAATACCGAACGTTTCTAACCCTGAGATGAAGACCGCTTTACGAAACAGTTTCGGACGCTTCTGTGCAACTCCTCGCGCGATCTGCGTTCCCATCGAATAACAGATTACCCTGCTCCCGTCCGGGATTTCTTTGAGCTGATCAAGGCTATGGTGGATGTATTCATCCATATTTTTTCCTGCATACGTGATCGTGACGATCTGATAATGATCGCTGAAGTGGCTAATCACATGGCGGAACCACCATTCTACAAGTTCTGGCGTGCGGTTTCCCCAACCGCCCGGAAAGAGGACAAGAAACGGTTTTTTATCGTTCATCGGAATTCCTTATTCGTATGAGGCCCAGTTTTTTCTCACACTCAAAAAAACAATGCCCTAGCAGGGCATTGTTGTCAATGAATTTGGATGAAATCGCCTTTATGAATGTTGAATCTTCCTGCAGCGTTTGCATCTACCCCCTGTACTACCAGTTCAACAAAGCGGTGGGATTGGAAACCTGAGGAACCGATAATGAGGGCTGGTTCGTTGTCTGGCACATCTGCTAAGCGTTCGACGCAAGGGAGGAGTAGATGGGTACCGTTTGTAAATTCCACACGTTTTTTTGTTTGAGGAACGAAATTAACGTCTTGGGATGTGAGAGTTGTTTTTACGTTTCCAAAACTGTCTATCCACCAGACGGCGCTGGGCATATCCGGGATTTCAGAAACAGGCATTTTTTCTGAAGGGACTTCATGTTTTTCCCAAACGATTTTTGCCAAACGCGGAAGATAATTCAAGCTTCGAAATTGTGTATTCGCGGCAGCTTTGACTTGTTCTGCGGTATATCCGCCTGCTGGCAGGGCTGTGGTGATTTCCGTCACGCACAGATGATCGATCAAGCTAAAGCGTTTTAGAAATCCAAAAGACAGTCCGTCAATGGTCCCTACAATCAATTTGTTTTGGAACCAAACGTATCCAAACGGGGAGCCGTTTTTCCATTTTTTCGCCTGCCCTTGGCGCGGGGCACAATTGACCGCAATAATTCCTGGAGAATCGTCTGCGCTATCTAACACATCCATGAGATTTCCTGCCGCTTCGATATCGGAAGATGCTCCGATAAAACTCATGTGCATACTAGGGAACAGATGCGCATATCGTGTTTCTTGTCTTGTGCGGGCGTTGTCGTCTCGACAATCGGTAATGATCGTTACAAACATATAGAAGAACCTTAACTGGTTGTATGCGGCTTGGTCAAGGAAAAAGGTTCTGGCGTTTTGCAGAGGTGTTATTTAGCTGTAAACTTTTTTTATATGTCTGTTGCTGGGATTTTTTTTGTCGGGATTCACGCGCTCATCGCTTGGGTCTTGATTGAGCTGTTTGTTAATCTTGCGCACCTACTTTCTCGCAAGCATTATATTTTTTGGCATTATCTGGTTGTTTTGTTGTCTTTTGGGGGATTATTTTCTTTTTATTTTTCTACGTTTCATCAAACCGTTTCTGTTTTTTTCGTGATGCTGGTTGCGATGGTTTTTGTTTTGTCTTTTGAAATCATTGTTTTTCGTTTTCTTTATAGTGGAGAACGATGGTTTTTAAATTGGGTTGATTGGATCTTCCCTATGTTTTTGGCAGCAAGCGCTATTTATGCCGTCGGTTCTTTTCTTGAGTAGAAATCTCTTACACAGATAAACACATTTTTATTTTGCTTGACGCAATAATGTAGCCAGGTATCCTTGAAGCACCTATGCCCGACATTTTTCATATCACAGGCGGTTCTCCGCTGAGCGGAGAAATTGAAATTTCTGGAGCAAAGAACGCGGCTTCCAAAATGATGATCGCAAGCTTGCTTACCGACGAACCCGTCATTCTTGCCAATATTCCTCGTCAACAAGAAACAGAGATTACACATGAAATTATTACCACGGTGGGAGCGCACGTAGAATGGATCGATGAACATACCCTTCGTGCTCAAACGAAGGAAATCGCTTCCAGTTCTGTTCGTGAACTTTCACGTAAAAATCGTATTAGCGTATTAGCGATCGCGCCGCTGCTTCATCGCACCAAAGAAGCGTTTGTGCCTTTGGTTGGCGGAGATAAAATTGGTCCGCGTCCGGTCAACTTCCATATTGATGTTTTGGAAAAAATGGGGGCAACAATTGAAGAGACGCCGGACGGGTATCACGCCCGTGTCCAAGATCGTCTTAGAGGCGCGCTCATCGAGCTGCCCTATCCATCCGTTGGCGCAACCGAAACCTCTATTTTTGCCGCTGTCCTTGCGCGCGGTCGCACCATTATTCGCAATGCGGCGATGGAGCCGGAAATTAAAGGGGTCATCATGATGTTGCAGAACATGGGTGCCATTGTTCAGATCAATGCCAATCGTTCTATTGAAGTCATTGGTGTAGAAAAACTTCACGGCACACAGGCTCGGATCATGCCAGACCGTATTGAAGCAGCATCATACGGATCTATGGCTATCGGGACAGCCGGAGAAATTTTTGTACGAGGTGCCCAGCATCTACAGATGTTGACTTTTTTGAACGCAGTAAGGAAAATTGGAGGGGAGTATGAGGTTCGTGATGAAGGTATTCTTTTTCGCGGTTCAAAAAATCTCGTTGGCATTGAGTTAGAAACCGATACGCATCCTGGGTTTATGACAGATTGGCAACAGCCGTTTGTTGTGGCGCTCACTCAGGCAAAAGGAACGAGCGTTGTTCATGAGACAGTCTATGAAGAGCGATTCGGTTATACCGAGGCTCTTAAAAAGATGGGGGCAGACATTACGCTCTCAAACAATTGTTTGGGAGAGATTCATTGCCGATTTAAAGAACAAAATTATAAACATTCAGCTGTCATTACCGGACCTGCGCATCTGCACGGGGCTGAAGTAGAAGTTCCCGATATCCGTGCGGGTCTCGCCTTCGTGGTCGCGGCTTTGGTAGCAGAAGGAACATCCACTCTCACGGGGATCCATCATTTAGATCGCGGATATGAACGACTTCAGGAGAAATTACAGGGAGTGGGAGCTAAGATTGAGAGAAAAATTATTTAAATTTTATGGCACAACCAGATAAATCAAGAGGTGATTTTTATTCAGGTCGATTAAATGAGAGAGATGTATTTGGCGAGTTTAAGATGACCGATGAAGCAAGGAAAGCATTTCGGTTGGCTGCTGAGGAAAGAGGATATATTACCTATAATCGAGTGATTGAGTTAATTCGAAAATTTTCTAGTGAAGATCCAACAAATCCTCAAAAACCTTTTGCCAGAGAATTACGTATGGCTGTTATTGAAGCATTGGGTCTAGAGGATGATGAAGATATGGATCGTATTCGATTTTATAGTGCCGTTGGAACAGCCCTTGATATTTATCATGGAATAGATGGATGGATCGAATTGCAACTAGATGAAGAACCTCCCATTTTAGTGACGTTGGATGTGACTCTCAATACAAAAAAAACAGATCACAAAGCAGACATTATTGTTCAGGAGATTACAGATCCTTCTCAAGACGAAAAACGGTTTGTGCAAGATGTTGAGTATTATGCTTCACAAGTCATTGAGAGGTTTCATGATCAATTACAACGTCGAGGAAACTCACAATCTGCCGCTTAATGTTAGAAAAGACGTCTATGATGGCTTTTGATTTATATTATTGACAGAAAACAAAGTTTTCTATAATTTCCATGGTCCCAAGTAGGTGAGAGAGGAGGAAAACCGTCATGGTACGTTATTCGGCACGACGGAAGACGGATACACCATTTTGTTCAGTATGTGACGGCAGGGGACACCAGGAACCTATTCTCCTGTGTGTCGATTGCGTTCATCCTGATCGAGTGAGAACATACTGTTCTTCCTGTAAAATTCGCATGGATTTTTCACTTAAGGAGGCCCAAGAACTTTTTAGCAAGACAGGATTGAGTTTAATCTACACAGGAGTAGTTCTTCTTTTCGATGGTTGTTCTAGCTGTACGGATAATGGAGGATCTATTCCAGAAATTTATGTTCTGGATGATCAAGAAGTTATACGAGACCTCGTAGCATAATGTTGCGAGGTTTTTTTAATATCGATCCCTCTTCAAATTTTGGTATAATCTCTTTCGTATGTTTCTCAATCTTTTATTTGGTTCCCCGGCTATTGCTATTGCTTGGATTGTAGCGATTTTGAGTTCACTAACCATTCATGAATTTTCTCATGCGTTTGTAGGAAAATTACGAGGGGATAAAACGGCTGAGTATGAGGGGAGATTGACGTTAAATCCTCTTGCCCATGTCGATCCAACAGGCCTTATCTTATTGCTCTTATTTGGATTTGGATGGGCAAAACCTGTTCCTTATAATCCTTACAACCTACAAGATCCTAAATGGGATTCCGTGAAAATTGCCCTTGCTGGTCCTATATCAAATTTTTTCGTGGCTCTTTTTGCCGGTATTGTTTTTCGAGTGTTGGTGGGGGCAGGGGTCATCGAACTCTTAAACTTGTTGTCCATTTTTCTTTTTTTGCTTATTTTATTGAATCTTTTTTTGATGCTGTTTAATGTTATCCCTGTTCATCCATTGGATGGTTCCAAGTTATTTTTTGCGTTATTTGATCATCCAAAATATCAGCAATTACGCACATTCGTGGCCACGCGTGGTCCTCAAATTTTGATGATCGCTGTTCTTTTAAGTGCTTTTACTAGCATTAATGTTTTCTTTTTTATTTCAAAACCCGCCTTTGCCATTTGTAGTCTTCTGATCGGAGGAAGTTGTGATGGATATTTTGTTTCTATTTTTAGCCTTTTCTAAAACAGGACATTATCTCTCATGTACACATTATTTTCTTGACCAAAAATACTCTCCGTGTTAATCTCCAGGCGAATTTTTTTTATGCCTACAGTCAACCAACTTATTAGAAAAGGTCGTACTTCAAAGACCTCAAAGAGCAAATCTCCTGCGATGCAATATACGCTTGATTCTCTTCATCGAAAGCGTACAGAACTTTCTAAAGGAAGTGCTTTTAAGCGTGGAGTGTGTGTGAAGGTGACAACCATGACACCAAAGAAACCGAACTCTGCTATTCGTAAGATTGCCCGTGTGCGTCTTTCAAATGGAACAGAGGTTAATGCTTACATTCCAGGTGAGGGTCACAACTTGCAAGAGCACTCCATCGTCATGATTCGGGGTGGTCGAGTGAAAGATCTTCCTGGTGTGCGCTATCACGTTGTTCGTGGCGTCTACGATACGCAAGGCGTTGAAGGGCGTATGCGCGGCCGTTCAAAGTACGGAGCAAAAAGACCAAAAGCCAAGAAGAAATAATTGAGAGAGTCCGTAGGCCAAAGCGTTTTGTTTATTCAAGACGTTTTTGCCTACGGACTCGTTTTATTTAGGACTTTCTCACTTGGCACATAACTTTGTCGAAATCTACGTTTTTTGTTCACTGTATTTTGAATACAGCTCACAAAAAGCCTCGATTTCTTCGCGTTCTGCACTCAAGTGAGAAAGTCCTATTATTTAGATCCGTTCTCTAATTTAATTTCATCGGAGTACCCTTCATAAGGGGGAAGCTTACCGATGGGTTTCACTCATAACATTATGCGAGGTAAACAGGCCCCAAAGCGTGAACTCACGCCAGATCCAAAGTACAACAATATTTACGTCACCAAACTCGTCAATTACATCATGTATGATGGAAAAAAGACGACGGCGCAACGTGTCGTTTATGATGCGTTTGAAGTCATTGGTGAAAAAACAAAAGAAAACCCTTTAGATGTTTTTGAACGTGCCATTAAGAATGTGATGCCTTCTCTTGAAGTAAAGAGCCGCCGTGTTGGAGGAGCTAATTATCAGGTTCCTATGTCTGTCCGCGGAGATCGACGCTATGTTCTTTCTTACCGTTGGATTATCACAGCCGCTCGAAGCAAAAAGGGTCGACCGATGGCACAGAAATTAGCAGAAGAACTTATCTCTGCTGCAAATAACGAAGGAGAAGCCATTAAGAAAAAACAGGATGTTCAGCGCATGGCCGAAGCAAACCGTGCCTTTGCTCACTTTGCACGTCGATAATCATTTTATATGCCTAGAGAATATCCGCTCGATAAAATTCGTAACTTCGGTATTTTTGCCCATATTGATGCTGGGAAAACGACTGTTTCTGAACGCGTGTTGTTTTATACAGGACGCAAACATAAGATTGGTGAAGTGCACGAGGGTGCAGCAACCATGGATTGGATGGAACAAGAGCGTGAACGCGGAATTACCATTACGGCCGCTGCGACCACCTGTTTTTGGAAGGATCACCGCATGAATTTGATCGATACTCCAGGACACATTGATTTTACGGTTGAAGTAAAGCGCTCGATGCGTGTGCTCGATGGTGGAATTGCGGTTTTTGATGGTGTAGCTGGTGTGGAACCTCAGTCTGAGACCAATTGGCGTTATGCTGACGACTTTCATGTTCCTCGTTTGGTGTTTATCAATAAGCTTGATCGAACAGGAGCTGATTTTTATAAGGACGTCGCCTCCGTCCATGACCGTCTTACAAAGAATGCCTATCCAATCCAGTTACCTATTGGAACAGAAGGTGGTTTTGTTGGTGTGATCAACCTTCTCAACATGAAGGCGTACATCTATAAAGACGATCAAGGAAAGGAAATCGACATCGTTGATATTCCTGAGGAATACAAAGCAAAGGCTGATGAGTATCGAGCAAAGCTTCTTGAGGCGGTTGCAGAAAATGATGAAGCACTCATGGAGAAGTATCTTGCTGGAGAAGAACCAACGATCGAAGAAGTAAAGGCTGTCATCCGCAAAGCAACGATTGCCAATACGTTTATTCCTATTTTGTGCGGTTCCGCTCTTAAAAATAAGGGCGTTCAATTGCTTCTGGATGCCGTAGTCGAATTTCTTCCAAGTCCTCTTGAGGTTCCTGGAATTAAAGGAACTGATCCAGATGATCCAGAAAAAGAATTAACTCGCAGAACCGCAGACGACGAACCATTTTCCGCTCTCGCCTTTAAAATCGCTGCGGATCCATTCGTTGGAAAACTCGCCTTCTTCCGTGTTTATTCTGGAGTCGTGAAAGCGGGATCTTATATTCTCAACTCTTCTACAGGAGGAAAAGAACGTGTGGGACGCATTGTGCGTCTTCATGCCAACACCCGAGAAGACGTGAACGAAGTTTATGCCGGTGAAATTGCTGCGATGGTTGGATTAAAAGAAACATTTACGGGCCATACCTTGTGTGATCCAGATCATCCTATTTTGCTCGAATCTATTTCATTTCCTGAACCTGTTATTTCTATCGCGATCGAACCTAAGACAAAGGCCGATCAAGAAAAGATGGGTATGGCTCTTCAAAAGCTTGCGGAAGAAGATCCAACCTTCCGTGTGCGTACAGATGAGGAAACAAATCAGGTGATTATTTCAGGAATGGGAGAGTTGCATTTGGACATCATTGTTGATCGCATGAAGCGTGAGTTCAGTGTTGAATGTAATGTCGGTCAACCTCAAGTTTCTTACCGCGAGACCATCAAAGGAAATGCCGACGGTGAAGGAAAGTTTATTCGTCAAAGTGGTGGACGAGGACAATATGGTCACGCCCTTATCCACTTGGAGAAACTTCCTCCTGGATCCGGTACTGAATTTGAAGAAATGGTCAAAGGTGGTTCTGTTCCAAGAGAGTATTTCAATCCAATTGAAAAAGGTATTCGTGAAGCAGCCGATCGCGGTGTACTTGCTGGATATCCTATCCTGGACGTGAAAGCCATACTGTACGATGGTTCCTACCACGAAGTAGACTCTTCAGAAGCCGCCTTTAAGATCGCAGGATCTATGGCATTTCAAGACGCGGCTAAAAAGGCAGGGATCGATTTGCTTGAACCGATCATGAAAGTGGAAGTGGTTACACCAGAAGATTTCATGGGAACGGTGGTCGGAGACTTGAATGCAAAACGAGGCCAAATCCAGAACATGAGTGATCGCTCCGGTGCCAAAGTGATCGATGCGTTTGTTCCTCTTGCGGAAATGTTTGGCTACGCGACAACGTTGCGTTCCAATACTCAAGGACGCGCTAGTTATTCCATGGAGTTTAACCATTACGATGTTGTGCCTTCAAACGTCGCCAAAGAAATCATTGAAAAGCGCGGTGGCAACCACCGTTAAAAACAAAAAAACAGAGTGTAATTTACACTCTGTTTTTTATTCTGTAACAAAGAACGTTTCCTTCTATAGACTCTGGTTCCCATCCCGGAATGGGGAATGCGTGCGAGACGACGCGAGAGCCTGGAGGCAGCTGCATTTCAAGAAGTTTTTTTATGCGATTCATGGCGTAGGGGATTTGATAAAGGAACACCAGTGTTGCCTCTGAAAGATTTGCCTTCCACATCGATTCTTTCAAAACCAAAGCTTGTTTTTCAAGGTTCATTTTTTGAATCTTCCAATTGGAAAGTTTTACGAGTCCTGGATGAATTTCATATCCTACCGATTGTTTGGCTCCGGCTTGTGCGGCGGCAATGACCAGACGTCCGTCACCCGAGCCAAGATCCACAACGTAATCTTCGGGTCTCACACAAGCGACACGCAGCATTTGTTCCATGATTTCTGGTTTTGTCGGAACGTAGGGACCTCCACCTGACACAATCGGAATGAGCATCCCCCCAAACCAGTAGATTGCAAACAGATCCAATACAATAATCAGAACAGCGAAGAGAAAGAAAAGGAATATGATAAGATTCATAGAGTATGAAAAATGAGATACCAAAAAGCGTTCTTGCCTCTTATGATATAGGGAATGTGCGTTCCATAAAAGGCATAACAGACGGTCTTGTTCATAAAACGTTTAAATTGAAAACCCAAAAAGGAACGTTTATTCTTCAGCAGCTTCATCCTCTCTTAGCTCATGAGGCGATCGCTGAAGATTTTCTTTCTGTGACACGTTATTTAGAATCTCAAAAATTTTTGACAGCCAGAGCCGTGTTAAGTCGATCTGGAGACATGCTGGTAAAAGAATCTACGAGAGTCTGGCGTATGCAGACCTATGTTCCAGGAAAAATCTATCATCGTCTTTCGCAGCCAACTCTTGCACGTGAAGCCGGTAGTCTTTTTGCAAAATTTCATCGCACGCTCGCTCCCATTGCGTATTCCTTTCAAACGCCATTGGTTTGGTTTCAAACACGCCGTTATTACGAAACGTTATTGTCGACTCTCAAGTCTTTTGAACACTCCGCATTGTTAGAGGGTGTACAAGAAGAGGCTTCTTTTCTTCAAAAACACCTTCCAAAGCAGTTCATGCCTCAAAGGTTGCGTACTCGTGTCATTCACGCAGATCCAAAGATTTCTAATTTCATTTTTAATTCCAAAGGAAAAGCGGTTGCGATCATTGATCTGGATCTTGTTCAGCGTGGATATCTGCCATTGGATTTGGGAGATGCTTTTCGTTCTTGGTGTGGACGTGAAGAAGACGATCCTCGCAACTGTTTTAACCTCAATCTTTTTCGTGCTGCTTTTATCGGGTATCAACGTGAGGCGAAAGGATTTATCACCAAACAAGAGCTTCAACTGATTCCAAGAGGAATCGGTGCAGTGCTTCTTGAGCTATCCGCGCGTTTTTTGATTGATTATTTTCAAGATACGTATTTTGGATGGGATTCGTCCCGCTATGAATCTCGTCGCGATCATAATCTCGCTCGTTGTCGTGGACAAATAGCTGAGTTTAAAGATCTGCAAAAAAAACTTCCTGCCATAAAAAAAATAATGGGGTTGTCTTAGTATGCCCAAGTGGCTTGCGATTGTCTTGATGGGTTTTTTGATCCCGATTTTTTTCTTTTTTGGTTTTTTTTGGACAACTTACAGTGAACAGTCACCCTCCTCGTTTGATAATAGGGCACATGCGTTTTCTTACCTGTTCGCCTCTTCAACTCTTTACGAACGAGCGAATCATGCTTCTGAAGATATTAAGCGAACCGGATCTTTATCCGGAATCGTTGCGCATCATTTGTTGGTCGCGGATAAAATGGCGCAGCTGTTTGCTTCATTGGGAACCGGTCGTGAAAAGGTCGTTGTTATTCTTTCCCCCAATCATTTTTCTTTAGGTCGTTCCTCCATACAAATGACCGATGGTACATGGATAACTCCTTTTGGAGACGTAGAGGTTGACACAAGGCTTTTGGCAAAATTTCTTGAAAGAGATTCAGTTTTTGCTTACGAGCCTGAGACGTTTGAACGAGAACATGGTGTTTCAGCCATTGTCCCATTCGTGAAATATTGGTTTCCTCAGGCTCATATTCTTCCCATCGTGATTTATGACAAGGCCACAGACGATCAAGTGAAGATGCTTGCTCAGACCATTCAAGAGATTGTTCCAAAAGCCGTGGTCGTTGCGTCAATGGATATGTCTCATCAAAAGCCTGAGGATATTCAACTGTTTCATGATGAAATAACCATCAGAACTATTGAGAACGGTTTATGCGAAGAAAAGTGTTCACTTGATGTTGATGCGAATCGCGTTCTTGAAACACTCTTTGAGATCAATCGTCTTCGCGCTACACAAGCGTGGACTCTAACCCATCATGGGAGTTCTTTAACCATGGGGGCAACGACGGATTGGCATGAAAATACCAGCCACATTTTAGGATATTTTCAAACAACAAAAGATACGAATGTCTTCGAGAAGATGTTTCACGTACTCGTGTTATTATGGAAAAAAGAATAAAGACCTCTACAAAAGTCGCGATCTTGCGGCTTACGGGCGCCCACCAACTCCACTCTCCCTATTGTGAATAGGGTTCGCGGAGCTTGGTAGCCCGTGCACCGCAATCTCATCGACTTTTGCACAGGTCTCAATAACTATTTTTTATGAGCAATGTTGTAAATCAAAAAGAGAAACGTTCAAACATGAACACTGGACCGTTTGCTGTGGTCATTATCGTCTGTATCGTCGCTTTTGTTGGGGGTTTTTTTGCTACGCGTCTGTTGCAGATGCGTCCGCAATCCATCACACCATCGGAGGTTCCTGTGAAAGAAACCGTTCCTGCTGTGCAAGAACCGGAAGAACTAACAGAATCGAAAGTTCCTTCTGTAAAGGAAACTGATGGAAACACGATTCAGGTTAATTGGATTAATTCTGAACAACAACCTTCGAGAGTGCCTGACGAGGTGTTATCGCGTGCGGCTTGTTTTAATGAACCAACGGTTTGTGAGAATTCGTCGAATCAATATGCTTCCGCGGTCCAGCTTGGAACAGTTGTGGGAGGTGTCTATGATGGTAGGTCGTTGGAAATGACGACGATTGAAAATCAAGGAATGGGAACATTTTATGCCAGCTATTATGTATTGCGTGATCCGTCAGGTGTAGTCGCTCCTGTTTTGTTAGATCGGTTATATCGAAATGTTGGTGGGTGGTTTCCTTCAAGGTTGGGGGAAATGACCGTGCAAGAGTCTCTTGGTGAAAAGGTTGCGGACCTGGACGGATATGTGATTGATACGGAATCTGTGATTTCAGAGCTTGAAACTGTTGAACAGATCGTTGGTGACACACAAGGCCGTTCTTTTGTGTTTACAGGGTTATGGTTGCGTTTGTATTCGCAGGAGGCTATTTCTCTTGCTTCTGCGACACGAACCACACAGCTTTCAGACGGCAGAGTTCTTTCGTTATATGAACCAAAAGAAGATGTAGATGGAAATGTATTGCCTGGACAGACAAGTATGGGACGTGATCAATTTTATGTGCTAGACGAAGATGGTCGCGTGTTATTTTATGATATTGAAATTCCTTTTTTTAAAGATGATGTGAAAGATGAGGATGGAAACATCCTCGAAGGTCGTCGAATTCCAAGAATTCGTTGGAATGACGGAAGTACAAACACACAAGAATATTTTAAAGGAGAACTTGGTGGTTGCGGGTTTAAAACTACGACCCACGTGGTTTCTCAAGCGGAGATTGATCAGATTGGTTTGATGGCTGTGGGTCTTGGATTAGGAGATGATGGAAGTCAGACGCAGGTGTTTGAACCCTCTAGCTATGAAAACGATTATTATACAGATGCTTTTAATATCGTGACGTATCCTGGCGAAGAGGCGAAAACCCTTGCAGATTTTGTACATCCGTATTTTTATTTTCAAGACGCGTTTGATCGCTGGATTGAGGCCACAAGTATTGAAATTATTCCTCCGGTCGAGTGTGGAAAGCCAGTCATTTATCTGTATCCTGAACAGGTTACGGATATGACCGTTTGGGTGAATCCAAAGGGTGGATTTTCTTACACAGAGCCTCTTTATAAAAATGGATGGCGTGTTACAGCTTCTCCTGACGGAAAAATAGTAAATCAGGATGATGGGCTTGAATATCCGTATTTGTTTTGGGAGGGAAGAGGTGGAATGTATTCTGCGCCGCATCATTACTGGGTTGTTGAACAAGCGGACGTAGAGTCATTTTTGACGCAGACATTGGATGAGATGGGTTTTTTTGAAAACGAACGAAACGATTTTCTTGAATTTTGGCTGCCGCGCATGCAGGAGGCACCGTATTATAAAATCGGGTTCCATGGCACGGAGGTTATGAACCAGCTGGTTCCATTGCAGTTGTCTGTTAAACCAGATCACATTTTCCGTATCCTGATGGATTATTCGCCTCTTGAAAATCGGTTCCCATCAAATCCACCAACAACACTTCCACACGCCAACAGAGAGGGGTTTGAAGTGATGGAGTGGGGAGGGGTGTTGCAATAAATAATCCTTTTTTCTTTACCGAATTAGCACATGTTTCAGTGCGTGGTAGTTCAATCATAAAAAATATGTCGAATCTTACATTCAAAGAAATTGTTGGAAAAACTAACGAAGTCATTGAGGCTTTTCAAAAAGTTGAGCAACGCAATTGGGGTATTGAAGGTAATATGATTGAACTTATGAAACAGGTCGGCGAGCTTAGCAAAAATGTTATGGTTTTAGAGAAATATTATTTTTCTAAAAGAATGAACGATCCTAACTATAATAAAGCCTCAAAAGATGAGATTGGCAATGAACTATCCGACATATTTTTTATGATCATTAGGATTGCTAATCATTATGGAGTTGATCTTGAAAAAGCACATATGAGAGAATTAAATACGGCTTTAACCTCTCTAAAAGGAAAATAAAAAATCATAGAGTCTATATTAAAATCTTTATCAATTCAATTATGGAAAATTCTTGTAAAATTTGTGGAAAAGGACACCGAACAGGTGAGTGTCAGGAATTTCACAAATCGCAAAATGGAGAAAAACGAAGCGCAACAAGTCGTTTAGGAGGGGTGCTTGCTAGATTGTTCGGTAGAGGAGAACCTTCAGTGGTGACACCAGAGTTTTTAGAACATATAGATAAAGAATTTGAAGCTAGAAAAGCGCAAGAAAAAGCGCAAGAAAAAGCGCACGCAGAAAGGATGAAAACGCTGTACAAAGGCGTTCAGGCACAGACACGGGAAGAAAAAGATGAACAAGAAATGCAGGCTTATATTGCAGCTTCGGTACCTTGGCTTGTTGCTAAAAAAGACCAATGGGGCGGAGATACGCGAACACAACTGGAAACAATGGGTTTTAAAGTAGAAGAAGCAAAATTTTCTTTGCGTGGAGTGCTTTTTTATGAAGTCGATACTCCCCCTGGTTGGACTAAAACCACGAATAATTATTGGACAGAAGTTAAAGATGAAAAGGGAAATGTTGTTTTAAATCAATTTTATAAATTTGCATTGCACGGCGAGAGAGCACATTTACAACACAAAGAAGCGGAACAAAAATTTGAAGATTCGAATGCTTTACCAATTAATTTTGATAAAACATTTGAAATTTTTTCAAAAATGAAAGAAAGCGATCCCACAAATTACCGTTTAACCATGAGTGAGATTAGTGAAATGGCTTTTGGTGGTTCTGTAAATGGTTTGAGACATGAGGTATATAACGACTGGAAAGATGCCGATTTTTTAGAACTTCTAAAAAAATTAGGCGAAACTGAAGAAGTTAAAAAGGTTGAAGAGGCAAAGAAAACAGGGATATTTTCGAAATCGAGATAAACTCATTTACCGTTTCTTTTTCGAGAGTCTGTTTAAGAATTTGTAGATTTTGAAAAAACGATAAGTCGAATTCAAACAAAAAACACTCGGAAATGATCCGGGTGTTTTTCATTTGAGATTCTGAAGTGCTGTTTCTGGCTTAACTGTGTTACTTAGTTCCAGTTCATCTACCTCGTTCCTGTGCCTGTTTTGTCTCAAATGTCTTTTTACTTATATAGTTATATACTTTGAAAGGCTATCTTTTGGATATGCACAGATGAGTAGAATATCAGAAAATAGTTTTCTTGTCAACTGATCCACAGGTCGTTGTGTCTATTTTAACGTTTTACAAGCCTTTTATTCATTTAAAGAAATAAATCTATGATTTCATGTATTACATGCGGAATGCCGTTTGAAGGGGAACATAAGGAGATGATCGGACTCCAAACCATGTATGGTCCTGTCTGTACGTTTGATTCTATTGGAGATAAAATTAAGACGGGAGAAGAAATTTTTGAGGGTGGAGTGCAATTTTTCCTCAGTACGGTTGCCGGTGGAGACCTGGAACTTGCCCAACGCCTGACTCGTAAAAATATGAACTCATTGCCTTATTGGCAAGAACATCTATTTGATGGGTTAAACGGTCCGGAAGCAACGGATGAAGAATTTCAAGAAGCGATGACGAAGCTTTAAATAAGAATAATCAAATATAAAATCCCGGGTTTTACCAAAAGGTTAATCCCGGGATTTGTGTTTTAAGACATTACGACATGACGACCATCATCACACCAATAACAATTGTGAGAAGTCCTGGAAGCAGTTTTTGCCAGCGTTCTTTGAGTGTCTTTGAGGCAATAGAAAGAAGGACGAATACAGATAAGGCTCGCATAGTATGGACGTAACTGCCCAGGGTGAAGTTTAGGGCTTCATACATGCATATAACCCCGATCATCCAAGAAATTCCTGTTTTTAAGAGAAGGGATTTATTACGACGTATTTCTTCTCTCCAATTTCTATCCACGAAAAGAACAGTAATACACATGCATATAGCCACGACCCCCATTTCAAATAACAGAACGATTGATGGACTGGAAAATTGGACCGCACGGCGTTGGAATGGAACTGTTATGGCAAATAGGCAAAGCATGATAAGCCCGAGTCGTGTTCCTGGATCAAGAAAGAGTTTTCGAAAAGGCTCAAGTGGTCCTTCTTTAAATTGATCTATTTTTAGGAAGTATGTTCCAAGAACCGCTATACCTATCCCTATTAACCCAAGAGTATTTGGAACATCTCCAGCGATCATCCATTCTCCAAAGCAAACGGTTACTGGAGCAAGAGTTAGTATCGCTCCAAAGAGAGAAAGATCTGTCTTTTTCATTCCGTAGTAAAGTAAAAGCGTCACGGGAAGATGTAGGATCGTTGATATAAGTATGGTTCCCCAGAATCCTTGTTGAATCTGTGGAACGCCGTGAACGTAAAGAAGGATTATTCCTACAGGAACGGCAAATCCCATATACAGTACAGCGATTGCTGTTTCAACTCGCGCCATGCGGCGTACTAACAGCCCTCTTCCGCCATCGGATGCCCCCATACAGATCGCCATCAAGAAAAGTAAAGTGAATATAGGCCAACTCATGAATCACCTCTTGTTGAGAAGTTCAAGCGAATAAACAGATTGGCTATTTGGATAAAAAGAACTAGACAGAATTAATCAAATTTTGGATAAAAAGTCAATATAAAATGCTTGACATCACATGTTAGTTCGTTACAATGCCAACATTATGGAACAACACTTAAAACGAGTTTTAAATCTTGTGCGTCGTACAGGAGACACCATGGTGGTTGTCGATAAAGATAGTGAAGATGCTTTTGTGGTGATGGATTTGGATCGTTACGAGCATTTGTTAGATGAAACATCTTTTTTGGAAGATGATTTTGATGAGGATATTGATGATTCTTCTGAAAGATTGGTTTTTTCTGAAGATTCAGAACCAGAACCAAGTATTTGGGATGTGATGCAGTCAGCGGATGGGGAAGGTCAGACATGGGATTTACAAGATCTTAGCAAAGAAGAACTTTCTGATTTAGAGAAAAATTATAAAGAGTTTGCAGATCGTCACCAGACGAAGACTATCCCTGAATCTGAACCTCAAACAAAAAAAGAACAAGAAATTGTAGAAAAAAAGAATGAAGAAGAATACGGAGAAGAACAGTTTTATCTTGAACCTATTGAGTAGAAGACTAAGACTTGCGTGTTTTATAGAGCTCTGTTATACTTTCGCTCGTCTTAGAAGAACTCTTTTTATCTAATAAGTAATTAATTTTGGGTATATTGCCCATCAACTTCAATCCATATGGCTGGAGTCTTTGAGCGAAATAAACCGCACGTAAACGTCGGTACAATAGGTCACGTTGACCACGGCAAAACCACCACGACGGCTGCCCTTCTTGCGGTATTAAACGCAAAGGGTATGACCGCCCAATCTAAGGGTGTTGATGATTTGGATAAGGCTCCTGAGTCTAAAGCTCGTGGTATTACCATTGCTACAGCTCACTGTGAGTACGAGTCAGAAAAACGTCATTACGCACACGTTGATTGTCCTGGTCACGCTGATTATATTAAGAACATGATTACTGGAGCCGCACAGATGGATGGTGCTATCCTCGTTGTTTCTGCTGCTGATGGTCCTATGCCTCAGACGCGTGAACACATCCTTCTTGCTCACCAAGTTGGTGTTCCAAGTATCATTGTGTTTTTGAATAAAGTCGATCAAGTTGATGATCCAGAACTTATCGATCTTGTTGAAGAAGAAGTTCGTGATCTCTTGAAGCAGTATAAGTTTCCTGGTGATGATGTCCCTGTGATTCGTGGTTCTGCATTGAAAGCTCTTCAAAATCCAAACGATGAAGAAGCAGCCAGACCTATCATGGAAATCGTTCAAGCTTTAGATAATATTCCAGAACCAGTTCGCGATGTAGACAAGCCACTTTTGATGCCTATCGAGGATGTTTTTTCTATCGAAGGTCGTGGAACGGTTGTCACAGGACGTATTGAACGCGGTGTCATCAAGATCAACGAAGAAGTTGAAATTGTTGGTATTAATGAAGAATCAAAAAAGACGGTTGTTACTGGAATTGAAATGTTTAACAAGCAACTATCAGAAGGACGTGCCGGTGATAATGCTGGACTTCTTTTGCGCGGAATAAAGAAAGAAGATGTTGAACGTGGAATGGTTCTTGCTAAACCAGGTTCTATTACCCCTCATACTGAATTTGAAGCAGAAGTCTATGCCCTTACAAAGGAAGAAGGCGGACGACATAAGCCTTTCTTTAAGGGATATAAACCTCAGTTTTATATTAGAACAACAGATGTAACAGGTGAGGTTATTTTACCTGAAGGAACTGAGATGGTAATGCCTGGAGATACCTTGAATCTTAATATTAAATTGATTCAACCAGTAGCTCTTGAAGAAAAAATGTCTTTTGCTATTCGCGAAGGTGGACATACAGTAGGTGCTGGTATTGTTACAAAAATTATCAAATAATAATTAAGGAGGGGCGGATTGATGTTCGTCTCTCCTTTTCGTTCTTTATCTATAAAGTGTGTCAGACGATAAGAAAAAACAAGAAGAAAAAGCACGTATTCGTATTAAGATACGCGCCTATGATCATAAAATTATTGATCAGGCTACCGAAACAATCATAAAGACAGCTCAGCGATCAGGAGCAACAGTGATTGGTCCGGTTCCACTTCCGACGGAAAAACGAAAATATACCGTCAATCGTTCAACCTTTGTACACAAGGATTCTCGTGAACAATACGAAATGTGTGTCCATAAACGACTGATTGATATTACGGATCCAACTGAAAAAACTATTGATTCTCTGATGAGTCTCAATTTGCCAGCAGGTGTGGATGTAGAGATTAAGACCTAGATATTTAACGGGGTAGAGAAGGATAGTAGTTAATATTTTAAGTAACTATTATCCTTCTCTACCCCTTCCAACAATCTTTAAACAAGGAAGAAAGATCTCGCGTTATATAGAATGACTTTTGGAGAAAACCTTCCTGGGATTTCAAGATTGTATAAGGAGAATTGTTTTATCACATTAAAAATTTTCCTCGACAGTTTGCGGTTTAGTTTTAACTAAACTAGTTCGATTGTGAGGCTAGAAGTTGGTAGGAAACAACCTTGTTTTCTTTCGACTTCTAGCTTTTATGCTAGCTTCATTATGTCTTTCATCATTGGACGAAAAATCGAAATGACACAGTTATTTAGTGACGATGGAATGGTCATTCCTGTCACTCTTATTCAAGCTGAACCCAATACTGTTACTCAAGTACGAACCGACGAAACAGATGGGTATTTAGCTATTCAGGTTGGTATAGAGACGAAATCTCGTATTCTTAAACCACAAGTTGGTCATCTTAAAAATTTAGAGAATTTTTCCGTGTTGAGAGAATTTAGAGTGAATAGCAACAATACTCTTCAGCGTGGTGACGCTATTTCTGTAGAAGTTTTTGAACGAGGCGCACGTGTTGATGTTGTAGGTGTTTCAAAAGGACGAGGATATGCGGGTGTTGTTAAACGTCATCACTTTAAAGGAGGCAAAGCAACTCACGGAAATAAAGATCAACAGCGCATGGGTGGATCTATCGGATCTCAACGTCAGGGTAAGGTTATTAAAGGTCAGCGTATGGCAGGACGTATGGGTGATGAACGAGTAACAATAAAGAATCTCGAAGTTATTTCAACAGATTCTAAAACCAACATTATTGCTTTAAAGGGAGCTGTTCCTGGAGCACGTGGAGGCTTGATCATGATTAAAACTAGACCTGGAAAAACAGTATGGCACGCATAACACTTTACACAAAGGATGGTTCTTCCAAAGGTGAACTTCTTTTAGATGACGCATTGTTTGGTGTTAAAATTAACCCAGCTCTTGTTCATGAGGCTGTGGTTATACAAACGGCTAATGCACGTAGTCCTATTGCTCATACAAAGACTCGTGGTGAAGTTGCTGGTACTGGGAAAAAACCATGGAAACAGAAAGGAACAGGTCGTGCGCGACACGGTTCCAGACGATCACCGATTTGGATTGGCGGAGGTATTACATTCGGTCCACGTAATGATAGAAATTTTTCTTTAAAAATGAATCGCAAAGCACGTCGAAAAGCTCTAGCAATGGTTTTGACTGATAAACTTACAAGTGAACGACTTATTGCTGTTGATAATCTTGGTGTGGAAGAAGGAAAAACAAAACAGTTGGTTAACACACTTGCCTACCTACCTCTTACAGGAAAGAAGACGTTAATTGTTACTACTCCTGAACATAAGATTATTAGTAGAGCAGCTCGAAATATTCCAAATGTTGAAACGTTGCCTGCTAACGCATTGAATATTGTTGATTTATTGCGGTTTGATTGTTTACTCATGACAGAGTCAGCAATAACAATGATCACTGAGATCTATAAGAAGAACTAAGTATGGGTATCTTGAATCGAGTCAAAAAAACAAAGAAAGAGACCGTATCAAAAGATCTTGTTGATAAAGAGATTCTTTCAGATGAAAAGAAGAATAGTTCAGGATCTGTTTCATCTTCTTTCGTCGATGTGATTATTAAACCACTGCTTTCTGAAAAGGCTGCTGTTCTTGCATCTACAAATCAATACGTTTTTCTTGTTCAAAAGGGATCTAATCGTATTCAGGTATCCTCTGCCATTAAACAAACTTATGGCATGAAACCTGTATCGGTAAATATTTTGAATGTTACCGGTAAAAAATTACGTTTTGGGGGAAGAAAAGGAAAGCGTTCAGACTGGAAAAAAGCCATTGTCACTCTTCCTGCAGGGCAAACCATTAATGTATACGAGGGTGTTTAATTTTTATGTCAGTAAAACGATACAAACCAACAACAGCAGGTCGTCGTATTTCAAGTGTTGATGATTTTTCTGATATCACAAAGACGACTCCTGAAAAAAAATTAACCATCAAAAGAAAAAAGTTTAGTGGACGTACAAATGGAAAAATAACGGTGCGTCATCGTGGTGGTGGAGCTCGACGAAGAATCAGACTCGTGGATTTTAAGTGTGATAAGTTTGATGTCCCGGCAGTCGTCGCTTCTATAGAATACGATCCAAATCGTGGTGCTCGATTAGCACTCTTGCATTATGCTGATGGAGAAAAACGTTATATTGTTGCCCCTATTGGACTTGGAGTAGGAAATACGGTTATTGCTTCTTTGCAAAAAGGAGAAATACAAACAGGAAATCGTTTTAAACTCGAACATATTCCAATAGGCATGGAGATTTATAACATCGAGTTGAAACCAGGAAAGGGTGGACAAGTCGTACGCGGAGCCGGAACGTTTGCTCAACTTATGGCAATTGAAGGATCTTACGCCACCCTTCGTCTTCCATCTGGAGAGGTCCGTATGGTTCCCAAACATTGTATGGCAACGCTCGGGCATGTCTCCAATCCGGATCGTCGCTTAATTCGATGGGGTAAAGCGGGACGTACGCGTCATCGCGGATGGAGACCAACTGTTCGTGGTAAAGCCATGAACCCAGTGGATCATCCACACGGTGGAGGTGAAGGTCGTAATTCTATCGGATTAAAACGACCAAAAACTCCTACAGGTAAACCAGCGCTTGGTGTAAAAACTCGAAAGAAACAAGCATCAACCAAACTGATTATTCAACGTCGCAAACGTGGACGTTTCATAGGCGGCAATTAATATGTCACGTAGTTTGAAAAAAGGACCTTACGTCCATCCAAAACTTCTAAAAAAGATCGCTGCCCGTAAACCAGGTGAAGGAACTCCTATTAAGACCTGGGCACGATCGTCCATGATCACTCCTGAAATGGTTGGATTTGTTTTCGCTGTTCATAATGGAAAAGATTTTATACAAGTTCGCGTTGTAGAAAACATGGTTGGACATAAGTTAGGAGAGTTTTCTCCTACCAGAAAATTTGTTCGACATGGTGGTCAGGTTAAAAAAGCAGAAGGACAAGCAACAACCTAAGATATTTTATGGAAGTCAAAGCAACAGCACGCTATATTCATATGTCTCCACGCAAGGTCCGACTTGTGATTGATGTTATTCGTGGATTAAAAGTGAATGAAGCACGATCACAGCTTCATGTCATGAAAAAAGCTGCCGCAGAACCAGTTATGAAACTTTTGAATTCTGCTATAGCTAATGCTGAACACAATTTTAGCTTAAACGCGAGTGAACTCTATGTTAAGCAAATTTTTGCTGATGGAGGTCCTACGTTGGGACGATGGCGTGCACGAGCCTTTGGCCGAGCCGCCCCTATTCGTAAAAGAACAACGCATATAGCTATTGTGCTAGATGAACGTTTAATGAAAACTTCAGATAACTCATCAACAGCAAGTTTAACTTCATAATTATGGGAAATAAGGTACATCCAAATATTTTTCGTATCGGAGTCATTCGTGGTTGGGATGGGGTTTGGTTTGCAAAGAAGAACGGATTTAAAGATTTGTTGAAAGAAGATGTTGAGATTCGAAGTTTTCTTAAAATCCTTCTTAAGGAATCTCTCATTGATCGAATTGAGATTGAACGTTCACGCCAAGAAATACGACTCATTATTCATTCTGCCAAACCAGGAATTATTATAGGGAGAGGAGGATCCGGTATTGAAGAATTGACACAAAAGTTGAAAAAACAATTTTTTAGAGGTCGACGCGTGAAGATGAGTATCAATGTAAAAGAAGTTCAAAAGCCTTCATTATCATCCCAGGTCGTTGCTCAACAGATTGCTGCTGATATAGAAAAACGTATGCCGTTTCGTCGTGTAATGAAAATGACTATCGAACGTTCTTTGAAAGCAGGAGCACAAGGAGTCAAAATTACCATTGCTGGGCGACTTAATGGTGCTGATATCGCACGAACAGAAACTATCTCACAAGGAAAAATTCCTTTACATAATTTACGTTCTGATATCGACTTTGCGTCTATTCCAGCACGAACCATTTGGGGAGCTATTGGTGTGAAAGTTTGGATCAATCGTGGTGAGATATTTGAGAATAGTTAATCCAGATAGAATATGTTGATTCCTAAAAAAGTAAAACACCGAAAATGGCATAAGGGTAGAGCACGTGGAAAACGTCTTGCTACAACTAAGACAACCATTGCTTTTGGGTCTTATGGTATTAAGGCGATAACGGGCGCGTGGATCACTTCTCGCCAAATAGAAGCAGCGCGTCGGGCTATGACACGTGCTGTTAAACGAGGCGGAAAGATTTGGATTAGAGTGTTTCCTGATAAACCGGTTACTTCGAAGGGTTCTGAAATGCCTATGGGTAAAGGTAAGGGGGCCGTAGATCATTATGTAGCAGTTATAAGACCTGGAACGGTATTGTTTGAAATGGGTGGTGTTGATCAAGAACTTGCTCAGTCAGCTCTTACTCTTGCTGCGCATAAGCTCCCTGTAAAGTCAAAGATTATTTCACGTGAGGTAGTATAATTATATGGACACAAAAACTCTTCGTACGAAAAGTGTTCCTAACCTCATGCAAGAAATACAGGATATTCAGAATCGTTTAAAAGAACTTCGTTTTAAACGATCCTCTAATCAATTGAAACAAGTTCGAGAGATACGAGATCTTAGAAGAACGATAGCAAGAATAAAGACCATTCTTGGACAGATACAGATTGAGGAACTTATCAACAAGGCCGAATAATTTATGAAGACTGACATAATTCAACGCAAATTTACAGGAACCGTCATCTCAGCAAAGATGGATAAGACTCTTGTGGTACGTGTTGATCGAACTGTGATTCATCCAAAATACGGTAAACGTTATATACAAAGTAAGAAATTTCACGTGCATACAGAAAATAACGTTTATTCTTTGGGTGATCTTGTTGACATTCAAGAATGTCGGCCTTACTCGAAAACTAAGCGTTGGAGAGTACTCACTAAAAAAACAGCAAATTAATTTATGCTTCAACTTCGATCCATGATAAAAGTGGCGGATAATACTGGAGCAAAAAAACTTCAAGTGATCCGTGTATTGGGGGGTTACCAAAAACGCTATGCTGTAATTGGTGATTTAGTGACCGCTGCGGTTAAAGAGGCTGTTCCACACGGAAGTGTTAAGAAGAGTGATGTTGTCACGGCGGTTATTGTTCGAGCACGAAAAGAGATTCGTCGTAAGGATGGAACTTATATTCGTTTTGACGAAAATGCCGCGGTGATTATTGATAAGAAAACAAAAGATCCAAAAGGAACCCGTATTTTCGGACCTGTTGCACGTGAACTTCGAGGTTTTGGATTTAACAAGATTATTTCCCTTGCTCCTGAAGTTCTCTAAGACATATGAAAATAAAAACTGGTGACAATGTTCGTATCATTGCAGGAAAAGATAGGGGAAAACAAGGGAAGATTATTCAAGTTTTTCCAAAACTTGAGAGAATTGTTGTTGAAGGATTGAACTTAATGACAAAGCATTTACGGAAGCAACAAAATCGTACTGGACAGAAAATTCAATTTCCAGCACCAATGCACTATTCAAACGTTCAAGTTATTTCTGCCAAGAGCGGAAAAGTTGGTCGTGTTGGATATAAATTTATTGAAAAGGAAGGTAAAAAAACCAAAATCAGAGTAGTTCACTCAAAAGGTCAATCTGAAGATATCGAGTAAATTTATGTCGTTTCAAACCTTTTACAAAAAAGAGATTATTCCAAAACTTAAAGAAGAGTTTGGTTATAAAAATATTCATGCCGTTCCAACAGTGAAATCGGTAAGTCTTAATATAGGCCTGGGAGCTGGAATGAAAGATGCTAAATTTATTGAAACAGCGGAAAAAACACTCATCCGAATTTCAGGACAAAAACCAGTTTCTACAAAAGCGCGAAAATCCATTGCAGGTTTCAAAATCCGGGAAGGAAATGTCATAGGAATGAAGGTTACTTTGCGAGGAAAACGTATGTGGGATTTTTTAGAGAAGCTTATTAAAATCTCTTTACCTCGAGTTCGCGATTTTCGTGGCCTTTCTTCAAAAGCTTTTGACGGTCAAGGTAATTATTCAATAGGTTTCAAAGAACATATTGCTTTTCCTGAAATTCGTATCGATGAAATTGAACTTATTCACGGTCTTCAAGTGACTATTGCGACTTCTGCGCACACTGATGCCGAATCAAAATCTCTTCTTACACACCTCGGACTTCCGCTCAAAAAAGAAGCATAACCTATGGCTACTGAAAACCAAATTGCGAAATCAAAAAAACGTCCAAAGTTTTCCACACGTAAAATTCATCGTTGTTGGCGTTGTGGACGAAATCGAGGATATATGCGAGCTTTTGGCCTTTGTCGTATCTGTTTCCGTGAATTAGCTAATCGCGGTGAGATTCCAGGTGTAAGAAAATCAAGCTGGTAATTCTATGATGACTGATCCTATTTCAGACATGTTGACACGTATTCGTAACGCTCAGATTGTTCGAAAATCTGAAGTTGTTTTCCCGTATTCCAAAATAAAGTTTGCGATTGTGAAAATTTTGGAAAAGGAAGGCTATTTACAGAAAGTCGAGAAGGTAACAGAAGCAAAATTTTCTGTTATTCGTATTGAGTTGCGTTATCATAATGATCAACCAAAGATTCACATGGTACGACGTATAAGTCGTCCAAGTAATCGTGTCTATGCTAAATCAACAGATCTTCCCAAAGTTTTGTCAGATATTGGTATTGCCATTGTTTCTACGCCAAACGGTTTAATGACCAATAAGGAGGCCCGCGCTCGTCACCTTGGTGGAGAAGTTATTTGTGAGATTTCATAAAACCTATGTCTCGAGTTGGAAAAAAACCTATTTTAATTCCCCAAGGTGTTGACGTTAACATTGATAAAGGACCGGTAGTTGTTGTGAAAGGGCCAAAGGGAACATTAACACAACAAATTAATGACGTAGTCTCCATTAACATTGTCGATGGAACTAGTGGGAAAGAGATTCAGTTTTCTGTTTCTCAAGAAGAAGATAAGAATGAACGATCTCAATGGGGTACAGCACGAGCCCTTGTGGCGAACATGATTACTGGAGTAACTAAAGGTTTTTTTAAAAAACTTGAAGTTAACGGTGTTGGTTATCGTGTTAATTTGTCTGGACGTATCCTTGTACTCATTGTAGGATTTTCTCATGAAGTTCGTGTGGAACTTCCTGAGGGAATCGAAGCAAAAGTCGAAGGTAATCTTATTGAGATTTCTGGTGCTGATAAATATGCGGTTGGAGCCCTTGCTGATAACCTTCGAAAAATACGTAAACCTGAACCTTATAAGGGAAAGGGAATTAAATATGCTGAAGAGACTATTCGCCGCAAGGCTGGAAAGGCTCAGAAGGCAGGTGAATAGAGTATGTCAGCCATTATACAAAAATATAAGAATGCCATTCGTCGTGCCATAAGAACTCGTGCGCGTATTCATGGAACGGCAGAATATCCACGTCTTTCTGTAAAAAGAAGTCTTAGACATATTTATGTCCAGCTTATTAATGACGATGCAGGAAAAACTTTGGCTGCGGCTTCCGATAAGGATGTTAATAAAAAGGGAAAACCTGTCGAAGTGGCTAAAGAGGTTGGAATTTTGATTGCAAAGAAAGCTGATTCAATTGGCATCAAGAAAGTTGTATTTGATCGAGGCTCATATCGTTTTCATGGACGAGTGGCCGCTGTTGCAGAAGGTGCTCGCGAAACAGGTTTGACTATTTAGCTTATGCCACAAGAAAAAAACGTACAACAGACAAAGGGTGGTGCTCGCACTGCCAAACGTAGTGATAACTCTGATCGTTCTTCTGATAATAAACGAGGTCGAGGACCTCGTCGAGGAAAACGAGAAGAACGAGTTCCTAGAGAATTCGATCAGAAAATTCTTGATTTAGCTCGCGTGACACGTGTGACCGCTGGTGGAAAAAGAATGTCATTTCGATGTGCTCTTGTTATTGGTGATAAAAAAGGACGTGTAGGTATGGGTGTTGCTAAAGGGGCCGATGTTCAGTTAGCAATAGAAAAAGCTTATAAACAAGCTAAAAAACATGTTATTACCGTTCCTTTGGCTCACGAAACGATCCCTCATCCTATTTGGGTTAAGTTTGGTTCAGCACTCGTGTTACTTAAACCAGCTCCAAAAGGAACCGGACTTAAGTCTGGAGGAGCTGTTCGTATG
The DNA here is from genome assembly GCA_016188495.1 of Candidatus Uhrbacteria bacterium. Taxonomy (GTDB): domain Bacteria; phylum Patescibacteriota; class Patescibacteriia; order UBA9934; family GWF2-40-263; genus UBA12478. Next base: position 27,093 of record JACPHU010000028.1, read on the forward strand.
ATTTTGGAATTCGCAGGTATCCCCAATGCTGTTTCAAAAATTGTTAACTCCAGCAATAAAATTAACATTGCCAAAGCAACTCTTGAAGCTATTAAACAACTTCGTGTCCCAGAAAATCGGGTATCAAATGTTGAAGCTTCAATTCATGTGGCTGCAGTAGATAACACTTAAGTTTATGCCTCTTACACTTCACTCAATTCAACCACAAAAAGGTGCCTCAAAATCCAAAAAACGTATTGGACGTGGATTAGGTTCTACGGGAACGTATTCAGGTCGAGGTGTGAAAGGACAAGGTGCGCGATCAGGAGTCTCGGGCCTTCAAAAATTAGGAATTCGACAAATGATGCTTGCCACTCCCAAAAATCGAGGTTTTAAGAGCGACCGAATTGACGCTCAGGTGGTAAACGTAGCGGATCTTTCCAAGTATTTTAAATCAGGAACAAAAATTACACCACAAGTTCTTCAAAAAAATGGACTTATTGAATCAGTAAATGCTCCTGTAAAAATTTTGGCTAAAGGTACTATTTCCATTTCGATTATTCTTACAGATTGTTCTATTTCCGCTGCGGCTAAACAAAAAATTGAAGACGCTGGAGGAACAGTTGTCGCGAGTTAATTTTTCGTATGAATACGTTTTTCAGGGTTTGGAATGTTAAAGAGGTGCGTAATAGCATCCTCTTTATTATTACCATGCTCATTATTTTTCGAATCACGGCTCATATCCCTGTTCCAGGAATAGATGCGAATGCTTTAGAGAATATTTTTTCAGGCAACCAATTTTATGGCTTGTTAGATATTTTTTCAGGCGGTAATCTCAAGAGTTTTTCTATCGTTGCGATGGGGGTTATGCCTTACATTACCGCATCCATTATTTTTCAGCTTTTGGGAATGATCGTTCCCCATATCGAAGAGATGCAAAAGGAAGAACAAGGTCGTCAGAGAATTAATCAATGGACACGTCTTGCTACTATTCCATTGGGTTTAATCCAAGCATACGGTTTAATTCTTCTCCTTTCACAACAGGGCCAATTTTTTACACAGACCGGTTTTAGTACCATGTTATTTGCCATGGTGAGCATGGTAGCTGGAACAATGTTTTTGGTATGGATCGGTGAGCTTATTTCAGAGAAAAATATAGGAAATGGTATTTCGATCATTATTTTATCTGGAATTGTTGCTGGACTTCCCACATTTTTGACACAATATTTTGTCGTTTACGATAGTAGTCAACTTATTACATTCATTCTTTTTATCATCGTTGCTATTTTGACCGTCGTGAGTATTGTTATCATGCATGAGGCACAACGCAATATCCCGGTTCAATATGCAAGAGCCGTTCAAGGATCTCGTTTAACAGGAGCTGTTACTTCTCATATACCAATGCGTCTAAATATGGGGGGAGTTATTCCTATCATTTTTGCTATTTCTATCATTCTCTTTCCGACCGTTATTGCCCAATTCTTTTTGAACGCAAAAACAGAATTTTTGCGAACAGCTGCTACATGGACCTTGCAGGTTTTTCAGAATCAGGTGATTTACGGAATTCTTTATTTTGTTCTTGTCTTTCTTTTTGCTTATTTTTATACAGCCGTTATTTTTCATCCAGAAGAAGTTGCGGAGAATATTCAAAAACAAGGCGGATTTATTCCAGGAATTCGACCAGGAAAACAAACCGCAGATTACCTAAGTTGGGTTGTAAATCGTCTTTTGCTTTCCGGTGCTCTATTCCTTTCGATTATCGCTGTTCTCCCTATTATTCTTCAACAGGTAACAGGGAACACAAACCTTGTCATTGGAGGAACTTCCGTTTTGATTATTGTTGCCGTTGTTATTGATAGTGTAAAACAGATTCAAGCACAGCTCACCATGCGTGAGTATGAAATATAAGAAATACAAAATCTCAATATAAAAAAGAACGAAAACATCGTTCTTTTTTATATTGAGATTTTTTTCCTTGATTTCATTGAAAAAATTTATACTTTTTCATTTTAAACAGCTTTTGTTATACTCCGCATACCATATGTCTGATATTTATAAAATTTTTCTCATGGGGCCTCAAGGAAGTGGTAAGGGAACACAATCAGAAAAACTATCCGAATACTTAGGAATTCCAGCATTTGGAATGGGACAACTTCTTCGTGATGAAGTTGTCACAGGTTCTGAATTTGGAAATAAGTTAAAAAACATAATGAAGCTTGGAGATTTAGTTTCTGATGAGGATGCTGCTCACGTACTTAAACTGCGTCTTGAAAGATCAGATACGAAGAAAGGATATATTTTAGATGGATATCCTCGTAATCTGGCTCAATATCAAGCGTTCAATTTTGATAATCCTACTCATGTTTTCGTTATCGATATTTCTCGTGAGGAGTCTTTGAAACGATTGGGGGGTCGATTAACCTGCGATCACTGTGGCAAAGTTGGTTCTATCAATGATGGCTTAAAATCAGGAGATACAGATTCCTGTGGTGGAAATTGGTATCAGCGCGAAGATGACACGCCTGAAGCCATTTCTCGTCGTTTGGATATTTATGAACACGATACCGCTCCGGTCATTCAAAAGTACGCAGGTTATGTAACACGTATTCAGGGTGTGGGTTCTATCGATACCGTTTTTCAAAGAATTATTGAAGCTCTTAAGTAGTCTATGTCACTGATTAAGACCAAAAAAGAAATTGATTCTATGCGACGTGGAGGAGCATTGCTTTCTCGGGCTCTTAAAGCGTCTGTAGAGGCTGTCACTCCTGGCATTACATTGAAAGAGATTGATGCTATTGGTGAAGCGGTCATCCTTCAAGGTGGTGGAATACCGTCCTTTAAAGGGTATCAACCTTCCCCTGAAGATGTTCCTTTTCCAAGTACGATTTGTCTTTCTGTAAATGAAGAAGTTGTTCATGGACTTGGGAATCGTGCGTTAAAATTAAAAGAAGGGGATATTATTGGTCTTGATATCGGCTGTTGGTTTGAAGGTTTATGTACGGATATGGCCGTTACTGTTGCTGTTGGTCAGGTGAGTCCTGAGGCACTGCAGTTGATTCGGGTGACAAGAGAATCGTTGCTTGCCGGAGTCGCTGCAGCGAAAGTGGGTGGAGAGATTAAAGATATTTCAAGGGCCATTGAAAATTATGTCAAACCTTATGGGTATGGCATTGTCCGTGCTCTTGTTGGGCATGGTGTCGGCCATCAGGTTCACGAATCTCCTCATGTGCCTAATTTTGTCTCTGATCGTTACCCTCGCGTCAAGATTGAAGACGGAATGTGTTTGGCGCTAGAGCCTATGTTGGGATTGGGTGGCGATTATCATGTGCAGACGGCAAAAGACGGTTGGAGCATTGTTATGTCTGACGGTTCCTTAGGTTCGCATTTTGAAGTAACGATCGCTGTAACCAAACAAGGTGGAGTTGAGATTTTGACTCCTCTTCCCGTATGAAGATTTTAGGTATTGATTACGGTGATAAAAAAATAGGACTTGCACTTGGAGACTCCACGGTTCAGTTGGCTGTTCCATTGGAAGTTATTTCCAATAGAGGGATTCAGACGATTGATGTATTATGTAAGATGGTGAGAAACGAAGATTTTGAGTTGATTGTTGTTGGTGTTCCTCTGACAACAGGAGATCATCACTCAGCCGAACAGCTTGAAAAAACGAGAGCTTTTATCAAGATTCTTTCTTCCGCTGTCCTTGTACCTGTGATAGAAGAGGATGAATCTTATACGACGGCTGAAAGTCTCCGTCTTCAAAAAGAAGAGGGCGCGCAGGCACCTGAGGATGCATTGGCAGCTATGCTAATCGTGCAGTCATATCTAAACCAAATTATATGAGCCAAATTATCCGTATCGTTTTGATCGCTCTTATTTTGATCGGTGCTTTTTTCCTCTGGAGACAAGTAGATGTTTCTCCTGAACCGACTCCTTCCATCGAAGAACCCGTTGTTGAAAACGAAGCAGGTTCATTTACTTCTGAAAGAGGAGTTTCATTAGTTGTCACGCTTCCTTCAAAAAATTCCGTTATCTCTTCTCCACTGAAGGTGACGGGGACAGCTCCGGGAACGTGGTATTTTGAGGCAAGTTTTCCCATTGTTCTGGTTAATTGGGATGGTCTGATTATTGCTCAAGGATATGCAAGTGCTCAGACAGATTGGATGACCCCAGAACAAGTTCCTTTCGAAGGAGCCATTGAGTTTACAGACATCCTACCTTTGACCAAGGAAATAGAAGATCCAAATTCGTTACAGTCTTTCATGAAAAAGGGAACCCTCATTTTGCAAAAAGATAATCCTTCCGGGTTACCAGAAAACGATGATGCTCTCGAAATTCCTGTCTTATTTGCCCAGTAAATAAAACAACCTATTGCATGCAATAGGTTGTTTTATTTCTTAAGGAAATATCCGGTGGCTTGGTTGGTGGGGATTTCATCTTAGGGAGCCTCAGATGGCGCCATCCAAGGGAAGGTATTTGGATTGGCTTGTACCACAACGTCTTTGGTCAACGGGACGATTACAAAAGAACGTTGGGAGGGAGCCTCAGGATCCGTTTCAATGACAGGAAAACGTAGCGCTGGGACATAGAGGATAGAGGAGGCAGAAGTCGTCTCTTCATATTGAAAGTGTTCTGCCAGAATGAGTTCAGGTGTTCCTAAACGAGAAACATATGTTTTGTCTGGATTAGAAGGTATTGAGTCCCACAATCCACCTCGTTTTGCTATAGCCAATATTTCCGTCGTGTCTGTCACTAATTCTTTGTTTGAAGTTTCCTGTGTTTGTGGACCTGAACCGAAGAAGCTATCTACTTCGTTTGAACGTAAATTGATGGAAACAGATAGGCCTGATGGTTGACCCCACATTGACCATACTTCTTGTCCTTGAACAAGCAGAGGAAAGTTCACCATGATCGAGTCTGGAAACCCTGCGCTTTGAGTATTAAAAGAGGTTCGATCAACAGAGGGTTTTCCAAATTGAGACAGGTCGATACGGTACTTCTGAAGAAATATTTCCGCTGTTTTAATAAGGCTGTCATCCGATGGGATATCTTTTTTATCTAGTACTCCTGCAGGAATCGTTTGCCAATATGCTGCATTTTTTGAAACAGAAAATGTGTTATTCAGAAAATCTACAGAGACGTTATATCCATATTCGGAAGATTCTGAAAGATTAATATTTTGAATAGTTAATTCATTAAATACAGAAAGGGAAAGCCCGGCTAACGTCAGTTGTGAAAGAGTATTTGAAACAGCTTCTGGAAGAGTCGATGTGTTCACTCGTTGGTAGACGTTTGAGTTGAGTGTAGAAAAATCAGGAAATTCGCCTTCGTAGAGATATTCATACGCGATCATCTCCTCTATATATGGAGGAAATTCTTCCTCAAGGATTGGATAACTGTTATCTGAATTTGCTTGTCGTGTTGTCTTGACCTCTTCAGGTTCTCCAAAAAGAACTGCTTTTAACGACGAGGAAGAATTTGAGAAGGAATCAATAAAGACATAGACAAGAGAAGAAACCAAAAGGAGAATTGCAATAAGAATGCTGAGTAAAATAATAAACCAACGTTTTTGAAATACGGTCTTCATAAGGTAAAGTAAGAAAGCCTTAATTACTTTTAAGTATAAGCCCTATGGATTCTGTCGTACACTTCGAGCTTCCTTTTGAGGATCAAGCTCGTGCTGAAAAATTTTATCAAGATGTTTTTGGATGGAAAACCATGTCGATGCCTGGAATGGGATATGTGATGGCCTATTCTGCTGAGGTAGATGAACAGCACATGACCAAGGAGTCCGGTCGTATTAACGGAGGAATGTTCCAGCGTCAAGAACCGTTTAAAGGACCTGTCATCATTTTGAACGTCGAAGATTTGGATGCCAAGTTAGAGCAGGTTGCTTCTCACGGAGGTCAGATTATTCGTGGTAAACAAGCTGTCGGCGATATGGGATGGGCCGCCTATGTCAATGATCCTGAAAACAATTTAATCGGAGTCTGGCAATCAATGAAAAAATAATAAAAAATAGGGTTTAAAACCCTATTTTTTATTATTTTAATGTTTAAATCTCTTGACAGAATTTTAAAAATAGGATATAGTTTTCCCGGATTTTCGGTTTCGCAAAGGAACCGGAACACGTCTGGCGCTTGAAGCCGGACAAAAACGGAACAAAAAAAGGAGAGAGTTCATGGCCAACCGCGCCTGCCAGAACAAGAACTGCCGCTACACGACCCCCCATGCCAAGAACATGGAACGTCATCAGACGGCGACCGGTCACGGGCGCCAGGTGCGTGAGTTCAAGGGGCACCGGAAGATCTCCGGGGCCGGGCAGAAGAAGTAATCTCCTGCCAACCGCGCGCAACAGCCGCTCATCAACGTTGATGAGCGGCTTTTACATTTCATTGGCAATACATTTTTATTCCTGTATTATCTTTTTCACAACTGAAGATTATAAAGAGGTGGTGAGGGAAATGGCCCTGTGACCCACCAGCAACCTATCTAAGAGATCTTTTCAAAATTCGCGATCTTTCGTTTCATGGGTCCCCATCGACTCGTCACCGTATATGAATACGGCTCTGTCGTCGACCCGCCCGGCCTTATGTCCGTTCGGACGGGTTTCCCCATTCAACGAAATCTCATCGAATTTGGAAAAGATTTCATTCATAAGGTGCTACATCCATCCCATGCGGGAAAGATAATTATTTAACATAAGCTTTCTCTTTGAGAAAGCTTTTTCTTTTATGAGTTTGATTCCATCTGTCTATACCGTTGAGTGCGTCACTAAGGGACATCCTGACCGAGTGTGTGACCAAATTGCTGATCGTATTTTAAAAGAAATTGCTTATTTGGATCCTACGGCTCATGTGGCTGTAGAGGTGTTTGGATGCAAAGGCGTTTTGACCATTGGTGGAGAAGTGACAACCCAAGCGCAGGTAGACTATGAGTCGCTTGCTCGTGAGGTATTGCATGAGGTGTGTTATGAAGATCCTATTGAGATACGTATTCATCTTATTTCCCAATCCCCAGAAATTCATTCAGCTGTGGACGTTGGAGGAGCAGGAGACCAGGGAATCATGTATGGCTACGCAACCCATGAAACTGAAACGTTCATGCCTATTGGAGTTCATTTTTCTCGAGCTCTCACAACAGAACTTGAACGCTTAAGAGAAAGTGGCGAAATTCCTTGGTTGAAGAGCGATGGAAAAGTACAGGTAACCATTCGAGACCATGTCCCTGAGGTGATTGTTGTGAGTACACAACATAAAGCAGATATTTCTCTTGAGGAGGTTCGATCTGTACTGATGGAGAATCTTATTCTTCCGCAATGGCAGAAACAACGATTTCCAGAACCGATGTCTTGTCGCGTGCTGATCAATCCCGCCGGATCTTGGACTGTTGGGGGATTTAATGCAGATTCAGGCCTCACCGGTCGCAAGCTGGCCGTAGATTCTTATGGAGGGATTTTGCCAGGGGGCGGCGGGTCTACTCACGGAAAAGATCTTTCCAAAGTTGACTGTTCTGCCACAACTCAAGCGCGCCAAGCTGCTGTTGCTATTGTTGGAGCCGGTCTTGCTCAAGAGTGTTTGGTGAGCGTTGCCTACGCAATTGGCATTAACGAGCCGGTCATGTTGTATGCTCTTAACCAGAACGCAGAAGAGATCACGCATCTTCTTGATCCTAAAGTGTTTCTTTCGACGCAGTTACGCTCTCACTCTTTTGACGCTCAAGAGGAGGGTCGATAAGATGTTTGTGTATGAAGCAGTTTTTGATGACCATAGGTCTTCCTTATTCTGGAAAATCTCAACTCGCCAAAGAATATCGCGCGCAAGGATGGAAAGTGATTGAACGAGACTCTTTATTGAAAGAAATTGTGGAGTCTCCTGAATTCCAGACGGAGGTTCAGAAACGTCTAAAGGGTGAAGTGAATCAAGAAGTTCTTTTTTCTGTTCAAAACGAAGTTGCGATTGGTTTATTGAGCGAGCGAGTGCGTCAATTGGTGTTATCCTCACCAGAGGATCGAATTATTTATGATGGAACGAATCTTCAAAAAGCTTCTCGTGCAGGTATTTTAGAGCTTTCCCGTCAAGGTGTGCGTGTGGATGCTGTTGTCTTCCATGTCCCTTTAACAGAAATTTTTCGTCGTGCTGAAACGGTTTTTCGATCCGGTGAACGCAAAGGATCTTTTAATGAAGGAGCGCGTCATAATTTAGAACGCATGATTCATCTGACGGAAGACCCTGATCCTTCAGAAGGATTTAATCATATTGAAGTAAGAGAGTGGAAAACAGAATTAGAAGATAGAGAAAGAAAAGAACTCCATCATCTTTCAAGATAGTATTTAAACAACACATGCTATGACACAATCCATTGTCTTTACGACCAGCGATGGTGTTGAGATCCATGGGCTTTATGCAAATACGGGCCAGGCGAATATCGTTCTCTTGTTTCATATGATGCCTGCAACCAAAGAAAGTTGGAATGACGTAGTAGAGCCGTTTCTTGAGATCGGTTACGCATCCATTGCCATTGATTTGCGAGGCCATGGCCAAAGCACGATGAATGGACGTTTGAATTACCGACAATTTATGGATGAGCAACATCAAGCCTCACAAGAAGATGTCGAAGCAGCGATCCTGTTTGCCAAAGATCAAGGATTTTCTGAGGAGAATATGGTGCTTATGGGCGCTTCTATCGGAGCAAATCTTGCTATACAAGCTCTGCAGAAACATTCATCTATTCTCTCTGCCATCGCTCTTTCTCCGGGTTTGGATTATCACGGCATCAATATTGAATCGGTCATGGGCCAGATGCAAACAAATCAAAAGGTTCTTTTGGTTGCCAGTGATGACGATGCATATTCCTGGTACTCTATTAAACAATTGCGCGAACGTTACGCATCGCAAACGGCGAGTATTGAATGTTCAGGATGTGGGCACGGAACCAATATGTTTGAGAAAGATCCAGATCTTACGGAAAAAATCTTTTCATTTTTAAATCATTAATTACTTCGTATGGATAAACAACAGACTATGCCGACTCTGGTGATCGGGTTGATCGGACAAAACGTTTCAGATAAAGAAACGATCAGCCGGATCAAGAAAGAACTGGGTGGAGAACAATCCATACATTACGTTTTATTGTCGGATATTTTCCGACAATATGCCCCGATCCGAGGGAAAAAAGATCCGCAGTCACTGCGGGAGTTGGCCCAAAAGATACGCGTAGAGTACGGGGCAGGAGCCTGGATCCAACGACTTTTGAGTAATCTTCCTAAAGAAAAAAGGGAAGGCATTCTCATTATCGATGCCATTTCTAATCCTGGAGAAATTGATTTGCTTCGCGAGCTTTTTGGAGAGCGTGCACTTGTGATGGCTACGGATTTTATCGAGTTAAAACAACAGAAAGGCATTCAAACAGAAGACCGTTCTTGGTACGGTTCTGACTTAAGGGCGTGTTTAGAAAAAGCGGATTTCACCATTGAATCAAATAAACCCAAGGAAGAACGTCTCGCAGAAGTGTCAGAGGCCGTGAGCCGATTTTCCCGTCTTGCAGAATTAAGAGAAAAAGAAGAACCTCAAGAAGAGGTTCGCAGAGAACGTAAGGTTGCCTGAACGATGCTTTTAAAAGATTTTTTTGCTTTTTTAAAGAGTATAATTGTGGGATAAGGGCGTAGGGGTTGACAAAACCCTTATTTTTTTATAGTTTTTAACGTTCTTGATCTTTTACATTTAAGAAAATAACGATTATTTTGACTAGACTTGTTGTTATTCAATTTTTATTTGCAACAGACAATCTGAATTATTCATATGAATCAGATTGTCTGTTGCCAATGTTTAAAAAGCAACAGATCTACCGTTTTTTAAAGAGGAGAATCTCATGAATGAAGCGTTGAAAATTTTAGACGAACAAAAGAATCGGTTTGTCGGAATCCTTGCAAGTCCAATAGCTGGAATTAGGGAAGTGGCAGAGGCGGAACAAAGAGGTAGGCAATTATTCGTGCAATCAATGGAGAAGATCACGCTTCCGCTTCCTGTATCCAAAAATGGTCTTGTGATTGTTGTACAGAATAGGGGGATTTGCAGTGGGAGGGGGGAAGTTTTTGGATTAGATCAAAAGCTCGGTTTGAACATGGTAATGGTCTGTATTCCGGAAGAGACAGACCCATATCTTACGTTAGTCTTGTCGATACGGACCCCAGGTTCGATGGGATATGCGCTTGTCAGCATCATGAAAGATGGACGTATACATTGTTCAAGATATGAGGTTTCGTTTGACCAACAAACCTATCTGTATGCTTTATTGGGGAAGGTCAATCCCCGGAATGTATTGGAGTACAGAGCCATTTTTGGAGGAGATCCTGACGAGATCATAGGATTTCCAGGAGCACTTGACTATATTACCAAGAATTTTGATCAGTTGGGGCCCTATCTTTCAGAAATGGCAACTTCTTTGAAGAGGTAATCAATGTTCGTTGAGTCTGTCTACAACGTCTTCCTTTTCGCTCTTGCTGTCATTGGTGCTGGACGATTCGGTCTTTGGCTCATGGGCCGTCACTGGCATTGGGTGGCGAAGGCAATCGTGCTTCTCCTTGTTGCTTCCGTCATCTGGGGCTTCCTGGGACAGATGACGGGTGGACCTCAGAAAACCGATCTGCGGATTGTGACAGAGGTTCTCGCGTCGGCTGGGACCATTTTTTCCTTGGAGTATCTGTTTCATCGTGTACACAACGGTTGGGCGAGGGTTGGCTTAATCGTGCTGGCTGGGATCTTCCTGGTTGTCACATGGAAGGATTCCTTCGATCGAGGTGTAGAGGCAGTTTCGAATGTGAATCCGAAAACGATCACGTCCGGGGCTGTACCAATACCATCCATCTCCCGGCCCACTACCGCTCCCAATCGTACGCAAACCGTTCCGACTAAGACCAATGCACAATTGTGTGCGGAAGACCCACCTCGGCTTCCATTTAGTACCTGTCAGAAATTGGGGTACTGACAGATCTCTCACGGACCCACTCGAATACAATCGAGTGGGTTTTTCGTTTATAGAGAATTTAAAAACAGACCTTTCGTTTAGGTCTGTCGGTGGTTGATGGTTTCAGAGTTCCGGAAGGACTCCGTTACTGTCTGCTTTTTCGTCGTAAAGCCTATGAGCAGGACGAGTCTCGCCGGCTGCCCGCGCTGATGCGGTGCTTTCATTGAACTGTTCCATTCGTTCTCGCCACTGAACAATCTCCGTTTCGGTCATGGGAACCGGGCGGTACTGGGGCGGAACGTACCCTGCCTTATTCAAGAGGAGATTCTTGAGACGAAGGCTATAGGTCATAATTTCTCCCAGGTTTTGTTTGAGAGAATTCAGAATCGACATGGTTACAAGGAAGCAGCAGGCCGTTCCGCCGATGCATATCGTTGTGAACCAGTCATGGTCGTAGATCATGATGGTAACGAGCATTACAATCCAAGAGAGAAGAGTCACAGTGTTGCTCGCTAGTTCCACTGTGAGAACCTTTTTTTTATAACTTCCCATGTTGTATTCCAGAAGGACTTCCTGGAAACACAGTTCCAGCTCATGTGGTCGATTGGCCAACAGCAGGAGTCTTTTCATTGTCTTTGCTGCAAGCGCTTCAGGAACAGAGTTGCACAGCTTGATCGCACGATCGATATTGTTCGCCAATACCAACTTTTCGATCTGTTCGTAAAACGTTGTTATCTGGATTTTTGTCCTCAGATAACCTATCGTAATCCCGATCGAGGTAGCCATGTTGAGAAGCAGAATTAAACCGGCGATAATGTTCACGAACGACTCCTTGTTTGAGTGTTTTCTTATCCTACACATGTACGATAAGGTGACGATAATAGGTTGTTTTTGACATTTTGTCAACAGTTCTCATTGGACAATTGACATTTTACCCCTCTTCTATTACACTTTTGCACGAAATCATTTCTTACTCTTACTCTCTATGGCACATAAAAAGGCGGGTGGATCCACATCGCTTGGCCGTGATTCCCAGGGAAAACGCCTCGGCGTTAAAACGGGAGACGGGTCAAGCGCTCGAGCCGGACAAATTCTTGTCCGACAACGCGGAACAAAGATTCACCCAGGAAAAAACGTTCGAATCGGTGGTGATGACACGCTCTACGCAGCTGTGGGCGGAATCGTAAAATTTACACAAAAGAAAAAGGCAAATTTTCACGGAGCTCTCAAGCAACGCGTGTTTGCCAACGTTGAAGAATGGAAAAAGTAAATTAAAAAAACATTGCCTAGGCAATGTTTTTTTGTTTGATTTGGATGAGAAAAAAAGCTACTATAAAATAACTATGAACGAATCTATTGAACAGCAAATTGAAAAAGTATTAGAACAGGTTCGTCCTGCGTTGAGAATGGATGGGGGAGGAATCGATCTTATTTCTTTTAATCCAGAGACAGGCGTTGTCCAGGTACGCATGAAAGGTGCTTGCGTAGGATGCCCTATGTCTGAAATCACGCTAAAGATGGGGGTTGAAGCGGCTTTATGCGACGCACTTCCTGAAGTCAAGGAAGTCGTGACGGTTGAGTAGACGTTTTTTAACATTGTCTTGTGTCTATTCATCGCCATAAAAAAGCGCTTCAGGAAATCTGGAAGTCGTTCAAGCGAATGTTCGTAAAGAATCGATTAGTGCCTTATACCACGGCGCTTTCCGTTCTTTTTTTATCCATTACATTTGCTCTTCCTGTGTGGCGTCTTTTGCCATTGGCAGAGCAGTCTCCTTTTATTGCTTTGCATTATAATATTTATTTAGGTGTCGATCGTTTCGGACCGGTGTATCAGGTTTTTTTCTTGCCGGGTGTGGGTATTTTTTTTCTTTTGTTAAATCTTTTTATTCAAGCACGCGCTTACAAAAACCAAAAAATGCTTTCGCTTTTTTTTGCATCAGCCACTCCTTTGCTTGAATTTATTTTGTGTGCAGCAATGGTGTTGATTGTTTTGACCAATATATGACCCTGGAATCGTTTGAAATTGTACGTGTTCTTTTACTCAGCGCGATTGCGTTTTTGGTGGCATTTGCCTGGGCTCCCTTATTGATTCGCGGTTTGGAACATTGGAAGGTCGGCAAGTCGATTCGTACATCCAAAGACGCTCCCGTCTTTGCCAAGCTTCACGAAAAAAAACGAGGAACTCCTACTATGGGTGGGATACTGGTGTGGGGAACTGTTTTAGTTCTGGCTGTCGTCTTTTATTATGTGACCCCCTTTCTTTCCCCGGACTCTCTTTTTGCGCGTCTTAATTTTTTGAGCCGATCTGAAACGCTGCTTCCGCTTGGTGCGTTTGTGGCTTCAGCCATCGTGGGATTTATTGATGACTATTTTAATGTCCGAGGGATCGGTCCAAAGGGTGGGGGACTTCGGATGCGCCATCGCATATTGATTTATACCGTGATTGCCCTTGTCGGAGCTTGGTGGTTTCGTGTCAAGCTCGATTGGGATCTTTTGCATATTCCGTTTGTGGGAGATTTCAATATCGGGTTTTGGTATGTCCCTTTTTTCCTTTTTGTCATCGTTGCCACAGCTTTTTCTGTTAACGAAACGGATGGATTGGACGGGTTAGCTGGCGGAACTCTGTTAACTTCCTTTGGTGCCTACGCTATCATCGCTTTCGCTCAAGGGCACTATGACCTCGCCGCTTTTTGCGGAGTGATTCTCGGAGCCTTACTGGCTTTTCTGTGGTTCAACATTCATCCCGCTCGATTTTTTATGGGAGATACGGGAGCTATGTCTTTAGGAGTTACGTTAGGCATTGTCGCAATGCTTACTAATTCCGCGCTCTTTTTACCGATCATCGGATTTATTTTCGTCTTAGAATCTCTTTCCGTCATTGTTCAGCTAACGTCCCGAAAGGTTTTTAACAAACGTCTTTTTAAATCTTCACCCGTGCATCATCATTTAGAAGCGATCGGATGGCCAGAACCACAAATTGTGATGCGTGCCTGGGTCATTTCCATGATCGCTGCAGCGGTGGGCGTCTCATTAGTCTTGCTCGACGTGTTAATTTAGATTTTTTTATTCCACCACTTCACCATTTTTTATACCCCATGAATCGTCCATCCGGTACCATCGATTATCTTTTCCTCCTGATCATCGGCGTGATCATTCTTTTTGGATTAGTGATGTTACTCTCCGCCACAGCTCCCAATGGATATTCAGAATTTGGAGACAGTTATTATTTTATAAAGCACCAAATTATTTTCGGATTGATTCCAGGTATCGGAGCTCTTCTTGTTTTTTCTCGAATTCCCTATACCTTTTGGCATAAATACGCATGGAATTTTTTGATTTTTTCTATCATTCTATTGGTTCTCGTGTTTATTCCCGGACTTGCAGCCGGTATTGGTTCAGCTCATAGCTGGATTTCTATTGGTGGTCTTTTTTCTTTGCAACCTTCTGAAATTGTAAAATTGACCTTTCTTTTTTATCTTGCCGCTTGGCTTGCCGGACGTGACAAGCAGAGTGTGCGCGACGTGCATTCTGGTTTTCTTCCGTTCGTCCTTGTGCTTGGAGCCATTACCCTTCTGATGATTCTTCAGCCGGACGTTGGAACCATGTCTATTATCGGGGCCATGGCACTGGTTGTTTACTTCGTGGCCGGCGCTCCTATTGCCTATATTTCAGGTCTTATTATGGCCGGAATCGCCGCTCTGACTCTTTTGATTACCGCAGCTCCGTATCGTGCAGCTCGCTTTACTACGTTTCTTCACCCGGAACTTGATCCCCAAGGAATCGGTTACCATATCAACCAAGCGCTTTTAGCTATCGGATCAGGAGGGTTTTTTGGTCTGGGATACGGGCATTCCCGCCAGAAGTTCCAGTATCTTCCCGAGGTGGCAGGAGATTCGATTTTTGCCGTTGTCAGCGAGGAAATGGGATTTATCATTGCCACGATGACCATTGTTCTTTTTTTGATTTTTTTGTGGCGGATTTTGGAAATCGCAAAACACGCTCCGGATCCTTTTGCAAAGTATGTGGTCGTAGGCATCGGAGCCTGGATTGTCATTCAGGCCTTTGTGAACATCGGATCTATGGTGGCTCTCATGCCTATTACGGGCGTTCCATTGCCATTTATTAGTTATGGTGGAACGTCTTTAGCCATTTCTCTTGCAGCCATGGGCGTGATCTTGAATATTTCTCGTTACAGAAAATAAAAACCGCGTCCTGACAACTTGTCAGAACGCGGAAGACGTTCGCTTGGCTAGAACGAGTTGAGCCAGGCGAGGGAGATAATTGTGCTTACGAAGGCGAGTATGCCGGATAATGTGTTTCCGGCTATGTCCTCCGCACAACCCAGATAGTCTTCTCTTTTGGTCATCCTTACGATCAGGATCCCCAACAGAATAGAGGACACAAACGCCACTATCTCGAAGACTTTGAAGACTTCTTTCGGAGACTGGTTGGATGCTACCATCAGAAATGACCAACAGATGTTGACTGTCCCGATAGCGATCATCATCCAAAAGGCGTAGTCCGTAACGATGCGGACAATGTTTCCAACTTTTTTCATCGGAGTCTCCTATGTATGACGAGAATGTTTTAACACCTTGAATCAGAAACCAAGCATAATACTCTAAAATACCCATTTTGTCAATAGATTTATGAAAGTTTTATTTACCGGGGGAGGAACGATGGGGCCTGTTACACCGCTTTTAGCGGTATACGAGGCTTGGAAAAAACGAGATTCTACTCTTGAGGTTTTATGGGCCGGAACCGCTCATGGTCCTGAAAAATCGGTTATTGAAGCTCAACATATTCCTTTTTATTCCTTTCCTGTTGCGAGATTTCCTCGTTATGTGACGTGGGAATGGGTTTTAGCTCCATTTCGCTTTGTTGCAGCCCTTTATAAAGCCACACAATTGTTTCGTTTTGAACAGATTGATCTTGTGGCCTCCGCCGGAGGATATACCGCCGTTCCAGTGATTCTCGCGGCAAAAATATACGGAGTAAAAATTTGGGTCCATCAGCAAGATGCCGAAATTCTTTTCACGAATCGTCTGACGGCTCCTTTGGCCGATTATCTGACGGTTGCCTGGGAACGAAACAAAAAAGAGTTTGGATCCAAGGCGCGTTTAGTCGGAAATCCTGTCCGTTCCAGCGTCTTGCTTGGTTCCAAAGACCGAGGACTTGAACGATTTTTATTAGATTCTACAAAACCCACCGTTCTGGTTTTTGGCGGGGGAGGGGGAGCTGTTTGGCTTAATCGTCTTGTACAAGAGATTGTTCCCAAGCTAGTCCAACAAACAAATGTTATTCACATCACGGGCAAAGGAAAGAATCAAACAGGTTTTGAACACCAAAATTATTATGTTTGTGAATTTTTGGATAAGGACATGGCGGATGCCTATGCTCTGACTGATCTTGTTGTTTGTCGTGCGGGACTGGGAACCATTACAGAATTATCCGCTCTTGCAAAACCAGCTATTTTTATTCCCTTACCGCGTTCGGCACAAGAAATGAATGCACGCATGGTCGAGTCTTCAAGCCTTGTTCTGGATCAAACCGATGTGACTCCAGAGTTGTTGTTTGAGACCATTTTAGATCTTTTGCACGACAAGACGCGTTTGTTAGAACTGGGAGAAAAACTTCACCGGGTTTTACGCACAGATGTCGCAGATGAGCTCGTCGATCTGTTATCTAATAAAAAACAAGCTTCTTAAGAAGCTTGTTTTTTGGCCCGAGCCCTATTCCATTTCACCAGCACATTGGGCACATTTTTGCTCACTGTTGAGCTCGACGTCGCTTGCACCACAGGTAGTGCATGTTCCTGTTCCCATAGAGATATGTGATTATGAATTAACCATTAAAGTATAGGCCTGTAACGGATCTCTTGCAATTATTGAAACAGACTGCTATATTTTTGACCGTTATAGAAGTATTTTTTATTACCTACACTGTGTCTGTGTGGAATTCTTTCAAAATTTGATGAGATTGCCTTGAACGGGCTGGCAGCCCCAGAAGACGTACCCAAACGTACGTCTTCTGGGGTGCCTGGGTGCCCGTGAAAGGCAAGATCGCAAATTTTGAAAGAATTCCTCTATGAGCGCTGGTAGCTCAGGGGTAGAGCAAGAGCCTTTTAAGCTCGTGGTCGCGGGTTCAAATCCCGCCCAGCGCACCAAAAACGTTTCAGGTATCCTGGAACGTTTTTTTATTGGTACACTATCAGCAGTATGAATGAACATCTTTGGCACCACCTTCCTCAGGAAGAGATATTGAACATGCTTCACAGCTCTGAACAAGGACTCACTTCGTCTGAAGTCCTGCATCAGCAGAACCGATATGGAAAAAATGAGTTTCCAAAAGAACACATAGACGGTTGGATGTCTGTTTTTTTAAGACAGGTCAAAAGTCCTCTGATCATTATTTTGATGATGGCAGGTGTGATCAGCTTCGTTCTCCAGGAATGGGTGGATGTTTGGGTTATTTTTGCCGCTGTCCTACTCAATACCGTCATTGGATTTGTTCAAGAGTATAAAGCGAATAAGGCGTTAGAGAATATTCAGAAGCTTGTTCAACCCCGTTCGTTTGTGTACCGCGATGGAAGAAGCATCGAAATTTTTGCAGAGGACGTTGTTCCAGGCGATCTCTTGATGTTATCGATGGGTGATCGTGTGACGGCTGATGCTCGATTGCTTGAAGCGATCGAACTGACGACCAACGAATCAGCTCTGACAGGGGAATCTTTTCCTGTGGGTAAAGAAGTCGGGCTTTGTGAAGCTCAAACCTCGTTGGCTGACAGATCGAATATGGTTTACACAGGAACCAGCGTGATTGGCGGACGCGGACGGGCCGTGGTTGTCGCCACAGGCATGCGTACAGAGTTGGGGGTGATTGCCGGGTTGGTTGAGAGCACTGTCCAAACACAAACGCCGCTTCAGGATCAGTTAACCGTTTTAGCCAGATGGCTGGCGGGTCTTGTTTTGGTTTTGGTGACCGTTCTTTTTATCATAGGGCTTCTTTCGGGAAGGGTGATCACGGAAATGTTTGAAATGTCTGTTGCTGTTGCTGTTGCGGCAATTCCAGAAGGGCTTGTTGTGTCCGTGACGATCATTCTCGCGATCGGCATGCAAAGAATTTTGCGTCGTCGCTCGCTGGTTCGTCGTCTTGTTGCTGCGGAGACTCTGGGAAGCGTCTCGGTTATTTGTTCAGACAAGACAGGAACTCTGACAGAAGGAGAGATGCGTGTCACCCATTTGATGCATTCTGGTCAGACGAAGATGCTCCCTTTTTCTAGAGACAACGAATCGGATGCCATCACGAAAAAAATGTTTGAAGTGATGGCACTGTGTAATGATGCGACGTTTATTGATAGCTCGGAAGGGGAACGTATCAATGGAAGCGCGACAGAGCGAGCTTTGCTAATGGCAGCTATGGATTCGGGAATAGATCTGACAGCTGTGTTAAAAACAAATCCCCGGACAGGAGAAATTCCATTTAATAGCAGTTCTAAATTCATGGCGATTGCTTGTACTTCTGTACAAGGCATACAGTTTTTGTTGAAAGGAGCTTCCGGCCCTGTCTTGGATATGTGTACGCAGGTTCAGATTGCCGGGAACATTGTTGAATTGGATTCTCAGCAAAGGAAACAATTAGAAATTCAGGAAGGGACATTAACCCAACAGGGGATTCGCTTGCTGGCACTGGCGTTTAAAATCCCTCTGCCTTCTGAAGGGACATTGTCACGTCAATCTCTTGGCGGTTTTACGTTTTTGGGATTTGTGGGGTTACGGGATCCTTTGCGAACGCAGGCGCGCGAGCAAATTGCATCGGCTGCGCGTGCCGGAGTACGAACGGTTCTTATCACAGGCGACCATCCACAAACCGCCCGTGCGATTGCCCAAGAGGCGGGGCTCCTGTCAGATCCTGAATCTCTCCTGGTTGTGAATGACGAAACTCGCGATCTTGCGATTTACAGGCGCCCGTCGACCCCACTCTCCCTACGTCTGAGTAGGGTTCGTGGGGATCGACAGCCCGTAAATCGCAATCTCATCGATTTTCCTCATTCACAGCTCTTGGTTGTGGGAAGCGAGTTGGACGCCTGGAGCGATGAAGAACTTTTTCAAAAAGTTAACTTGATTGGAGTCTATGCCCGTGTTGAACCGCGCCATAAAATTCGTATTGTCAAAGCTTGGCAAGCTCGTGGAGAGGTCGTGGCCATGGTCGGGGACGGAGTCAATGACGCTCCTGCGTTGAAAACGGCTGATATCGGGGTTGCACTAGGATCTGGAACCGAGGTGGCTAAGCAAGCATCGGATTTAATCCTTCTGAACAATGATTTGGGAACGATCACGGCAGCCATTGAAGAAGGTCGGGTAATTTTTGATAACATCCGCAAAACAAGTGTCTATCTACTTGCGGATAGTTTTACGGAGCTGATTCTTATCGGAGGTTCTCTGTTGATGGGATTACCTCTTCCGTTATTGCCCGTGCAAATATTATGGATCAACCTGATCGCCGATAGTTTTCCCACCATCGGCCTTACGCTTGAGCCTCCGGAAGAAGACGTCATGCGCATCCCCCCGCGTGCCCGTACGGAACCTGTGTTGAATCGGGAAATGCTTACACTCATTTTTGTCATTGGTGTTATTACGGATCTGGTGTTGTTTGTGCTCTATTTTTGGTTATTAGGTTCCATCGAAAGCATTACCGAGGTTCGTTCTATTTTGTTTGCGGCTGTTGGTATTGATTCTCTTTTTTACGTGTTTGCCGTAAAGCGGCTGCGTACGAGTATTTTTCGCTCCAATCCTTTTTCTAACCCATGGCTCTTGTTGGGAGAGGTGATTGCTTTGTCTTTGATGCTGCTGGCACTTCTTCATCCGTTCTTCCAGGTCATTTTTGAAGTGACTCCTCTTTCCTTGTATGAGTGGATGCTATTGCTTATGATGGGAATGATTAAGCTTCTGGCGATTGAAGTCGTCAAAGAGATTTTTTTAAGAAAAAAGCCAGTGCATGCTCCTCAAGCAATAAATTAACACCCATTCAACTATGAAACGCCCTGCTGTTTTTCAACAAATTCAAAAAAGTTATCAAACGCACAGTAAAGCTCGCCGAGAGACAATGGTTCATTCAAATGAGGCGTTGAGTAAATCAAAACGAGCCATCTTCGCTCTTCATCGAAATGATTTTACGCAGGCGCGTCAGTGCCTGAGTGAGGCTCAAGCCTTATTCAAATCGTGTGAAGCTTCCTTTCGTTCTTTTCCTGAATTAAGAGAGGAGGGAACCTACCGTGCAGGCCTGGAAGAATATGCAGAAGCCTGTCTTTTCGAGAATTATCTTCAGAAAGGATCTCTGGGAAAAATCGATGCGCGTGCCATGACGCCTTCTATTTATTTTGCGGGCTTGTGTGATGCCACAGGAGAGATGGTTCGCTATGCCGTGCGCCAGGTTACACTGGGTCACCCAGAGGTTGTCAGCCAAATTCATGAAACCGTGAGCATGGTGATCGAGTTTCTTTTGGATTTGGATTTGACGGGGTATCTGCGAACAAAATTCGATCAAGCCAAAAAGAACCTCAGTCGATTGGAAGAGATGTCCTATGATTTGGCTATTCGTAGATAACCTCTATGCACGCTCACGATCAGAATTATCCGTGGATCTTTCATCGCGATGAAATCGATTTGTTAGAAGATGAGTTGGAAGATCTGTATGAAACCTATGGTCGCGACACAGGATCCTCCAAGACGTTTGAGTCAGCGATCTTGTCTGAACAAATGGAAACAGAGGAACGGTCAGAGGCTCAGTTATCCCGTCGATTAGGCTTTGATTTTTTTCAAAAAATTTCGGAATCTTCCCCTTTTTCTTTTTCAGAAGAATCTCAACATCCTAAAGAAGATCCCCATCAACAAACCGAGTTCATTCGAAGTCATCCTCTGTATCAAAAAGCCAAGATCTGGGCGGCGTCCTTGCGCAGTGTGACCAAACAAAAGTATCAGGAGCGCGGTCCCTATGCGAGCGAATATTTTCGCATTTACGCAAATCTGAACTTGATTCCGTTAAAAATTTTTACGGCCTTAAGCGAGGAGCTCCATGAAGACCGGGTTGGATTTGAAGTGGCAAAAGAGGCGTATGAGTTGGGTCTCATCTATCTTGATCGTGTTCGCGAGTCTTTGGGGTTGGTGGGTTTTGGCGCAGAAGAAGGAGAATGGTTTGAGGAGCGTTTAAAAGAGACGTATCAGATGCAACACCTCATTGCATCGGAGTTAAATGAGCTAAAGCGTCGAAGAGGTCTCTAAAAAAAATAGGTGTGTTACAATAAAATCAAGTTTATTTATAGATAATGGAAACGCTATGCCACTAGATCTCTCCTCTATTCAAACGTTTCAGGATGCGACCGTCACTGTCATGGGATTGGGACGCTACAAAAAGGGAAGCGGTATTGGCGCGGCTAAGTGGCTCATGCGTCACGGAGCCCAGATCGTCATTACGGATTTAAAAGACGAAAATGAACTCCGCGAATCTATCGATGAGATCATGTATTGGTATACGCAGTATCGCCAGATGGATAAAAGCCATGATATCTATCAGCCGATCTTTGTTTTAGGTAAACATGATGCTGACAACTTTACGAATGTCGATTTAGTCCTCCAAAATCCTGGGGTACCCCGTGAATCAGAATTTGTTCAGCTTGCCAAAAACCAAGGTATTCGCGTCGAGTCCGATATCTCTTTATTTTTCCGTTACTGTCCCTTTCCCATTTTCTCCATTACAGGAACTCGTGGAAAATCAACGACCACCGCATTGCTTGGAGAAATGTTGAAGCACAAACATCCAAAAACCGTTGTGGCAGG
Organism: Candidatus Uhrbacteria bacterium; assembly: GCA_016188495.1. GTDB lineage: Bacteria > Patescibacteriota > Patescibacteriia > UBA9934 > GWF2-40-263 > UBA12478. The sequence goes on from JACPHU010000028.1 coordinate 48,872, forward strand.
AAATATCACTCGTTCTCCGTTGGAAGATTTAGATTGGTTGTTAGAAGAACGTGAACCGGTTCCTATTGTCCTTGAATTGTCTTCCTGGCTTTTGGAGTCTTTGGAAGGGTTAAAGCTTGGTCCTCAGATTGCTTTGCTCACCAATGCTTACAAAGATCATCTCGACCGTTATCCCTCCTTTGAGGCGTATGTGGCTGCCAAAGAGCTTATTTTCCAGGAACAAAACCAGGACCAGGCGGCAATTCTCAATGCCGATCAGGAAATCATGCATGAAATCGCCTCACGTATTCCTTCAAAGCATCTTTATTGGTTTTCAAACGCGTTTTTACCAGAAGGTGCGCAAGGCGTGTATACACAACAGGATTCATTGGTCCGACGCATGCAAGGACAAGAAACTGTTTTTGCTCACGTGCACGATTTAAAATTAGGAGGAGATCATAATGTGATGAATGCGTTGTCCGCCTCCCTTGCCGCTCATCTGGCAGGAGTCTCAGATCAGGATATACATGAAACACTGAAAACATTTGCAGGTCTTCCTGGACGCCAAGAGATTTTGGGCGAACTCGAAGGCGTGTTATTTGTAAACGATACAACTGCCACCTCTCCTGAAGGCGTTATGGCGGCTTTGGCACGATTTGGAAGAGGAGGAAACGTCATCTTGCTTTGTGGCGGAAGCTCTAAAGGTCTTTCTTTTACCGAATTGGGAAAGATGATTGGGGAACAATGTAAGTTCGTTGTGGTGTTTGAGGGAACGGCCGCAGCAGATATGGAAGAAGCCATTGGGGACAGTGCTCCCTCTGCGCGCGCGAATTCAATGGAAGAAGCCGTGGGTCTTGCTTATAAGAATGCAAAATTAGGCGATGTCGTCTTGTTGTCACCTGGAACCTCCAGCTTCGGTATTTTTAAAAACGAATTTGACCGAGGAGATCAGTTTAAAGCCCAGTTTCAGAAGTTGGGAGGGGAGATTGTAGTAACAGAGTGATTGATCCTTCTCTAATATTCCCTGAGCGGAGGTTTGTTCGACAAACCGGAGTCGAAGGGTTATGTGATTTGAAACAAAAAATAGCCTTTTGTGAGGCTATTTTTTGTTTTTGGTATGCCATCCATATTGACAAAATGTCAAAAAAAGAGTAGTTTCTTTAGTCGACTTAGATGTTCTCAATGTAACGGATTTAAAAGAAGGAGAAAACGTGGAAGAGATCATTTTTGGACTTACAAAATGGATTCCTATAAGTTTTTATAACGTTCTTTTTTTCACCGTATTCTTTTTTGGACAGGGTCGACGAATAAAGTTTGTTCTAGTTACCTTGGCGTTTGCTGGTTCAGCAGTCTATGCCATGAAGTTCGGTTATTATCTTGGGCATGGAAATAAGCTGCTTTATCCATTCGTGATAGAACAGGAGCCAAAGTTAGTCCTCTATATCATCACGTTCTTCTTTTGGGGAATTTTGTTTGTGACCCAACTCAACTATCGTCAACCCTCTAAACCTCAAAAGGTTTTTTCCTTTGATGCAGAAACCAATGGCTTGTGGGGTCAGCCCTTTGCCATCGGTGCCATTATCTACAATGAGGAGGGGGTTGAGACTGCTCGATTTGTCGGCCGGTGTCCCATTGTGGGAGAGGTTGACCGTTGGGTGGAGGAGAATGTCCTTCCTCAGATCATCGATATTTCTGAATCTTACGAGAACTATGAGGCACTTCTTGTGGATTTTGCCCAGTTTTACTTAACCCATCAGAAAGATGATGTGGATGTGCTGGTCCATATGGGCTACGTGATCGAAGCTCGGATTTTCCGTGACATGCACGATCGCGGCCTTATCGGGGATTGGCAGGCTCCTTATCCCTTGCATGACGTGAGTGGAAATCTTCAGGCAGCTGGGGAGGATCCAACGTCTGTAGGGAAATATCTTGCTAAGAAGCGGCTCAACGCAGGTTCTTTTGCTGGAGGGTTCCACAATCCGCTGTATGACTGTGCCGCTGCCGCTGTCGCGTATCGCCATCTTCAGGGATGGTAATCAATATTACGTTTAAACCAATGAGTTCTTAAAAGGGATTCGTTGGTTTTTTGTTTATCTGTAGTGGATAGCAGATTTATTTGAGAGAAAATGGCTTAAAATAAGCTTATTTTTTGTTTTATTCTATTGACAAAATGCCTAAAATATGGTATATTTTCTGTACATTTTTGGGAGAGAGACGTGATCGCCACACGACCCGCCACAAGGCAAAAGGCGAAGAAATCGGTGTTTTGGATACACTCTCTTGCCGAGAATTGTCTAGAATATCGGTTTTTGTTTTGTTCTTAAAAATTTTGATGAGAAAGGATTGGCCATGTCGAAGGTTTTTCTTTTCGGTGACTTCGGGAATGAAGGATGTTCTTCAGCTAGAGCAGATACTTCGGATGCGTGACATCGAGGTACAGCGAACCGAAGATCCTGGGAATGTGTCCGGGTTCTGTATTGTTTGTTTCTCTGCAGATTTCCAGAGCGGCGATTTCGCTGAGAGACTTCGAGTAAGGCAGTTGAACGGAGGAAATTTGAAACTCGTTCCTGTCGTATTGACAGGGGGAGTTGTATCGTCGTTTCTGAAGCATCTGTTTCGGGTGGATTTGTCCGAAGGAGCCGAGAGTTCTCGTTTTGTTTCTACGGATCCGGAACTGTTCATCCTGTCAATTACCGGCGTTCGTCGTCGGTAGAGTCTTTATCCATAAACGGGCCTCCCTGCCCATTGCCCTTGTTCCTCAGTGAAGGATTGTTCCGCGAGAGCGCAGAGGGAAGTCAGCATAGCTGGCCGAGCAGGGTGGGAAATGCCAACAGATGTTGGCCATGTGCGACCGCAAGGCGCACAACCCGTGTCTCGTAGGAGAAACATGTTCCATCGTGTTGTTGTGATCGCTCCGACTCGGAGCACCTGCGTCAATATTCACACTGTTCTGTCCAACGGTTCCATTCCGCCGACTCTCCTCGTTCGCGAGAAGGGTGTGGAACTCTCTGATGCCGTCGCTCATCTCCACGAAGGTGGATTTGGGGTGGTGGCAGGGACCGGAACCGGTAAGACAGTCGCAATCAGAAAGATCTGCTCGGACGTTCTGGGAACGGAGCTGCTCATTGACGTGGTGACACGTGAACATGAAGCCACGGAAAAAACGTGGCGTTGCAATGTTCTCGTCGTTACTCCCGGCGTGGCCCTCAACTGGCTCAAGGCTGGTCGAATCACGGCTGAGGACTTGATCGTTATCGACGAGATCCACCAGACCTCCGAGCACCTGGAGCTGTCCATGGCTCTGGGGAAGCTCGAGAAGGAAGGGGCGAAGACTGGTTGCACTTTCGTCTGGATGTCGGCGACCATCGACCCCGCGACCTATCGGGGGTACCTCAACGCCAGGACGGTGATCTCCTGTGATGCCTTCGATCCAAGTCGTAGGGCAAAGGTCGAAGTACTGTATGCGGGTGTTCAAGAGTATCTCGAAGGGGAACTCAAGAACATCCAACAGGAACAGCGGTCGGTGGCGGTGTTCGTACCGACTCGTGCCCTCGCGGAGAAACTATCTCGCGAACTAGGAGGACGGGGAGTTCATACGGACTTCTATCACGGAGGCGAGTCCGCCGAGAAGCTCCGCCCATTCCTGACCGGCAATGTACCGCGGCCGTTCATGGTATTCATGACGATCGCGGGCGCATCGAGCCTCAACATTCTCGGACTGGACACTGTTGTCATCGTTGACCAATGGTTTACCGAAGTAATTCGGGATGGAGGAAGGAAATCTCTCGAGAAGCTCTATCTCGGAGATAACGAACTTCTCCAGATGGGAGGGCGAGTAAATGGTCGAGCCGTCAACGGCAAGATCGTGATCCTCTCCAATCGTCAGGTGGACTTCCACAGTCTCAAGCCCGTGGCCCCCCAGTTCGTTCTTGGAGGAGATCTCGAGAATACGGCACTGATCTGTGCCCGTCTGGGGATCGATGCTCGTAATCTCGACCTGATCGGAAAGATCGATCATAAGGCGTATGCCCGCGTGGTCGAACGGTTCCGTCAGCGAGGATTGCTGGTCGTCAACGGTGAGATCCATCTCACGGCTCTGGGTGAACATGTCGAAAAGCTGCCTGTCGAGCCTCATTGGGGGGAGATGTTGGTGGCGGCTGAGGACGTCGGGGATCGTAAACTCTTCAATCTGATTACGGTTGTTGCCTCCTGTGGACAGCTGTACCAGATGCACCGGAAGGAATGGAATCGATTCTCCGGTGTGTGCGTGAGGGGGTCCGACCACCTCACGGCCTACAATATCGTGGTTCAGGCTTTGAACCAGTTCGGGTCTATCCGACAAAGCCGTGAAGGTCGTGAAAGCGAGTACACCCTTCGTGGGGACTGGTATCGAGGCCCTGATAACAAGGGGGAGTTCGCAGAGTGGTGTGACAAGAACGGGTTCGTCGGTAAGGAGATCAAGAACGTTCTCCTGTCTATGAAATCCATTTTTCGCACGCTCCAGATGCCTCTCCCCAAACCTGAGGAGTTCGAGGTTGTGACACTGGACTCAGAGGCTCACAAGTCCTTTGTCGGTCTTCTGGCAAAAGTCCAGTCTCTCGAGTTCGTCCGTGGAGAACAGAACTCTTTTGCTGGCACCGTTTGGGCCACGCAGGGAGGTATGTCCTCGACTTCGCAGACTCTCGGTTCCATTCGGTTCTGGAAGGATAAGAGGGGGTATCTGCGTGCCAGTATGGAAGGGACGGAAATCCCAACCGACCTGGTGCAGAAGCACTCTTTCAAAACTCCAGAGAATCTGAAGGGAATGATCCAGGACGGAGATCGTTTCCAGATTAGTTACTCCGCGACCTTTGCGGGGGAGAAGATCAATCCGATCGAGCGGGAGCTTGATCCGGATGACGTCCCAGAAGCCTGGCAGAGCGAGCTTCCGAGTCACTTCGCCTCCTGGCTGGCGAGCCAGATGGTTTGACCCATACGGAGATCTGAGGACTCCTAAACAATTCCTCATCAAACGTTCCCAAGCTGCACACGCAAGCGGCTTGGGATTTCAACTGGAAGACTGATTCGATCGGTCTCCTGAGAAGTCAAAACCTCGAATATTCCCTGAGCGAGGAGTTCTCGACGAGTCGAAGGGGAAATATTCGTCAATGTTCTTTAAAACAATCCGTGAAAGCGGAAGAAGGAGAAAGAAATGGTTGAGATTCAAACGATTCTTTCTGTAGAGATGGATGAGTGTGTGGAAACAGGAATGTCTTTCAAGGCTCTTCGAGGAATTATCCGTGAATATACCGGTGAAGAATTGCCGGTGTGTCCGGATGTTCAAGATCCAGTCTATTTCTATCATGAGGAGACGGGCAATCCTATGCTCCTCACTGAGGATCTTAATTGTGGAGAGATCCGTGGAGAGCAGAAACGAGGGGTTCAGATCGGAAGTTTGCTCCTCGTTATTTCAGAAGAGAATGGGTGTGCGGATGAATGGACTCTTACGTCACCGATTCTCTCGTTTCTTTCCGTCTACCTCCTTCCCGACACTTCTACTTTCAACACTCCTGCGAAGGAGAAGGTTGTGACAAAGATCGACGATCTCGACCTCATCGGACAGGTTGTTCGTGAGAGGATCTGGATCGAGGAGGATCCGGACAACCAGTATTTCAGTGTTCCTCCGGAGGAGGGTGTGCAGATGTGGACCGAGGAGGAGGCGAGAGTCTTTTTCGTCTTTGGATTTCAGATCGAACTCCCTCCCGACACCCATCCCTGGGGTTTCTCGACTCAGGTGGGGGATCTGGGTCCAGATCCCATTGACGTTGACGTTGTTGTCTTTTGGGACGGTGACGGCACGGCGATCATTCGTCTGCGAAAGGAGGGGTGTGAGAATATCACCCTCATAAACAGGGATTGTAAGAAGGATTACGGGTGGAAAAAGATAGGAGTCAACGATGATGTTTGAGACTGCGCTTCAGTTCCTTATTCCCTACATGGGATGGGGGATCGTGATCCTTGCCGTGATGATCGTGTTGGATGTGATCCTCACGATTCATCGGAGCCATGGAATGTTCGACCTGGAATGCCAGGCCGAGCGGATCAACGAGGACTTTGATGAGTTGGAAAAGACTCATGGCCTCGTCCGGTCCCGATGGAGGGGTCGCCTGAAATTGTTCCTCTACGTTTGCGCCTGGCCGATCGTGGTCGGGCGATGGCTCAAAGTGACTTATTACGGCGAGACAACGTTTGTTGAGAAGATTCTCGCCGGGGCTAAGAAAAAAATCAAAGAGAAGAAAGGGGAGTAAATGATAATGTTTTTGTTCATCCTGGTACTGCTTGGATTTTTCGACGGTTTGTCTGGATCTCAGGCAAGCTGGCTGATGATCAAGTTCGCACTGTTCTACTGGGTTGTGGAACTGGTCCTGGATATTACGATCGGAGATCGATTCAGGACTTGGTACAAAACGACCCGTTTGCATGGATTTTTAGTAGGAGTTCTGAAGAAAAATTTCGGGGATCATAGGATCCCATAACGGCTTTCGAGTCTGCATAGCGGCGGGCTCGGAGGTGGCGAGGGATTACACTCTCGCCGCTTCAATTGGAAGACTGAGAAAATCTCGGTTTCCTGAGAAGGTTAAATATCCGAATATTCCCTGAGCGGAGGCTCGTCAGACGAGCCGAAGTCGAAGGGGAGATATTCACCAACGTTCCTCAAATAATCAGGAGGTTCTCCGTGATGCAGACTGTTATCGATCACAATCGTACTGTCGCCGCCCGTGCGGTTCAGCTCAACATTCGGGTCGGAGAGAATCGTTTCCCGGTCATGGATCGCACTGCACTTGCAACCTGGCTCGTCAGTCGGCTCAAAGGAGCCCGTCGGGTTTCGGAAGTTCAGAATTGGGACGTTTTGCGTCTGCCGGATCTGGACCAGGCTCTGGTCGCCCAGACGCTCGCCGAGTGTCCGGACACATTGAATGTCCTGGGTGTGGATGTCCTGGTGGAATATCGGGCGCCTTACTGCGGCATACCTCAGGCTCCGCGAGTGTCTCTTCCGGAAGAATTGGTGGCCAAGATGGGTTGGACCAATCTCCCGGACGAGGGCGTCGTCCTTCCTAGCGGACGGATGGTCGAGGTGTCTTTCTCGATTCGGTCCGGTTACTACGGGACGTCTTTTTTCGGAACCGACATCCTGCAGCTCAAGGAACAGGTGAGAGATCATTTGAACCAGGGTCAGTGGGATCGCTGGGTCATCAAGCCTGAGATTGTTCTTCCGAATATGTCGGATGCGACCGTCACCATCCCCGAGATCATCGCCGACGATTATGGTCGGTGTGTGGTCACTGGGCGATATCTTTTCGCCTACGGTACGGTGCAACCCTACCGTTACTACTCTTCAGACCCGCTGACCTGGAAGTCTTTCTGGACCCGCAATTGGGCGGAGGCTGAGAAGATGCATGCCAAGGCGGTCGCGGAGTTGGAGAAGAATCGCGAAGCAATCCGTCTCGAGGCCCAGCGTGGGCAGATGATGGAGGAGGTCGAGTCTCTCAAGACCCAGGCGAGCGAGCTGTATAATCTGGCTTACAACCAGTACTACAGCGAGTTCGATTCTGATCTGCGTACTCAGATCTACTATCTGCGCAGCCCGTCGTTTTACTCGTCCACCGGTGTGGTGGAGATTAATCGCTGGATCAACGAGACCAAGCCGGTTCTGGCGAAGGCGCAAGCCGAAGTCGATCGGATCACTACTCAGCGTGCTGAGGCCGAACGAATTCGTTTGGAGACGGAAGAACTCGAGAAGCGAGAACTCGAGATCATTCTGCCTTTGGTAGATGATCGTATGAAGGTAGCTCGGGACATCCTTTGTTTTGCCAAGGCGGTTGAATCTCTCAAAGGGGCTGTCAAGGGAGCCTGTCTTCTTCGCGGTGAACTGTCAGCTTCGTACGGTCGAGCTCGGCGACAACAGGTGTTGCGAGAGGCTCTGCCGACTCTCGATGAATATGACAATGCCAGTGGAGTTCTCTACTTCAATCGAGCCGCGGATGTAGATCTGTGGCTTGAAGCGGCGGCAACCTGGCTCGAGTCTCGCAATGGTGGTCCCGTGGCAGTTTCGAAGAAGTCGGTTCCGAAGCCTTCTTCTACGATATCGGCTCCAACGTCTTCCAACGGCGGTGGGTTTACCCTCGCTGATCTGGCTGGCAAGTTCAGTTCTCGACGCTAAACACTCCCCTCACACGAGGGGTTCACAACACGAGGAGGATCGCGCATACGCACGCGCGATCCTCTCCTCAATTTCCTCCGTCACAATAGGGTGATGTGGGATGAGAGGAAAGCAAAAAGAAAAACAACCTCAAAGTGAGATTGTTTCCACGCATATTCCCTGAGCGAGGAGTTCTCGACGAGTCGAAGGGTTGCATCTAGGATTATGCACGCGGAAAGGGCTCCATGTTCATAATATGTTGCGCTGATTCCACAGGAAGCACTTTATATTTCACGAGTTCCTCAACCAAGACGTTGAGTTTACGATCTTCTTTACGCATCAGAACAGTGAAGTCCCCGCGAAGATCACCAAGCTTTTCATCCAAATAGTCTTTTGTGACCATGTTTGTTTTCAGATAAGAAACGTCTGTTTCAACTCCAGAAAGTCTATTCTCAACTCCAGAAAGACGATTTTCTATCCCCGTAAAACGTTCTTCTGTATGTTGGGCGAAGGTGTTAATGGTCGATAAAATGTCGTCATTTTGTTGAGCGAGCTTGTCAGTCTCAAGAACGAGCTTATCGGTCTTAAGAACAAGTTGTTCGTTCTGTTGAGCCAGCTTATCGGTCTTAAGAACAAGTTGTTCGTTCTGTTGAGCGATTTTATCGGTCTTAAGAACAAGTTGTTCGTTCTGTTGAGCGATTTTATTGATTGCTAAAAGAATATCATTTTGAGTTGGTTCGTTCATACATTTTGGATTATAACACACAGACGCATTCCTCATAATTTTAGAATAATCATCGCATTATTCTCCTCAATTTCCCTCGTCATAATAATGTGATGATGGATGAGAGGATCTTCCGGGTCAATACAACAAGGAGACACACATGAGCTTTGCTCGTGAAGTGTTTTTTGGAAAAGTTGACCTGGACACGCTTGTGACATCTCTTGTTCTAGGACTCAATCCTAGCGAGATATTGTTCAAAGCGGTTGCTGGGTCCGTGTCTGAGGTCATGCTGGCGGATACGTCCGTGATGGCCATCGAAGTCGGCGGAAGCGGAAGAGTCGCCGAGAATAACTTCGACCATCATTCTTCCAAAGGAGGGACCACTCTTTCCTCTGCAGCTCAGGCGCTTGAGCGTCTTGCTCGACTTGTCCGCTATGTGGATGAGCTCGATCGGGGTGATCGTCGTGCTGAGTATGTAAAGGACGGCGGATTTCCATCGCTGTCTCAGCTCATTTCGGGAATGCTCCTTGTTGAGCATAGTCCCAATGTCCGTATGGAAAGAGGACTGGAACTCCTCAAAGTCGTTCTTCACAGCGGAATCGATCCGTTTGGTTCCATGGATGCTATTCTGGATTTTATTCCTCAAGGTCGTTTGTATGCCTCCACAAAACGGGAGCATGATCGACAGTTTGAGGAAATGTCTAGAACGGCGACGTGGTACACCACAAACGAGGGTCGAAGATTTGCGGTGGTAGAAACTTCCTGGATCGGCGCGCTGGGTGTTTTATATGGGAAAGGAGCGGATATCGTTCTTGCTCTCAATCCTGAAATGTCCAAGTCGGACGGAAACGGAAGCTACAAAAAATTCACCCTCGCGGTGAATCGGTCTGTCGTAGATATCACAGTCTTTCCCGTCCTTGAAGAGCTGTTAAAACTCGAAGAGGGATGGGGCGGACCAAATCATGGAGGAATCTGCGGGTCTCCGGTTGGAAGAAATTCTGAATTGGAGATTCAACAAGTTGTTCAGATCGTGATCGAGAAACTGTAAAAGACAGAACGTTCATACTCTTGCGGAATAAAAAAGTAGCCCAAAAAGTGGCGAAATGATGTTCCAGCATGTTTCGGGTGAAAACTCCGCCCGGGACTGGTATCGTTTTGCGCTTTTGCAAGGCAAACCAGTGAGGCATTCGTGCCTAGCATGACTTCTCTTCCATTTCCGGGCGGAGGCTCGGAAGAGAAGGGGAGTATGAGTAGATGTCGGAGTCCATTTCTAATCGCAAGCTTCTCGTGATCGCCGGCGGTTCGCCTTCGTCTATCATCGCCACGTATCTCTATTTGAGTGACGGTGGAGTGGACCCTGAGACCGTGCTGGAGCAGATGAAGGCAGGTGAGATTCAAGTGGTCTTCACTCAGGCCTTTCAGGTCGGTGAGCATCCCAGGTTTGGAGTGAGCGAGGCGCTCAAGGCTGTGCGTGAACTGCCGAAAGATGGGCAAGTCGTCTGGATCGGACTGGGCGTGAACAACCAGGATCCCCAGATGACCGAGAACATTTTTCGTGAGATCGGCATTGATCGCCTCCATGTGGTCTGTGATGAGCATGAGCCCGAGCGCTGGGAAGCTCTCATGGAAAAGCTTGGTTTTGTTTCCGGGCAGTTTTCTCTCAAGACCAAGCCGGAACATCGTTCGGCTGCCTCCATCGTTGCGGAGGATTTCGGTGTGCCCATTTACGAAATCTTCGTTCAGGCGGGTGATTGGGCCGACAATCGGCAGATGGATGTTTCCGATGAGGCACAGAGAATCGCCTTTTCTATCTCGGCCGCAACTAAGCTGAGGATGGGAGACAATGCGTTTCGTGTGACAGCCCTTCTGCATCTGTTGGGAGACCGGGAGGCGCGGAAGGAGTTCTACGTTCGTCTTGAGGCTGCGGGTCCGGTGTATGCTGCCGTGGAGGAGGCTTTGGCCAACGCTCAGATGCAGGGCCAGATCCTGGTCGTCCATAAGAAGGAGGGCGAGGCGGGTCTGGTCTTCGATGATACCGACGCGATGAACCAGGGGTACGCTCGTGCTCCGTTTGTGGTTGTCATCGGAGAGAAGTCTGGAGAGGGTCCGTGCATTCAGGTCGGGGTGAACAACAGCCACCCGACTCTGGGCAAGACGAACCTGCTTCAGGTTCTCGCCGACTTCGGTCCCACAGGAATCGTCCCGAAGGTCGCCATCCGTGGGACCGAGAATCTTTTTGAGATTCTTGTGAGGCTCAACGCTCTGTAATTTCATTACTCAGCTCTTGTTACGTACATCTGTATGTAGCAAGGGCTTATTCTCTCAGGATCGCAGGTTCCTCGCCTGTGGTGCTGAGAGGATAGAAATATCTTAAAATGTTTTTTCGCAACGGAGGAATGATGAGAGTTTTTTCCTTAGCAAATTGTTTTCTTGTTACCGCATGGTTAGTGTATGTGTTTGTGGATCTGGAAAAATTCAAGGAGCCCAAGATAGTTCATTTGACATGTGCCGGAGTCTATCTCATTACGGGTGGGCTTTTCGGAGTCTCTATGTACGTCGACAGGGTGGAGACGTATCGATCGGCACTCTGTTTGATGATCCTCTCTTTTCTTATCGTTGGTGTGGAAATCATTCGCGCCAATATGTGTAAGTCTAAGGTTTAGAAAGGAAAGAAAATGTATTATATCGACACAGATCGCTCACCCACGTTGAGTACGCCCGGGATGGAGTTCGATGAAGTGTATGGGCATCGAACCTATGGAGAGAGGGTGTGGAATCCTCAGATAGCAGGTCTGTACTTTTCTCGAAAACAGACTTCAGGATCGTTTATCGATCAGTATGGTATTCGTGAGGCACTCAAGACCGAGTGTCCCATGAATGCCAACATGCTGGATTTTTTTCTGGAGCATCCGGAAGAGATCCCTCCAGGATGGGGGCGTTCTTGTTACAAGACGATCTATTTCTTCGGTACCTTGCTCAAGCGGACGGGTCGTCTATTCGTTCGATGCCTCATCCGTCAGGATGATGGGACGTACATTGGCGGGTATCACGAATTGGACTGTTCCGCTCAGGATGTACGATGGTCCAATGATCCGGTCGCGGTCCATCTCTTTTTTGACATGCTCCTTTGAATAATCTCAGCTCTTCTGTCGTATGTACGGTATACAGAAGGGCTTATTCTCTCAGGATCGCAGGTTCTCTCGCCTGTGGTGCTGAGAGGATAAGAAATTATTCATTTCGAATCCTTTTTCGTACTGAATCAGTGATAGTAACAACAGAGAAAGGAGTCCTTTAAAATGGACAGGAACGATGAGGATAAGGTTTTTTCAGACGAGAAACTTTCAGACCATACGGATCATCCGGAAGTGTCTGAGTCTTTTTATGGTGCATGGGATAGGTTGATCGATCATCTGTCTTTTCGCCACTCTATAGAGAGCGATATGGATGTCGGGACTCCTCCCTATGAGGAGAGCCGATATTTCGGATGGGGAGATGAAGGTGATGAGCTCGACGATGGCTACGATGAACCTGAGTCGTGGCTCCCAGATGATTGTGAGTATGAAGATGACTACCGCGGTCCCGATTCCATGTTGAATGAGTCGGATGATGAACCGGAAGGGGAGCACGACTGGCAGATGGAGGTGTGTGCGCATGCAATTGCAGGCTATGAACACCTCGAAAATCTTCCTCGATTCGAAAAGATGAGAAGGTCTTGAACATAAGGAGGGTCATGTGCAGATAGGACGTCCGAAAGATCGTCTTTCCTCTGTAGAGCTTCGTGAGTTGTTTGCCAATAAAATCAGAGATTTCGACAGTGGGCGCGGGATGGAAATTCCTCATCGGTTCCCCGATGAGTTGGAAGGTCTGTGTTTCAGCCTGTGTGTCTTGGACAGAGTGATCGGAAATCTGTTTGCACGTACGGACGAATCTGCTTGCGAATACCCGGTGGTTCGCGCGTATGCTTGTTGGACTATCGTAGCCCTCACGAGGAATCGCAGAATCACCAATGAGCATCCTGATGAGGAAGCTCAGGTTCAAGCGTTGGTTGAGTTTTTGATCAAGGAGACTCGCTGGACGGATCGTCAGATCGAATATCCGCGTTCTCAGTCAGGTTTCATGAACCTTGTTGACGAACTCAATGAGGAACAGAGACTCCTTTCTTTGGAAGAGACAGAGCCGGGTTTGGATGAAGACTATCCAGACGAGGAAGACGATCATTTCGGTCGTCTGATCGGATGGATTGAAAAGTAATAATCTCACCCGAGTTCGTTGCATTACGCGCACGACTCGGGTTTTATTTTTATCTATCCACATCTTTGTTCTCCCAGAACCGTCTAAATACGTTACAATAGGGACACGCTTGAGGCGTAACCGCCATGCAACGTCTCTCTATAAAAATGACAACTTCTTTTTTGCGCACGGTTCTTCTTGCCGTTGTGGCTTTTTTGTTTTTCTTTTTTGTTTTTGCCGCACATCCCGCACTGGCTCAACAGACAGCCTTTGAAAAATTTGGCGAGGCTTCCACGCTTCCAACCGATGATATCGCGATCATCGTTGCGCGAGTTATTCGGGCTATTTTTGGAGTTGTTGGGATTATTTTTACCGGATTAGTGATTTATGCGGGATTTCTTTATTTTCTTGCGCGCGGGGAACCAGAACCTGTCAAAAAATCCAAAAAAATTCTTCAACAGTCCATCATCGGGTTGATTCTGATGTTTTCGTCCTACAGTATCGCAACCTATATTTTAAACCGTCTTCTTGAAGCGGCCTTCACCAGCAGTGTGTCCTCGACTGCAGAAGCTTACAGTGAACCGTTATCCGGCGCGTTGGGCGGTGGCATTATCGACGATCACTATCCAGAACGTAATGCAACAGATATCCCTCGCAATACAAGAATTTTTGTCAGTTTTAAAGAAGCGATCGACCCTGCCAGTCTTATAGAAGGGTATGAGTCTAATCCTGATTCGACCGCGTTGAATACTGATAGCGTGCTTATTTATCCAACCGATGATGGATCCGGAAGCGCGTTGCTTTCCGATCAGGTGGTGGTGACGTTTGACGAAGAACAGAAAGTGTTCGTGTTCGATCCTGTCGGTTACTTGGGAAGTGCGGATAAAGACATCAATTACACAGTGACACTTACCACAGAAATCCAAAAAGCGGACGGAAGCGATGCTTTTACAGGAGCGTATTCGAGCGGTTATGAATGGACCTTTGAAGTTTCAACCGAAATCGATCTCACGCCTCCCTATATTACGTCCGTGGTTCCAAAACAGGATGCAAAAGAACCTCGAAATGTCACGATCGAAATAAATTTCAGCGAAGCGATGGATCCGGTGGCAAGCACTGGTTCTTATCTTGTCAGTCAGGATCCTCTTTTTACCAATATTCAAGTTCTGGATGAAAGCGGAAAGAATGTTGAAGGAGCATTTGAAATAAGCAACGGATATCGCACTGTCAGTTTTACCACGATCGACGCCTGCGGAGAGGATCCTTGCGGGGATACCATTTACTGTCTCCCAACCAATCAGTTGATTACATCTTTTGCCAAAGCGGCCACCTTGAATGATGCGGAAGTTCCGCAGGCAAAATCCAGCGGAGTCACATTTGACGGGTTGGTGGATTCCGCAGCCAATTCGCTTGACGGAGATCATGACGGGGATGCCTGCGGATCTGAATTGGATACGGTCAGCTGTAAGGACGAGGAAGCAAACGACAACTATCAGTGGACGTTTACTACGACCGATGAAATCAATGACATTGTTCCTCAAGTCGTTTCTGTAAATCCTGGAATAGAAGAAGATGAAATCAGCCAGACCAATGACGTAGAAGTGAGATTTAATACGTTTCTCAAGTCTTCTACCGTAAAAACCGACAGTGTTTCACTTTGGCCGGATCCTTATTATGAATTTTGGTTCGCTGTTAGGAAGGATAATACCGATACGGAAACAGTCGTACATCTTGAACATCCGACGTTGGTGAGCACGGATGAAGGAGGATGGGATTACTGGCCGGTACTGACTCACGAGATAAAGAGTACGTATCAGATCTGTATGTATCCTGCGATCGGCCCGAATTCTTGTCTGGATCCGGATACAGGTCGTAGGTCAGCCAATGCTCCTTATTGCTGCAACGGGGTTCCTTCCGCTTCACAGTGTCAGACGGATACACAGGACGAAGTGGATGGAACACTCTATCCGGTACCGAACGATTACGTTTTGCCTAATAATACAGAAACTGAATTGTAAGAGATCTTTGCAAAACTCGCGATCTTGCCCTTCACGGGCGCCCGTTGACCACACTCTCCCTATGAGGAATAGGCTTCGTGCGGCAGGGCAGCCCGTTCAAGACAATCTCATCGAGTTTTGTAAAGATCTCATAAACCACATGCATATCAGACGTTTTTCTCTCATTGCGGGTTTTTTCTTGGCACTGTGCCTCAGTGTCGGAATTTTTGTTGCCCCTCCCGTCTTTGCGCAGGAAGTGGATTTGGAAAGTTTTGCCCAAACCGCTGGGTTTTCTACCGATGCGGACATTACGGTCATTATCGCCAGGCTTATTCGCACCGCCATCACGCTGGTTGGGGTCGTGACGGTTGTTTTTATCGTGTACGGAGGATTTGTCTTAACAACCGCTGGCGGAAATCCGGAACGTGTCAAAACAGCAAAGAAAATTATTACCAATGCGGTTTTAGGCCTTGTTTTAGTCTTCGCTTCTTTTGCGATCGTCCAATTTATTTTGAATGCTCTTGTTTCAGCCACAACAGCAACGACAGAGACTTCCTCTGACAGTTCCTCTTCTTCTTATTCTGATGGCGGAGAAAGTTCTGTCTTTTATCTTTACTCCGTTAATACACAGTGCGCGGAGGCTCTGCAAAATTTTGAGCTCCAATTTGTTTTTTCTAAAAAGGTTGATCCCGATACTGTTTCAAACGGTATTACTGTGATACAGGGAACAGCAGAAACTGGAGGACCGGTCGTGAGCGGAACATTCTCTACTTCAGGAAGCACTGTGACGTTTGTTCCTTCTCAGTTGTGCGATTCTCCTTATGAGACCGAACATTGTTTTGATCCCAATACCGATTATTTGATAGGCATAGATTCTTATTACATTAAATCCACCTCTTCCCAGTCTTTGACGTGTACTACCAGCTATCCTTGTTCTTTTTCTTTCACCACAGGCGATCAAATAGATGTGGATGATCCATCCGTAACGATGGATGCTCCAGAGGACGGAGAGAGTTTTTACGCAGGTTCCATAGAACTTTTACAAGCTCTAACGACAGACGATAGCGGAGTTTCCAAAGTTGATTTTTATGTGATTGACGATGAGGAAGCGATCTATTCTTCCGGAGTTAATTTTTCTACCGCCGGAGCCCTCTTAGGAGAGAATCAGGAAAATGCTTTTTTTACAGATACAACGCAGGAGTGGGCTACGCAAGGTTATACAACAAATCAAGAGTATGATATTTGGGCAAAGGGATCTGATTGTGCCGGAAATACTGATACCGCTTCGCACATAAGCATTGTGTTGCGCGCGGCAAACTGCAATAACGGCGTCCTGGATTCCGATTTGGGCGAGACAGATGTGGATTGCGGAGGCGAAACATCAAGTGCTTATTATTGCGGGGCCTGTGAAGGAGATGAGTGTACAGAGAATGCAGATTGTTCCACCGGACAATGCCAAGACGGGCAGTGCATCGTCACTCCTAAAATAGAAAGCGTGTCTCCAGGGGATGGCGCCCCAAATAATTTGATGACGATTTCCGGGGAAGGTTTTGGGGAGGTAGCCGGAACCATCACTTTTTTGGGTACGGAAAGCGGAGATGAAGTACAGGTCAGTGCGTATTCTTGTAATAGCGTTGTCCAGTGGTCCGATGACGAGATCATCGTTCAGTTGCCTGTGGGGGCCGTTGACGGACCTCTCTTGGTTACCACTGCCGATGTTGAACCTGAATTCGACCGAACGGATGACGATTATGGACCTTCTATTGCAGATGTTGATGTCAACGCGATTGTTCGGCCCGGCATCTGTCTTTTAGATCCTAAGACGGATGTTGCCGGAAGTTCGGTTGATGTTTATGGAAACGGTTTCGGAGATGCTCAAGGTTCATCCATGTTTTATTTCAGCAGTTACAAAACGAGCTCCTATCTTTCTTGGGAAAATACGCTGTTGGGCGTTGCTGTCCCGACGATCAATTCTGGAAAATATTCTACGCAAGTATTTACGGGCGACTATACATGTATTGATACGTCCGGAGTTTCCACAGGCATTGTCTGTTTAGAAGACAGTGATTGCCACACAGACGAAGGGGAGACCTGCGCCACCTCTTGGTGTTCTGAAACGTTGGAGTACTGTACGGACGATGATTCCTGCGCAGACACGGATGGAACTTGCGAATCAGTTCGTGTGGGATCCAATAAAGTCTCTTTTACCGTTAAAGATACCTCGACGGAAACCGTACCTATTATTTCTTCTGTCGATTCCGGATGGATGGCCTGTTCTGGAGGCTCTAATGATGGAGGACAATGTGGAGAAGATACCGATTGTCCTGATGGAGGCACCTGTGAAGATGCTTCGAACTGGGGTCCTCCGGGCCAATACGTCACTATTTACGGAACGAATTTTGGTACCTCTACAGGTTCTGTGTATTGGTATAACGAAGACTTAGGTTATCTGGCGCTGGGGGATACGGATTTTCCAGATGCCTGCGGAGATGATTTTTGGCACGATACGTCTATTACCGTGAAGGTTCCTGAAACCTATTTAACCGAACAACAAGATGCCATTAAACCCCTCACGCACGCTCTTTTTGTTGAACGTTCTGACGGGGCAAAGTCCGAGACTCAGGATTTTGTGGTATTAGACGATCAACCAGGTCCGTCGATTTGTGAGATCAACCCATCTTCTGGTCCGGTTGGCACAAAACTGACGTTGTACGGGGATCATTTTGGCACAGGCGAAGGATCTGTGATGTTCTATTCCGAAAAAACAGCTTCTTACGGTTTGTGGGAAAACGATGAAATTTCTTCCGTGTATGTCCCTTCCGATTCTGAAACGGGACCTGTGTATGTCAAAGAAGAGAGTCATGGGTACACATCCAACTCTGTTAATTTTAGCGTGGGAGATTGCCGTGAAGAGAGTGATCTGTGCGAAGAGGGCGAATCTTGCTGTTCCAATGGAGCCTGTTCGACCAGTTGTGAAACGCAAAACGCGGTTGCTGCCCACTATGCCTTTAAAATAACCACAGGCATCACTCCCAATACTCCGCACGTGGTGATTGAGTGTACCGAAAACGGCGTTTCGCCTTCTCCATGGGAAGGATGGAGCGATCCGGAAGATATCTGCGTGACCGCTTCTGTTCAGGCTGAATTTGATCGGACCATGAATCAAAGCACGGTGAATACATCTACAGTGGTTGTAGAAAAATGTATAGAAGTATACACAGCAACAGACGAGAGTTCAGGATTGGGAGAAGAGGGGGAATGTAAAACTTGGGAAGCATTGGTTCCTTCCGATTTTGATACCGATGAAACCGGTTTTTCGTGGGACCCGCCTTCCGGAGGATTTGCCACGAGCACTCTTCATCGGGTGACTTTGAAAGGAGTCAATCAGATTCAGGCGGACGAAAGCGAAGGAGGAGGATATCTTGAACAAGATTACCAATGGGAATTTACCACCAGTTCTTCCGGAGCTTTGTGCGAAGTGGGTGAGGTGAACGTTCGCCCGGATGAATACACGCAAACAGAACAAGAGGACGTGAATTATTCTGCCCAACTTATTGCTCAAAATGACCGTTGCGTGGCCATGAGCTGTTCCGGTTATGCCTTACATTGGCAGTCAGATTTTGACGGAGCCCTTATTGCCGTTGCAGAACCTGGCGAAGGAGTCTGCGAAAATGACGTCTCAGCTGTTGACGAGACGCCAGCAAATGATCCTGCCCTTATTACGACAACTGTGACAAACGCTGCCAGCAAGCCTTCCGGTACAGGCGCCTTGACGATTAATTTTATTGATCCGCAGATCAACGATTATTTCCCGCAGTGTTCGACCGCTTGCGTGAACGCCTTGCCGTGGGCAGAATTTAATACGGTGATGTCAGCATCCACGATCAATGAGAACAGCGTCAAACTTTATTCTTGTCTCAATTCTTTGTGCGAGCCTTCTCAAATAACGCAAGTTTCTTTTATTGATTCAATTAGCGTTAACGAGGCAGCCGATCGTTTCTCTATCCATTTTAAAGATACTGAAACCATGACAGCGAATACGTGGTATCGCATCGTTGTGGATGGGGACGCGATTACTTCCCAAACAGGCGTTCCTCTTTCAGAGTCCGGTTCAAATGAAGGTTCGGACGATAACCGTTATTTCCCAAATGACTTTTCTTGGATTTTTAAAACCAAAGACGATGCGGTGAGCTGTAAGGTGGATACGGTTTCTTTAGATCCAGACCTTGCCGACATGAACTACGTCGGAGAGCGTCAGGAGTTTGAAGCTACGCCAAAAGGGGAGCCTGATGACTGTTCCGAGCAAGGGCAAACGCTCCAGTCCGGATCTTATGTATGGGAAGCATGGAGCGCAAAAGATGATCCAAATACCGTAGGAGCCAGTTCAGGAGGCGAGAATGAGCAGGATGAACTTGTTGCTTACATGATCCAAGATGGAGCCATTGAGCTCACCTCAGAACTCCCTGCGTACTGTACGGCCAGCTGTCTGAATGCGGGAGCTCCTGTGACCAGTGCACAGGGCGTGTGTGGCAATGGAGTTGTTGAAAGCTCTGAAGAGTGCGATGACGGAGTTACGACCGCCGGCGACGGATGCTCTTCGTTCTGTTTGGACGAGGGTTCGACCAGTTACGGATCTGTTTGTGGCGATAAGGTTAGAAATTATTTTGCTGACGAAGGAGGGGAAGACTGCGATGACGGCAATACAACCAATGGCGACGGATGTTCTGCCGAATGTCTGGATGAGGGGGCTCGAGCCATTAGTTCTGTTTGCGGTGATGGGACCAGAGACTGGGCTGAGAATACCGGAGGAGAAGACTGTGATGATGGAAATAAAATAAGCGGAGACGGCTGTTCTCAAAATTGTTTGAAGGAGGGCTCTCTTTCTGAAGAAAATGTATATGCTGTTTGCGGAGACGGAACCGTGAGCGATGGAGAAGATTGCGAGGATGGGAATACAGTCAGCGCAGATGGCTGTTCTTCTGCCTGTTTAAATGAAGGAACCAAAGCATGTCCCACGTCCGCCTCTACAGGAAATTGCTGCGGAAATGGAATCAGGGGAACAGGTGAAGAATGCGATGGGGAAGAAGGATGTTCCAGCGCCTGTTTGTGGGCAGGTTCTTCTTATCTTTATGAAGCCGCTTCCTTTTGTGGAGATGGAGACAAAGAAACAGGTGAGGAATGCGATGCGCAAACGTCCTCAAGCTTCAAGACTGGAGATTACGGCGTCGCTCAAGTAGCAAGCGGTGCTCCTTTGGAAGTGAATAGCGAAACTCACTATGCGTTATCTACTGTTTCTGTCACGGTTGATAGCGATGTCAGCGGCGAAGCGACGTTACAGTTAGAATGTTCTTGTACGACCGACGAGTCTTGCGGCGAGACAGGTTTGGGATGCGGCGCAAGCAATTGCTGTTATGAACGTCCTGCTATTGTTGATGGACAGGTCTATCCTGCCGATAATACAGCCAGTTTTAGTGCTGGCGACGACGAAGGGTACTGCCGCAATTCCGCTATCTGGATTGAGTTTACTCAAGTCATGGATGAAGCGACCTTTGACCTGACGGAAGATTCCGATGGAGACGGAATGATCGATCAAGAGGAATTTAAAGGTAATCTTTATTTGGACTTGGTTTCTGTTGATACCAATGAAGATGGCATACAAGAAACGGTTGACGAACAGAAAGAGTGTCCTCAAGGATATGAAGGAGCGGCCGCTTCTGCTCAGGGAACGGTTTTACGCGTTTGGAATTGGTTGAAGGATCTCGTTTTGGGATGGTTTGGACGCGATGCTGAGGCGTCTTCCGTTTTTGCTTGTCATGTTCCTATTCATTATGAGATGTATCAAAATTCTGATGAAACTTTCCATGTTTATTTAAGATACGGATCTTTGCTTGAAAAAAATGCGATCTATCGGTTAGTCGTTGTTGGCGATAACCAAGCGGACGATTCTGAGAAGACGGGGGTATTGAGCCAACAGCAGGTCACCGTATGCTTAGGAGATGATTGCGAAAATGCGAGTTTCGAACAGTCGTTTGCTATCGGAGACGATATCTGTGATTTGGACCGCGTGTTGGTTGAAGATCAGGGTAATGTTGATGCTACGGAGTATGAATCAGCCAGTATTGGATTTTTTAGTTCTACCAACGAAGAGCACGCCTTTATTGCCACACCGCAGACGTATCATGCAGGAAGCGGCTATCAAGAAATTTCTCCGTTAGCCGATTTGTATGAATGGACGTGGGCTTGGGGTTCTTCCAAGACTGACGAAACAGAATCAGATATCGTGGCGATTACCGAAGGGGATGCAGCAGATGATACAACGACCCATTATTCCGCTTCCGGCGCCACAGGATACGAAACTGTCTTAACTTCGGCGGAAATTACGGTTGATGAACTTTTTACTCCCACTACCCAATCAACGATCGTGACAGGAACACAGGAAGTGTCCGCTTTGGTGTGCGAGAATCCTTGGCCAGCATTGGATTCTGCTTCAGGATTTCCTTATGTAGAAGATCTTATTCCAACCAATTTTTCTTTCTATTATTGTCGTGATGCCGGAGATTTTGGAACAGATGACGACCTTCCTGCGCTCGGAGACCCGATCGACGTCAGTTCCCTTTCCTCTTCAGGGATTATTCAGGAATTGATTTTTAAGATAGAGGATTCAAGCGATGCTATCGGTGTACGCGTGGTATCCAATGACACCTATCTTTCGCCTTCCTCGTGGGTAGAAGCGCAAGGATTTACCGGCTCATTTTCACAAACCCAGTTAGACGGGTATGAGGCGGTTGAGTCTGGCACCACGGTGTATACCTCCGCGGCCAACCAAAGCTTAGGATCGGTTTATCCGAATGTCTATGTTGTGTCTTATAACCAAGACGCAGGGGAAGAAGCACAGCAGATTTTTGATCAAATTTTGGAAAACTGGAGATTTAATGCCAATACGGATGAAGTGACGGATATCAATCTGTGTTCAGTGGATGGGGATTATGTAACCGATGAAGAAGGAAATTTTCTTACCTGTAGCTGGAATGGGGATTGTTTGGAGACCTGTCAGGACAACGTTTGTTCTGTTTCTGGAGATACGTGTGAGGCAGATGCGGATTGTCCTCTGGCATTAAATACAAGCACTCCTGTGGTGTGTGATGCACAAAAAGCTAAACTCACACGCGACACCAAGCGTCTTACCGATATCACGGACATTCAGTCCACGCTTGAAACCTTTGGAGAAAATAACAGGCATTGTTCTGTGACAAAAGGGCAGAGTTGCGAAGAAGACGCAGATTGTCCTGGAACGGAAGAGTGTGTCGCGGGATTTCCTGCCGTTCAATCAGGAACGTTTGTTCCGGCGCTTTCCAATTCTCTTTGGGGATCTTGGAATGCTTCTTTGGCCAATGAACTAGGAACAACGCTTCCGACAGATCCTGTTAACGCGTTTTACGATTGTTCAGAAGAGGGATTTGACTCAGCTTCTTGTTGGAACGGAGAAAGCGGAATGTTCATATGTCCGGAGGATTCTCATGTGTACGGCTATCAGAGCATTGGAGGAGAGTCCTATATGTTGTATGCGCAGCTTGAGACTTCGGGCAATGTGGCTTGGGCCTATGATATAGACACCGATACCTCGGATGAAGCTGGGATTGTGGTTGAATATCCAACCGGGTACGCTCCAACGAGCACCCCTTTGGAGGATGGGTTTGAATCCACTCCCCAATTTTGCGATGCAGGAACATGGGGAGACTCAGCTTTGTGCGGTGATGGAACGCAAGGAGCAACAGAAACATGTGAAATAGGAGATACGAAATCGATTGCTTGTACGGACGATGTGACAAGTGAATTGGGAACGATCACCTCCGCTTGTCTAACGGATTGTTCTCAATACCAAACAGAGGTTCAGGCCGAGACTGCGGGCGCTGACTGTATTGCCTATGAATGCGGAAACGGCGTTGTGGAGGATTTAGAATCCTGTGATGACGGTTCGTTAAACGGAACTTACGGTCATTGCAGCGATACCTGTACGTTTACAGGTGCATTTTATTGCGGAGACGGTTATTTGGCGGATTCTGAGCAGTGCGACTGTGCTACAACCACCAACTATAGCAGTGTAATCACCGATACAAGCAGTTGGGCCTACGGCAACAGCTGTGTGGTTTCCAACGGCCAATACGCTTCCAATATCGATGTGAGTTGTGCGTACAACTGCACGGAACCAGGACCTTCTTGTGGAGACAAGGTCGTAAATGGTGGCGAGGCCTGCGATGGGGATTATGAAGAATGGAGTGGAGCTCTTTGTGCAGACGCAACGACTTGTTCAACTGATAGTGATTGCGAGACGGGGTCTTGCGGCGATGGAAACGTTTCTTGCGGAGTCGGAGATATCTGTACCGATTTCACGGACGTGGGAGAAACTTGTACCTCGGACAGTCAATGCGATTCACGTGAATGTTTAGCAGGAGTTTGTACAAGCGCGACGGATGCCGGATCTGTGTGCGTCGTTACAACGTCAGATCCAACCGGCGGTTGCGAATCTGGCTTGTGCGGAGATTTTAATTACACTCTTTTCCGTTATCGAACCTGCAGCAGTACGTGCGGTTGGAACAGTTGGTCGGAATGCGTAGGCGGAACACAAATTTGCGGAAACGGCACGCTGGAAGGTAATGAAGCGTGCGATGACGGAAACACTTCAAACAATGACGCTTGTTTAAATACCTGTCAGGTAAACGTCTGCGGAGATGACGCAGTGTACGTGGGTGTTGAGTCGTGTGATAACGGTTCTTCCAACGGAACGACGTGCGAGGCCTCTTATGACGGCACGTGTAACTACTGTAATTCAACCTGCCAATATAAAACTCAGTCAGGAGGATATTGCGGAGATGGAGTGCTCAATGGCACAGAGGTCTGTGACGGAGGGTATTCTACACAATTAAAATATTTTGACGTTGAAAACCAGAAAACAACCGGGGCTTGTACAACTCATGGTGCGACAACCACAGACGCAAGCGATACGTATACGTGTCGGTGGTTAGGTGTGTGCGATGGGGGTTCAGAAAATGGAGATTTTTGCACGCTTGATGTAACGACTTACAATTCAAGCGGGATCGTGCAACCGCTTTCAAGTGGTACGGATACCAACACATGTACAGATGGAGAGTGTGTTGCTCCTATTTGTGCCGATAATTGCGCATCTTCTTGTCCTGTGAGTTATCAAACAACAGGCGTCCTTGTTCAAAGCGAAATTTCCGGAAGCGAACCTGCTGAATTTATCGATTTGTATAGCTTTTTGAATGACGAAGGCGATTCGCCGGATAACGCCACGCTTTATATCCCTGCCTGTAATGTGGCGACGGTATTAACCGCAGATCTTGATGATCAAAATATTACGCCACCGGACGTGGATATCGTGTTTGTGACGGATCTTACCGGAAGTATGGGTTGGACTTTGGATGGTTCTCGAAAGATTGATTTGGCGGTTAATTCGACTATCAATGCGATCGAGGAGTTATTCGATGCCTACCGTTCTACAGATGCCACAATGAAGATAGGCTTGGTTTCCTATACGGTTGATTATGGAGGCGGCGCATTTTGTAACAGCGCTTCCGCTCAAACCGATGGAGCGTACACGGATTCAGTTCTGGTAGATGATTCGTCTGAGGCAGCTCTTATCAGCTATGTCCAAAGTTACTCCACATGCGTTACTTCCAGTAACGGTTCCACACCTACCTACAATGGTATTGAAGAAGCTGTCAGTCTCCTTAAGAGCTCATCATCGACCGCTGCGGTGAAGATCGTCATTGTCTTGGCAGACGGAGATTATGACTGGATTGATTCCGCGTTGAGTACAGATGGTTGGGATGACACTACCGATTCCGTGACCAACGAAGCGTGTAACAGTACGTATTCGAAGGTCTACAACGGAAATACATACACAGAGAAACCTGCCTGCGCTGCTGACATGTACGATGATTTTGTTGACAGTTCAGATATTCTTTTCTATACCGCCGCGATCACGAGCGATTCAACCTATCAAGGGTACACTTCCCATATCTCAAGCAATGACTGCGCATGGGAGACTTCCAGTTCAGCCTCTAAAACTTCGGATTGTACAGGTAATTACGCCTTTGCAGGGGCAACAGAGGATGAAATTGATCAAATGTACGAATCCATCGTCGATTCCATTTTAGGAACGAACGTTACCTTTACGGCCACGGATGAAGATGGCGATACCCATACCACCACCGGTGAGGTTCAAGCAGGGTCTGATGTTGAACTTCCGTTTCCAGAAGGATTCGTCTGCCAAAGCACGCAGCAAAGCATTCCTTTGCGCAACGCCTTTTACGGTGAGGGATTCATCAGCTTTAGCGATTTTAACCTGACCTATTGTCCTTACCAATAGACTATGGACCTGAATGACTATCCCACAGGACGTCGCCTGTTTGCCTGGAAACCCGCCCTTCTCATTGCTGGTGGTGCCGTCTTTTTGATTGTGGTGGTTTTTATTCTTGTCCGAATGTTTTTTGGAAATGCTTCAGAAGAGTTTTTGCTCCAGAATTTAGAAACTTCATCGAGTTCTGTATTGGATGCCTGTAATAACACGGATAATCCGGAAAGATGTCGCGCAGGATACCTTTCCGATTTAGCTCAACAAGAAATCTCAGCGCAAGCGTGCGATCTGCTTGAAACGGATGCACAAAAAGATAATTGTTATTGGAGTATTGCCCATGTCTCTTTAGATTCTGCTTACTGCCAGAACATTTCAGATGCCGCTTCGCTTTCACGATGCAAAGACGATGTGACAGAATCTCAGGCCATTGATCAGGCTAGTGTTCTTTTATGCGAGCAAATGATTGACGAACATCGTCGAGAGCGTTGCGTGTATGCCGTTTCCGGACCCATTACCAGTCAAAATTGTCTCGAACGTGATCCGGGTTTGTGTGACGATATTTCCTTGTTCGAGCAGGCAACCGTAGCTGTAGATGTTGTCTATTGTCGAGAGATTGTTGACGAATATTTAGCTCTTTCCTGTGTTGATGCCGTTGAAGATCTTCTTGCGGTACAGATGGTTGATGAAGGAGAAAGGGATTCTGACCAAGACGGGCTTACCGATTCACAAGAACAGACCTACGGATCGGATCCTCAAAATCCTGATACCGATGGAGACGGATATCTGGATGGAGCTGAAGTTTCTTCGGGGTATAATCCAATAGGCTCCGGTTCCCTAGAGTAATTAATCGCGGAACATTTTTATTTTCACTTTATGTTTGATGATATTCATCCCGAACCTGAGGATATGTTCGATGAGACCGACAAGGTAGCTCCTCAATTGAATCCGCCCACGGCTCCTTCAATAGGTGTTTCTTCACAGGGTTCTGCCTCTGGGGTTGCAAATCCTCCATCATCTTCTGACGGGTCTCTTTCAATGGGGGAATTGAGCGAACCTAAAAAAACAGGTCCATGGAAAGCCGTTCTTCTTATTGTGGGCATTGTAGTGGTTGTAGCAGGCGCCCTGTTTCTTTCCATGAAAATTTTAAGTTCCAAAACAGATGTTGTTCCAGAACCTCCCGTCGTTACTGACATTCAAACTCAGCCTCCCGTATCAGACACAGCTCCTACCCAAGAACAGCCCGATCAGCAAGAACCGGTCATCACAAAGGAACCTGAAAAAACGTCTTCGCGTGTAGATACCGACAAG
This sequence comes from Candidatus Uhrbacteria bacterium, assembly GCA_016188495.1. Lineage (GTDB taxonomy): Bacteria > Patescibacteriota > Patescibacteriia > UBA9934 > GWF2-40-263 > UBA12478. The sequence continues at coordinate 75,667 of JACPHU010000028.1, forward strand.
GATGGACTTACTGATGAAGAAGAAACGGAATTAGGTACAAGCTCGAAGACGGCAGATACGGACAGTGACGGATTGTTTGACTTTGAGGAAGTCAAGACATGGGGAACAGATCCCGTTAATCCTGATACGGATGCAGACGGATATCTGGATGGGGCAGAAGTGAAAGCGGGTTATAATCCAAATGGGCAAGGGTCATTACGTGAAGCGCCTTCAGAATCTTCCTAGATCTTTGCAAAACTCGCGATCTTGCCTTTCACGGGCGCCCACCCTCCACACTTTCCCTATTGTGAATAGGGTTCGTGCGGCAGGGCAGCCCGTTCAAGGCAATCTCATCGAGTTTTGCAAAGATCTCCCTAATTTTTACCACTATGGCTCAGGATCATTCACAAAAAATCGAACAGCCAACGCAGATTCAGACACAGCCTGGTTTGGAGGCTCGTATTTTTACGATGCCTGAGCCCTATCGCCATGGAGCACAAGGCAGCTTGCATCAGCCGGAGACGAAAACTCCTCCAACGCCTCCTGTTCAAACTCAACCCCCCGCAGCACCGGTTGCCTCAACGTTGACCAAGCCTTCTGTTCCTGCAAAGAAACGTTCCGCAAGGAAAATTATCCTTTTTTCAGGAGTGATGGTTTTGGCACTGTTGAGCGTGGGGGGATATGTTCTTGTTCAACAGAACAAAAAGGCAACCCAGACACCTGTGGTGACGCCCGCCCCAACTCCTAGACCGGCTCCTGACGTACAGCCTGAACCAGTCAAAGAACCTGTGGTGAAAGAACCCGAAACAGAGGAACCGGAGGTTTTTCCTGTGGAGATTGTTCCTGGAGTCGATTCTGATTCAGACGGTTTATCAGACATAGAAGAAACACTCGTGTATAAGACCGATCCACGTTTGCCCGATACAGATTCGGATGGCTTTTTGGACGGAAATGAAGTGTTTCATCGCTATAATCCTGGAGGCACGGCTCCTGGAACTCTTTTGGGTTCAGGTTCGGTAAAGATTTATAAGGGTACGGCCATAGAGATTTTGTATGAATTTTATTATCCTTCCGGTTGGAGTTATCAAGAGGTTCAAAACGAGGTCATTTTAGATGCCCAAACGGGAGAAGGATTCCATGTCTCGGTTTTCTCCAATCCAGAAAAACTGAGCTTCAAAGACTGGATAAAAGAGAATTTTCCTACCGCAACCTTTGTCAGCGGGGTCACCAAGAACGGTTTGCCGATGATGCAGGGCGAGGATCAGAGGACGGTTTATCTTGATTTGAATTCGGTTATTTTGAGCTTTGTCTACGATCCAGGAATAAAGACACGTGTGGATTATCTTCAAACGTTCCAAATGATGTTGAACAGCGTTCAGGTCGTGGGAGCTGTTGAAAACATCGAAAATAACCCTGAGGCATCGGCGATTCAACCGGAAGAATCAGAAACAGCTCTATGATTACGGCTGAATTGAATCAGGCAGGTTTAAGAGGGGGACAGTGTTTGCCAAAGAAACGTCTTCAAGAAGTGCTTTCGGCCTGTGCTCGCATTCTTGGTGTGAAAAAGCAGATCGTTCTTTCTATCGGTTTTGTTTCTGAAAAACAGATTCGAACGCTTAATAAAATCTGGCGACAGAAAGATCGCGTGACAGATGTTCTCTCCTTCGAGTTAGATGACGTGTTCTTAAAGGGGGAGGTCTTACTCAATTATGAACAAGCAAAACGTCAGGCTCTTGCTTTGAAACACTCAACTCGAGATGAACTGTGTTTTTTGATCGTTCATGGCGTGCTTCATCTTTTCGGACACGACCACGAGAAACAACAGGATGCCCAGCGTATGTTTGCTCTTCAGACAAAGATCCTCAAATCCCTTGGCATTGATAGCCGAATATGATCGAACTTCACCGTCTTCTAAAGAGTTTTTCCCATGCGTTACGTGGCGTGGGTGTTGTGTTCAAGACCGAACAAAGTTTCAGGATACAAATAGGTGTTGCGATACTCGTCCTTTTTTTGGCTCTTTTTTTTCGTATTCAGGCATTTGAATGGATTATTTTGTTTCTTCTTGTGGGATCTGTCTTAATCCTTGAGCTTATTAACAGTATTTTTGAACGCATTGTGGATACGTTTAAACCTAGAATCCATCCTGTGGTAAAGGATATTAAAGATATTATGGCCGGAGCGGTTTTATTAGGATCTCTTATTTCTTTGTTCATAGGTATTGTTATTTTTTTACCGCACGTCTTAGAGCTTGTTCGTAGCTTTGCTTAAGGTTATACTTGATATAATGTATGTCAGATGAGATTTTTACAGGGCTTGATGTTGGAACGTACGCGATTCGCGTTGCTGTAGGCAGACTTGTGCCCTCACCAGAAGGAGGTGAACAAATTCATATTATTGGTGCCGTAGAAGTTCCTTCTGCTGGTGTCAATAAAGGAACCATTACGAATCTAGAAGATGCGGTCTCTTCTATTTCTCGAGCTCTTGAACAAGCAGAACGAATTACTGGGGTTCCATTGGGCAAAGCCTGGGTAGGAATCAATGGAAGCCATATTATTTCTCAGGAATCTCGGGGAGTTGTCGGAGTTGGACGAAGCGACGGAGAAATTCGTGACGAGGATGTTGAACGTTCCATTGAAGCCGCCCGAACAGTAGCAACCCCAACCAACTACGAGATTATTCACGTCATTCCGAAAAGTTTTACGGTTGACGGCCAGCGTGGAGTCAAAGACCCTGTGGGAATGAACGGCATTCGTCTTGAGGTCGATGCGATTATCATTCAAGGATTGGGTTCTCAAATTAAGAATTTGACCAAGGCCGTGTATCGTACAGGCCTTGATATCGAGGATTTGGTCTTTGCGGTTCTTGCCACGGCTGAGGCGGTTGTTTCAGATCGTCAAAAGGAACTTGGGGTGTGTGTGGTGAATATTGGTGCCTCTACAACCAATGTGGTTGTGTACGAAGAAGGGGACATCCTCCACACAGCCGTGTTGCCTATCGGATCAGATCATGTGACTTCAGACATTGCCATCGGGCTGAGAACTTCCATCGAAGTTGCCGAACAGGTCAAATTGCATCATGCCACATGTCTACCTGAGGAAGTAAATAAAAAAGAAGAAATTAATCTTGGTGAACTGGGAGCTCCTGAAGAAGAAATTGTAGGAAGAAGATTTATCGCAGATATTACAGAAGCTCGCATTCAAGAAATTTTTGAACACGTGGACCGTGAACTTAAAAAGGTTGATCGTTCTGGCATGCTTCCTGCCGGAGTCGTTTTGACCGGCGGGGGAGCAAAATTAAGTGGTATTTTGGAGGCAGCCAAATCGGCTTTCCGACTTCCTGTTTCCTTGGGGACTCCCATTGGCATCACAAGTGTCATTGATCGGATCAACGATCCATCCATGAGTACAGCCATGGGCTTGGTCCTATGGGGCCATCATATTCGAGGAGCAGGAACACGAGGTGGAATCAGTCATTTTCTTTCTCGTTTTGGAGACATGAATAAAATCACCTCAGGGTTTAAGAAGATTTTTCAATCTCTCAAACCATGAGGCTTTCAGGGTGGAATTTAAGCGATATGTTAAAAAGAAGATATACACATCTTCTTTTTTCTTTTCTTGACAGCAAAGGTACCGGTGTTAAAGTGTGAATGATTTTTGTGCTCAGTAGAGCGAATTTTGAGCACATTATGTGTTCAAGCGACAGTATTTTTGTAAGTAAGACTCGTAACTTGTACCTAAATTTTGTTCACTACTTCTATGGCCCAAGTCAAACCAGAAATTGAAACCTTTGCTAAGATTAAGGTGGTTGGTATTGGAGGAGGCGGTGGTGCAGCGGTTAATCGCATGATCAGCGATAACATTAAAGGCGTTGAATTTATCGTGATCAACACCGATGTCCAGGCGCTTAATCAAAATTTAGCTGCCCGTAAGATTCCTATTGGAAAAACAATCACCCGTGGATTAGGCGCAGGAATGAATCCTGAAGTCGGATCAAAAGCAGCCGAAGAAAATCAAAACGAAATCAGAGAGGCTCTCACAGGTTCCGACATGGTCTTCCTTACGTGCGGACTCGGTGGAGGAACAGGAACAGGCGCCATTCCAGAAGTGGCAAAGCTCGCCAAAGACATCGGTGCGCTCACTGTTGCGGTGGTCACCAAGCCTTTTACGTTTGAAGGAGCCCAACGAAGACGTATTGCAGAGGAAGGGTTTGAACGTCTTTTGAAACATGTCGATGCTATTATTACCATTCCAAACGATAGAGTCCTTCAAATTATTGATAAGAAAACGTCTTTGATGGATGCCTTTAATGTCGTTGACGATGTGTTAAGACAGGGTGTCCAGGGGATTGCTGAGCTTATTACCATTCCTGGTTTGATCAACGTGGATTATGCGGATGTGAAAGCGATTATGGAATGTTCGGGATCGGCACTTATGGGTATCGGTCGCGCTACTGGGGAAAATCGCGCGGTCGAAGCGGCAAAGCAAGCGATCGCCAGTCCATTGCTTGAACTTTCTGTCGATGGAGCCAGAGGCATTTTGTTTACGATTTCGGGAGGAAGCGATTTGGGAATGCACGAGGTGGCAGAAGCCGCAAAGGTGATTACCAGTTCTGCTGACGAAGACGCCCGTGTCATTTTTGGAGCGAACATTAACGATGACATGAATGAGGAGGTTCGTATTACGGTCGTTGCCACAGGATTTGATTCTCGTGAACGCCGCACCAAGACTCCTGGAACCGTTGAGGTTCAGGCACAAAGCATCTGGTCTTCCAACGCGCCCCTTCGTATGCGTGAAGATGAACCCATGGCTCAAAAACCCAAAGTAAATTTTCAGGCACCTATGGCGGAGCGTCCTTCCATGATGGTGGAACGTCCACCTGTTTCTAAAATGGAGTTTCCCAAACCCGCACCTAAACCAAGCATGCCTGTTCAGCCTCCCGCACAGAAAGAAGAGGATGAAATCGAAATTCCAGCGTTTATTCGTAAGAAGATGATGTAACCCTATTTTTACAGGGATATAAAAACAGCCACTGTTGTGGCTGTTTTTTTGGTATAATAGAACTTATTGAATTTGATTGAATGTATGTATTGCGCTGTTTGTAACCATAAAGATACAAAAGTGGTTGATTCCCGTATTTCTTCCGATGGTGCCAGTGTTCGTCGTCGTCGCGAGTGTGAGAAATGCGGTTTCCGCTTTTCTACATTAGAAGAAGTGGAGCTTCTTGATTTGACCATTGTGAAGCGTGATGGCCGGCGTGAATCATACTCACGAGAGAAGCTGATTCGAGGTCTTGAGAAATCGCTTGAAAAACGTCCGTTTACGGACCAAGCATTTCAGAAATTGGTGCACAAAATAGAACGGGATGTCCAGAAAAAACGACGCGGCCAATTAACCACGCAGGAGCTTGGTGAAATTGTCATGAAGCATTTAAAAGTTTTTGATAAAGTGGCTTACATTCGTTTTGCTTCCGTCTATCGTTCTTTTGAAGACGTGCAAACATTTGAATCAGAGTTACAAAAATTGAGCCAGAAAGAGAAAGGGGCGAGAAAAGGAAGAACAAAAAAATAAAGATTGTTTTATGACGGAATTTAAACAACCAAAAACAAAAACCATTATTATTTTTTGTCTTATTGCATCGACCGTTTTTGGCGCTTTGGCAGGAGGGTTTACCACTTTTTTTCTCACAACAGATCTTAAACGCTCGATTGTCGGAGATATCAAGGACGGACAGATGAGCCAACAGGCCGTTCAATCTCGTATTGTCGAACTTATCGAAGATGAAACAGCGAGTATTGCTGTAGTTGAACAGGTGACCCCTGCGGTTGTGAGTATTGTTGTAAAGAAAAATCCAGGAGACCTGGAAGGATATCAAAAAGAATATTTTTTGAATGATTCTTTCTATCAAGCCCAATCTCTTGAGGATGGATTCGTTTCGCCATTGGTTGAGGTAAGCAGCGGAACCGGTTTTTTTGTCACAGCAGACGGATATGTCTTAACCAACCGGCATGTGGTCTCTGAAGAGAATGGTCTTTTTTTTGTTGTGACAAACGATGGAGAAGAACTCCCTGCAACTTTGGTTGATGTTGATCCTCTTCAAGATATCGCTATTTTGCATGTTGAAGGCGAGGCCTTTGCCACCGTTACTCTTGCAGATTCTGAAGATATCCGTATCGGCCAAACGGTTATTGCTATTGGAAATACTCTTTCTGAGTTTCGCAACACGGTAACCAAGGGGGTTGTTTCGGGGATTAATCGCCGTGTCACCGCAGGGGATGCGTATAACTCTGAGGTGATTGAACAGGCTATTCAAACAGACGCTGCTATTAACCCAGGAAATTCAGGTGGGCCGCTCATCAATTTGTTAGGAGAGGTCATCGGTATCAATACAGCCGTGAGTTTTCAGGGCGAGTCTGTTGCATTTGCAATCCCTATTAACGAAGCAAAGCGTGCTGTGGAGGATGTGAGATTGTATGGCCGGATCCTGCGTCCTTGGTTGGGTATTCGTTATGTCTTGGTAACTCCTGAAAAGATCGGAAGTGCCTTACCAGTATATGATGTGGGTGCACTCGTTGTTTCGGGAGAACAACCCGGAGAAGAGGGTATTTTCGAAGGTTCTCCTGCTGATTTGGGTGGGCTTCAGGAGGGGGATATCATTGGGTCTGTGAATGGCGAATTGTTTACCCAAGACCATGCATTGGCAGAACGGATTTCCGCATTCCGACCAGGAGACGTTGTGCGTCTTGATGTATTACGAAATCAAGAGTGGTTAGAAATCACACTAACCCTTGCCGAATACGGTGAATAATATTTTTACGAATTTATGAATAAACGAACAAAAATTATTTGTACGGTCGGTCCTGCCAGTGCGAGTGCTTCCATCCTTGAATCGATGATGCGTGCTGGAATGGACGTGGCACGACTCAATTTTTCTCATGCGACCTATGCCGATCATAAACGTCTTATTCGTGCGATTCGAACCGCATCAAAAAAAGCAGGAGTCCATGTTCCTCTCCTTGGAGATCTTCAAGGTCCTAAGATTCGCCTCGGCCAACTTCCAGAAGCGGGCGTTGAACTCATGAATGGTTCAGAGATTATTTTGACAACAGCTACCAACCGATATACGGAAGGGTTCATTCCTGTGACGTATAAAAATCTCCATAAGGATCTCAAAAAAGGAGATCGGATGTTAATTGATGATGGAATTTTGGAACTTCATGTTCGAGAGATTAACGGCAAACAGATCCGAGCGCTCATCGTCAATGGGGGAACGGTGACTTCGCATAAAGGAATGAATTTTCCGGATTCAACCCTTCATGTTTCTGCCTTTACCAAAAAAGATCGAGAAGATACGTTGTTTGCCATTGAACAGGGAGTCGAATGGATTGCCTTGTCTTTTGTGACAGGCCCCAAAGAAATTTTGTTGTTAAAGCGACTCATTAAACAACATACTCCCAAAGGCATCGCTCCAGCGCGTGTCATTGTAAAAATTGAAAAACACGAAGCCATTAATCGATTTGATGAAATTCTTTCCGTGACCGATGCGGTCATGATTGCTCGCGGGGATTTAGGCGTTGAGATTAACGCGCAAGAAGTTCCTTTGAGACAAAAAGAGATTATTGAAAAATGCCGTCAGGCAGGCAAACCCGTGGTTGTGGCTACACAGATGCTTGATTCAATGATTCGCAATCCTCGTCCAACGCGTGCGGAAGTGTCAGACGTGGCAAACGCCGTGTTTGATCATACGGATGCCGTGATGCTTTCCGGAGAATCTGCCACAGGAAAGTTTCCGTTAAAAGCGGTAAAGATGATGGCTTCAATCATTAAGGAAGCGGAAGCCTCTGTGTTTGATGACGTTCCTCTTTTTTTGGATATAAGCCAAGAACCGGTTACAGCTTCTTCGCAGAGTATTAAATTGTTGACGATAGAAGGTTCTATCCACGGCGTTCTCGCTTCCCATACGTTGGCTCCGTGGTCAGAAATGGCATTGAAGACCCGACCAGAAGTTCCGATGTTTATTGCTGTATCCTCTGAAAGGGAAGCAAGGCAGCTTACGATCCGTTGGGGGGTCCATCCTTTTGTCTTAAAAAAACAACAAGAAAAAACGTTTGTTCGTTTAGGTCTTCAGAAATTGAAAAAGGATCGAATGGTAAAAAAGAACATGCGTCTGGCCGTCATATTAGGAAAACAGCACGGAGAGGGATTTGATCTTGTCACTGTTGCTTAAACAAAAAGAGATTCGGAATCGAATCTCTTTTTCGTTGTGTTACTGCGTGATTAACTCCGTGTTTTCTTCTGGTTGAGGTTGTGGTTCTTCTGCCGGACCCGTTGTTCCTCGAGATTCCTCTGTCCCTATGAGCCATTTTTCACAACGAGGATCTAGACAGGCTTGAATGGCGAAGACGTATTCGGTTTCAGGTGTTAATCCATCCGGATCAAGGCTTACGCGATCGTGTTCGCCTGATTCTGTGCGTGTGTATCCTGAAAGAGGTTCTGTGACGGTGATGACAAAGTGATTATAGGGTTGCTCGGGTTTGCTCCATTCAAGACGCAACTGCGTAGGAAATCCAACCGTTACTCCATTTACCTCTTTTGGACGGAAGGGGAGAACCTGCATCTGAGCATCCCAGGTACCGCTGGCATTTTCAAACAACGCTGGGTGAACCTTCGGGATCGCTTCTTCCCGTTCTCGATTCCAGAGCACAAACCCCAGGACTCCAAGAATAATCAAAACAACAGCGACTTTAAAATAGGATTTCATATAACGCCATTTTAGCTTGATTAAGGGTATTTGACGAGATCAGCTCATGGAGTTATGGTTAAAAGGCTATGATCACCTCTACCACACATTCAGCTTGGTGGCGCGACCTTTCCTAAGGAAGGTCGATGGTTTGTCTTATTCAAAAACCACTCAGATCTTCCTGGGTGGTTTTTGTTTTTTTACACACGAGGAGAAAGAATCATGGACTACATTAAAAAGAATCCGACACTGGATGAGTTGGTGTATCTGGCCTCGCAAGGGTTCTGCAAACCCGTCACAGAAGCGCTCGTTCAGGATGTTTCACAGCATCTTGCAGACACGGATTTTTGCTTGTGCGTGGAAGATCAAGGAAAGCTTGTGGGGTGTATGCTCTGTAAGATTCCTTTGTCTGGAGTACTTTACATTGCCGGGACGCTTATTCTTCCTGAGTATCAAGGGGAGAGAATTAAAGCTCAGGCAACACTGTTCCTTCTTCGTGAACATCCTGAGCTTAAGTGGTTCTCAGGTCGAACCCAGTCGCCGATTGTCTGGTCCTCTGTCCGCTCCATTGCTCGGGAGATGCTTCCTTATCCAGACATCAGAGAGGTATCGCAAGAGGCCTTTAATCACCTGCAGCAACTCGTAAACGCTCTTGGCATGAGCGCTCCGATCCAGCAGGGATTTTACGGAGGGTCTTTGTACGGAAAAAAACCTCTGAATCGAGATCCAAACATCCAAACTTGGTGGGATGGTTTATGCGATTTTGAACGCGGAGACGCCGTGCTCTACATCGCCCGTCTTAATTGAAAACACTCCTTGCTTACTGGTTCACAAAAGCCAGTTTTATTTTTATCTAGATACAGATAAGCCTTAATTTAGATCTTTTTTAAGCTGTGGGTTTCTAGGGTTGCCTCCTGAAACGTCCTATGCTACTATTTTCCCGCTATCAATTTGGGCCGGTGGTGTAGCCCGGTTAACACGTCGCCCTGTCACGGCGAAGTTCGCGGGTTCGAATCCCGTCCGGCCCGCCAGGACAACTTCTTATCGGAGCGACCCGTAGGCCTCAAGCCATACGGGGCGACCCATAGGGATATGTCCCCAGTACAAAACCGCCTTCACGGGCGGTTTTGTTATTGGTCGAACAAATGTAATGTGGATATGTAGGAGGCGGAAGAGTGATTTGTAATTTCTTGTTATGGAAAATCAGTACGATCAAATACTAGTTACTTTTGGTCACAACAACCTTTTTGGATGGAGGATTACTCGTGAAGAACTTATCGCGTGCATAGCTCCATATCCAGCATCACAATGGCTTGAACTCTGTGCAAAAGTTGAGGGCTTTCTTTCTATTAAGAGAAACGATCCAGAAGACCCGCAATCATTTCTTGCTCAGACATTTTTCCCACCAAGCACCTTAGACAGGGTCAAGCGATGCACCAAAGAAAAAATAATCCTTTTCTCGCTCGGTCAGCTGAATGTTTTGAGGAAGATGGCCATTGTCTACGGAAGAAATGACGGCGATGAAACCGAGCTTCCGATGCAAAAAGTTGCGCTCTCAAAAGCATTTCTCGCGACACAAGATCTTCATAACGATTACGATGAAATCGTAGGAAAAAACGGAGACTTAGAAAGCTTTTGTCAATTCATCATCCGCAACGGCTACCTAAATGGCAGTTTGAATGCAGCCGATCTTTTTGTGCGTACTCATCAAATACATACTCTGCATGGACAAAACGTCCGATTCCGAGAATCGGAGAGTTTCTCAGATTTCTTTTCAAAAACCGTGGGGCTTACCGTAGATCAAGCAATGGCATTGTGTTTTTCATTAGCGATCAATTATTTTCAAGATAAGAACGTCCTTATTACGCAAACTACTGTAATCAATCCGACCACCTATTATGAAAATCTGGTTATCGATCCTCGATTAACAGAATCGATTGTAGAAAATTTAGTGATTGATTTTTCCGAGGCTAAAGAAAAAATTTCAGAGGAAATTACTGACAGCGAGTGCTCCAATACTCCAATCGGATATAATCTTGGCATTTTTCGGAAGACACCCTTTATTCGGTTGGGTAATGGAAAGTTGGTTTGCGCAAACCTTTCGTGTCTTCTCGAGAAAACTACACAGAACATAATCTGGTTGCCTAAGAGCAAAGTAACTGGGCTAACTAAAGAACAGATGGATAAACTTGTAATAGAGCTGACTAGTTACCGTGGAAAACTGTTCGAAGAACACGTAAAAAAACTATGCGTCGAAATGGTGAATAAAAATACAAAAACTGTGTTTCATTATATTCCACCAGAAGCAACGAAGACACATGAGGAGGTCGGTGATTCACTCCTAGTACAGGGCGATACGCTTGTTATTTTAGAAGCAAAGTCCCGTCAGTTTAATGAAAGTTTTAAGTATACAGGGGAGTGGAGCGCGGACAAACAGTTTATTGATGAGTTAACGAAAAAAGCAGTTGAACAAATTGAAACTGCTGCCAGAAAAATCCGAGGAGGCGAAATTGGCGGGCTATCCATAAAACCAGAGGCCATCAAACGAATTTATCCCGTGATTGTAGCTTACGAACCAATTCCAATGCATGGAAAAATGCAGAGATACATTCGTCAGCAAGTCAATGAATCCGGATGTCTCACAGATTCAATATTCGCACCCTTGGAGATTATATATGTGGGAGACTTGGAGAATGTGATGGATGGTGTAGAGAGCTACACTCTTATTGACGTGCTTGAAGCGAAGGACTCGAGTGATCCACATGCAAGCGAGACAAATTTCAATAACTTTTATTCCCACTTTGTAACATCCAAAGGTGTACTTAGTAATGGTTGGGGCAAGGAAAACTTCAGCACGTTTTGGAAAAAAGTTTTTACACCCAACTTCATTTTTAAATCATCTCCTACTTCAAAAGACTAACCGTTTTATTTCCATAAACGAGTCGGCTCCTCAGATTCCCTAGCAATTCCCGTTTCTCCGATACACTCCCTTCACGCAACAAGTACTTCATATACGCACGAACATCCATTTCCTCAGTCGTACCTTCCGGTACAGACGTTCCACCACGGAACAGTCGTTCGAACCGACTGAACCGTTTTATCTCTTCTTCCAGCTTCGTCTTCAATCCAATCTCATTGATATCAATCTGGTCGATGATCTTCAATAGTTCGTTGATCAATTCGTCCTCACGGATGTAAACATTCTTGCAGTTGCGATCTCTTGCTCGCGTGCATCCATAGTAGACATACCGCGTATGACCGCCGTCCTTTCGTTGTTTATATTTCTCCTCCGCCGATACTCCCGATCCACACAACCCGCACGTGAACAATTTAGTGAAGGCGAATTCTTTGTTCTCCCGCACTATCTGGTCGCGTTTAAGTTGAACGTGTGCTAGGTCGAATAACTCTTTCGTGATGATTGGTTTGTGTTTACCTTCGTACCAGTTTCCGCTATTGCGCGGGAACTCGAAGCGTCCGTAGTAGAAAGGATTTTCGAAGATGCGGTAGATACCGCTCAGCGTCAGTGTTTTATTGCCTCGCGTCTTGAAGTTCAGATCATGCTTCAACCAGTTGTAAAGTTTGCGACCGCTGAATTTTTCGTACGCCACTTTTTCAAACATTTGTTTCACAATAGGAGCACGAACAGAATCAAGAATTTTCTGACATTTTTTGTCCATCCGTTTTTGATCCGAATATCCAATAGGTGCCATGCCCGGCCAGTGACCCATCTCCACTCGCGTGCGAAGCCCACGTTTCACGTTCTCTCCTCGGTGATCGTTTTCAAGTTTTGCCGTTGAGCCAAGAATCATCAGCAAGTATTTCTCATTCGGATTGTTTCCGAACGTCTGTCCGTGCGTTCGAATCTCCGCGAGCAGTCCTTGGTCGATGAGATCAACGACCGCACCCAAGTCACCGGCGTTACGACTCAATCGATCCGGTGCCCAGGTCAGAATCCCATTAAACTTTTTATCGCGGATATCGTTCAGTAGTTCATTGAAGATTGGTCGTTGACCTGTAGATTTTGCTGAATGGCTTTCTCGTTTGATCTCCACTACGTTAAGTCCATCCCGTACCGCGATCTGGAGCATTTCCTTCGCCTGCGAATCAATAGAAAGAACTTGCCGCTCAGCCGACTCACTACTCTTGCGAGCGTACAGGCAGTACTTGATTCCCTCAGGAGCCACTGGCTGTTCGTGTTTTGTGCGTGTCAGCCCAGTCTGAGTCACCACGCCTCCTTGTGTGTTTTTCATACAACACATCAATGACGCAACCCCCGCGGGGCGTCCAGTGCGCCTTGGTGTTGGTAACATTATCTCTATTAATCCCTTATAATCACCCACGAATTGCCACGGGATGCGAATTTTGAGAGAATAACTTCAATTATATGTCTCTTCTTCGTATTAAAGGTGGCAAACTGGAGCAGATCAAAGAAACGGAATTGAAACTCGAAAAGGATTTGCAAAAGCTCACCGAGACAAACCTCGAAACAGTTTTTGGATTGCAGTTTGTTTCAACGGAATTTGCCTTGAATAATCTACGCATTGATACGTTGGCATACGACACGGAAACCGGTTCCTTCGTGATTATTGAGTACAAGCGAGATCGAAGCTTTAGTGTGATCGACCAAGGTTTCGCCTATCTATCCTTGATGTTGAATAATAAAGCAGACTTCATTTTGGAATACAGCGAAAGGATCGGCAAACATCTGCGACGCGACGATATCGACTGGTCACAAAGTCGTGTGTTGTTTGTTGCTCAAAGTTTTACCAATCACCAATTGCAAGCGATCAACTTTAAGGATTTACCGATTGAACTTTGGGAAGCCAAGAAATACAGCGACGATCTTATTTCGTTTAACCAAATCAAGGCGCTGCAATCTGCCGAATCCATCAAGACCGTTTCCAAGAACGAAAATGTTTCAACAGTAAGTAAAGAGGTGCAAACGTACTCTCCAGAAGAAATCCTTGCGCGATTTAAGGGTGATGCACACGAACTTTCTTTGGAAATACGACGAAGAATTCTTGACGTCAGCGGACGTTTTGAAGAAAAGCCAACGAAGAGATACTTGGGTTACAAAATCGAAGGGAAAAATATCGTTGCTATCGACTCTTCGGAAGGGAACGTAAGAATTACTTTTACTCGCACTCGACCGGAAGACCTTAATGACCCAGAGAAAAAGACGAGTCTACGAAAGAAGTCTCTAGAACATTACAATCAATATCTTACAGACATCATCATCAGAAAACAGGATGATATTGACTATGCGATGTTCTTATTGAAGCAAGTCATGACACGTTTTCAGAAAGAGAAAATAATTTAATCAAAAACTGACGTTCAAACGTCAGTTTTTGATTCATCAGAGAAAGCGCGTTTCCAACTTTTCTTTTACTCGCTCCCAATCGGGACATTTTTCTGCTAAGAGTCTATAAAATGCATTGCTATGCTTTTTATATCTGAAGTGACAAAGTTCGTGAATGATCACGTAGTCAATACAGTCTTTTGATGCGTGAATGAGCTTCTCATTCAGAATAATGCGTTTGTTATCTATAAAACTGCCCCAACGCTTTGCCATGTTCTTAATGCTGATTACAGGACGATTGGAGAGTTCAAACTTCCCAAGAACGGCATCAAGGCGACTGTTAAATACGTCGAGTGTTTTATCCTTAAACCATTGATGAAGGATGCGTTTATTGGTATCTCCGTCGGTTACTCCAACGTTTGTTGTCAGCATCAACTTTCCTCGTTGCAATGAAACATCCCTTTCCTTGCCGCGTTGTACGATCAGTTGGTACTGCCTCCCAAGATAGAAGAAACTTTCTCCTGAGATGTACTCCCTCCGATAAACTTTCTTCTTAAACTTACTGAAGTATCGAACCTGTTTTTCCAACCACACCCATTTTCTTCGAAGGAAAGATTCTATCTTTTCACATTCTGTATCAATAGGAGCCTTCACGATAAGTTTAATGTCCGAAGTAACTGTTAGGCTCAATGTCTTGCGGATTTCAAATTTCAGTACGTAGTCATAGAGATACTTTCCGTATTGAAATTGTTTTTTCATAGTGTGAAGAGGTCGTGATTATTCTCTGCAAGACTGATCACGGCATCCTCGATATTTCGCATCTGTTCTGCAGAAAGATCAATGCCGAGTTCAAGCTTCACGAAATCGTAAAGATAATCATCTATACGGTTCGCGATAACGCGCTTTACTTCAGTGTTTTTGTGCCAGTCCACAACCGCCTCAACACGAAGGACTTCAAGTAATCCCACAATCACCTGAGCATATTGCTCATCTGAGAGCCTTGCTGCCACGAACTGTTCCTTGAGGTTTCTGTAGAAAATGGATGCCCCTTTTATTTGTTGGATTGAATCAGGAGATGCATCATCTGTTTTATTCATGACATCATCCTTAATCAGACGCATCTGCCCAAGAGCGTCAGCATCAGACATCTTTCCGTCACGCATACTCTGAAGAATCTGTTGAATTTTTTCAGAAAAACGCTGATAAAATTCAGGGTCAGTGTCCATACGTTCGCGAATGGTGCGGTCGGTATGAGCGGCGATTGCTTCCGCTTTCGACTTATCTGATCCCAGTTCTTTGATTGCGGTCGCAAATCGTTCTGGATCAGTAATGTCGATTTGTGCAGTAAGTAACTCGACCCCTTTTGCGTCAATATACTTATCCAGCAACTGGATAAGCGGTTTCTTGTATTCATCCAAGTCGATCTGGTCGGCATATCGAAGACGCACCGAACTACGAAGCTCGGTGAACTTCTTTAACTCCCGCTTATACACATCCGTGTGCTTGAAAGTCGTAGCGAAGTCCTTGAGCGACAAGCATTCATTGAACGCCCGGATAAACGCATTGTAGCTATCGTAGAACAATCTGCGCTCGGGTTCATCCTGAAGGCGCTGGATGTACGCCTCGTCGTCTGCTGGCAAACCGTTAAACATGTCGTGCAGATTCGAGTAGTTTTGTTCAAGTTCCTGAACCTTGTCACTCACATCGACAAGTGCACCCTTAACATCCTCTTCCGCGTAATTACCGAACAACTTCATTGCCCGATCAAGGTTCTTGGCGTTTTCCGAGTAGTCGATAATAAATCCGGATGTCTTCGGGATTGTCTTATTTTCGAAGAGACGATTAACGCGTGCAATCGCCTGAAGAAGGTTGTGATCTTTCAGGTCTTTCGCGAGGTAGAGCACGGTATTTCGAGGCGCATCAAATCCTGTAAGCAACTTGTCGACTACGATAATAATTTCGATACCATCGGCATTGTTCTTGAAGTTATCAATAACCTCATCTTCGTAGGACTTGAGACTCGAATACTTATGGCTCACCTCATCCAGATATTCGATGACTTCTTTTTTATGGGTATCATCCTCACTAACAATTCCAGACTCATCAGAAATAATAACCGCCGTACGTACTTTTCCGTTCTTCTCGAACAGACGCTGGAAAAGAACCGCCGAAAACTTTGACGGAGCAACTAATTGTGCCTTCAACCCTGTTCCCTGAAACCGCTCAACGTAATGTTGCTCAACGTCATACGCAATTTCTGTAATGCGCTGAGGATTGTCTTTAATAATTTGGCGATCAACGTATCGTTGTAGATGCTGTTTATTCGCATCGCTCAGATTCTCGGTGATACGATCCATGTGACGATCAATCTGTTCGGTATTCTGCTCGAGGTCAACATAGCGACCTTCGTAAATGAGTGGCAAGATAATTTTGTCCTTGATTGCGTCATCGATAGTGTATTTATCAATATAGCCTCCAAACTTGAGATAGCTCGCTCGTTCCTTCTTCATGAGTGGCGTTCCGGTGAATGCGATGTAACAAGCATTCGGGAGAACGCGTGACATTTCTAAGTTCGCCATACCGCCTTGGGTTCGGTGGGCTTCATCGATCAAGATAAAGACGTTCTTGTCATCATCGATAAACCCTCCACGCTTTTTGGAAGCCGCCTCGAACTTATGCACGAGTGTTGTTACCACGTTCAACTCCTTGTCTTTGATGAGTCTCAAGAGGTGCTCGCCACTGGTCGCGCGAACAACATCTTTCTTGAGACCACAGTTTCGGAACGTATCACCAATTTGTTTATCGAGGTCGCGACGATCCGTAACGAGAATGATGCGGGGATTATTGATATCTGGATTATCAATCAACGCCCTAACGAACATCACCATGGTAAGCGACTTACCCGACCCCTGCGTGTGCCATACAAGCCCTCCCTGACGCTTTGTACCTGTCTCAGCCTCGTCTTCCTTGGCAATGCGATCAAGGATCTTTTTAATGGCAAAATACTGCTGGTAACGTCCAAGTTTCTTAACGCCCGCATCGTAAAGAACGAAGTTGCGTGACAAGTCGAGCAAGCGAGCCTTATCAAATAACGCAATAATCGAACGATCTTGTTCAGTTGGTAGTCGTTCTGTTGATTGCTTGAGACCAGATGTCGCCCCATTAAGGTCAAGGCAGAGCTGACGATAAGTTTCTCTGTCGATCTTTTTAGCGACGAGTTCCTTAACACGTTTATCCTGCGTTTCGAGCGAAGTATCTTTCTCCTTCCACGTTGCGTAGAACTTAAAAGGAGTAGCGGTCGTTCCGTAGGACATATCCTTACCGTTGGTCCCGACAAGCAACTGCGGATAGGTGTAAAGCTTTGGACAATAATCGATCTGCTGGTTTCGCAAGTGCTGGTTGACAGCTTCTTTCACCTCAACACTCGATTTCTTATTTTCAACAATGGTAAACGGGATGCCATTCACAAAGACCACAATGTCTGGACGAATTGAACCCTTGCCTTCAGCAGGGAATTCTACCGTTACATGAAAAGCATTATTTTCTGGATGAATAAAGTCCACGAATCGAATATTCTTCGAAACACTCTTTCCATCATGGAAGACTTTCACCGCCTTTGATCCCGTCATCGGCATGATGAGGTTAAAGACCTTTCTCGAGGTATCAATCAGTCCTTCATAAGGAACATTCTCCAGCTCCTCAAGAGCTTCAAGGATATCCTTATCTGCAAATTTATATTCCTGACCCTTATGCTCGTAAGAGTTTATTTCTTTCAGTTTCCCGAATGCAATGTCTTTCAGGATAAACTTTGAAAGATCACCCCGTCGCTGACGTTCGACTTCTTCAGAAGAAAGATATGTGTAGCCGAGATTGATAAGTAACTCAACAAACGGCAATTGCGATTGCCGTGCTTCGTCAAAATTTACTTGGAGGATGTTGCTATTCATATTGTCTGTAGCGATCTTCGTAATTCTTCCTCACATTGCTTGAGATGTAGCCACCAAGACCCCTACCGAGCAATGCTAACTGTTTCAATTGCTGAAGGTGGTATGACCCAGGCTTAAAATTTCCATACTTGTAATAACGATATCCATCCTTATTCGCCTCCGAGAATTTCACGATAATCGCATCGCTTTGTATTTCGTAGGCTTCGACGTCGGAATTACCATTGAGATTTCTATATCGTTCCATACTTATGGATTAACTTTGATGAATTCGGTGGTTCGTATCTTGCCAGTCACGAGGTTGTTAAGCAAAAACTTCTTTTGAAATTTCAGGGCTTTCAACTTCCTCTCCAAAATCTCCAATTCTTCTTCAGCAAGTGCGAGTATTTTTCCAATTGCCACCTGTTCTTCGTAAGCAGGAACAGGACATTTAACCAGTTTAAAATCTTTATATTTACAGTTCAAAGTATCGCTTACGATGCCTTGTGAATTCTGATAAAAAGAGTGGATGAGGCGTGGGGTTTTAAAGAGATAGGCAAAAAACAAGGGATCAACGTCTTTTCTTGGAGACACTACTGTGTAAGCAGGACTAACAATACCGTCGTACTTAGATAGGGCACTCCGTCCTTGCCACATTCGCATGGTGTTGTAGCCGATGTCCCCCGGACAAATACGCTTATATTTTGATTTATCAGTGTTAGAAGAATCTTTCTTATATGAGTTTGCTTGATAGATGATGCCTTTACGTGCCGCGATTGATAAAAGCGGTAGATCGCCACGACCAATTTCTTTTCGCTCCTTAAATAAGTCAGCCAGGCGCGATAAATTCCATTGTTTTGAAAAATTACGAAGTCGAATCTTTCCGTGCAATAGCTGTTGGCAAAGTCCGTTCTGAATCATCTTCTTAAGATCAATCTTTTTAGATAGCTTCTCTATGGCACTGTCCCATGCTTCTAACACGGTAACGATGCGCGCCTGTTCGTCGACTGGAGGAATCAGTATATAAACATCACGTAAATCTTCCTGCCCTATGTTAGAACGTACGGCACCTTGTCCTCGTTTAATAATTTCACCGCGAACCTCACTCGAAGAAAAACAGTATTTCTTAAAGCAATCGTCAAGATCTTTTGTTTTTGATCGTGCACGAATAACAAAACCACCAAATATAACCTCCTCATTATCTAGATAAATCGAGGATAAACCAATTTCTTCGGGTGTTTCAGACGTTCTATTAAATAATACGTCCCCGTATTTGACCCTATTCTTAGCTAAAGTTTTCGCATCAACCGCAACCATTCCTGGAATTAATTCAGATGTCAGTGAACTATGTTTGATGACCTCCATGACATTGATAAATCGAGTTCCTGACCCATATTGTGTCTTATCTGCATTGACGCCGTTTTTAAAATCAAATAAATCTCCCATCTTCATGGTCTTCCAGTCACTAGGGATCTTTTTTGATGGGGTATTTTGCATAAGGTTTGATTGGATTAGACTAGAAAAACATCAATGAGAGCAAAAATCACACCGAGAATCACGAACGTAATCTGTAGATAGGTGGTTGCTTCAACGGACGTTTTTGAGAGATCAGAAAGTTCGTTCAAAATCTCTTTTGCATCGGAAATTGCCTCTGGGTCTTCGTGATTCACACTGAACCACTTCCACACATCAGTAGCCTTGGTTAACAAAAATCCATGCTTTCTAAAATATGTACGGTCGATCATCATTTGAACTCCACCAAAGACTACAGACATCCCAAAAAAGATTAGACCCCACTTTGAATATAAAAGATCATGCACCCCACCATCACTAACTATTCGAGTGGCGGCAAGACCTCCAATAGCAAAAGCAATCTTTATCAGTAAGTCTGAAAACTTAAACGCTTGAGCATTCGCCTCGTGAAGGGATTCTCTTGCGGCAGATTCGAGAGTTTCGGCATTTCTGATTATAAGCTCCTTGTCCATACTATTTTTTGTCCTCTATTTTAGGAGGAATAGGAGGTTTGGAATCCTGTTTGAAAGGAAACAACGAGACTGGAACGCCATCTGATTTTTGACTCGTCTTTGGATTACGCACCTCAATAAGTTTTTTTGTTTCCGCTTTCTTATCCATACTGTGTGGAGACTATGTTTTTGACTTTATCGTTTGATTTATTTTATCGAGTTCTTTCTTAACTTGTGCGTCTTTCTCTGACTTTTGCTTGATTTCAATTTTTTGATCCAAGATCAGTTCAATAGAGAGTCTAATTGGAGAAAAATACTCAAGACACTCTTCCTCTGTCAGCTCATGGACTCCTTTGCTTAGAATTCCGTAGACAGATTTCATTTGTACTAATTGACTCGGGAGCACAGTTTTCAGAGCGTCCACCTTTTCTTCCATTCGCTTTCTAAGAAAAATAACGTCATCAAGACCGAGTGCTGATTTGTTAGCTTTATAAGTTTCAATGATAAGATTTTCAAATATTCTCCGAAGGTAGACAAAAGACCCAGCCCCTACACCATGTGCCCTCAAACCAATCGCTTTTTTGTAATTTCTCAAGTCTTCTTCTGAAAGAAGCTTGTCGTATCGCTTACCGATCTCAGCAAATTGGATATCGGCTAGTGATGGAAACTGCCCCACCTTCATTATCCTTCCACCCTCAAGATCAACGATGAAGAATCTTAATATTGTTGGACCATCACGTTTGCAGGAAAGAGCGACACGTCTAAAAGATTCCCACCCATGGTAATCGTTAACCGTACTTGCACTAATTTCGTAAGTTGTATCGAACCCATCCAAAGAGTTATAGGCGTTGACTGTGCCTGAATAGATATTGCCTTGTATCTCAGCTTTCGTTACTGGTTCATAAAGCGCGATCTCAAAATAGAATTCGTGCTTGGATATTTTCTTTTCTTCTTCTTCATCCATACGTATTATTTGATGCCGAGCTGTTTTAAGTACTCGCTCATCTCTTTTTCGAGTTTCTGCAATTCTGGCTCAAGAGCAGCGAGTTCCTTAAGGTTTGCAGAAATATCAATCTCACCCTCCTCTTCGAAGGTGTCCACGTAGCGGGTGATGTTCAGGTTGTAATCGTTTTCCTTAATTTCATCTAAAGAAATGAGCCGAGAAAACTTTTCAACCTCTTTGCGATCAGCGTAAGTGTTTACAATTTTGTCCGTGTTTTCATCTGTAAGAATATTCTGCTTCTTGCCAGACTTGAATTCCTTGGACGCTTCAATGAAGAGAACGTCTTTGCGGTTTTCGTTTGCTCCGCCTTTTTCGCGGGAACGGTCGAGAATAAGAATGGCGACAGGAATTCCCGTTGTTTGGAACAGGCTCGCTGGGAGACCGATCACGGCATCAATCATGTTTTCCTCAATGAGTGCTTGGCGAATGCGACCTTCGGCACCGCTTCGGAAAAGCACACCGTGCGGAACGATAACTGCGACACGTCCAGTCTTTGGTTTCGCAGTCTCAACCATATGCGTAATAAACGCATAGTCGCCTTTTTCGCCTGGTGGGATACCACGGTGGAAACGCTTGTACTTATCGCCCTCGGCATTCTCCGCACCCCATTTTTTCAAGCTAAAGGGTGGGTTTGCTACAACCACGTCAAACTTCATCAAGTGGTCATTCTCAACCAAGAGTGGATTGTTCAAGGTATCACCCCATTCAAGACGTGCGGTGTCCTTGCCGTGCAAGAACATGTTCATCTGGGCGAGGTGGTACGTTGAACCCGTGCTTTCCTGTCCATACAACGCATAGTTCTTCGATCCCTGCTTTTCAACCTCAGCACCAGCCAAGAGCAGGAGACCACCTGAACCCATCGCAGGGTCGCAAATGCGATCGCCCTCCTTTGGTTGTGCGAGACGAGCAAGAAGTCGAGCTACAGGAGTCGGAGTGAAAAATTCACCCGCTTTTTTACCTGCGTCCGCTCCGAACTTCTCAATCATGTACATGTATGAGTTACCAATGATGTCCTCATTGGTTTCAGACAAGTCAATTTTGTGAAAATCCTGAATAAGATGACGGAGCATCTTATTACGTTGTTCTAGCTTGCCGAGCGTTGATTCCGAGTTGAAGTCCACACTGAAGACTCCTTCGAGCTTCGAGCGGTTTTCCTCTTCGATGCGATGGAATACTTTGTTTAGCTCTTCGCCGATATTGTCCTGTTCATGGATGCTATAGATGTAGTCGAAGGTTGTCTTCGGGGGGAGATAGAAACGATCAAGCTTCATCTTTTCCTGAATCCGAGCCTCGTCGCTCCCAAAACGTTCCTTGTTTTTCTCATACTGTTTCTTGGAACGGTCGCTCAAGTATTTAAAGAAGAGCATTGTCAGAACATAGTCCTTGTAAACACCCGCATCAACGGACGTTCGTGACGAGTCCGCGGCCGACCAAAGAACTTTATTGAGGTCGTCTTGTGAAAATGGTTTGTTGGTCATACGAGTTATTCGGATTTTTTGATAACGATTGAAGAGATGAGTTCGTTGAGCAGGGAGTCGCGTTGCTGGAGTAACTTTTGTTGAGAAATAACATTGCGGACGAGTTCGACGATGGTGCGTTGCGTTTCGATTGGAGGAACAGGTATCTCTAGTAATGAAAGGTTTTTGGTGAGGATGGTTCGGATCGTTGATCCTGACGCGATGCGTTGGAGCTGTTGCTGTCCTTTTGGGGTATTGAGATAGGCACAGACAAATTCGGGAAGAACGTCATCGCGGTTCACTCGAATGATATGGAGTGACGATGATGCTATGAGGGGAAATCGTTTCTCGTTCACAAACGCAGCTTTGAACCCTCCGCTTGATGTGCCACGCGAGACAAGTAGAACATCACCCTTTGACACCATGACCGAATCCGCACGACCGATCACCTTGATTCGTTTGAGACCGTTCTCATCGGCAATCGACCCGTTACCCAGAAGGTTTGCCGCTTGTACAACCCTTGTGTCTCCATTCGGATCTTGCGGGATCGATCCCCGAAAGCTGAATCCTGTTGAAATAGTTGAAATTTCTTCTAGTGTTTTATTCACAAGTAAGTCGTTACTGTTTGATAAAGCGACGATACTCCCCCTTGTATTAAGAGTCAAGTTTTTACTTGTACACATCCTCCTACTGCATATTTATATTTACCAAGTGGTCACACAGACCTCAGTTTTTCCAATAAAGTGGCAGAAGAAGTAGTCAAAACTGACTTTACTTTGGGGTGTTTGTAAGCTATTCTAGCCCTGACGAAACCCAACCTCCTTACAGGGGATTTTTTCCTTACCGGATCGCACGCATTGAACGGCATCCGGTTAAAACAATTCTCGTACGATCCGTACGGGGGTTGGGTTTCGTCACCACCGGGTGTCGTTTTTGTTTTAGCGGCATATGTGTGGACATTACTCTTCACCCCAAACAATCGTATGGCCATCATCATTTCATCCAACGGCGGGAAAGCCGTGAAGATAGAAAAATCCTCCTTTGAGAAAGAGGATTATCTACAGCAATACATCTACGAGAATCCGGAGAGCATTCCTTTGTATGAAATCAAGGAAGACATCCGTCTGCTCATTCTCGCACGCGAGTTTCCTACCAACAGTGGTCCCATCGATGCGATCGGCATTGATAAGTATGGGGAGCTCTACATTGTTGAAACGAAGCTCTATGCAAATGCAGACAAGAGAAGGGTCATTGCCCAATCGCTTGATTACGGCGCGGCACTCTGGAAACACTCCAACGATTTCAATGAATTTTTGAAGATCTTAGATCAGCACACACAGAAGGTATTCAAGCTCCGGACAACGGAAAAAATCAGTGAGTTTTTCGAGCTTGAAACGGAAGACGTTGATGCAATCTTTGAGAAAGTTCGTGACAATCTCAATAACGGCGTCTTTCATTTCGTCGTCCTCATGGACAAACTCGACGACAGGCTCAAGGATCTTATTTTGTACGTGAATCAAAATAGCCAGTTTGATGTCTACGCGGTTGAATTTGAATACTACAAACACGATACGTACGAGATCATCATTCCAAAACTATTCGGCACGGAAGTAAAGAAGGATATTGCCGTATCCACATCAGGCATCACACGCAGAAAATGGACGGAGGAACTGATGCTTCAGGATGCAAAACAAAGGCTCTCTCCAGATGAATTCAAAGGCTTTGAGCAGATCTATGCCTTTTCAAAACAACACGCCAGCGAAATTCGTTTCGGAACAGGTGCCTATGGAACGTTCATCCCTATTTTTGGAACGATCTGCGAACGGTCGTTGTTCACTCTTTCAACGGACAAGAGACTTATATTCAATTTCGAATGGATGGAGAAACGGCTCGCCGAGCTATTCAAAGAAAAATTGGAAACGATCGGCTTCTCATTTTTAGAGAATTATAAAGAATCCAAACCAAGCGTTCTCCCAGAGGAATGGTTGCCAAAGACCTCTCCGTTTCTTCATGTTATCGAGGAACTTTTGTCTTAAATTCATAAATCAAGATACGATTGGCTACTGCGATCGTATTTTTTAAATCACTCACTTCATTTCATGGACACCGAAAAGTTATACGTTCGAAAACAAGCCATTAAACTTTCGGGAGGAGAGCGTTTTTCAATTCATAAGGTAAAAGCGCCTACTGTTTTAGATTTTTGGCAGTATGGATTCTCGAATCTTAACTCCAACGTCTTGCGCGGAGCACTGGCTGAATTTCTTGTTGAGTGTGCTCTTAAAGAACTGGATGCAATCGAGATTCGCAATCCGTGGGGGGATTACGATGTTGAGTACAACGGCAAAAAAATTGAAGTGAAGTCCTGTTCGTATCTTCAAGACTGGGATCAACCAAAACTTTCCGTCATCAGGTGGGCGGGGCTTAAAGCGAAGTCGCTTTATTGGTCCTCTGCCGTTGGTGATTTTCAGAAGAATGAACAGAAGGAGTACAAGTCAGACATTTACGTACTCGCACTTTTAAACCACATGGAGACAGAAACTCTAGATATTCTAGATTTGAATCAATGGTGTTTCTACGTTCTCTCAAAGGAGACACTCAAGGTCATTTCCCGTGATAAAAGCGCGGTCTCGCTGTCGACGCTACAAAAACACAATGTTGAACCCGTTGGGTTTGATGCATTGAAAACAAAGATCGAATCGCTCTAGTCTTTTTCTTCCTCAGACAGATCATGTTCTGATTCATAATCTTCGTTTCGTTCATCCTCCTCTTCTATTACATGATCGATGCCCGCCGCATTGGCCATTTGTTTCATCATCTCCTCTGTCAATACAGACTCTGACTCGGACAAACCTTTATTGTTTTCACGATAGCGCTTGTGATTATTAGACAGGTAGTATTTTTGTGCCTGCACGCTTCCATCGCGAGCTTTTCCAAGAAGAGCGAGCTCAACATTGTCTGCCGTTTTTTCAATCCCACGCCCAATCGCTTCGTCGGCTTCTATCGTAAAAACCTCATCGTCTGCTCTCCAGCGGCTATAGGTTGAACGGTTGATTCCGATCCGCGAAAGGGCTGCACCAATGTTGGGTGCTTCCTCGAGGTACTCAAGAAGTTTGGTTTTTTGAGCGCTCTGTCTTTTCTCTATGGTTTCTGCTTTTTTCTTCGCACCACGCTGTCCTTTTGAGAGTTTCTTTTTGATTGCCATAGAGCACGAACCTTTCAAGTCTTATACACCGCAAGGGAGCCGGTCTTTTTCTCCCATCGGTCGATTATGCTCTGACAATACTCAGGATCAATTTCAATCCCCACACAAACACGCCTTACAACATCACACGCAAACAAGCATGTTCCAGACCCAAGAAAGCCATCGTAGACGATATCTCCAGAGGACGAACTGTTAAGGATGAGTCGTTGAATGAGATTGATCGGCTTGGTGGTTGGATGGTTGGAACTCTTCCTCGGCTTTGGACAAATGAGAAGCGACTTGTCCGTTGGTTTGTAGAATGTATGTGTTCCATACCATCCGTAGGCAACCAGTTCGTGTTGTGGAGCATAATCAAGTCTTGCCATCGTTGCTGAAGTTTTGACCCAAATGAGCAGTTGAGAAAATTTGAACATCTCAGCCAGAATTGCCTGGTGCAAAGACCAGATCATTTTGTCTGAGTTGAAGATGTAGTACGTATTCTTGTCAGTGAGATGTGGCTTTACGGCACTCAACCATTCTTGCATGAAGGATTGGTACTCCTCATCACTTTGGAGATGGTCTGCTTCTATCACCTTATTTTTAGACAGTGTTTTGAATCCACGTGCTCCTTCAACCAGAGCAACGCCGTATGGGGGATCTGTGCAGATAAGAGATACTTTTTTGTCCTGAAGAACCTGCGCAACAAACTGCTTGTCGCGTGAATCTCCACAACCAAGCGCGTGAGCACCAAGCATCACAATGTCTCCTTTTTTAATCAATCTTTTTTGCTTTTTTGTTTGTGAGTTGTTCATATCGATGAATAATAAGTTGAGTAAAGATGGGTTCGATTTCACACAGTCGGGCAACTCGATTCATCTGCTCGCAGGCGATGAGCAAACTGCCCGAGCCTGCGGTCATGTCTAAAACAACATCGCCTGATTTTGTGCATCGTCGCAGGAATTTTTCGTAGAGAGCTGGAGGCTTTTGTGTGGGATGTTCGTACTCTTGTCCCGGTAGTCGACCCACCAGCCAGATGTTAAACAAATCCACAATGTCTGATATTTGTCGGCTTCCCGTTCCAACCTCTTTGTTCATGACTTCCGTAAGATTCGTGACGTTCTTGGCGATGTAGGGATCCCCGATAACACCATAGGTGCAAAATTCAACAGACTTGTTGAACGCAATCTTGGGAGTTGGATTTTGATTATCCTTGATCCATAAACACGTCCGCTTAAAGTCGATACCGTGCTCTTTATACAAATCCTGCATCATGCCGTTGTATCGTTCGTCCGACCAGATGGCGAAGTGACCATCCTTCTTTGTGACAGACAGAGCATTTGCAAGAAGTGTGCTAACGAAGGTGCGATACTCGGCGTCAGTTTTTTTGTCGTTCGTACTGCCACCATAGGCTTGTTTACCACTGACTCCCGCGTTGTAAGATAAGGAAACGTTATAAGGAATATCCGAGTTCATCACATCAATCTCTTTGTTTCCCACGAGCCGTTTGATAACTTCCGGATCCTCCGAACTTCCGCAGATAACGCGATGTTCACCAAGAGCGAACATGTCACCGACTTTAATCTTTGTTGTCCTCGCTTTTTTCAAAGCCTTGTCCTCATCAAACTCATCATCGATGATTTCAAGCGTGTCGTCCCAAATGCGAGAGAAGTCGAGATCTGTAAATCCAACATTTTGAAGCAGGTCTGGTGAGAATGATTTAAGGGCTTCCCAGTCCCACTCACCGCCACCCCTATTTGAGACAAGAAGATATTCTTCCGCCTCTTTTTCTGTGAGCTTGCGAGACGGCACGCGCACGTCGATGAATTCATCCATTTTTCCAAGAAGCGCTAATCCTTTGATTCTTTGATTACCAGCAAGAACGGTGTTGTCCGTATTGATTGCCGGAATCTCGGCAAGAGAAAATTTTTTTAAACTCTTTTGCAATATTTCCATCTGGTGGTCGCTGATGATTCTGGGATTTCCTTGGTACTCGATGAGGTCACGTACTCTGCGCGTTTCTGTTTTCCAAGTGATAGGATTTTTCATAAAATTTATGTCGTTAATGCATAGAAAATTATCTCAACAAAAAACATCGACCTCCTCCACAGGGTCGATGTTTTAAAATAAGAAAAGAGCCTCAAATTTCAAACAACAATGAACCCCAGAAGGTTTTGTTAAGTGAAATCTAGGGCTCGTTTAATACCGTGTTGTCGCAGTCGTCTATATGATCGAAAATCATATAGACATGGGGACTCAGATACCCACCAAAGAATTTCTAGATTGATAATGTACGAAAGCTCCAACTAGCTTCATGAGAAAGGATAGCAACCTGTGGAAAGTTAATCAAATCTAACTTGTGGATATCTTCGCTAAAGTTAGCCAAAAGTGCAAGAGGTGCAAATGAAATTTCCTCCCTCAACACCTCAAAAATTTGTTGCATTTGTTGCAATTGTAACGACCAGAAAACCCGACCCGTCCGCCTCAAAATCGCCAAAATTGGAAACCTCCAAAAGTCCTTTAAACGTCCCTACTATTTTGGTACCTAACCCCTCCGTCCCGCCAGGACAACTTCTTATCGGAGCGACCCGTAGGCCTCAAGCCACGCGGGGCGACCCATAGGGATCTGTCCCCAGTACAAAACCGCCAGAGATGGCGGTTTTGTTGTATTAAGATGCAAGATAACCGAACGTTCTAGAGTTATGGATTTACTTACTCCCTTCGACAATCTCATACGAATTTTAATTTTGAAAGATTCAGTGACCCCTATTGAAACATTGGTACTACTATTCTGTAGGGTATTGAAAATTCATTACCAGGATATGCTCGATGTTTCCAAAAATTTTCAAATAAGCACCCAAACATTTCCTGGAGAACAATCTATCAGGAGACGTTTGACCTATTTTGCATTTTTGGAGCAGGTCAACCGATTCGGGCGAGTTTTTTCAGGGAAATATTCTTTGAAGAAGCCGCCTTTATATAATCGGATTTATTTTTTTCGAAATAATGTTATTGAACATTGGGATGACTATTTGGAATATTCATTTGGAGGAAGTGAAGTCAGTACTTGGAAACAGGGAACCATTGCCATTCCTTACCTAATGCAAGCCAGGTCCCGTCTTAAGGAGGAACCGAAGGTACGTGAGGAATTATCAGCACAGTTTTTAAACGCTGGTATTACAGTTGATTTTGCTGATAAGTGGTATGGAGATTACTCAGAGGTGATTTATACAGCTCTGGAAAAAATAGATAGCAAGCTTCGTGAGGAGAGAGAAGATAAAAAAACAGGCAAAAGACGGGGGATCCCAAAAACGTTAGTGGAGAAATTGTATCAATATAGTTTCCCTGTTCCTATATGTGACATGGAAACTTACTGTACTGATCTGGTTGCGTATCTAAGTAAGGATTTAGTACCATAAGGCCTTGTCCTTTGAACAAAAGCGACTCAGAAAATGAGTCGCTTTTGTGATACATGTTAAAATTTTCGATATCTCGTCGTCCGTCCCTGCCCGATGCGTTCAACCTTCTTCAGTCGTAGTAAGACATCAACTGCCTGCGAAACGGTTGGGCGCGCCACGTCAGCCGCCTTCGCAATTTCTCCCGCGGTCGCTTCATCAACAGTTTCAAGATACCGCCAAACGGCAAGCTGTTTTGGCGAGAGAATCTTCTCGATGTTCTCATGCGAGAGTAACTCAATAGCCTGTCGAGCCTGTTCGAGTGAAACAGTCAGGAAGAACTCGAGCCAAGATTCGATGTCTTCACGCTCGGTGCCCAGCGTCAACTGGCTCTTGCGAAGGGCTACATAGTACTCGGCCTTGCTGTCCTCTACGAGTTTTTCGTGGGAGACGTACGGCACATAGGTGTACCCCATTTTGAGGAGCAGAAGGTTCGTGAGAACACGCGAAAGACGACCGTTCCCGTCCTGGAACGGATGGATTGCGAGGAAGGTCAGCAAGAAGTTTCCGATGATGAGGAGCGGATGGTATTCGCTTTCATCCAACGCCCAAGCTGTCCATTCGACAAGCTCCTGCATTTGTTTAGGTGTGAGATAGGCAGGAGTCGTCTTAAATACGATGCCGAGTGACTTACCCGACTCGTCGAACATCTCAATGTTGTTTTCCGTCTTTTTGTATTCGCCACGGTGACGTTCATCTTTATCGACGTATTTGAGGAGTTCTTTATGCGAGTGTTTGAGCATGCTTTCGTTGAACGGAACCTGTTTCCAAACATCGAAAACTGTGGAAAGCAATTCAAAGTATCCCTGTACTTCTTGCTTATCGCGATCCTTAAACTTCTGCACGGAAATTCCTCGCATGATCTTTTCCACGTCTTCGTCAGATAATGCCGCTCCTTCAATGCGCGTTGATGCCGCCGATGAAGTCACTAAAACAGAACGCTTCAGTCTACCAAGCGCTTGAGGATTCAGCTTTGCCCCACCAATCCATTGACCCTTAAGATGATCAATTTGATTGATAAGTGACCAAATTTTTTGTGAAACATGTGCGATGCGTTTTTCTTTCTTTTCCATAAATCTCATAAGTTAACTATATGAGATTATATTCGATTACAGCCTGATGAGCAAGCGGCGGGAGACAAAATATATCCAAACATCCTTGCTAATCGATGTTTACGTCAGCATAATGATAGTGATGTGGATTTAAGTCGATCATATGTTTAACTTGAGACCGTTGAAAAACTCGAATATCATGCCAAATTTTATTCCCTGAGCCTGTCGAAGGGGCAAAATTTGGCTAAATCATCTGCGGCCTTCGACAGGCTCAGGGAATATGAGGAGTATTTCAACGGTTTCAACTTATGGAACACTTTCTATACTTTAACGAGTCTACAGTAAGAGAATTTTTAGTTTTTGAAGGACGTGGCCCAAAGACAAAGGACTATGAATATGTTGTCGCATTAGCCATGCATAAATTTTGTGAGAAACAATGGGATGAGCAGTGTGAGATAGGATTTCCAATTACTTCAGAAACTAATCGTTCTGTAGGTAATGAAGGTTTGATGGATTTTTCTAAGCTAACGAGTTTATTAAGAAAGGGTTTGGAAGAAGATTCCCCTGTAGATTTAGCTATAAGATCGAAAGAGCGGTCTGTTTCAGGGTGTCAAAGAGAAGTAATTTTTTCCTACCAAGAGAGAAGTGAATATTTCCGGTTAGATTGGGACGAGTGTTGGAACGGTTCTCTGTTTCAACACTCGTCTTGTTTTGTGTGTTGTTTGTTTCGTGATAGGTCTTACCTCAGC
>JACPHU010000029.1 GCA_016188495.1 Candidatus Uhrbacteria bacterium
AACAACCGAGCTAGTGCTCGGTTGTCGGATTCTTAATGTGATGTTTCATCTAGGAATGCCCAAGAGCGTTCCTGTTCTTACCTAACCGTTCGTGCGGACAAATACCGATTTGTCTTCAGGAAGGGTTATGCAACAAAGCCTGTATCAGTTTAAAAAACATTTGACCTGTTTTATGAAGAGTTCGTCATTTTTTAGCTCTAAAATAAGGTAAAGTTTTCTGCATTTGATTGACAAAATTTTATTTTTTGGTAGATTCTTTTGGTTATGGAATGTGTCCATGACATAGTCAATACAAGAAGGAGAATGGTTCATGATCGATAAAACTCCCAAGAAACTCCCTAATAAATGGATCGACGGTGAGCTTGTTCCGGCAACAGAACTTGGGGTTGTCCTAACGCTAGATGCTCCCAATCTTCCATCCAACCAAGGATATCGTCTTACGCACACGACGGGGAAAGCAGAGAGTCAGTGGATCTATCCAGTGCTCAGCATTCTCGCAACCTGTACCTCTACAGGAATACGAGAATGGATGGGAGTTCCTTGGCGCATGCTGCGCGGAGCCTATCTCCAGCAAGGTTTTATGGCTCGATTCCTCAATAGTCACAATCGCGTATTGGGAGAACTGGGCGAAGAAGGATGTATCACTTACGCTGTAAATTTTGGGGGACGACCCTCCCTCCTTACGCGTTTGTGGATTCGGTCAATCGTGAAGAAGGCATATGAGACCGAATTGATAAACGGCATTCGGGATCTTCTCAAGTATGACTATATCAAGATCGTCGAATATAAAGGCGAAACTTACATCGTTCCTCTGGATAAGTTTTACGAACGCGGCGGTATCGTAAGATCCGTTGCTTAATACATCCGACTCACGCGCAGTCGGATTTTTATTTTATAGAAGGCATCTTTTTTTGGGATGTTTTTTCTTTTTATAAGTTCAAGAGATTTCGATTACCCACACTGACTTTTCCAAGTTTCTGTTGAAATTTCTCAGTGAGTTATTCAAACGAACATATGCCAGAATATTTGACCTGTTTTATGAAGAGTTCGTCATTTTTTAGCTCTAAAATAAGGTAAAGTTTTGATCGATCACTTGATTTAATTCTCTTTTTCGTGTAGTTTTGTCTTTGGCCAAAGATGACCTTAAAGAGGGGAAATGATGTCAAAGGAGATTTGGGTTCAAGCTGGTGGGGAAAGGAAACCTGCAACAGTGGTGGAGGAGCGATCGACAAGTCGCATTCTGCGTTTGATGGACGGGCAATATGCAAAGGTGGTCAGAGGATCATGCCATGTCCGTGAGAATCTGGATTCAGACGCGCGTTGCGCGCATTGGCTCATGCGCAATCGATTATCCTGGAAATATCTTCATCGATATCGACATCCAGGCCTTTTACGCGTGGGAGAGCGTGTGATCGATAACAGAGGAGATGAAGGATACTTGTGCGATGCTCTAGTTGCCTATGCTCTGCATGACCCTCAGCATCCTGCGCGCGAGAGCATCAAATCATTCTTGACCTGTTGTGCGCGTCTTTCTCGCGCCTGCGGAGTCATGCATGAGGCTGGATTTGTCCATGGAGACATTACTCCGGGCAACGTCTGTTTTCGGGATCATCTTCCTGTGCTGATTGATTTTGAGACATCAGTAAAGATCGGTCAGCGTTTAGGAGTGGTGGAGTCTGGAGACGACGATACATCCAGCATCTGCTGTACGCCCTCCTGCTGTTCTCCGGAACATTTAACGTCTGAACCGGCATTGCCCGCTTCAGACGTGTATTGCTTGGCCCTGACAATGCTTTCTTGGATTACAGAGCTTTTTGCTGTAGAAGGAGCTTCTCCAAACCAGACCTCCTATGAATCGATGAGATTGTGCATAACAGGGGAGTATCCCCATTGGGAAATGGTCAAACTCCGATTTCAAGAGGAGGTCATTGTGCAGATATTCCAAAAAGCTCTTTCATTGGCACCCCAGAATCGATTTCAAACCGGTCACGCGTTGGCTGATGCGTTTGAAGAGTGTCTGTCCGTTCTTCCTGATCAAGTACTTTATCGCACGTTGCATTCAGAATCCTATCATGGGAATGCCCGTGCTTTAAGTGAAAGAGATACCGTTCTTTATTCTTGCGCGTATAAGAACTAACACGAATTCCACCTCGCCTTTTTGGTTGCGGTGGATTTTATTTTTCAGGATTTAAAAAATCACCCAGGTTTGGGTGATTTTTTCTATTCTTTCCATTCATCAAACAGAGCCTTTTCAACAGCGTCTAAATAATCGTTCAATTCTTTATTTTTTTTATCCTTATGTGTTTCTTTTAGTTTTCTAGCGTAACGAATGAAATCGTTTTTTGTCTCTTCGAATTGTTTGCGTTTTGTTTCTCTGCCAAACCAAGCCTTGTCGTAGACGGATTTGAGTTGGAGAATTTCTCTTCGTTTGTGATTGAGTTCCGTTTTGATATTTTCTAAAAGCGTTTCCCATTTGGTTTCAGGGGACGATTCTGTTATGGATATGTCTGACGTTTCGATTTCTATTTCTTGTCCCAGCTCTTTTCGTAACTGATTTCTCCTCTTTAAGAGTTCTGTACGATGTGTTTTTGCTTGTTCTAATTGTCGAAGTTTTTCACTTCTCCCAAACCAAGCTTTATCGTAGATCGATTGTAGACGAGCGATATCTTCTCGTTGCTCAAAAAGTTGGGTTTCTATTTTTTCTAAAGATGTTTCTGTGGGTTCTTCTCCTTGTTCCTTCAAGAGTTCTTCGTGTTTGGCATTGATGAGTTCTCGAGCCATTCGTGTTCGTTCTAGGCGTTTTCGTACACCTCCTTTAAAGAATCGTGTATTTCTTTCTTCCTGTTTTAATTTTTCTATCTGACGGTCAAAACTCAGAAGTTGATTTTTAAGATCAGACATGGTTTGGATAGTATTTTTTTTCTTTTCGTCCCGTCTGGTTTTGACCGATTCTTCAATCTCTTCTAACTCTTTAGGAAATCCAAGGTCAAGAAATTCCTTATTTTGGTCTTGAGGAGATCTTTTTTTCCGAGATGGTATCTGTTCTGGTTTATTGAATAGTTCTTCTTCCTGATCCGGTTCAAGTTCCTCCTCCCTCCGATCTTCTAAAGAAATTTGTGGCTCTTCAAAGGTCCAGGAATCAGATGTAGGTTCCAATGTTCTTTCTGTGGTTTCTGGGTTTACGATGTCTGCTGGAAATCCCAAATCAGGAAGTTCTTGGTCTTGCGGTGTTTCCAAAAATTTCTTTCTTCGTGCGCGGGTTCTTTCCTGTTTTGTTAAAAGCGGTTTTTCCCGTGTAGAAGTTACCTCTGCTAGATCAAGGGTTTTTTCAAGATCACTTGAGTCATCTTCTCGGTAGGTCTCATCGTTTGTTTTAAATTCGTCATTTTCTGAAGAAAAGGATGGCTCTTCATAAGACCAAGAAAAAGTGAGATTTGGTAACAGAGTGTCATCTCCTTTTTCTCTTAAGATATCTCCTTTATTCGCGAGTTGTTCTAGTTCGTCCTTGGTTAGCTCAGGAGTCTCATCCAGATCTTGTAGATGAGGCATTGGTTCCGGTTTTGGAAGAGAGTCAAGGAATTGTTGTGTAAGAGCTGTCGTGTCACTTAACGATTCGTCCCATTCATCTATCTGTTCTTTTCGAATAGGGTTATTATTGATAATTTTTCCTGCACGTAAATCGTTGAGTGCGGCTCTGAGTGCTGCTTTTAAGGCGTGTGAGGGAAGAGTATCGGATGTGGCTTTTGCGTCCAATTGAAATTTTTGTAGCGTTTTTTCGTTCTTTATTTCAGAAAGCATGGTCGAGTAAAGTTTATAGGCTTCATATCCACGAACCCATGAAAATTCTGAGGTATTTGCTTTTCTTCCATCGCTGGATTTTTGCGCCTGTTTTCTGAAAGAACGTTCTAAAGACCAGAGACGGTCTTCAAATTCTCGTTTATGTTTTTTATCTTTACTTTTTATTCCTGTACGCAAGGCTAAAACGTCATTTGCTAACTCAAGAGCTAAGGTCTGTTCTTCGTTTGTTAATTCTTTTTCAATAAGTTCTTCTTTGTGTTGTTGTGTTCGTGGTAATTTTATTTCAAGGAGATTTCTGACCAAGAGAGTCATTTCTTTTCGATTGTGAGATGTTTGGATTAACACCGCATCTGCAATGAGTTCTGACATCTGAGCGTCTGAGGTAAGGTAATCTCGGGAAATTTGCAGTAATACAGCCATGGCACACCGGCCTTCTTTGGTTTCATTTTTTGACTGTTCAATAAGGGAAATAATGACTTTTTTTCGCTCATCTTCCGTGCTCGCACGAGAATACAAAGATTCCAACCGATCATATTCTGAGAGGGGAAGAGATTCCTGAACAAACAAAGGTTCTGATGTGGGTTCAGCAAGTCCAATGCGTCCTTGGATCAGTTCCGTTGATTTATCGCTTTCTAATCCAGGGTTTAGTTCCATTTGAAGACCAGCTGCCTGTCTTACCGTACTTTCTAGCTGAGCAGGAATTTCTGGTCTTTGCGTGATGTCGCTGATAATTTTTGCGGCTTCTAATAAACCAGAAAGCTCACCTCGCAATCCTCTTCTTTGACTGACAACAGCCTCAGTAATGCTTCTTCGATCATGGGTTTCTGTTGGCAATCGGAGCTCTCGAAAGAGACGTCCAAGCATTGTTTCTTTTTTAGGTCTTGGAGGCATTGCTTCAGTATCATGATAAAAAGATTTTTTTGGTGTTGCACGGCGTTGTTCGAGCATATTCAAAATCTAAAGAGAAATAATATCTTT
Source organism: Candidatus Uhrbacteria bacterium (assembly GCA_016188495.1). Taxonomy (GTDB): domain Bacteria; phylum Patescibacteriota; class Patescibacteriia; order UBA9934; family GWF2-40-263; genus UBA12478. The sequence continues at coordinate 4,777 of JACPHU010000029.1, forward strand.
ATTCTAATCTTTTTTTATCTTTCTTACTAAGGATAAAAGTATTCAAAGTTCCTATTCAAAAATCACCCATTGTTATGGGTGATTTTCAGGTTATTATTTATTTTTACCTCTTCGAAAAGCCAAATCTTCCTCGTCTTCGTCTGGGATGTAAGTTTTAATTTCTATCCCTTCCGCTTTAATTGTTTCATTCATGTCTTCTTCTTCTCTTACTTTTTTGGCTACTTCATTGCGTTTTTTTAAGAGATCTGTACGCCTCGTCTTTGCTTCTTCTAGTCGTTTGAGTTTTTCTCCTCTACCAAACCAGGCTCTGTCATAAATCGATTGTAATCGTACGATTTCTTCACGTTGTTGAGCCAATTGAGTTTCAATATTTCCTAAAAGTTTTTCTAGTTTATTCTCGGTCGTCGTTTCTGTTGCCAGATGATCTCCTATATCGATCATTCCTGCTTCTTTGCGAACCTCGTTTCGTTTTTTAAGAAGTTCTGTTCGTTTTGTCTTCGCCGCTTCTAACTCTTGGAGTTTTTTGCCTCTCCCAAACCATGCCTTATCATAGACTGACTGTAACAGAACGATTTCTTCACGTTGTTGTGCGATCTGGATTTCAATATTTTCTAAAAGCTTTTCAAACCTTGGTTCGGGTGTTGTTTTTCCTTTTTTTTCAATCGAACGTCTAGCTGTTTCTAAAGCTCGATCATCCAACGCTTTTTTGTGAGCTTTTTCTTCTAGTGTTTGGGCTTGTTTCCGTTCAAAAGTCGGTCTCTCTTTTTCCCCAATTTCAGATCCTTTATATTGTTCTTTTTTAAGAGGGTTTAATTTCGAAAGATCAACACTTTCTGGACTTGAGCCTCGTTGCTCGTTATACATAGATGACCCTTAATGAATGGAATAATAAGAACACTATATCATTTTTTCTTTTATCTGAACAGGAAAGTAGTTAAATAAAAAACTACCCTTTGGATAACCTCAGGGTAGTTTTTTCCGCGAGCTATAGATTTACTGCAGCTTGGGTTTCGATTTCTTCCTTACAATCAGCTACGAGTCCTGCAAAACTGGCAGCAAGGTCTCCAGAGATACTGATAGCGGCTTTTGCTTGAGTTTTTGCTGTTTCTACATCGCCTGCTTCGATAGACGTTTTAAGGGAAGCGTTGGTTGTTTCTAATTCCGCAACGAGCGTTTCAATTTCTGCAAAAGAGTCAGAATCGCATTCTACGTCCAGAATACTTAAGGCGTATTCAGCACGGATTTCAATTTTTTCTATGGTTTGCGAAACTTGTTCTGCAATGACGAGCATGCTTTGTTGAACAGCTTCAATAATCACGTCTTTATTATCTTTTAAGAGTTGGATCACTTCTGTGTTAATGGCTTGAAGTTCTTCTATGGTTGTTGCGTTGTTAACGGCTGTGCGGTAATCAAGCAACTTTCCTTCTAAATTGTTTAATGCGTCTGTGAGTTCCGTTTTTGTTTCGCTGCTCATGTAGGCGGACCCGTCGATGGCTGCGATGGCTTGATCCACAACGTTGATGGCCTTGTCAATAGCATTAACGAGTTTGTCTTGAAGATCTGTAAATTCAAGGCCAAGTTCTTCTGCAATCTCCGCACCTTTCTCTTGAGCTTGTTCTTTTGTTTCCGAAAGATTTGCTTCCGCTTCAGTTTTTTTTGCCTCAAGTTCCGCTTGTTCTTCTTCAGTCAAATTATCTTTTGGAGCGGCTTGAACGGCAACAACTGGCATAACGATAAGCTGGAGAACAACGAAGAGAGAGAAAAGATTCTTTACATTCATATAAATAATATAGTGGATTGAATTATTCAAGATCTGTATTGGTGTTATTTAATGAATTGATTTCCGCATTCATCTCCTCGATATCATTACTGAGATCTTCGATCTCGGCGCTCACCTCTTCGTAATCTTCCACGGTTGAATTCGCATCAATATCAGGGGTCTCTGCTTCTACATCGACCTCTGCTTTATCATCGTATTCTGTCTCTTGTTGAGCTGGCGGACGGGAAGAAGGTTTTGAAACGCTTCCTTCACCTTTGGTGGACGAGGAGCCAAAACATCCAGCTCCGGTGAGCGTGAGTGCTCCCAAAAGGAGGATCGCACTAAATGTATTTTTAGACATAGAATTTTAAATTAACAAATAAATTATAAAATTACTTTTAGATAATACTGTATGTTTTTCATTCGGTAAAGCATTTTATCCACTTTTCACCTATGTTAACCGATCTATTTTTGCTATCTTAAACACAGAATTTTAAAAAAATACGTTTATGCGTTATCTGAGTCTGTTAGTCATTTTTTTGTTTTTTACTGGAGCTGGGTGTGCAAACTTAACACAGGAAACAACCAAAACACCTGCTGGAACGTTTGAAGAGTCAGAGCAAGAAACCTTAGAGCAGGATGAAGAAGAAACTGATGCAGATATGGAAGAGATCGAATCAACCGATTTCGATTTGGTTTCCTCTGAATCAATCATTGTTACACAGCAAAAGACTGGTCGAAATGGCCGATTAAAAGAGGGTTTAACAAATATATTGAGCAACCGTACGGTTTTATTGCTTGATGGCCAATGCAATATAGACACTTATGTAGATTTGGCACAAACCGTTTATCGCCAAAAGGACATAGGTTCCTATTCTATTCTCGTTGCGACGTTTGAAGAAGAAACTCTTTCCGAAACCGATTCTTGCATTAAAATGCTTTTTCCTTTGACGGATATAGAGTCTCTCAAGTCGATGCTCGCTCTTCTTCAGAGCGATTTTCAAGATCAGTTAGATGAAACGGAGGTAAGTTTAACCATTCAGCAAGATCTTCCAGGGACTTGTGAGGAGGTTGCTGAATATGTTGCCAAGAAATTTCCTAAATCCGCTGAACGTGCTTATGAACGATGTAAACGTATTCGTGAACAAGCACAAGAACAGGGGAGCGAATCGGATGAAGAGTTGCAAAACGAAGGAAACAACGCTGCTTGCACGATTGTTCCGGATTCGGAGTGTTCTCCGAACATGAGTTCTGAAGACTATGTTCGTTATGCTCAGAATTTTTTTACCCCAACCGATTCGACCGTTATCCAGGAAGCAAACCGTTATTCTGGCATAGAGGATATGTATAAGGCGATGCAGATGCGTTACTGGGTTGCTGATACGGAAATTTACGGCTGTTCAGATAAATTTGCCTTGCCAAAAGATTATTTTGCGCAGTCTCCGGATTTTACAAGCAGTCCTGTGTGCGAAACGAATTCAGCGGTTGGGGATTGCGATGACCAGGCCAGTGCTTCAGGGTCTTTATACGAGGCGGCAGCACTTTTTGGAAAAGATAACGTTCGTACAGCTCTTGGAATGGTCCAATTCGGAAACAGTCCGTTGGATATTGGAGGCCATGCATGGACCGAAGTCTATTATGAAGGGCAGTGGTTCCCCGTGGATGCTGTCTTTGGAAACACGTGTTATGAGGATGGACGTTGCTATTCTTACTCTGAATCGGAATTGATCGATTGGGATTATTTCCGTTATGTGGAATATCCCGTTATCGAGTATTGGGGTTGGTCCAACCATAAGTATTATTACCTTCCTGCCACAGGAGAAGCTTCTTCAGGATTGCCTGACTATTGGAAAGAAAAAGCATCGACGATTTACGGAAGATAGAAATGTAAACCACCTTAAAAGGTGGTTTTTTAGATTTCTTAAAAAGAAAAATCGCCCAGCGGGTGCTTTTGGCGATCTAAGAGAAAATATCTGTTCTAGATGATTACGACACTGTAACCGAACTGGGCTCCGTTTCCGGCTCCGGTCCAGAAAAAGACCACGAGGTCTCCTTCTTGAACAGTTCCATCCCTTCGATCCTTGTCCAACAGGCGCAGGGTAGAAACAGCAGAAGAATTTCCTTCCCTCGTGATGAGCAATGGAATGCGATCCACAGGAATTTTCAGTAAGTCCGCTGTTTCCTTGATGATATTTCCATTGGCCTGATGGAAGTACCAGCGTTTGACCAGTAAAGACGAGAACGGTTTTTCAACAACGGGATACACGTAAGTGTCCCATTCTTTGAGCATTCGTTCATACAAACCCTGCATGGTAGGAATGAAGTTTTTCTTTACGAACGCACCATTCATGATATAGAAGTCGTTTTCGTACGTGATAATGACTCCGGATGGATTACATCCCGTCCACGTTCTTAACACCCCTCGTTTTTCGCGATCATCTACCTGCTTACACACAACGGCTGCTGCACCGTCAGAAAAGACCGTTCCTGTTGTAAGCCAGGCAAAAGGCTCTGTTGAATGATTCAGATAGCTCAACAAGCGCTCGTTGTTTCGGATTAGCGGTGAGACGCACTGGGATGAAATAAGAAGAACAAACGTATCTGGTTCCAAATGCAGATGAGCACGCACTTCCTGTAGGGCCGGACCTAGGGCACAACAGCCAAGATCCATATAGAGGGCGTGTACGTCTGTGGCAAGATTCAGTCTTTGCATGAGATCCGCGAAATGATTTTGGAAATGGACTTTGTCTGGTGTGGGAGTGATGTGGATGATCACCCCTATTTGTGAAGAGGATACCCCGCTATCTTTGAGAGCAATTTGTGCCGCTTTGACAGCCAGATCCGTGTCAGTCATCGCGTTGTCTGTGAGATCCAAACACCTGCTTTTGATTCCAAAATATCGTTCGGGCCAATCTGAACCGATGAGCGTTCCATTTTTTTGGACAGGTCTTGTTCCGCTTGTGGCTTCATGAAAGAGATTGAATAATTCTTCATTTGTGACCATTTGTGGGACATAGCTTCCTGTTCCTGCAAAAAGAGTTCTCATGAGGCCTTCCTCCTTATCGTCTTTTTGAAGGCAAACGATATGTTTGCTGTGTATTTCCTAACATAAAGAAAGGGTTTTGTATAGATGAGGATCATTTAGATCGTAAATAAAAGACTTACATTATGTAAGTCTTTTATTTCTTCATGAAGACCCGCTTTGCGGCTTGCGGATGATTTGCATCTCTTTCGGAAAGTTCTTGTTCAATCAATCCGTCTGAAACAAGGTGGTCGAGGATGAAAAAGACCGTTTCTTGAGTTTGTGCCGTGTGTAGCTGTTCTTTGTAGATTTTGGCTTTTGGAATACCCCGTAGATACCACGAGAGGTGTTTACGGAAAGTTGGAATACCCCTTTCTCCGTATTGCTCTGTATGGTAGACCAAATGTTGTTTTATGACGCGTACGCGTTCTTCTAAAGTGATTGGTTGTGGTTGCTTGCCTGCAAGGAGGTCTTCAATTTGAGAAAAAATCCAGGGATTTCCAAGGGCTCCTCGGGCAATGAGGACGCCGTCACATTGAGTTGTTTTGAGCGCTTCAAAGGTCAGCGGAGCTGTATGGATATCTCCGTTTGCCAGTACGGGAATAGAAACAGAGTGTTTAACCTCTCTGAGCACATTCCAATCAGACTCTCCTGAATATCCTTGTAGTTTCGTCCGACCATGGACGGTAATGAGGTCTGCCCCTGCCGCTTCGATTACTTTTGAAAATTCAAGGCATTCTTTCGGATCGCTCCAGCCCGTTCGAATTTTGATCGAAAGTGGAACGGAGATAACGGATTTTATTTTTTGAATGATTTTTGTGGCAAGGGCTGGCTCTTTCATGAGAGCTGCGCCGTTGAAATTGTGCACGATTTTGTACACCGGGCATCCCATATTCAGATCGAAACCTTCTGGGTGGTGTTGCTCTTCAATAATACGTGCCGCCTCCGCCAGAGTATCAGGATCGCTTCCAAACAGCTGTTGGACAATCGGGCGCTCATCCGGATGGATATCGGTCATTCCAAGCGTTTTTTCATTTCCGCGCACGACGGCCTCAGCGCTGACCATTTCTCGAAACACAATAGGGCTGCCAAACCCGTTCATGATAGCCCCTTGTTTTGACAGATCTTTGACCACACGACAAAAACTTTGGTCCGTCATGTCTGCCATGGGGGAGAGGGCAATAATGGGATTTAGGATTTTTGACCAATCAAGCTTCATAACAGGAGGAGAATACAGAAATAAGACTCTTTTTTCAATGGTTCTGTGATCGTTCTATAGATGTTCTCGATTAAATATCCTGAATTGCTTATACTGGAACCGTATGAAAATGAAACAATCCTCTTCTTATCTTTATGCAGCGGCCGTGCTTATAGTGCTAGGTTTGGTTGTTTTTGCGATTAATAATTCTAAAAGCGAACGCATTCCATCTCCTTATCAAACATTTGCACAGTGCCTCACTCAAAACGAGGTGACGATGTACGGCGCCTGGTGGTGTTCGCATTGCGAACAACAAAAAAAACTGTTCGGAACGGCTTTTGATGAAATTAACTATATTGAATGCTCTACCGCTTCTCGCAGCATGAATCAAACCTGTCGTGATGCCGGGATTACAGGCTATCCTACGTGGGAGTTTAAAGACGGATCGCGTTTAGGCGGAGAACAATCGTTTGAGACATTGGCTGAAAAATCGGACTGCGACCTTCCTGTTTTACCATAACGTATGGATCATAAGTCATCCTCATACCCTCGTTGGATCATCTTTCTATCTATCGTAGGTGTTCTTCTTTCTTTCTATTCTTTTCTCCACAAACAAGGATTTACCTCTGGGGCGTTTTGTAACCTGAATGCAACTTTTAATTGCGATGTGGTCAATCAAGGGCCTTATTCTCAAATGTTTGGTATTCCTGTGGCATTGATTGGAATAATTGGATATCTGCTTCTTGCTTTCGGTGCAGGATTAAAAATAAAAAATCCCGAAGATAACAGTCTTTCATTTTTCTTGTTTTTCGCATCATTTGGAGGATTTCTTTTTGCTCTGTATCTTTCAGGATTAGAAGCGTTTGTCTTACATGCTTGGTGTATTGTTTGCCTGACGTCTCAAGGATTGATTACGGCTCTTCTGGTTCTTACTTTTTTAAATATGCTTGGAGAAAAAAGAAAAAACTGACAGGGACTTCTGGAACATCTATTTAAAAATCTTTACATTCATCGTATGAATATTTCTTTTCATGGGGCTGCACGGGAAGTAACGGGGTCTTGTCATCGTTTACAGGTCACTGACGCACGGGGAGTGCAACGTCAAGTGATGTTTGATTGCGGAATGTTTCAAGGTGAGTATATGTGCGGATCTAAAAACCAAGACGAGTTCGGATTTGATCCTTCAACGATTGATGCGGTTTTTATTTCCCATCCTCATGCCGATCATACAGGCCGGCTTCCAAAGCTGATTAAGGAAGGGTATCGCGGGGCTATTTATATGACGGAACCTTGTGCGAGTCTTGCTAAGCTGGTTCTTGAAGACGCTTACCACGTGATGAAGGAAGACGCTGAAAGATGCGGAAGTTCGGTTTTGTATGAGTTGGAAGATCTGACTCTGACTTTTAAACAAGTACAGAAGGTGAGTTATCACCAACAGATTGAAATCGTTCCTGGAGTTGTAGCGATGTTTCATGAAGCCGGACATGTCTTGGGATCAGCCTATATTTCTGTGGATGCGGAAGGAAAGAGAGTTGTTTTTTCTGGAGATATTGGAAACGATGATGTTCCTATTTTGCCAAATACCGAAGCCATTTCACACGCGGATGTCGTTATTTGTGAATCCACTTACGGACATCGCGAACATGAACCTATGGAAACGCGCGGCAAGCTCCTCAAAGATGCTATTGAAGGAATCATTCGCACACGCGGGGTTTTGATGATTCCAGCGTTTTCCATCGAGCGAACACAGGAATTATTGTTTGAGATTGATCGCCTACTTCTTCATGAATTGCAAACAAAAATTCCTATTTATCTTGATAGTCCTATGGCGATCAAGGCAACGGCTCTGTATCGGCAGTTTAAACAGTATTTGCGTTTTGACGTTCCTATTACCAGTGAGCCGGATCAGGATTTTTTTAGTTTTCCAAATTTGCGAGAAACGCTTACCGTCCCTGAGTCAAAAAGCATTGCAGATGTTGCTGCCCCTAAAATTGTGATTGCCGGGTCTGGCATGATGTCAGGAGGACGGATCATGCATCATTTAATTCGTTATTTGCCTGATGCGAAAAACCAACTTCTTATTATCGGTTATCAAGCTCACGGAACCATTGGTCGTCAATTGTTCGAGGGAGCAAAAAAGGTTCGTATTTTCAGACAAGAGATTGAGGTTCACGCCAAAGTTGAAGCCATCGGTGCCTTTTCGGCTCATGGAGACATGAATAAGCTGACCCGCTGGCTTAAACCGGAAGAGGGCCCAGTTCCTACAAAAATTTTTCTTGTTCACGGAGATCCGGAATCCAAAGAAGTATTTGCCACTCATTTGCGCCATGCCTTACGAACAGAAGTGATTATTCCTGAATATAAAAAGAGTTACGAAGTTTAGATCATCAAACACTCATCACAAGATTCAATTTTCATAGGAAGCGTTTCCTTTTGCATTTTTGTGTTAATTTTTATTTTTGTTTATTTTTTTTAAAAAAGAAATTTCTATGCGTTATCGTATTATTCCTGTTGTTGATAACGATTTCTTTTTAAAGAAAGTAAATCAAGATCTTTTGAATATTTTTTTGAAGCGTAAACCGGATACGATGCCCGAAAGTCTTTTAGGTCGATTGTTGATTGCCAACATGACACGTATACCTTCCCATCGACTCGATCAGTTTCTCATAGGGAGTCTCGATAGTTACTATGACGAAAAAAATCATTTTTTTTGGTCCTTGTCCCACAAAGAGGGGACGTTAGCGGTTGCTGTGAATGATAGACCTGTCGGTATTGATATGGAAAAAATTTTTCCAAGAGACTCTAGTCTATTCCATCTTTTTACTCAGAGTGAGTGGTTAGTTCTTGGTCAGAAAGATTGGCTTAAATTTTATTCTGGTTGGACAGCAAAAGAAGCTGTTCTTAAAGTGTTGTCACTTGATTTGGCGTGCCAGAGCGGTGTTCGTATTGTTGAAAAAACTGATCGTGGGTTTGTGTTGACATACGGAACTCAGCACATAACCGTTGATGTTTTTCAAAAAAAGGATTTCATGGTCGCTCTGGCGCAAGTGGAAGTTTCATATTCTTTAGAATCTGATCCAGGTAACGCTCAAGAAGTGTCAGATTAGGAGGAGGGATAACAATACCTGTGCCGCTTAAGGCGGTGTCTGTGTGTGTTGTATCGAAGAAAATATTCGTTGCTTGAAAGAGATCCATGTCTCGTAGTCGTTCAAATGACGTCTGATCAGGTAATAATCGACATAGCGCAGCAAAAGATGATGAAGCTTCACTATCTAGTGTTCGATCCTTCATTTTTTGAAGCCACGTATGTGAAGGTTCTTTCTTTATCACGAATCCACGTTTTTCAAGAACTTCAAGGATCATTTTTAATGTAAAACCACCATGATTTGCGATGTGATAACAACCAGAAAGACTTGTTTGGCCTATAAAAGCCATTGCTCGTGCGGCAAAATCCACGGGTGTGACATCTAATCGTAAGGATTCGTGGTTTCCCTCAGGTACGCAACCAAGAGTGATCAGTCCTCTAATAAAGAGTTCTAGATAGTCATGTGTTGAATGAACACCGGTTACGGAATCTCCTGTAATTAATCCAAAACGAAAAATATTGCATGATAAGGAGTCTGTTGAAAATTGACGCAGAAAACGTTCGGCAACCCATTTGCTTTGGGCGTATCCTCCATAGATCTTATGAGTTTTCGATAAGTCATCATCTTCCATGGCAACGCCGGTATTTCGATCTGTTGCCACAAAAACCGATAGTGTCGACGCATAATTAAGTTTTTTCCGCACACCCGTCATGGCGAAAGAAACGATTTCCATGACCCCATTTACATTTGATTTTTTGAGATCTTCATAGGACATCACCATGTTGACTGTTGCGGCGCAATGATAGATTTCTGAAACAGTTAAGGTTAGTTTTTGCCAGGCACTCGCTGTTAAACCTAAATGCGGGGATGTTATGTCGCCTGTGAGGACTTCAATCCGTTTGATGTCTTCTGCTGATAAATTAAATCCGTACAAGACACAGGTTCGCAGTATTTTTTCCAGTCCTTCTTTGGCTGAGGCAGCGCGAACAAGAACGATGATAGGACGTTTAGTTTGAGAGAGTAATTCAGACAGTAATCGAGAACCCAAGAAACCCGTAGCTCCCGTGATAAAAAGACTTTCCCGTGTCTGAAGAGGAAGAGAGACGGCTGTTGAAGCCAGTTTTTTCCATGCAGACGTTAATTTAATATCAGAGGTAAAATCTGAAGCTAAACGTCCATTTGATTTTGTCTTATCTGTGTGTGCACGAAGAATGGAAGCAAGGCTCCTGATCGTTACGTTTGGAGTCATCAGAGCGATAGGAATCGCCAATCCATTTTTTTCCGCCATGGCAACTGTTTGGACAACTCCCAGCGAGTCGCCTCCTGAGGCGAAAAAGTTGTCATCAAGACCTACCTGACGGTTAAGAGTCACGTTCCATATTTCTAAAAGTTGACGTTCAAGATCATCTGTTGTCTCTAGTGTCGTTTGATTGGTCGTTGATTCAACGATGAGTTTACGTAATTTCCCAAAATCTTTTTTCCCGCTTGTGTTGCGAGGCAAGATGTCAAGAAAGATAAACTGATAAGGGATCATCCACTCAGGAAGATGTTTCTTTAAATAGGAACGCAGATGTTCTTCTTGCAAGGGTTTTGATGTCACTATAAATGCAATCAGTCTCGTTTTAGAATCAATGGCATTTTGTATCGAAATAACAGCGGCATCAATAATGGATTCATGCGCTTGAAGCTGTGCCTCGATTTCTTCCGGCGCGACGAGCTGGCCGCTTACTTTTACTTGACGGTCTATTCGGCCGATAAAATAAATCTTGCCCTTTTTTTCTCGCACGAGATCGCCTGTCCGATAGTAGCGTGTTCCTTCCTGAAAGATAAAACGTTCGCGGTTCAGCGTATCGTTATGAAGATAGCCTAAGGCTAAACCGGGCCCAGAAATCCAAAGCTCGCCCATGGAAGCGTTCTCACCATGTTCATCAACGACACGATAGCGCATGTTGTTGAGGGGCTTGCCTATATCCGTTTCATTTTCTGCAGCATCACAAACGACAGCGCTCGTGCAAATGGTGGCTTCTGTGGGGCCGTAGACATTAATAAGGCGTACGCGTGAAGCAAACTTTTTTATCACCTCTTCACTGACGGCTTCGCCTCCAATCGTGATTGTGTGAAGGCAGGGCGGTAGATGATCCGGATCCAGAAGAACCAGAAGCGAAGGGGGAAGATCAACGTAAGTAATGGCGCGTTGCGTCATAATGTCTTGAATTCGCGCAGCGGTTTCAAGGCGGCTTCCTGTTTCAATGTAGAGAGTGGCACCGCAGAGCAATGCGGTTCCTATGTCCGAAAGAGAAGCATCAAAGGCAATGGATAATAAAAACAACGATCGGCTTTCCGGACCAAGATTAAATAAAGCAATCTGTTCTTTCAGAACCCCTAGAAGTCCTGCATGGGACACCATGACGCCTTTTGGACGACCGGTGCTTCCAGAGGTGTAAATAATGTAAGCAAGATCATCGGGATTTGGCCTAGACGGTAAAAATTCAATATTATCGGTTTTGTGTATGAACGTGCTTATGTCATCGATAATAATGTTTGGTTTGGCATCCGAGAGCTGGAACGCTCTGCGTTCTGGGGGAAGCCCTGGGGGAAGCGGCATGAAGGCCCCGCCAGCTGCCCAAGTTCCTAGAAGAGCCGCGATATACTCCCAGGATTTTTCCAGACTAATAGCCACAAGCGTTCCTGGGCCTATCCCTTTTGTTTTTAACGCAGCAGCGATGTTCATGACCAGGGCATCCAGTTGACGGTAGGTCATGTCCACACGACCATCCGTTACGATAGCGGGGTGATTTGGATATTGCTGAACTATGTTTCTGAACGCGTGAATCACATCATTCTCCCTTTCAGATCGGTTGCTCATAATGGTTTGCGCCCAACAATAATGCAGCGCGGACTCTTTAGAGAAAGGGGCTGTTCATCCGTACCCCCAAAAAAACGAAGATCACGAAACCCTGCTTGGAGAAACATCTGTTTAAGTTCCGCAGGCATGTATAAGCGTGTTGTTCCTGCACGTACGCGATCAGGTTCTCCTGGAAACGAATACGTCCATTCAGACGTGAGCGTTCCATGTTCCAAATTTACCCATGAATGGCGTTTCACGCGAATCGTTTGTTTATTTATTTTTTTGATGTACGTGCGCACCGGCAGGCGGCCACGCAAAAGATAGAATGAATTATGAAAATCCAGTGCGAACCATTTTCCTTTTTTTAGAGATGCAAACGCCTGTTTCAGCATTTGCAGATTTTGTTCATCATCTAAATAATATCCAAAACTTGTATACCAATTGAACGCGCCGTCCGCAGTTTCGCTTGGGAGAAAGCGTAAAGCATCTCCAGATATGAAAAGACAGTTTTTTAATTGTTCTTTTTTAGCTGTTTCTTGCGCTTCTTGAACATACCGACGACTTTGTTCGATCCCGATGGTTCTATATCCTTGTTCGGCTAAAGCATGTGAAATAGTTCCGATGCCGCTGCATTGATCAAATAAGAGATCATCTTTTTTGAGGTGAAGGTGCTTCATAAGAAAGCGGACGGTTTGTGTCACTTCACGAGGGTGACGCACAAGGAATAGACGAGCGAAGTCTTCCTCAAAGAATGTTTTCCACCAATGTTTTGGCATAGTTAAGGTCTGGCTAAATGAAAACGGTTTTGAATCAAATACGTGGAAAGCATCAGCATGATAATAGGTTCAATCGCAATTTGGTGTTCAATATCTATGTCACCAGTTGTTTCTAGAAGACGGACAGCTTTGGTTTGATCAAAGATATTCATATCAGCAAAGGATTGGCTATGAAAAACATCATTGATAAATTCAAATCCAACCCGATTTTCAACCAAGCTTAAAGGGGGAGCCATAAAGGGCTGTTTAGGTTTCAGACAGACTTCCTCTGGCAAATAGTTACGAGCGACAACGCGCAGGATATGTTTTTGTATCCCATCCTTCATTTTGAGATTTGTTGGAATGCGTTTGGCCACGTCGAAAAAAAGATGATCTAAAAACGGAACGCGGCCTTCAACGCTATGGGCCATCTCACAACCGTCGCCAAGCGTTTTGAGAATATAATTGGCCATGGCAAATTTTATCCAAAGATAACTGGATTGGTTTACGTGGTCGCGTCCGGTGAGCTGATTCTCTACATCAATAGATTGGATAAAGTCCGTTATCATCTGTTCTGGAGAAAAATGGTGAACCCACTCTTTAGAAAGCAAACCATTCATGACAAAACCAATAGAGGCTTTCGCTTTGAGAAATGTTGGAAGATACCCGAGCCGATGCATCACGGGATTCAGATCAAGGCCTGGGCCAATAGGGAAGTGAACACCCGAAGCCACTAAGTCCGCGTTACCCTGCCCAAGAACAGTATTTCCAAGCAGATCTTGTTTCAAATGAACGTAGCCTGCCAAGGCTTCGTCAGCACCTTCTCCTGTCAGAACAATGGTATAACCTGCTTCTCTAATTTTTTGATGCAAAATATATTTCGCAGCCAAATGGCTATTGATCGCGAGTCCTTCGCTATAGTAAACGGCATCGGAAAGGGTATTCACCACATCTACTGCCCCAACAGGCACTGAGGTGAAATCCGCTCCAATATGTTGAGCGACACGCGCGGCTGCTTGAGTTTCATCATAAGCGTTATGGGGAAAGGAAACAGTAAAACAATGAGTTTTTACATTCAAAGCTTCTGCCCCCATTGCTGCGACTATCGAAGAATCAATACCGCCGCTTACTTGAAAACACACTTTTGGTCCATCTGTTTGTAAACGCAAAGTTACTGCTTCTTTCAGCGCGCTTTCCAATGTTTTGGCCGCTAGATTTTCATCCGTAAGATTTGTTTTTTCGTCGTCTTTGGGAAAATCTACATCCCAATATTTTGTCACAACGACGTTCCTGCTGTCGTGCACCAGCATGTGACCAGGTTTCAATTGGTAAATATTTTTAAAGAGAGAATGATCTTGCGGAATGTATTGCAAACAAGAGGCGTGAAAGAGAGCGTACGTATCCCAAGCGGCTGGGACACCCAGTGCAAGCAAGGCCTTTGCTTCTGAAGCCACGGAAAATATTCCGTTACGACCTATAAAATAATGAAGCGGTTTGATTCCGAAACGATCGCGTACAGCAATCAGTCGTTTGAGTTTAAGATCATACAGAACAAAAGCAAATTCTCCCCGTAAATACTTTGTAAAATCAAGGCCGTATTCCTGATAAAGACCTATAACGATTTCACTATCTGACTCTGTTTTAAAATGATGTCCTTTTTGACGAAGCTCTTCACGAATTTTTTTATAACCATAAAGCTCGCCATTCACGCTCGCGACGATGGTACCGTCTGCACTGACAAGGGGCTGATCACCACCGTTGATATCGGTGATCGCAAGACGCCGATGCGCTAAGCCAACCGTCTGATCTTGTGAGAGCCAAATTCCCGCATGATCTGGTCCGCGATGGCTCATCGATTTAGCGGCATTCAAAATAGTTTGGGCATGAAGCCGGCCGTTGGGATCGTACGTGGCAAGAATACCGCACATAGATTACGTCGCGCTAAAAAAAATTTTTCGGTTTCCATGTTCCCATTCAGTTCCTTTTAGAAGAGCGACACCCTCTTCAAGACTAAAGGTTTTGCCCAGAATATCGTCTACCTTGAGTTTCTTATTGGTTAACAAGGCAAGTGATTCTTTGAACGAACCATAGTTTGTGCCGCACAGAGTGAGATCTTTTTTCACCACAGTCGCCACAACCAATGGAGCGGGAGTATATTGGCGACTCTTGAGCACGATTGTTCCTTTTGGTTTAACAATGCGCACCATTTCATTGAGAATCTCATTGTTTATAAAAGTTTCAATGGCAAAATCACAAGAATCGTTTTTAATGGTTTGAAGACGTTCTGGCGTGATCATCCTGACAGACGTGAAACCGTAAAGACGCATAATTCGAAGTGTGAGAGTGGCGATGCGGCTTGTTCCAATAATGATGCCTCTTTGTTTCTTTTGAATCGGTGCCTGTAATACTGCGAGGGAGGCAGCAACAGGTTCGGCATATGCAGCTTTTCGAAAATCCATTTTTTTAGGAATTTTAAAAACGAGTTGTGCCGGGACGCAGACAAATTCCGCAAAAGCCCCGTGAACGTTTATTCCTAACATGTCTCCAATGTAGTTTCCGTCTTTGTCTGGCATGATGGGCATGACGGCTACACGGTCACCAAGCTTAAATTGAAGAACGTTGCGACCGAGTTTTTCGATCGTGCCGGAAAATTCGTGACCAAGAATGGTTCCATCTTTTACTTTGATTTTTCCTGTTGCCGCGTAAATGTCTGTTCGACACAATCCCGTCAGTTGTATCTTAATGAGAACTTCATTTGCTTTTGGTTGTGGAATAGCTATCTCTGCGAGGGTGATTCCTTCAGGTGTTTTGATAATGGCTTTCATAAAATAGTCTCATCATTATACTGTTTGTGTTTGTATAAAAAAAGTAAGCGACAGATCCGTCAGGGGACAGATCGAACGCTTACTGTGAGATATCAGATGTTGGGATGCAATATCCCCAACGACTTTACGGCCTCAATGGCCGTTTCAAGACGTTTCCTCCAATCGTTACCTTCGATGATAACGTAGGGTTCGTGATTTTTCTCCATCTCTTTCACGAACCAATCAAAGCACCTCTTTCGTTCCTCTAGATCCGGCATAGGACGCAGGTCATCCTTGATCCAGGGTACATCGGGAGACAGCAGAAGCGTAAGGGCATAACGACGATTCTTTGCTTCTTCTGCAATCCAGCCAGGACATCGGCCGAAATAATAACAGGACCAGAAGACCGTTGTGCGCAGATCGGTATCGCAGAACAGAACCCGATTTGCCAGACGTGCCATGGTGTCTTCTGTGACCATCTGACCGCGAGCGATGTCTGGAATATCCGTGTAACGGACTTCACCTGCAGCGTAACGCTTGTGCTTAACGTACTCTTCCAGGAGTCGTCGAGCGTACTCGTCGACATGCACGGTATCGAAGTGCTCCGCTAACATCGTTGTTAGCGTGGATTTCCCAGCGGACTCTGGTCCGATGATCCGTACACGCTTGGCAAAGTAAGGGCGAGCAACCTCGGGAATGTAGCGCCATTCCTTCATCGGATTCTCACGTACGGCTGTACCAGAGATCGGCACCAACGAACGCGAACGATTGACAGGAATATAGGAGATACCCAGTTCCTCTGCCATACGCCATCCGTAATCTTCGGAACCGAAGAGAGCATCAAAATCCTTCTCTTCACAATGTTCCTGAATACTCTCCCGCCAGATGTTCCAGAAGTTGGCATGTTCCTCTGGCTGCTGTGGCAGGATATCATCGTGGTGAATAACGATGGCATCAGGGAAGCAATCCTTCACCCACTGGTATCGAATAGCCCCGGGAATGGGTTCATCCGGCAGAGTACAGACGATAATCGTCAAACGGTTACACGAGGCGCGTGCAAACCGGAGCAGATGCAAATGACCATTATGCAATCCCAGAAACTTTCCAAACACGAGTCCGTGTTCGAAACTACGACCGGTGTTATGACCAGTCTTGCGTTGGCTCATCTGGTTCATCATTTCCAACCTCATGAGGATCGTTGTACAACCCTCGTTATAGATTTCTGATTTTGTGTGCTTACTTAGTAACTAAAAAAATTTTGAGCACCAGACTTTTTACCAGAAAATTTCAATTTTGTCAATATTTAGAGACAAAATCCACATTTAAATTGCTAGATAAAATAAAACTTTCTACTTTTCAGATCATAATAGTTAAGTAGAAACAACGAATTTTGTTATTTAGCTCTTTTAATGTTTCTGAGTATGTATAGAATGGGGAACCATTATGACAACCATTATGAAACCATTATGAAACCATTGACAAAACCCATTTATTCTGATAGATTTATTTGTTCTTTTTAAGGATCAATGGGTTTGGGCCGAATTTTTTCGATTAACGCTTTCGTTTATAGAGAGGGAAAAAGGATGCTTGGAAGACTGTTCCGTTTTGTGGCGGGTCTCTTCGTTGCTCTCTTGAATATTGGTACTCAGAAGAATGTCCGTGCCCGTCGCGTTCGTGCACTAACCCTCAAGTTGGAAGGGTTGGATAGTCTATCCAGGGAGTGGGCTGCCAGACGGTGGACAACAAGTATAGATGGTTCGACGTTTGTTCGGGCCTGCTATCTCCAAGAGGAATTGCCCACTGAACGCATTGCTCTGCAGAAGGCGGCTCGAGGATTCAATAGGATTAAGGGCCGTGGTCGTAAACTTCGATACAATGTAACCTTGGCGGATCCATTGGAGACCAGGTGTCTTGCAGATGATTCTGTATATTGCTATCCGCCACAGGTGTTGATCGTAAAAAATAATTTCGTAAGACCTCTGGAGGATCACGAGGTTCAAATGGACCCTGATCATGTTCATGGGACATTAATGTCAGCATAGAGAAACTCGAACCCGTAGTTACGACAGCTGCGGGTTTTTATTTGTATCCTTGACATCTAGTTATTTACAATAAAAAAATCTCCGACCGTGTGTCGGAGATTTATTTTTTTCTCGTGGTCTCTTACCAACTATCCTTATTTGACGTGAGTCGACATGTCCGACCCATAGGACTGGTGATTTCTACAAAAAAACTTTTTTTCGATCCAAAAAAGGATGTCTGTTCGAACATGTAGATGTTATCGAACGGGTAATTGAGCTCGGTGAGAATGCGTACCCGCACCTCTGCCTCATCCTTGGCGGAATTAGCGATCTCAACAAGTTTGCTTTCCACTTCCTTATGGTCAAGCTCTGTCCATTGCCAGTACTCATCGTAGATGGCGACGAACATCTGTTCGCCGGGACCGTAAGACTCTGAGAAATCGAGCTGATCGAACAACCGTTCAAAAATACGCACCCAGTCTTTGAAATCCTGAGAACGCTTGTTGGCACGCGCCCGCCACCAAGCCATCACCTTCAGGTTATTTACGTTTATGTCTGCCACTCCCAGGCCCGGCATATACCGTCGGTATTTCTGCACGTCTTCTTGGGTTGCCAAAGGCATCCGTTGTTCGATCGCTTTGTCGCACTGTTGAGTATCTTCTGGATAGGCAACCGTGTAAACGAACCCGCCGTACCAGTTTTCTTCGCTGTCGAATGGGTACCTCTGATCACGAATGTAAGCAAAGACCATTCCGCTGGTATTTGTGAGTCTGAACCCTGTGAATTCCTGTTTCTGCCAGCCATTTTTTACCAGGATTTCTTGGACCCGTGTATTGAAATCATTAGAAGACTCCGTAACCGCATCGAGGATTTCTTTTTCCGGAAATTCGACACCGAAGAGTTCATGTGCCAAACGTAGAAAATCTACGAGGGTTAGACCCTTCATCTGTGTTTTCTGAAACTCGTGTACGATCGCGTTGGGATTCATCCAACCTCCCTTATTAAGTAACCTTTTTGTCAGAATGTTCTTACTTTTCTGAAAACTGACCGTCAATAATCACAAAATAGGCCTATTTTGTCAAATGATTCATCTTTGTGTCATCTTTGCTGGTCGACACGAGACCGTTGAAAAACTCGAATATCATGCCAAATTTTATTCCCTGAACTGTTCGTCGTGAGCTAGTCGAACGATCGAAGGGGCAAAATTTGGCTAAATCATCTGCGGCCTTCGACGGATTCGACAAGCTCACGACAGACAGGCTCAGGCAATATGAGGAGTATTTCAACGGTCTGGACACATAGGTTGACAAATGAGTTTTTTTCTGATAAATAAAAAATGTTTCTATTGTAAACACGATCCGCACACGTTTAAGACAAGTTGCGGAGATACCAGGAGAATTCCATGAAACGATTCGGATTTTTTGTTTTTTTCTCAGCAATCTTTTTTCAAATCCTTGGAGTACAGCAATGTAGTGATGAGGACGCCGATGGGGACGGATGGACGGTGGAGGATGGGGATTGCGACGATACCAACTCATTCGTTCATCCTGGGGCACAGGAGGTTTGCGATTTGGCGGACAATGACTGTGACGGCACGGTCGATGAAGATATTCCTGATTGTGAGTTGACGGGTATTTGCACAGACCCGTCGGCAACAATCGACGAATTTTCGTTTGATTGTGTCGATAACGACATTGTTTCGAGTCAGGAGAATATATTACCTCAAAATGTGTTTTTCTGTTTTTATAATGAGTCTGTACTCATCGCAAATCAGGATGTTCAGGTCCAGGGATATAACCTCTGGACTGAAGAGGTGACTGCAGGTAACGAAGACGAGGTTTCGTTATTTGTCTGGAAGGGATATTCTGCCTCTGTTGAGTTAAGTGAAGGATGGTACGGAACCAGTGTTGAGACAACGACTGACCTTTTTAGACTGGACATCGTGACTCCTCAAGAACCAGAGAAATTTGATCAGCTATTCGCTACCGGTTTTGTTGAGTTTAGGGATACGGGAGAGGAGGTAGAACTGATAGCTGTTGCCGCCGCTTTCGATGTTCAGTGGGGGCAAGGAGAATCTGAAGAAGGGTGCATTGAGCACCTCCAGGATTTTTGATCTTTTTATCGCCTGTAGTTAATTCATCGTTTGACGATTCCCGGAGCCTTTGCAGGTTTTGGGAATTTTTTGTTTTCGTATTCCTTGATACGGAAATATGACAGTTCTACTTTAAATCGCTTTATTATTCTCCATATACTCAAAAAGATGACCTAACATTCCTTGTGGGGAAACCAAGAAAAAGAGGGTTGTTCCGTCATATGTTAAAAAAAGTTGTGTCGCAAGGAGTTGTCTTTCTCGTTCTCTTTCTTTTGCTTTTTTGAAAGCTTCGATAATGTCTGGTCGTTTTTCCGCAAGCGTTGCCATAAATGCTCGTTCCGCTTTCAGTCTCTTGATGAACGGCTTATCTTCAGACGTATCTTGTTGTATATGGTGTTGGAGTTCTTCCAGTATGTTACGTATGGCATCTGCTCGTTTTTCGTCTGGGTAATAAGACGCAAAGGCATCTATATACACGCCAAATTCTCGTACAAGATTTGCTTGTCTGTCTATTGCCAATGAAATGGCTTCATCTTCTTCTTTTAAGAGCCGTTCAAGAGCTTCCGAAAACTTCTTTTTTCGTTCAGCTTCTTTCTCTTTTTGGTCTGAGGAGGTCTCTGTTTTTGTATCTGACCGATCCTTTTTCACAGGTTCGATACGCGTCTTATCCATTTTTTGTTTTAGTTGATCAACTAAAAGCATCACACGATAGAGAGCCTCATTAGCAAACACAAGATCTTTTTTAAAAGTCTGCAGAGCGTTTGTTTCTATGTTTCCATTTAATCTAGCTTCCTCTGTGATCCATCCGTCATTTTGAAGTATGGTGCCATACTCGGACAATGTGCTGTTTAGTAGCAACATCAATTTATAGGGATCCGTCTCTTTAAGAGTTGAAGCACCGCCTTGTTCTTGAATAAGTTCCATATGAACCTTGATCGTTTCACGAATCGTTCCAAGAACGGGACTTTCT
The DNA here is from genome assembly GCA_016188495.1 of Candidatus Uhrbacteria bacterium. Classification (GTDB taxonomy): domain Bacteria; phylum Patescibacteriota; class Patescibacteriia; order UBA9934; family GWF2-40-263; genus UBA12478. The sequence goes on from JACPHU010000029.1 coordinate 25,332, forward strand.
GTACGTTTCAATTTGTTTGTAATTATTTGAAGTTCTGTAGAAATTCTATCTAATGACACACGAACGTTGTCATAGATTTTTTCGCAACTTTGACGGAAAACTGTTTCTGCTTTTTTCGCGACCCTGTCTCTTTCCATTTGTTCTTTTTTGCTTTCTGTTTCTAGATGATCTGTATATTCTGATCCAAGAGTTACCATAACACCCAGCGTCTCCGTCATTGCTTCAGAAACTCTTGCTAATGAAATGGATTGAAGGGTTTCTGTATCTGCCAAAAGTGTTAATTCATTTCGCAGACGTCTATAACGATTAGCCGTCATTTCTCCTTTCTCTCCATCTTGTTTCGCATGGTTCATTCTTGGATCAAAAAAATCATGCACTTCATCCTCAAACATCATGTCATGTTGAGTCAATTCAATAATTTCTTTAACGACGTGTGTTTTTGTTGGGCAATCCGGAGCATGTACATTTGTATGCTTTGGATATCCGCAATGTGAACAAATTGGTTTTTCGCCTTTCATAAAAATGTCGATGTTTTTTTGAGCGAGAGCTACTCTTTAAGGTGTGAATGACGAAACTCGATGAGGCATTGTTCAATTTCCTGCCTGAGAATCAATGATGGATTTCAATTCTTCAAGACGTGATTGTTTGATTTATTTCAGCGGAGGTTTTTTGACTCGAATAGGGGACAGCTTTGGAACTGTTGATTGGAAACAAGTGTTGAAGGGAAGGTTATTTAATCTTTATGTTCACTAATTTTTAAAAGAGATTTTATTCGGATGATTCCATATCCAATAAGCAAAATACCAACAATGAAATTGAGTATTTGGATGATAACCAACGGGACCACTTCTTTAACAAGCGAAAACACAATAACAGAAGTACCCATGAATAAGAATGTTGCCAGTCCAGTAGACAATCCAAAAATGACTAACTCAGGCTTTGTATAGCGGTATTCGATCGCTTTTGCAGAAAATAAACCAGTAAAGAAGACGATCGTCATCGGGCTAGAAATGGTAAGAAGAAAAACAGAGGTAAAGCTTGAAACAAAACTCGATGAGTTTACCGTTGCTAGATGAGAAAGATCTTTTCCTACAATTCCATTTATCATGATTGTGCCAAACACGATCAAAATCAGAGAACTAAACAAGCCAAATATTTTTTTGAATTTCTTTTTTTCAAGAAGTTTCCCAACACCCAGTATGGCAAGAGCGATATAAAAATAATCCACGGTCGTTACAGCCAACACGCCTGCCAATCCATTCAAAAAAGATTTTTGCAGGGTGAGATTGACGATAAAGAAAAAAACAGGCCCCACAGCCAATTGGAGAATTAATCCTGTGAATAATCCTTTTAAAAAAATTCCTACATTCATCATATTCATTTTTTGGGAACGGCTACCCCACGATAAGTATGCCCAATAATTTTGAGAGTTCCTGACACATCAAACTCCTCACATTCAACGATATCGAAACCATTTTGTTCTAAAAGTTCTCGTATATTTCTTTCCAGATGACACCCAAGACTTATCTTTTGCCAAAAAGGAGAAAGAAACGTTTGCCATTGTTTGATTTTTAGATTTTTTGATAACCCATGCTCAATAAAAATAAGTTTTCCGTTTTGTTTGAGAACACGTTTTATTTCTATTAGAGCTTGTTTAACATCTTCAATACTACAAAGCGTCCAAGTGCTCACAACCGTATCGAAGCTGTTATCATCAAACGGCATGTCTTCAACAGAACCAACGTGATGATTTACTCTTATGGTTGATCTTTGCATTTGCTTCTGTGCCAAAGGATTCATTCCTGCATGAATATCAATCGTGGTAATCATCTCAATATTTTTTGGATAGGCAGAAAGATTTAATCCTGTTCCAAATCCAATTTCCAAAATATTTCCTTGTGCTAATGCAAGTGTTTTACGTCGTTGTTCTGTCAAAAAAGGTTTTGACATGATTTTGTTCAAAAGAAAAGGAAAGATTTTTTGAGAGTAAAAGTTCATAGTAAATGTGTATGCATATATATACGGATTCAACCTTGGGATTGGATGCATTATGGTTAGGGTTGAAGTCAATGATGATTCAGGGGTCGTTTCTCACCGTCTGTGTAGTCATACGGTTGTCGTGGTTCCAATTCCACGATGCACCAGATGAAATGATGAGTTTATTGGCTCGGCATCGTGGAGGATATTAGAACTGCGATTCAAAATCATGATGGGTTTCTTTTGATTCCGGTTTTGAATCGATAATCAATATCTCGTTAAGCAATTCAGGCAGTTCCTTGATCAGAAAGCTGAAATGCCCTCGATTTTCAAGACTGATCACCGTGGCGTCCAGCTTCCGCTTGTAGTACTCAACGGCCCGGAGAATGAAATCCCAGTCGTTCGAGACAAAAACGGTCACCCCTTCGCTAATCTGCACCGTGAGTGCGGGCGGGATGTCATACGTGTAGAATTCTTCCTCGTACGGAAGTAACGGGCTGTCGTCGCGCTCCATTCCCGGTGCGCCCGGAGCAATGAGGATGACCTTTCGAACCTTCTTTCCAGTCTCCCCCAAGTATCGCAAAACCGCATAGCCACCCGCACTATGTCCGACGAAGATTGTCTCCTCGTTGATCTCCACACGATCCAGAGCCTCCTTCCATTCGTCCCATCGCGCCTTCCAGGCTTCCTTGACGATCGGACATACGACAACATACCCACGCATCTCCAGCTGATTCTTCGTCCACCCCATCCAATTTCCAGGATTGTTCGAATCGCACAGCGAGATGTCCGCGATCAACTTACCATCTATCTTCTCAGGCCATCTGCCGTGCAATAAAATAACGTTTTTCATACACGGGTAGTTTATCAGTTCGAACCCCACCCTGTCTCGCTCAAAAACTAAAACAAAATCCCAGCATTTCTGCTGAGATTTTGTTGGCTCCGTATACTGAACGGATTCAGAACTACAAATTGGAGCCAGAGCTTTGAATTAGTATCTCGTTTATCGAGAACATTAACGACCTCGAACATCTAAATACTCGCCAGTCTGATTATCTATAGCTATTGATTTTATCTCGTTCAGTACATCCCATTCATCAACGCCAATGTTCATTTTTTCGAGAATATCTTTTAACTGAATGAGTGTATTTAAAGACGACATATCACCGCCAAATACCCTAACAGACTTAGCTCGAACTCCACCAATCAACTTCCGAACAACGTCTTCCATCGATGTAAAGGCATCAATATGGGTTAGTCCGCTAGCATGATTTTTAGGATTGTGTGCTCCTACAATCAAACATGGACCAGCACCTACAGTGACCACATATCTTTCGGGATAATTTTGATGAATTGTAGTAACGGCTCCCATGTGAACATCCAAAGCTTCTGCTTCAATATCGTCAAGATTTACCATTCTTCTTGGATAATGTGGTTGTTCCAAAAACCATTTTTTTTGTTCCATTTTTTCTTGCACCTCTGCGTTAGATTTTGCTTTTAAATCCATTAAACGATCGTCATCTTCACTAGTAGTTTTTGTTTTGATATTAAATACGTTTACTACTTGATGAAAAACTGGGTCTGCATCTGCTAATTGTCCAAAGGTATCTGGGGCCAATATGTCGTTATCAATTTTGATACCAACTATCTTTCCATCGCTCAGCAAAAGTCTGGCGACTTGTTCAAAAATTGGGTAATAAGTTGAACGATCAGCATCAAAAACATCTCTTCTTGAAATGTAGATAGCATTTTTACCAATGCTTAGTTTGCAATCTTGTACAGGTGACGGAATCTCGTCCACGGAAGATTCATATTCCAAGTTTGATAATTTTTCAGCCCAGACAGGGTTTAATGCAATGGGTTTAAAGACTTCCTGTTCTGATCTAAACTGCTCCTTCATAATAAGGACAGGATACCAAATCTATAACTAGTTCTGAAGTCCTACTTGTGTATAACAAAATCCCAGCATTTCTGCTGAGATTTTGTTGGCTCCCAGAGTTACGTGCTTTCCGAACTGGTGAACATCTACCGTCCAGTGCAGTTGAGCATGGGAAGGGCACAGAGGTGGGCTATTGCTGGTTCCTTATGAGGTGTTTGTTGTAACCAGAATCAATGAGTCGTTGATATGCTTCCATAATCTCAATCGGAATTTCTTGAGGAATTTGGAAGCCTTTGTTTGGATATTCAATGATCCGCTGGAGATCACCCACCATGATATTGATGAGAGCTTCCTGATTGATGGAACCATCTAAATAGGCCTCAAAATCTAGTTGGGGAGAGGCCAGAAAAAGCTCCTTATCGAGCCACTTCACCTTTGCTGTGGCATAGGCTCTTCGTTCCATGTACGGCTTGGTCACGACGATTACAGTAGAAAAATCGAAACCATTCCTATCCAGCAACTGCTTGCTGAGTGCAAAGTTATCACCTGTGTTTTGTGCCTCGGTTTCAAGTATGATGTTGTCAGCAGGTACACCTGCTTTTTTCATGACATCTGCAAATTCTTCTGCCTCGGTTTTTTTCCATCCCGTCTCAAGCAAATCACCGATGTGGGCCATACCACCTGAAATGATCACAAGTGGAGCGAGTCCACTATTGAAAAGTTCAGCCGCATATTCTGCAACACGTAAGTCGTGACTGCCTAATACTAAGATGAGATCAGCTTCATGAAGCGACTGATGCAGACGATGATATTCGTACAAGATTTTTGCGTCTTCTGAAAGACTCATGTGCATTGTCTAAAAATACCCGTAAAAAATGGTTGAAGGATTTCCGTCTTGATCCCGTAATCAATCTCCAGCTGTTCGCTAAACAGGCGAGATGACCTGAGCACGACACCCTCGGCGTCCCAAAAGATTGCTTTAATATTCGCTTTTACATCAGCGTTCATATTGAGGGGGATCATTTCATTTTTTCTTTGTCCTTTGGGTTGCTTTCGGCAATCAAAAGCGTAAGAACGGTGAGTGCTTCGGGGGACATGCGGTTTGTATTGAGTTTATTTACTCGACGTAAAAACCAAATGAACGAAAAGGTGCCTGAACGCTTGTTCCCATCTACGAGTGGGTGATTTTTTACCAGGAAATATAAAAAATGTGCGGATTTTTCTTCAATCAGAATCCTTTTTCACTTGCCGACTTATTGTTCTTTTTATAATTGTTTGAAAGACACGGTTGTTGCGCTTCCATTTGTCGTACTGGAGTTCGGAGGTATCTTGATAGCCGCAGTATTTCCTGCCGCAGCATTCACACTCACGAGTGAATTGGGGGAAGTTGTTTCAATAATAACACTACCGAACGCTGGCCCATTGGGAGATTTCCCAATCATTGAATAAGACAACGGCATCATAGTCTCGATCGTCGATCCCATATAGAGCACAATTCCTCCATCTGTAGGATAAATCATTTGATAATTGATTTCATATCTTCCGATATTTTCAAGAGTAAATACCGTACCGCTTGCAGTGAAAGGTGGATTGAAAACGGCTGTAGATGAGGTAATCCCAGGTGTTGATAAAATGGTTGTTGAGTAAGTAAACGGCTGACCAGCACCAACGGTAGCTGGCTGAGAACCGAGTTGAACATACTGTGCTGAAAGGATAGAACCAGCCGGTCCCGTTGCGCCGGTGGCACCTGTTGCTCCTGTAAGGCCCGTGAGACCCGTAAGTCCAATCTCACCAGCAAGACCAATGGGTCCAGTAATCCCTATGGGTCCTGTAAGCCCAGTTAGACCTGTCAATCCGGTAATTCCTGTCAATCCAATCTCACCGGTTTCACCGATGGGACCGATAGTTCCCGTGAGACCGATCGTACCGGTTGCACCCGTTGCCCCTGTTTCACCTGTCGCTCCGACTGAGCCTTCAAGGCCTGTAAGACCAATGGGTCCAGTGAGTCCTAGCGGACCCGTGATACCAATAGGACCTTCAGTTCCGGTAAGACCCGTAAGACCCGTAAGACCCGTAAGACCAATCTCACCGGTTTCACCGATTGGACCGATAGTTCCCGTGAGACCGATGGAGCCTGTTTCACCCGTGGCACCGGTCAGACCTATGGATCCTGTAAGTCCTGTAAGACCAATGGGTCCAGTGAGTCCAATAGGACCTGTTGTTCCAATGGGTCCAGTGAGTCCAGTGAGTCCTGTAATACCTGTCAATCCAATCTCACCGGTTTCACCGATGGGACCGATAGTTCCCGTGAGCCCTATCGTACCGGTGGCACCAATAGGGCCGGAAAGACCTGTGAGACCAATGGGTCCAGTGAGTCCAATAGGACCTGTTGTTCCAATCGCTCCTGTAAGTCCAGTGAGTCCAGTTAACCCTGTAATTCCCGTCAATCCAATCTCACCGGTTTCACCGATGGGACCGATAGTTCCCGTGAGCCCGATCGTACCGGTTGCACCCGTTGCCCCTGTTTCACCAATGGGTCCAGTAAGTCCTGTTTCACCCGTAGATCCAGTGAGTCCTGTAAGACCAATGGGTCCAGTGAGTCCAATAGGACCAGTAATGCCGATGGGTCCAGTTAGGCCGGTCAGTCCTGTAATTCCTGTCAGACCGACTTCGCCTGTTTCACCGATGGGACCGATAGTTCCCGTGAGTCCTATCGTACCGGTGGCACCGGCAGGTCCTGTCAGACCTGTTATGCCTTGAAATCCCGTGAGTCCAATAGGACCAGTAATGCCGATGGGTCCAGTTAGGCCGGTCAGTCCAGTTAACCCTGTAATACCTGTCAAACCGACCGCTCCTGTGGCTCCAACGGTTCCGATCGTGCCCGTGAAATCGATGGTACCAATGACATTCTGTGAAGAAGTGGTTGTTGAGGTAGTAAGAGAACAGTTCTCAACGAGAAGATTCAAATAAGATCTTGTGATTGGGCCAACAATCCCTACAGAATCAATACCCTCTTGTTTTTGGTAACGAATAACAGCCTCTTGGGTTAGTGATCCAAAATATCCTGTGACTAATCCTTCTGGATAGATTCCGGGGAGTTGCCTAAGTACATCCTGTAACCACTTGACTTGAGTATCCTTCATTCCAAACGAGAGTGTTTTTGTAAACTTAGGACATGGAGCTAATTGGGGCATGAATATCCCTCCGGCCTCAGCGATCGTAACGGAGGAGAACGTAAGGGGCAAAAAGAGAAATAGACCAAGAACAATTCTAATTTTTGTATGAAAAATGACGCCAATTTTTCTTTTCATATTTATAGTAGTTTTATTCCATGATACAGGATAAATAGAATGCATGCGATTCGTTGGTGTCTTTACTTTGCAGTCATGGTAATGACAACGTACCAGTAAACGAAATCGTTCCAAATATCGCATCCATAGCACCCCTCCTAAAAGAAAAAATCACCAGATGAACTGATGATTTTGTGCTGGCTCGGCGTACGGGTGTCGAACTCGGTTTTGATCAATGATTCAAGGGGTATTTCAGACGGCTAGAATAGCACCCGGGTCTCATCGAAAATGAGACAAATGAGACAACGAGAATGGGGCCTGTGTCTCAAATCAGGAATACGATGGTTTCAAGGGCTTTTCACAATAATCCTATGTGCACCTTACGGCAAATCATATCTTCCTGCTGTCATAAGCCCAGTGCAGAACAGCCTGTCTTTGTGCAGGACGACAGGTCAAATCTTTCGCCCGACAATTCTTTCTGATTTGTGATGTGTGTCTGGCAATGGCTTTCCATCTCTTGATTTGTCGCTCGTCTTCGATGGGAAGTCGTCTGCCCATGTAGTAGCGGCAATACCACTGGAACCAACCGCGAGGATCGTGCTCTTCGTTGATCCATCCTTTTTCCTGCCAAACCTTTAGTGATTGGCTGGCATGTTTGTGAAAAAAATTGATCGTATCATCGTGATGCTCCGGCGAAAGCTTGGCATGTGTGAACCAGTTTTTGGGAAACTCTTTTTGGCAGTCGGTCATGTACTTGCCGCCAAAGACGCCAAGTGCGAGCATTTCCTTTGGCGTAAGTTCCGGCTTGAAATCGGGATGGAAATTCCGTCCCACCGGTGCGGTGAGTTCGTATGTGTAACCCTTCTGAAATGTATCGTTCACCTGGACAGACTTTTTTCTCATAGGTGTTTATCGGTCCACAAGATAGACGACCAGTAAAAATAATCCACCCCACCAGCCAATATCGGAGACAATGAGGCTTGCCATAATTTTTGGCGACTATCCCATAAAGTATAGTATAAAGTGAGGAGGGTGTCAAGGGAAAATGGTTATCAACAGTTTGACTATATCCTGAAATACAAAATCAGGATATACTTTTGTATATGAATGCAACCATGCTTCGAGATAAGGCTTGGGAAACCACAAACCGTATCCCTAGTTGGGTTCGTGGTCGTGAAATTTCTCTTGACCAATACAATACATTACCAAACATCGCTGAGTATTGTTGGGATTCTTTTCAAAAGTTTCTCAAGAGAGAAAAGGTAACTCTCGGCAACTATAAAATCATTGAACCAAGTGCTGGCACTGGTTCCTTTTATGATTTACTTCCAAAAAAACAGCGTATAGGTATCGACGTGGATAACATCCGTGATGATTATATTCAACATGATTTTTTAACATGGAATCCTGATATAGATGATCGACCATGTATTGCTGTTGGGAACCCACCTTTTGGGTATCGCGGATGGCTCGCGCTCGCATTTATGAACAAGACTGCGGAGTTTTGTGATTATGTCGGATTCATTCTTCCGATGTCGTTTCAAAGTGATGGAAAAGGGAGTCCAAAAAATCGCGTTCAAGGTATGCGTTTGGTACACTCCGAAGAATTACCAAGCAATCTTTTTGCTCTCCCCGATGGGGAGATAAAACAAGTAAACACACTTTGGCAAATTTGGAAGAAAGGTGAAGCTCCACATTTACCTGATTTAAGCCTTTGCGATGAATACGTTGATCTATTTACTGTCGATCTCCGTAAGGAACGACTTTGTGGAATGAATAAAATAAATCAATGTGACTTTTTTTTGCAACGTACATATTTTGGCGATCATCCAACACCTGTGAAGTCGTTTAACGACGTGAAATACGGATGTGGATATGGCGTTCTTTTTAAGAATAAAAAGCGTGAAATCAAGAAGATACTAAATAACATTAACTGGAACAAATACAGCAACCTAGCCACACATAATTGTCGGCATATTTCCATGTACCATATCAAGTTGGCAATTTTAGATAATCTATATGCCAAGTCCTGATTTCAGAACACTGTTTCTTGAGGCATTAGTGAAGAACGTGGATAATCCTAAATGGAAAGAGGGTGATTTTGTTGGAATTAAAACGGTATCAAATACTAAAGTTGGGAGCGTAGGACAAGATTTTATTGAAGGGCTTTGTAGCGCGTTGTCTATTCAGTGTAACTTCCCATTGAGGGGTGACGGCACAAGAAAGACGCAAAACTCTTGGGATATTGAAATAAATGGTATCAAGTTTGAGTTAAAAACAGCCACTGAAGATGTAAGCGGAAGTTTTCAATTCAATCACTTGCGTTATCACAGACCCTATGACGCAGTGCTGTGCCTAGGTGTAACTCCAAACGAATTATACTTTGGGTTGTGGTCAAAAGCTGACGTAGCGACTGGAAAGGCTGGGAGCCTTGTCTCTATGGAAAAAGGAGCAAATGCTTCTTATAAACTGACCAAAAAATCACGCGATCTTTTCCCTATTGTAGAATTTGAGCAAAGAATAAAAGGGTTTACTGTATGAATAAAGACAACAAAAAAACGACCGATAAAGTCGCTTTCTTCTCCCTTCTCAACAAGGCTATGCGGACACCACCTGCAAAAGCAAGTGGAAAAGATGTTCGTCCGCAGTCCGCAGATTCCATCTCCAAACGTGTTCATCGAGATACTTCTGCAAGTGTTTAGGAGAGATTGAGTGGTGCGTGCCGTCAATGGAACGCTTTAGCTGGCTCCAAAAGCCCTCGATTGTGTTTGTGTGTGCTTCTCCTTTCACATACTCCTTGCGTCCGTGATTGACTGTCTCGTGCTTGTAGCCCATTTTAGACGCTTTGCCGTAGCTTTGATATTCGTCCGTCATAAGCGTTGCGCCGACTTGCACGTTTTCACGCACGATTGCCATGACTGTTGACGCTTTCGTGTTTACTGTCGCTTTTGCGTAAACTCCACCGCCTCGCTTGTGAAGTCCAACGACTGGTGTTTTACCTTCTGCTCCACGTCCTCGTTTTCCTTTACGCTTGCCTCCGATGTACGTTTCGTCGGCTTCCACGATACCACCGAATATGTCAGGCATTTGCTCCATGAGCTGACGAATCTGATATGCCATGCGCCATGCACACTTGTAGGTGACACCTAGCTGTCGCTCTAGCTCCTTAGCTGATACTCCATTCTTCGCTGTTGAAAACAAGTACATAGCAAAGAACCATTTATAAAGATCGGTGCTTGACTTTTCAAAGATTGTTCCTTGTTTAGGGCTGATCTGATGACCACCACAAGAACACACGAAATGGCTTGTAAACGCTTGAAGGTGGTATTTACCAGATTGCTTGCACGTTGGGCATACAGCGTCCTTGTGAAGTGATTCAAAGAGGTATTTCAAACACGCCTCGTTGTTAGGGAATTGCTTATTAAATGATTGGATTGTGTACTTCGCTTGCTTCATATAGACACACCTTAGCAGGTATGCTACTATATGTCAAGGGATAGTCGCCTAATTTTTTTTTGCCAAGAAGCTGGCAAAAGTTCTCCGGAACGTCCCTCTTTCTCACGCCTGAGCAAGAAAGGGCTCACGCTGAAAGAGAGAAAGGAGCCGTTAACGATGAGGGTCAACGCGATGAGCGCATGCATGAGCGGAATGCCGGAAAAATCGTGTGTGCGGTAGAAAATTAAACCGCCGACAACGGCAAGAGTAACGCCAGCCCAGATCATGGGCTTTGTGACTTTGTGCGTTCGGGTGGTGGCTTCAGTCCAGTACGATGACGTTCGGCCGAGAAAGCCGTGGATGTCTATCACGGTCACTGCTCCCAGACCGATAACAAAACCGGCGAGAAGTAAAAATAATCCTATAACGTCAAGCCACTCGACGAAGCTCATAGAAACAAATTAGTTGAGAATCCAAATCGAATAGTTAAGATACGCGGCGAAACTGACCCAAAGAATGTACGGCGTAAGAATCCACGCGGCTGGTTTGGAGACTTTTGCAAAAGTGATGATGGTTGCCACAATCGCAAGCCAGAGGAACATGATCTCCACAAGCGCACCGCCTGGGCTATGCAGACCGAAGAAGATCATTGACCAAAGCGTGTTTAAAACCAATTGTCCAATAAAAATACTGAGTGCGATTTTTACATCCTTGCGTTCCAACCCTTTCCTCCATACCAAAAATGCGGCAATGCCCATAAGGACGAAGAGCGTCGTCCAGACTGGTCCGAACACCCATGCCGGAGGATTGATGGCTGGCTTCGCAATTTCCGCGTACCACCCAACGATAGACCCTGTCGTGAATACCGATCCAATGATGCCCGCGAGCTCAGAGATGACGATGGTGATAACGAGTTTGGATCGGTTGTTTATTTTCATGTGATTCATTAAAGCCTTTTCATCTCGTGCTGATATTTTAGCAAATTTTGTGGTTTAGTTCGAGTAATTACTGAGAAATAATGACTCGCTTTTCGTTCTGGCTTTAAACAAAAAATCACCATTTTTTAATGACGATTTTTTGACAAAGCATGTGGGTCTACTCACACGCCTTCTCATGGCTCCGCGTCGTGGGCGATGTTAGGACTGCGATACAGGAATATGATGGGTACATTTCGATTCCGAAACTTACAGCGGTTGATTTGGTTTATTCAAACTAGAATATCTTTGCAGAAAGTGAAAGGAGTGGTTTACATTCTTCTCTCATAAATTCAGGATACAATTCTAATTTTGGATCGCCAGCAGCTATAACATTTGCAGCAGGAATCATGACTCTCCATTTGCTTTCATCTGTTCGATCTTCTCGACTTGCTCCGTAAACGATTCCTTCCAGACGTGCCCAGATACAGGAGGATGCGCACATGGGACAGGGTTCATACGTTGTATATAAATAACATCCTTTGAGTTTTGTAGACTGTAATTTTTGTGCAGCAAGACGAATGACATTAATTTCTGCGTGTGCTGTCGGATCAAGGTCGCGACGAACGGATGTGAATGCTTCCGCGATCACTTCGCCGTCTTTTACGATCAAAGCTGCGACAGCATGTCCGCCTTCCTGATATTTCGCTCGAGCAAGATCAATGATTCGTTGCATGAGTTCTTTTGAAGGTTGAATCATAAAAGCAATTTAATTTTCAATTACATTCTACCAGTTCCCATTCCCACTTGGGTATAACAAAAAAACACCATATACATGATGTTTTTTGCTGGCTCGGCGTACGGGTGTCGAACTCAAATTTGATCAATGATTTAGGGGTTAATTCGCAGGACAAAACGAGCATGAGGGTCTCAGAAAATGAGACAAATGAGACAGTACAAGGGGTTTCTACGAGTAAGTAGAAATAACAGGATATTCAAGCATTTTTCGAATTTTCTTGCTCAGAAAGTCGGCGAATCTCGTGATTGTCTACGTAGCCACGGAGTACTCCGATTAACGCTCCCAGCGTCGAATGAACGGATGATTTTACGATTCTCCAGTTCGTTTCTTGAAGCGCTGTTTTGAGAACGGAATTTGCAACCTTTGTTGCAGTTATGTCGGATCGATCTTTGTTTGTGTCAAAAGCTGACAACTGAATACGCAGACCGTTTGAAGTTGAAGGGTTCTTAATATGAACCTGTGTAAACCCAACGTCCTGTAGGGTTTTGACAAGTAGCTCTTGAAGTTCGATAACGCGCAACTTTCGAATGTTTTGAATGTGTTCTGTGGTTTTTGATTCTTCTTCATTGGATTTCATTCGTTTCACGAATTCTCCCATCTGCTTCATGCTTTCTCTGGATTCAAGATACACTTTAAGCTCTTGATCATCGATACAATATTTCATCCGGTCCTCTGAAAAGTGCTCATCGATTGGTTTGATTTTGGGTGAAAAATCCATCTCTTCATGATCATTATTTCCACAGCTCTCGCATACTGAATCGAAAGTGACGATGTTGTCCGTACGAGTCGAGGTTTGTTTCACAACGGCATTACATTTTGTGCATGTGTGTGGCTTGATTCGATACTCATTTCCATCATTAAAAAACGCACGTCGAGGAAGGCATCCGTTTGGACATTCATAAAACAAAATGACTCTTTCTTGATCGCTTGAGGAATCAAAATGCTTATCCATGAAATTCATTTTTGAATAACAGCGTAAACAAGAAATATCATTTCGTGGCTCAGTGTCATCAACCAACTTCTGATGTCTGAGATCGCGTTCTATCCATTCACGAATACGAGCATGCTTCATTGCTGCCCGTTCACCTTTTTTCATCCAAAGTAATAGTTTGTTTGCCGCAACCAGTAGCCTCACTTTTTCATCTCGATCAGGTTCATCCGACGGAATTTCATTCAACCGTTTTTTATGGGCTTCTTCATACCACCGACACTCCTTCACAGTCAGACGATCATAAAAATCAGAGTACTCAAGTTCGTTCATATTTCAATCACGTATTCTCTTGACCGAGAATCAATAGACGATAAAATAATCTATATAAAAACAAACCCATTTTTAAAGGTTTGTTTATTTTTACTAGTTTACTTTGCCAAATCCACGCTCATCTCCTGACCATCAGGAAGTTTGAGATGAACCGTACTTGGCGAATCCCAACCTGAGATAGAATTTCTGAAAGAAAAATCAGGAGAAGGATCGCTTGGTATCTTCATGGTAAGCGCCTTTTGTTCTTTCACCGTCTGAGTTATCGGATCAATAGCGAATAAGGTTCCATGAAGATATTCTGGATCTTGAGCGCTTTGAGACTCGTCATAAGCAACAACCGCAATAACACGACCATCCGGTGAATAAGCAAGATCGCTTACATAGACGGTTCCCGTGTGAGAGGCTTGCAGAGGCAGGGGAATGGTTACATCAGGATTAAGGATCGTTGGATCCTCATAGCGTCCAATGTTGTAAAGATCAATGTTTACAGAAAGTTTTTGCGTTTCATTGTCTAAAGACAGATCAGAAAAAGCGAAGGAGACGTTGTCTGGGGAAGTTGCCCAAAAGGTTCCATCACGTTTCACATAACTGACTGCACCCGTTTCGCGAGAAATGCGATACATGGCCCCAGAATTTAATCGCAATGCATGGATTCCAGTAATAATGTCTATATACTGGCTACTGATACGAGCAATTTTTACCGTGTCTTCGGTTAAAACTTCTCCAACAACGGCTAATACATGATCACTATCTACAACATAAAATTCTTTTTCTCCTCCATAAAGAGAAATCTCTTGTTCTGTTTGGATCAGATTTCCATGGGGGAGTGTCTTTTGTGAAGACGTGTTTTTAGGAGAAATCATTGAAAAAATAAAAAATGTTGTAAGACAACCCAAAAGGAATACGGAAAGAATAAAGATATTTTTTTTAAAAATCATATGTAGAAAAAAGGGCAGTCTAGCTTGTAACTCGACTGCCCATGAGGTTGGTGTTCTTATGATCAGCTACCCTGATAGCACTGGGCTGTCGTGCTGTAGATACAGTTCAGATCGTAGTAATTTCCCAGATTTTTGATCCCATCTCCCGAGAAACTCATTGTATGGCTTCCGATATATTCATTCCCGTCTGCAACGATCCAGTTAGAATCGACTACGCGATAGGTTGAACCGCTTACATAGACAACGATGGCAGAGTGTCCATACGTCTGACGCAAAACATCTCCGGCACTAATTGTACTGCTTGTAAGCAGAGAAATGGAATACTTCGTCCTGTAATCAGAAGAGTTGAGATTTGTATCACTTGGCAGGATACGCCATGATCCTGAACCAATTGAACTTGATCCTGAATGAAACACTCCGCTGCGATAAGCAAGGAGATTAGAGAACGCTTTGCATTGCGCGCCGCGTGGGCGAGTGGAAGTGGTGCAGGAAGAGGCCTGACAAGTATATTTAGTCGCCCCATTTGTTGCCCCATACGTCGGAACAGTACAAGGGGTGTAACCACCTGTGCGACAAGAAACGTAGTAAGCAGTTACGCTATCCGTACTATATCCTCCGGTACTTGAGGTAAGGTATCCCCATGCCGTCGGATCATAATCGATATAGGAATAATACTTCGAACCGCTTGGGTTTGTCTTGCCGGCTGTGGCCTTGGCATAGTAACTCGTCGATCCGCTTGAAATCGCTGTGCCATACCAACACGATTGACCCGATGTACAGTTGGAAGAAGAAGAGTAATCTCCGCTCATGGCAAAGGACGCTTCCCAGATAAGACGAGAGCGTGCGGATGCTTCAGAAGCGAAGCTATGCATTTCAGGACTCACCTTGTAAGCGACGTTTTCGTTTTGTTGAATTTCTTCCATTCCCAATTGTTCAGCCCAGGGAAGTAAAGTTTTATCATCATTTCGAATTCGTTCGCTCAACCGCGCATTTCCCTCAAGAACGGGATCAACAGCGACTTCCCAAAGATAGAGTCCGAGATCTTCTACATAGACACGATCAATCGGAGTGGCGCCTTCCGTCATGGGTGCAAAAGCCAGACGTCCGTCGTCCATGAAGGAGTGAAGGCTACTTTCATCCACGAAATCCATGAGGTAGTAACCATTTTCCAAGACTTCTTGAAAATCCACGGAATGATCGATCCTTTGAAGAAACTCTCCGGTCTCGTTGTAAACATCGACGTAACCCAGATTCACAAATGCGGCTCCAAAAGCCACATAGGATTGAGTCGTCTCGTTTTCCTCACCGGCACAGCCGATCCAGAAACTCGAGGTGACGGCTACCAACAAGAAAAGAACCAAGCTCAGGTTATGTCGCATCGTACTTCTCCTTGTGTTTCAATCGTCCTCATTTCTGTTTTGAAGTAAAGATCAAAGAGAAAACAGAACGATCGGGGGCTATGTTAAGGGTTGTGGCAAATGATTGTCAAACCGTTAAAAATTCTGCTTTATTCCAATATAAATCTGAACGTGAGAATTTTCGTTGATACTAGGTATTGTCGAAGGAGGAAAACGAAACACCTGCTCAAATGACTAGGAAATGGGGGGAATTAAAAAATTCCATTGTACGATAAGAAAGTTTTTTGGCTTCAGTCCGGTCTGCAGAGCAGCTTGAAGCCAATTGTTTTGAGAGGAACGAACAGAATCTTTTTTGTTGCGTTTGGATTCAATGAAAAGTAACTCCTCGCCTTTCCACGCGAGAACATCCCAACAACCATCGTAGGTATTATGGTTCTGTTGAGCTATTACAGTAAGTTTTTCCAAAATCCACGGTTCATCAATGTCACAATTGGTCTGCTCTTTGTACGGTCTGTTTTGCCAATCCAAAAGAAACATCGGCGGTTTATTGCCTCTGGCATATGTTTCAACCCAATAAGCCGTATATCCAAGTTGTTGAAATGTTCTTGCGATCGCTAGCTCAGCAAATATGGGAACACCATCGAAATCAATAAAGGGTTTTCCTCCGAAACTGTTTGGCTTGGCTCCGTGCCATTCTTTAAATGAAATGATTGCTTTGGGTACTTCAACAGAACTATCTTGTAGGTGAAAAGTTTCGAGACTTGTTGGGTTTAGAAATTCAGAGTTCATACGTTACTCTTGTCTAAATACTTGAACCATTTCATCTTTACAGCCTCTTCAACATTTATTCCAACATGGTCAGCGAAAAGAAGAATGTAGCTAAACGTGTCCGCGATCTCTTCCGCGAGCGCGGCTCGTGCTTCTGCTTCTGAATCAGGTTTACGACGCGTCCGGTTCGTCATGATGAGGTACTTCTGCGTCATTTCCCCGAGTTCCTCTTGAAGCTTAAGCAGAAACCAATCGCCGTCGTACTTCACGTTGAAATTTTGTGCGTACCGATCAGCAACTTTTTTAACAGTTTCGGTCATTTGTTTTAACTCCATAAATTTTGTTTTACATTTTACAAAAATGATCATTCCAAAAATTCATTAAGTCCTGATCAAAATTAACTGATGCACCCTTTCTGTATTTTTCATGTGTATATCGTTTTTTTGCGGCGGAATCAAAGAGTTCGCGCACTTTTTCGTATTGTTCCTTTGTGGGAGGCGATTTAAAAAATTCATGTGCCACTTTGTTCCGTTCCTCTGGTTCTTCTTCTGAGCACACCTCTACCAATAACTGAGAAAATAAGAGTATGCCAGCAACGAAAAATTCCTGCTTTGCAGACATAACGGCTTCCTCTACGGCATCGTGTAACAATGGAAATTCAATTAATTTTTCCATCAAGCGAATGGACGAAGCGCAAAAGCACGAAGCCTGTGGTCCTCCAATGTTGATATAAGAAATCGTTGACATAAAACTTCAGTACTTCTTATCAACTGGTGGACACGGGTCTTTTCCAGGAAAGACGGTGTCTTTATCTCGAATTGGTCCGCCGTTTGGTTTATGAATTACAACTTCGCCTCCACCATTATTTCCTGAAAGTTCCTTAGCGATTTTTTCAGCTTGAGCTTGAGTCTTTGCAATAGCAGAAGCTCGGTTGGCCCCTTCCTTTACCACTCTCCAATCTTTGGAGGCTTTTTTGTTTGTTACGTGATAATTAGACATATACCTAAATGATTATGAATTTTTAACAACTTTAATGACCACACCGTTTACTAAATATCCTGACGTGTTCAGATCTTCCTCGTGCAACACGATAGGAGGAATTGGTGAAGTAGATTCTGAAACAAGACGAATCTCGTGTTTAGCTTTGTCTTTATAGAAACGTTTAAAGTTTGCTGCTTCATCAATGATGGAGATAACGTAGTTTCCATCCTGAGGCGCTTTCTTTGTATCAACGATGACGTAGTCACCATTTTCGATTGATTCTCCTTCTACGTCTGCCTTGTTCAGTGAATTACCAATGGCACGAACAGCAATGAGACCGTTTGGACGTGAGACCCCTAGAGATCGCTGAGAAATCTTGAGGAATCCTTCAATGTCCTCACGGGCAAATTCCAAAGCTGGACCACAGTTTGCAGATCCGACGATTGGGATGTTGAAAAGGTTATCCACAACGTACGCAAGTGGTTTGGCAATTCGATGTTGTTTCTTGGTGTCGACATAGAACAACCCCTTTTTCTTGAGTTGTTCCAAGTGGTAAATGACGGTTTGAGGATTTTCGATATCAAGTTCGCGTGCGATTTCACGAAAACTCATCTTCGATAGATCCTTATTCTCTGCCAATTCAAGCAGTTTTTGTTGATTCTCATGCATAAAAAGTTGGTGATTGAAAAGTGACTGATGGTATGAAGATGTACTTCGACACGCACTCATTGAAAATCATCTGAAGCTTATCAATCATTTATAATTTCGTCAATAATTTCCTTTACGGCATTGACACCATTGACACAGAAAACAAGCCTGTATATACTTTTACTATATGCAAAGGAGTGCACATATCAACCATATCGAAAAATGTAATTGTGGTGAGCCAATAGTCAAACGATTAAATAGTAGGATATTTGAGTTTCGTAAGAAGCAAGGCGGAAACGTAATAAATATTATTACAGAATATTTAGGCGATAGCTGTAAAGTTACATGTAGTACATGTGGAAAGACTATCTCTTTTTTGACCAATCAGGTTGAATTGGGTCTGTGTTATGAAGTAGCTAAACCGCCTGAAAAGTAACCATAGAGAACAATTAAATCGAGCATCGTTCGGAACGCCCGGACATTCGTTTGTACCAATCAGGTACAAGCGCGTGTCTGGGCGTTTTTATTTATATCACTATTTTTTATGTGCATTCACATCCATTCACCACCTTAAGAAATATTTAGCAATTTTATTTATTCT
Source organism: Candidatus Uhrbacteria bacterium (assembly GCA_016188495.1). Classification (GTDB taxonomy): domain Bacteria; phylum Patescibacteriota; class Patescibacteriia; order UBA9934; family GWF2-40-263; genus UBA12478. The sequence goes on from JACPHU010000029.1 coordinate 44,181, forward strand.
TAATTTTTATTTTTATGAACGATCTCAACATTATTCATGTCCCCGTCGTGGATCTCAAACCCGCGGAGTACAATCCGCGTAAGCATTCGCAGGAGCAGATGACCCAACTACAGGAATCCATTAAACGTTTTGGGTTGGTAGATCCGATTATTTGTAACAACGCTTCCGAGCGCAGCAACATCGTCATTGGCGGCCACTTTCGTTTGGAGGCTGCTAAAGCTCTTGGCTATACAACAATTCCGGTCGTGTACGTTCATATCCCCGAGATTGAAAAGGAAAAGGAACTCAATGTCCGGCTCAACAAAAACACAGGGGAGTTTGATCTGGACCTGCTCGCCCAGTTTGATGAGTCATTTCTGCAAGACATAGGTTTTGATTCAGAAGAACTTGATGACATCTTTCCAGCCGAGGAGAACCCGGAAGTCTTTGATCTAAAAAAAGAACTCGAGAAGCTCAACATTAGTGAAGTCACTGTGCAAAAAGGAGATGTCTATGAACTGGATGGATCCAGGCTTATGTGCGGCGACTCCACGATAGAAGAAGACATGCTCAAACTGCTTGGTGAACACCAGGCTGATATGTGCCTCACGGATCCGCCATACATCCTCGATTACCTCAAAGGAAAAAAGAAGAACGGTGAACCTACTGAAGGATTTGGGTATAAAAGGGATCGTAAGTATCTGGAGACGGATGTTCTTCCACCAGATTTCACAGAGAAATGGATGGACAACGTCGCGAAAGTTGCTAAACCTGACTTCTCTATTATCTGCTATGAAAATTGGAAAAATCTGCGGGTCATTTGGGGTGAAATGGAAAAACATTGGAAGGTAAAAAATATGATCGTCTGGCATCTCCCTAATCGTCATCAAGGATATTCGGCGAAAAATAAGTTTTTCAACAAGCATGATATTGCTGTGGTCGGTGCTTCGGGTGACATTCCCTACAACATCGATGAGGAAGAGCAACCGTTGCAAGAGGAGTACGAAACAGCACTCTTTGCCACAGAAGGTAAACCGCATTGGGAAACGTACGAGAAAGGGAAAAAAGATTGTCCGACAGATTTCATTGAGTTTATGGCTTCAGACGAGAAACATTCCGGCCAAGGGGTGGTATTTGGCACCAAGCCAATCGACATCCTTATTCCGTACATCAAAGTCCTTACCAAACGCGACAGTCTGATCCTTGAACCCTTCGGCGGATCTGGATCAACACTCATCGCCGCTGTCCATATGAAACGCCGATGTTTCCTCATGGAAAAGTGTCCGACCTATGCTCAAGTTATTCTCCAAAGATGGGAAAAACAAACCGGGCAAAAGCCTTTTAAAATTACATGATTGACCCTGAAGTCAAAATTAAGTTTCTTGAAGAAGTCGCGCAAACCGGCAACATCTGTGTATCTTGCCGGAAGGTTAACATTGTCAGATCGACCATCTATCGTTGGAAGAAAGGGGATAAGGAGTTTGCAAAGAAGTTAAGAGAGGCTGAAAAATTAGGAAGAGAAAACCTCTGCGATCTAGCCGAACACAGCCTCGCCCTTCTTGTTAAGGAAAAGAATCTTCAGGCCATTAAGTACGTTCTCACTCATAACTCGAAACGTTATCGTCCAAGATATGATAGTAAGGTTATTTTGGAACACAGGAGCCCTGATCGGGATAAAGACAAAGGACCTGCCTTTACGCTTGAAGACATGATAGATCGAATGTACGGAAATTCTACAGAAAATTTCCAACCATACCCACAAAAGAATAGAGATAACCAGAATGTGATGCCACCCGATCAGGTACAGACATCGAATGGGGAATCAGAGGAGCATTAAACTGTCGGTGCATCTTCGCTTTCGGTTGGGTGTTCCTTCAGTCCTTCCTCTTTTTTGTCTCTCACATCTTTCTTTATCCGTGAAAGGCTAACTGATCCTTTGGGCTTTTGCGACTCGATCTTGTTCACAATAATCTCGTGGATGGAGTCCAGAATATCTGATTCCGAAAAAGAAAGGTGAGCGTCACGCTTCAAAATTCTCCGCAAAAATCGAATGATGTCGGTAGAATAAAGATACTTGCACAGATTGTTCGGTTCCAAGGCTTGGAAACGTTTCCAGAAAGCATCAAGCTCTCCATGGGTCAGAAATTTCTTGTGAAGAAGCATGAGGCCTTCTGAGGCCTCATTGAGAATGGAGATGTCTCGCAGATCAAAGGCAAACAATCGTTTGTATGTGACGGGTTTCTTGAAGATCACCCGGTACACCTCAAAGGATCGGCCGTTGGTAAGCAGTACCCAGTCAATCCCTTCGTTTGCGGCATATCCTATAGCCTGACGAAGATGATTCTCGGAAAGATCAATCTGAATGGCTTTGACTTCAACGACCAGATGTTTTTTCCGATCAACCTGGATGACATAATCGGCATAGGCTCCGCTGATCATGTGTTCGGTACGAATTTCTTCCAGTTCCGCGTATCCCAGGAGATCCGTCAGAAACGTGTTAATCATGAGTCTCGTGGCAGATTCATCCAGGTCAGCATACTTGGCTTTAAGATATTTGTTGCGGTATTCCCGGAGTTTTGCAAGGAACGCTTTGTGTTGTATTTGGGTGGGCATAAAGATTTATAGATGGTCTATCTCTTTAAAATGTGTCTTTATTCCCATCGACGTAAACGATTGTCGAAACGTTCCATTTGTATTTCAAATTTTTCAATTCAGTATTTTTTAACTTCACGTCTTCATCCATGAACTGATTGTAATCGATTCCTGATTCCCAAATTTTGCTCTCTTTTGCAGGAATTTCCTTATCGTAACTTATGCTCTTTGTAGAAATTTCGTTGTCAAAAATATCATAAAAAGTCAGAGTGCCCTCAACACCTCTTATTTCTTTATCTGTGTTGTTGGTAAATTTCAGGCTCATCGTAATTTGATCCTGATAACTGCCAGACATATAGTCAGCCTGATGGAATCCTTTGTCTGTAATTTCGAGAGTGACTTTTTGCAGTTCTATTTTTGCTTGTTCAGTATTGGCTGGAACCATCTGGTTTGCGCCACCTTGTTGGAGGCTGCTTTCCAATTGCTTCTTTTCCTGAGTTGGTTGTTGCGTATTTTGAGTATTGGACGTGGAACCAAGGACAAGAGCCAGGACAATCAAGGCAAAAATTGAGAGGATAACGCCATGTTTTGCCGCAAGCGTTTCTGGTTGTTTGGCGTGTTCCGTATCTACCTTCTTTGCATAACTTCCACAAACAAGATGCATGATGATTCCCATCGTAAGACCAACGACACACGCGATGACGACAACGAAGGTTCCTCCAATTGCTGTTCCGATGGCGGCTCCGGCCTGCTCGCCCGCGCTGGTTGTGGAACTCACAGCTTGGGCTCCCAGAACAAACGTCATGATAATGGCAGAAATAGGCATGAAGAAAAAGGCTACTTCCATCAAACGAAAGTATCGTTCAAAAACAGCATTCTTGCTTTCAAAGGACCAGGAGGTCCAGACAACGAACACAAATAAAAGAATGAATGCAAGCCCCATGGATTTATTGGCGGTCATCCATGAATAATTGATGAAAAAAATGAAGGTTGGTAAAAGAGCGACCAAAAGTTTGAGAAGCAGATGCTTCTTTGGTGTTTTCTCCATAGGATGAAAAAGAGATAAGAATAATAGATGATTTAAACCTCATTTATAAAAACAAAAAGGACACCCCTGAGGTGTCTAGACCCAAGTAACAGGACCGGAGTCGCTGCTGCTTGTTTTATCAGGAGTGCCCGTTATGACGCATCAACGGACTCCTGAATAGCAAAGCAAAGCCCTGCTGCGGGTCTCTGTTACTTGAATCTAGACGTTTAAAGTTTAACATAAAACCCCTTGAAGTAAAGGGGTTTAATGAAAGTTACTCACTTCGAGATTTGAGGGCTTTAAAGCATTATTCGCTCAAATTGTTGTGTAACCAATTACGTAAAAACTCTGTCGCGCGCACATCGTCTTCATTATAATTAACAATGTCGTTCAAAATACTTCTGTCATTTTTTTCCAACCATTCTTCATACCAAAAGATTGACTGTGCCCCTCCTGCTTTTACATGACGCCATTTGAAGTTGAGGAACTTGGATTTGGCGATATCTTTGATGGAGTAAAAATACAAAGGAAAAATAACCGAGTCTCTGACAACGATTTCCAAATCTACAAAATGAGACATGAACCTTCGCAGAGGATCTGAATCTCCATAGAGCTTGGCTAATTTTTCGCATTGTACCCGCTCGTATTTATTGTAATGCCAAACGGTAAACTTCTCTTGAGGTAAAATCTCCAACCATTGCAAAAAAAGTTTCCACATTTCTCGTTCGTCCTCTGGCTGCTCGGCCAGAAAATAAACGAAGTAACGCCCATCCTCCTGTTTTCGCACGTGACCTATTTGCGCATATACACCATCAGGATCACCTGAAACCCAAAAACCCCAAAGATACTGCACATCGATGAGAGGATCGCCCTCGATGTCAAAATAAATATTGAGTGCCGTTTCGGGGAGTACTGGATGTCCGACCCATTTCAATTCACCGCTCAAAAGCGATTGTGCCTGGAGTCTCACACGACGAAGGGTATCAATTCCTGCATAAGGAACTTTTGGAAGTGTATCAACATCCATCTCTGCCGCATCTGTTACGGTATTGATACCGCACTCACGCAAGACTTCATGAGATCGAGAATCCAGACGATATAACAAGGCAATATCATGTGCCTTCTCCGCTTCGGCGACACATTGCGAATACCAAGGACTGTATTTACATGAAGAAGAAAGCTTGAGTGGCGGTTTTTTTCCTTTCATTACAGAAAGAATCACATCGATACGATCAAACGTTTTGATTCGATGTTTTTCTTCAATTGAAAAAGCAATACGCCCATGATCTCGATTGATAATACTAACGTCCTGCGGAAACACTTTTTGAAGTTCCTCAAGAATTTTTGCGTACAGTGTCAACTGCATCCATTGCTCGGGTTTGATATCAGTCGAGCTTTTGATGTCGCAGGGAGCGTAGTAATAATCACCGAATTCAGACTCTTTATCGTACCTCTTCTCAAGAAGATCGGGTCGACCGCGATAAAGGACTCCGTTCATTTCAGATTCAATTTCTCCTTGGTAGATAAGCTCAACTCCTTCGCGCATAAGCATCATAGTGTGAGCAAAGGCATCCGCAGGTTTTCTTTCTTCGACCTCAACAAACGAAAGACCTTTCACATATTTTTCCTCATGCAAAATACCTTTCTCAAGAAGTTTCTCCATGAGCGCCGGTGTTTCTCCCTTCTTGGATAAATCAGAAAAACGATCATGCCACAACCAATGTGGGCATGTTGCGTATTGAAAAAAGAGGGATGGGGTGAAAACGAGACGAGGCATAATTTACCGATTCTTTGACAGAATTACATAACAAAGGTAGCATGTCTAATGTAAATAAGTCAAGATTTTATTACATTGTGAAGTGGACAATAGAAAACCAAACCGAGTTACAATCCGCATTCCTTGCGGGGTCTTTGGGTGCCTGGCGAGAAGCTTTTGAAGATTTTCAGGCTCCGACAAATCTCCTACTTACTCATGAAGCACTTCTAGCCTTCACTGCCGAGACCATCGCAGACGATGATGATCCTACGGTTGTGTGTGCTAAGCGATACGCGAGTTTTCTTACGTCTATGCGAGCTCCGAATGACATTACTATTCAAGTATTGATCGAATGGCATAAGACACTTTTCGACAATCCCAGTGGATATCGCTTCAAACCAGGCGAGCTTAAGTCCAAGGAAGTTTCCATTCAACTTATTGAATTATTAGGTGAACTGAACCAGGAGTGGGTAGACCCGTTCACGAACATGCATCTGATTTATACGGCGTTTATTAAGCTCTCACCGTTTCACGCTGGCAACGAAATAATGGCAAACGCTCTTCTTCACCTCATGCTCATGCATTTCAAGCTAACCACAACGCCATCACTCCTACTTTCAAAGTTCGTCCCCGTGCAGGAGGACCTGACTTACGACAATTTTCTGCAGGGACTTCTAGAAGCACAGGAACACCTTCAGTCCATTTATCAATCCGTAAGGATATTACAAAAACAATATCGAGATCGTGTAATGACTCTTGAGACCAGGCCAAAAAAGTTAGCTAATGACCTACTGTCATTCTTTCTTGAGCGGAAATCGTTCACTGTTCGCGAGATCGAATCCGCCTACGGCAAAAAGTATAAAATCACCTACCACACGCTTAACAAGCTTATGACGCAACTGGCCGAAGACCTCCATCTACTTGAAATCATCAGCTGGGGCGAGCGAAACCGCATGTTCTCACTCAAAGGATATCGAAAATTTTTTACCTAAATATGACAAACAACTTTCGAGAAAAAGCACAGCTCATCTGGAACATTGCCGACGTCCTACGTGGAAGTTGGAAACAACACGAGTATCAAGACGTTATTCTCCCGCTTGTGGTTGTGAAGCGACTGGATTCTATTTTGGCACCAACGAAACCCAAGGTGCTTCAGCAGTACAACGAACTGAAATCTAAGATCGATATTGATCCTGTGTTGAAATCAACATCGAAAGTCGGATTTTATAACGTATCCGAGTACGACTTTGAAAAGCTCCTCGAAGACCCGGATCATATTTCAGGAAACTTCAAGCATTATCTAAATGGGTTCAGTGAGAACATTCAGGACATTGTCGAAAAGTTTGAATTTGACCGCCAGCTCTCGAGACTTGAAGGAGGTAACCTTCTCTATCTCATCATTAAAGAGCTTAATAAAGTGGATCTGCACCCAGATGTTGTCGATAACCATGAGATGGGATCGATCTTCGAAGAGCTGATTCGCCGATTCTCTGAGCAGTCCAACGAAACAGCTGGTGAGCATTATTCTCCGCGTGATGTTGTAAGACTTGCGGTAGAGATCCTGCTTGCACCGGACAAGGCACGTTTGGAAAAAGAACACATCATTAAAACAGTTTACGATTGCGCGTGTGGTACAGGTGGAATGTTGTCTATTGCGAAAGAATATATTCAAAAAGAAGTGAATGATAAGGCAAACATCTATTTGTATGGCCAGGAGCTCAACCCGGTCACATACGCCATGTGCAAGTCTGACATGCTAATTAAGGGCGAGAACCCAGACAACATTAAGGGCGGAGAAAAAGACCATTCACTTGCCAGCACGCTTTCCAACGATCAATTTTTTGGCACGCACTTCGACTACATGTTGACGAACCCACCTTTTGGAGTGGACTGGAAGAAGGATATGGACGTGGTAGAGCGCGAAGCTGAACGCGGATACGCAGGGCGTTTTGGTGCAGGACTTCCACGGTCTTCTGATGGTCAGCTTCTCTTCCTACAGCATCTTCTTTCAAAAATGCGACCCGAGAGCGAAGGCGGATCCCGTATTGGAATTGTCTTTAACGGGTCTCCTCTCTTTACAGGAAATGCTGGACAAGGTGAAAGCGAAATCCGTCGCTGGATTCTGGAACATGATTGGCTTGAAGCTATTGTCGCGCTTCCTGATCAACTCTTTTTCAACACTGGAATTCCAACTTACCTTTGGTTTATAACCAATCGAAAGTCAGATGAACGCAAAGACAAAGTCCAAATCATCGACGCGCGTGCATTCTCTGAGAAGATGCGAAAGAGTCTTGGCAACAAACGCAACTTCATCACGGAAGAATTTAGAAAAAAGGTTTTAGAGGTTTACGCAGATTTCAGTGAAAACGAATACTCGAAGATCTTTAGCAATGAAGAGTTTGGGTACCGACAAATAACCGTTGAGCGTCCACTAAAGCTCAATTTTCAGGTATCACCGGAGCGGATCGCGGCACTTAAAGAGGAGTCAACATTCCAGAAATTAGCAACATCCAAAAAGAAAGGAGAGAAAGGAAAAGAAGAGATTGAAGCCGGGCTGAAGCTTCAACAGCAGGTCATCACAACATTCAATGAAATGCCGAGTGAATTGTTTAAGAATGGAAATGAATTCGTGAAACTCCTTGAGGGGGTTTGGAAGAATAACGATCTCAAGCTACCTGCTCCACTGAAAAAAGTAGTGATAGATGCCTTATCTGAACAGGATGAATCCGCCAACGTATTTTTAGACAGCAAAGGTAAACAGCAAGCAGACACGAATTTGCGCGACACAGAAAACGTGCCGTTGAATCAGGATGTTTACGACTACTTTGCAAAAGAGGTAAAGCCCTATGTTCCTGATGCATGGATTGATGAAAGTAAGACAGACCACAAAGATAACAAGGTTGGAAAAGTTGGCTATGAAATTCTCGTCACTCGATTCTTCTACAAGTACGAGGCACCACGGTCACTGGATCAGATTCAGAAGGATATTGAGCAGGTTGAGAGTGAGTTAGATTCACTGATTAAGCAGATGTAGATATGAATCGTGAACAAGAACAAAAGGCTAAAGAAGTCATGGGGCACGAAGACGTGTTTAGTGCTCTTGTTGAGATTTGTAAAAATCGTGAAACAGAATCGGTCGGAAATTATGGATATGAAATCTACATTCCACGAGTTATAGATAAATGGTGTCTAGCAAACATGGAGCAACTGGGAATCACAAGATGTGATTCAAATGAAACTGAGAAATGGAAAGAGCCTTTGTCTCCATACTTCTACAACGCTGCTTGGGAGCTTTGTCGATTGGGTGTCCTTCGACCAGGTGTAACACATCACCATGCACAAGCTACCGATGACGGAAACGCAGGTAATGGATATTCTGTTACGCCATTTGGCGAACAATGGCTTCAGGAGTCAGGACCAGAATACGTTCCGACAGAACCGGGTCGTTTCGCTACACTTCTTGAACCGTTTGCAAAAGCATTTGGTCCTGGATTTCACGAACGAGCCCAACAAGCTATTCGTTGTTACAACGCCCATGCGTATCTTGCCGCCTGTGTTATGTGCGGAGCGGCTGCAGAGTCTATTCTGCTTCAACTCGCCATTACGAAGAATGGTGACGAGGGTGCAACACTCAACCTTTATCGTCGATCTGATGGAAGAAAGAAGATCGAGGATTTGATCATTGGCCAGCAGAAGGGTGGTGTAAAAGCTGACTTCGAAGTGTGCTTCGCTCTTCTGAAGTATTGGCGTGACGAAAGTGCGCATGGTCGAAGGTCTGAAATTGGTGAGGCGGAAGCATTCACGTCGCTTGCATTGTTATTGAGAGCCGCACAGTTCGCTCACGATAATTTTCAGATGTTAACGGCTAAATGAATATGAAATACGCATTACGAGACAAAAAAGAGATGAAAGATACAGACCTCACGGGCATCAATTGGATCCCGCGTGGCTGGTCGGTCTTGAAACTAAAACAGTTGACCGATCGACCCTTCCAATATGGTCTAAACGAATCGGCTATTGATAATGTAGACGGGGATCCCCGCTACATCAGAATTACAGACATCACAACCAGCGGATCGCTTAGAAAAGATACTGTTAAAACAATGTCTTCTGAAAAAGCTCGTGGATATATTTTGCAGGATGGCGATTTATTGTTCGCCCGCTCAGGAGCCACGGCAGGAAAACCTTTCATGTATCGTGAATTCGACGGTGTAAGTTGTTTTGCGGGATACTTGATTCGCTTCGTCCCGAATAAAGACAAACTATTTCCCCGTTTCCTAGATTTTGTGTCACAGTCTGCTTATTACGAGAGCTGGAAAAATAGCATTTTTATTCAGGCGACCATTCAAAACATTAGTGCGGACAAGTATAAAGAATTTCTAATTCCCATTCCTTCAACCGACGACCAAAAACGTATTGCTGACTTCCTCGATGAAAAAACGGTGGTGATTGATGAGGTGGTGAAGAAGAAAAAGAAGCAGATTGAACTACTAAAAGAAAAACGCGATGCACTTATTACTCAGGCTGTGACGAAGGGTCTTAATTCGAATGTGAAGATGAAAGATTCGGGTGTTGAGTGGATTGGCGAGATTCCAGAGGGGTGGAATTTAGTTAGACTTCGTAGAGTTGTTTCACTAAATCCTTCAAAGCAAGAGTCTAAACATATTTCAGAAGATAGTGACGTTACATTTCTGCCGATGACAAAGGTATCTTCTAAAGGCACATTCGATAAAGAAGTTGTTTCAAAAAAGAATGATGTTGCGACTGGTTTCACCTATTTTCGTAACGGTGATGTTATTACTGCCAAGATCACGCCTTGTTTTGAAAACGGAAAAGGAGCGTTGGTAAATGATTTAGTAAATGGCATTGGTTTTGGATCGACTGAATTCACTGTTATTCGGCCAAGCTCTTCAATTAATGGTACGTATCTGTACTACCTAGTGCATTCAGAGATGTTTAGAAAATCTGGTGGGCCGTGGATGTATGGTTCCGCTGGACAACAACGCGTGCCCGACAGGTTCATTAAAGAGTTTCAAGCACCGCTACCATCGATTGAGGAACAGGAGAAAATTGTAATGCAACTGGATAGAGGGCTGAACTTACTAGACAGATCAATAAAAACGATTCAAAAATCAATAAAACTAATTCAAGAATACCGTTCGTCGCTCATCTCACATGTGGTGACTGGGAAGATTGTTGTATGAAGAACTTTCTTGAAACATATCCTTTGTACAAATGGATTGAATTCCAAGCAACCGAGGATCACGAAAAGTATAAAGATGTAAAAGTCCATCCCCCTGCAGTCAATTTAGATTGTTCTATATGTGAATCAAAGCAAACATATCGAGTTTATGAAGATGGATCGCTAGCTAATTTTGGTGGACATCACGATAACAACATTTATCGTCTTGAATATGTTTGCGCAGGATGCAAATCTGCAAATATAGAGTTTTTACTTTTCGTCCATCGGAGTAACGGCCACGATGCAAAGAGCAAGAAATATCTCTACAAAATGAAAATTCAAAAAATTGGTCAGTTTCCTGCTTGGTCCATTAATCCAGACCCGGGGATATCCAAATTGTTAGGTGAGCATGTAGATACGTATAAAAAGGGGTTGGTTTGCGAATCTCAAGGTTACGGTATAGGGGCATTTGCGTATTACCGAAGGATCGTCGAAGATAACGTCGAGTCGTTACTGAATCAAATCAAAGAATTAGTCGAGGATGAAACTGATGTAGTAAAAGGCATTGAAGAAGTGAAGGCTGAACATAATACAGAGCAAAGAATCAGGATTGCATCGACCGTACTTCCAGAGTCGCTACAAGTGGCCGGGAACAATCCTCTTTCGGTAATTTATAGTGCTTTGAGTGAAGGGTTACACGTACAAGATGATGAGACCTGTCTAAATTTGGCGCACAATATCCGTGAAGCGCTGACATATTTAGTGCATCAAATTAATCTACAAACACAAGGTAAAAGACAATTTACGGAGAGTTTAAAACAGATTGTAATCGCTAAAACTAAATAGTATGCCATTGCCAGATAATTATAAAGATCTAATTCTTGAGAAACTCAAGGAAAAAGGTGCGATACCTCTGTGTGAGATTTGTCAGCACAATGACTGGGCAGTTGTGGATCAGGCTATTAGTGCACCAATTTCAGATTTGACTGGAGGAATGAGGATCCCGCAACCGCAGATCCCTTGTGCTGGTCTCATTTGCAACAACTGCGGAAATTTAAGACTTTTCGCTCTTGGTGCGTTGGGTATTGATGTTAATCCGAAAAAGTAGGATATGCCTGACTATATTCATCATGATCCTGATCGCATTCTCTATTCGTTATCTGAAGATGAACTGGAGAATCTTTCAAATCAAGCACAATCACTTTGGAAGGACGTATGTCTCGTATCATTTTCGGTTGGGATCCCAACTGTAATTAATGCCATTGCAGAATTAAGTAATCAAGAAACATTTCAAATAACGATAACCATTTTCTTAAATATATTGATTGGCATCATGGGGATTGCACTTGGAATAGTTTTTGCTATTGCTTGGCACCGATCACATAAGTCAATTAAAAATGTTATGGATAATATAAAAGCGAGACCAAAGATTGAATTGAATCCTACTACCTCCAATGTTGGAGCTCTGGAGGATCTCCGAGGAGAACTCAAAAAGATTGCGAATCAGCCTGCAAGATGGGGGTAAATAATATATATGAAAATCACGAATACGAAAGAAATCGGCTTTGAGGAATATATCGAGAAACAGCTCGTCGAAGTTAATGGATACAAGAAACAGTCCAATACTGCCTATCAACGGAATCTTTGTTTAGATCCGGAGATGGTCTTGGAGTTTATTAATGTCACTCAGGCTGATGCGTGGGGTGAACTTCTCAAGATGCATGGTGAAGATATTAACGAGAAGTTCTTTAAGCGGTTATCGGATGAGGTTCGTGACCGCGGGGTGCTTGATGTTCTTCGGAATGGTTTTGCGGATCATGGCGTAAATTTCAAGATGGCATATTATCCTCCCAACTCGGGGATGAATGAGGAGACGATTCGTTTGTTCGAGTCGAACGTACTTAGTGCCATGCGACAGGTTCACTACAGTGAAAAAGATGTTGATTTGTCTTTGGACACGGTTATTTTCCTCAACGGTCTTCCTATCTTTACTATTGAATTGAAAAACCAGCTCACTGGTCAAAGTGTTCAAAATGCCATTCGCCAATATCGAACAGATAGAGACCCTAAGGAACCTTTGTTTGTGTTTAAGCGATGTTTGGCGCATTTTGCCGTAGATACTAAGCAGGTCTACATGACGACAAAGCTGGCGGGGCTCAAAACGTATTTCTTGCCATTTAATAAGGGATACAATAGCGGCGCGGGAAATCCTCCAAATGCAGATGGATACATGACCTCTTATCTTTGGGAAGATATTTGGACAAAGAAAAGCGTGCTCGAGCTCGTAGGGAAATTTATCACGCTGCAAAAAGAAAAAGATGTTGACAGTAAAGGGCGTGAGATTATTAAAGAGAAACTCATCTTTCCCCGTTACCATCAACGCGACACGGTTCAGCGTTTGATAGCTGACGCACGTGATAATAGTGCCGGACAGAACAATTATCTGATTCAACATAGCGCAGGGAGTGGAAAGAGCAATACGATCGGATGGACGGCACATCGATTGTCTGAACTTTATAATGCAGATGACAAAAAGGTGTTTGACACGGTTTTGGTTATTACAGACCGGCGTGTTCTCGATCGGCAATTGCGAGACACTGTTACGCAGTTTGAACAGCGTGCGGGTGTTGTAAAAGCGATCACGGAAGGATCAAAGGAATTGCAAGAAGCATTGGAGGGCGGTGAGAAAATCATCATCACAACTTTGCAGAAGTTTCCATTCATCGTTGACTCCATCGGAAATCTTCCCGGTAAGAACTTTGCGGTCATTATTGACGAAGCGCATTCTTCACAATCCGGAGAAGGTGCCGCAAACTTGCGGGAAGCTTTGACAACGAATGATTTGAGCGATGCAGAGAAACAGGAGTCAGATGAACCTGAGACGACGGAAGACATGGTGTTGCGCAAGCTTCGCAGTCGAAAGATTAAGACAGACAACATCAGCTTCTTTGCGTTTACAGCCACACCCAAGCAAAAGACGTTGGAGTTGTTTGGGACAAAAAGCCCAATTGATGGCAAGTATTATCCATTTAGCCTTTACTCGATGAAGCAGGCTATCGAAGAGCGTTTTATTCTTGATGTGCTGAAGAATTACACAACGTATCAGGCGTATTTTGCTTTGTTGAAAAAAGTTGAAGACGACCCGGAGTTTGATAAGAAAAAGGCACAAAGACTGCTTATTGGATATGTTGAGAAACATGAGCATGCGATAGCGAAAAAAGTGGAGATCATGGCCGAGCACTTCAGAGCTCGTATTGCTAAAGAGATACATGGCAAAGCAAAGGCGATGATCGTCACAAAATCTCGGCTGCACGCTGTTCGTTACAAGCAAGCGATGGATGTCTATCTACGCGAACATAACTATCCGTTCAAGGCATTGGTCGCATTCTCCGGAGTCGTAAAGGATGGTGTGAGTGAATATTCTGAGGGGGGAATGAATGGTGTTTCAGAAAAGCAAACGGCGGAGACATTTAAGCAAGATGATTATCGGTTCTTGATTGTTGCTGAGAAGTTTCAAACGGGATTTGATCAGCCGTTGCTAGGTGCTATGTACGTTGATAAAAAGCTCGGAGGAGTGAACGCCGTACAAACATTGAGTCGTTTGAACCGTACGACATCCGATAAGGAAGAAGTGCTCGTGTTGGATTTTGTGAATGACATGGATGATATCAAGGAAGCGTTCCAGCCATATTACACAACGACTGTTTTGTCGGAGGGTACTGACCCAAATATTCTTCATGACTTGGAGCGAGATCTCTATGCCTTTAAGTTATTTACACAGCATGAGGTTGATGGATTTGTACATGAGTTATTTCACAATGCATCTCCAGCAACCATTAATGCAATCCTAGATAAGGTTATTGAGCAATACCATGAAGGTCTTCCACAAGAACAGGAGGACTTTCGTAAAAAGTGCACAGATTTTGTGCGTCGATATGCGTTTGCAGCTCAAATTATTCCATACGAAAGTTCTGAACTTGAAAAGCTATACACATTCACACGTCTTCTCTTGAAAAAGATTCCACGTGTAAAAGAAGCTTTGCCAACAGATGTATTGGATAGCGTCGACATGGAATCATATAAGCTCGTACATCGTGGACAGGATGCTATTCGCTTGGAGGATGAGCTTGGAAAGCTTGATCCAATGCAGAGTGGACAAAAGGGTGAAGATATAAAAGAGCATGACCGTCTCTCAAAAATTATCAATGATATAAACGACCGGTTCGGCACAGAGTTTTCTGTTGAAGATGTTGTGATCACAAATCAGCTTGGAGAACGTTTGGTGAATAACCCAATGCTTCAGGGATCAATCAAAAACAACACCCGCGATGCCGCGAAGATCAAGTTTGACGAAGTTCTCGGACAAGAGTTGGTTGAAATGTTAAACCGTCATTTCGACTTTTATAAAAAACTCGATAAAAATCCTGACTTGAAGACCTACTTCGGTGAAAAAATGTTCGATCATGTTGTAAATGCGGTAAAAAAATAATAATCAAATATAAAAAAACTGTCGTACCCACGACGGTTTTTTATGTCCACAATGTTACCTACAAGTTACCTACTCCTCCTACTAGGCACCCGGGACAGACGCGGTAATGTGTGGGTCATAAGGAGTAAACAATTCTTATGTACGCACAAAACACGAACAACGATCCCGGCAAAGCCATACCAATCCGCTACTGCCTTTACGCGAGAAAATCGTCCGAGGATGACGAACGCCAGGCATTATCAATCGAGAGTCAGGTTAAGGAGGCACTTGAACTTGCTACGAGAGATGGCTTGAATGTTGTCGAAGTTCGCCGTGAAAGTCATTCTGCGAAAAGCTCCGGGTCACGCCCGGAGTTTAATCGTTTAATTGGGGACATTCGGGAAAAGAAATTCGACGGAATCCTAACATGGGCGGCGGATCGCATAAGTCGTAACGCCGGTGATCTTGGAACCGTTATCGATCTCATGGATCAAGGACTGCTTCGAGAAATTCTTACGCATGGCACAAAGTTCACCAACTCACCGAGCGACAAGTTCATGCTCATGATGATGTGTGGTCAGGCAAAGCTGGAGAACGATAACAAGGGTGTGAACGTGAAGCGTGGGTTTCGGGCAAAGATCGAGATGGGTTTTCGACCAAACATGTCACCACTCGGATACCTCCACGATAAATATGCAGAAAAAGGAACATGTAAAATCTTTATGGATCCTGTTCGTGGACCAATTATCAAAGAAGTATTTCATAAAGTTGCCTACGAAGGTTGGACTGGGCGCAGCGTAAAACGCTGGCTCGATGATGAAATGAAGCTCACGACGCGCAAAGGTAAACAGGTATCGCTCAGCATGATCTACCGCATGATGGATAATTCGTTCTACACGGGTCGCTACGAGTTCCCGCAAGGAAGTGGAAAATGGTACGACGGTAAGCACGAGGCACTCATCACGAAGGATATATTTGATCGTGTGCAAGAAGTCATGAAATGCGCTCCGAAGGCGTTACCGGGAACTCACGAATTCGCCTTCACAAGAGTCTTCAAGTGCGGTGAGTGTGGATCCGGTATCAGCGCAGACCAAAAAGTGAAACGACTGAAAGACGGAACGACAAAACGATACGTCTACTATGGATGTATGAAGCGTTGGATGACAGGATGCAAACAGCCGTACATTCGCGAGGAGGAGTTGCTCGACCAGCTCTACAAAATCATCGATAAGGTAAACATCAATGAACTTGCAGCTATCGAGCGAATCAAACAAGAAATTGAGCGACTGACGAAGATGATCTCAAGCCTCGGCGGTCACATCGCGACCGCAAAAGTCGCCGAAATCATGCCGGACATCGATGTCTACGCTTGCGCGAAATACATCTTGAAAGAAGGCACCAAAGACGAGAAACGTGATCTGCTTAATCACATCAATACTGAATTGTTGATCTCTGACGGAAAGATAAGCTTCAAGGGTAAGGCTAAACGCTAAGTTCGCTTCTCAGTACCGACGCATAATCAACCCTATCCTCAGGATTAGATTTCTGCGCCTTCCACAGCTCTTCTGAGAAACGATCTCCTACAAAGCGTGGCACAAGATGGAGATGATAGTGGAATGCGTGTTGGTCGCCAGCGGGTTCGTTGTTTTGAAGAACAGTTACTCCATCGCATTGTCTGATCGCCTTCATCGTCAGCGTCACCTTTTTTGAAACTTCAAATATCCGATGACCATAATCATCGGGCAACTCATAGAGATTTTCGAAATGTTTGATTGGAACAATGAGAGGATGGCCTTCATTCCCTTTAATAGCCTTTGAGCTTATAAATCCCATCACGAGTTCGTCTTTGTAAAAAATATCCGCCTGTTTAATCCATGTACTCTCATTCTCAACCCCTTCAATCGCAAGGCAGATGGGACATTGGTAATTTTCAGGGGCATGATTATACATATTATTCGGCAAGAAATCGCTTAAAACTTTCGAGGTTGGTGTAAAAATACGTTTCAAAACCTAGCTCTCTCGCCGTTTCAATGTTCTTTTCACCATCGTCGACAACGAGGATGTCTTTCTTCGCGATAAGTTCACTAAACGGTGCGTGTGATGCCTGATTTAGGGCATCATAAACGTGCTCGTAATACATCGGATCTTTCTTAACCGCTCCAATTTGTCCCGAATAAAAAACACGTTCAAAAGGTTTACGATTGCCAAGAAGATTTTGTAAGTATCCTCCACGATACTTTTCTTGATCCGTCGTCATAAAACAACGAACACCCATATCACAAAACGTCTGTACGCAATCGAGAACCGTCTGATCAATCTGGGTGCCTTTCGTAAACCAGTATTCCATCAACTCCTCAACCGTCCCTTTCCAGCCCCATCCAGCGATAACCTTGGAAAGCTCCTCTTTGAGGTCGGCTTTACCGATGGAACACTGCCTAAAAATACCCGTAAAGAAGGGTTGAAGGATTTCCGTCTTGATTCCGTGATCAATCTCTAGCTGTTCGCTAAACAGGCGAGATGACTTGAGTACTACGCCATCGGCATCCCAAAAAATTGCTTTATAGCCCATAGATATTTTCTGTTCGGTATTCCTTGTCGGTTAATCTCACGAACGTCAATTGTTCGCCGTACTGTTTAATAATCTTGTCATGCTCCGCCGAAAACTGTTCAACCTGGTCATGAGGCAACACGACATAATCAACAAGACGAAGACACGACGGATTCGTTAGGACGAAATCCTTCGGCAACTCTGCAAGATCTTCGGTCACAAAAGGCTCAACTGTCGGACCAGCAAGAATCGATCCCGCACTTGAACCAATGTACATTTTTTCATTTCCAAGAAGTCTCCTGACTACGGATGAAAAACCGGAGACATGGGCTTGTTCGACAAGATAAGTTGTGTTGCCACCGGCGACGAAAATAATATCGTGGTTGGATAGCTCTTTTTCAAGCGATTCCGCTGACCCACCCTTTAAATCGATATCCGTTACGTTGTATCCAAGTTCGACGAGAGCTTTTCGATCCGCGTCGATCCATGGCCGTTCTGGATACGGATTACCAGCCGTTGGGATAAAGGCAACCGATGCCGCTTTTGGTAGCAGGGATTTTTCTCGAAGCTCTCCAGCGACGGTATTGAAGCTGGAAGTGAGAATGAGATTGTATTTCGGACTATCGCTCATAGTGCCTGAATGATAGCAACTTTTGATAAATTCCCACAGTCTGGCGGAATCGAACCTTGTCTGGGGATCGAACCGAAAAAATAAGGCAAATTTCTTCTTTTGGGCATTTGAGAAAAATTCGATCAGTTTGCGTCCCAGATACTTCGGCTTTTTGGTCGGGCTACAAGAGTCGCTATTTGCTCAAAGACTAAACAAAAAATCGCCATTTTTTAATGACGATTTTTTGACAAAGCATGTGGGTCACTTCACACGCTTTCTCATGGCTCGGGGGGCGGGATTCGAACCCGCGACCAATTGGTTAACAGCCAACTGCTCTGCCACTGAGCTACCCCCGAATACGTTTCTTTTTAGAAAAAGAACGAGTGGATCATAACAACTCTATTGGGAGTTTGCAACCGTTTGTTATCCAGATGGGGTACTGTTCCCTAATGAGATGAGATTGTCACGTTCGGGCTGGCATCGCTGAAGACGTACTTAAATGTACGTTGAAGTGATGTCTGGGTGCCTGAACGTGGCAAGATTGCTCATTTGGGAACAGTCCAGATATAGAAAAACCCTGGTTGAACCCAGGGTTAAGAAGAGCGTTTAGCTTTATAGGCCAACCAACCGTTGTGAGCGTGTGCCGCAAAGGATGCGACAGCGAGAATGAGGGCTCCTGTCAGCGAAAGAAGGGTGATCCCGTTTATGAAGGGGATCAGATGAAGGGTGTTTTCCCCTCCAAACAAAGGTCGGGTTGTTAAAACCAGCAGGGCCATGGAGATGACTTCCAAATGCATTTTTCGTTTCCCAAAACTGTTAGCAGCCCCATCGCCCAGCTCAAGCATTCTCAGAATAGGACGCACAAGGGTCAGTAGGCCGGCCATCACCGTAAGACTGATCGTCATCCATGAGGGTGAATGACCGACAACCCACAGCAAACCGATGAAGCGAATCTTGTCTATGAGAGGATCCAACCAGCGACCCAAGTGAGTGATACCCAGGTGATTGAACCGTTCCCACCAGCTAAGATTTGATTCCTCCTTGAGCGTAAGAGGGGAGAGGTCCGCTGCTCGACGCAGCGATTCGTGATATCTGCTTACCAACCCGTCAAATGAGTCGCTTAGAAAACTGATAGTCAGCACCAGGATGGCGAGCCAATCATGATCGACGGTAAAAAGGTAGATCCCTAACAGCGCCAGCAGTCCTCCAAAGAGCGTGATCCAATTTGCGGCAACAACCCCCAAGGTTCTGCTAATGTTTCTGGATAGGTTTTCCATGTTTCCTCCTTGTCCGGGCTTTTTATAACATAAGCCTTTTGAATTTAAAAGACGACCATCGTTTTGGCCGTCCGTTTGATATTCCTCTACTGAACTTCTCGGGTATTGAGTCCCCAATGTTCCCGACGAATGATCTTGGCTTGATCTGGTGCCCAGGGAAGGACTTCCATTAAACCAGCATCAACCAGTTGTTGAACTTCTGGTCTTGTGTCGATCGGAACTGTATCGGCGACGACAAATCGATCAATCAATTGCTGACCGAAGGCCGTCCTCTGATCCAAAAACCGTTCAGGAGCTCCGCCGCACATGATGCAGTGTGGTGCTTCTGCCCATACGGTTTGAGCATTGTATTCTTTTCTTAAGAGTAAAGACATATTGCACATGGATGTTCCTCGTGCAATTTCGTCATCTACCATGACAGCGATCGAATCTGGTAACAGATGGGTATCCCCATAAACACCCACAAGCTCCGTTTTAAAGGAATCTGTTCGTCTCTTGATTCCTACCACGTTAGGAAAATGGATGCCAATCTTTTTTTCTACCTGGATGACAGCATCTTTATATGCATCTGCCGCACTTGCGTCAGGGTACACAAGGAGAATGGGTTTTTTTGTTCCAGACCGTTCAATAAGATCAAGAGTGTGATTCAGTAAACGTCGTTTGAAGGAGATGGAGAAAATGACCCCGTCCCCCACGTCACTGATATTCGCATGTGGATCAACGCAGATAATCCGCGTGACACCGCAACGTCCAGCGGCAGCCTGCATGAGCTTAACTAAGAATCCAGGTTTTGGAAGGGCTAAGTCTTTTTCTGGTTTCTCGCTACGAGACCAGGGAAAATATCCAAAAACAACAGTGATCCTAGATGCTCTTCTTCCGGCAATCATGTTGAGTGTGTCATACAACATTCCTAGAGATTTATAAGTCGCTGGACCGCTTGCAATGACAAACACATCATGATCGCCAATATGGTCTTTCTTGAGGTATGAATACGGTTCTCCATTATCATGGTTCCCGTATGTGACCGTGGCGATATCAACCGGGGTCTTATAATCCTTATCCCCGTTTTTTTCCTCGATTAATACCTTGAGTTTTTCTGCAACCCTCTCTAATCCTGGTAGAGGAACGAGAGTAAGTCCACCGTGTTTATTGTAAGGTGCATCCATCTTTTATCTCCTTTTCGATACATTTACACACTAAGAAGACCGCTAAAGATAAACAAAAACAGCTTTTTTGTCAAGAAATGAACCTAACTTGAAATGAACCTAACTTGAACCTAACTTTCCTCTTCTTCTGGTTCGCCAGAGAGGGGATCCCAAGCGTCTCTTGGCTGGCGCATTTGGTGCCTCCAAGCATCTCGCAACTGTTCTTGCTTTTTTGTTTTGTTCCTTTGGACTAACGCTTCTGCAAGATCCCTTTGCTCTTTTTTCCTTTTCTGCTCCCGCTTATTCAGTTCTTTGCGAATTTCTCCGAAGATCAGGTCCCGTTCTCTTCCTTCAGGGATTCCTTGCAGGGCTTTGGTAATGTGAAGAGAAGGAGATATCCTTAAATCAAGTTGTTTGGCATATGCCTCAGCTGCATCTGCTAGTTTTTTGATTCTTTGCATGTGCTCGCCCTCGTTTGTAGAAAAGGATTCAGATTTCATATCTGATATAATAACGTATATATGTGTTTCTCTGCCACGGCAAGTTTTACCGCCAGTGCGGTGTTAGTCGCAACAGGAGCTGCTTCCCTTACGCAGGTAAAGAAAAAACAGGATTATTTTCTTGCCAGTATCCCATTTTTGTTCGGGATTCAACAATTTTTAGAAGGGTTGATCTGGATTTTTCCAGATAGGGGACTGTTAACGCTTATTTTAGGATACGGATTTTTATTTTTCGCTTTTCTTTTATGGCCTGCGTATGTTCCATTGGCGACCTGGGCTCACGAACCTAATCTAAAACGTCGACGTATCCTTCGTTCCGTAGCTGTATTGGGAGCCTTTGGGATGTTCTATTTGTTGGTTACGCTTCTTACTCAACCCCTTGTTGTAGATATTATTGGTCGTCATGTGTGTTATCTCGTCGACGTGTCTTATGAACTTCCCGGCGTTATTTTATACGTTGCCGTAACAACCAGTTCGTTCTTCTTTTCCTCAAAAAAATTTTTACAGCTTTTCGGACTGTTGATTTTGTTTTCTGCTGGAATCTCTTGGATATTTTATGAGCGGGCCTTCACATCCGTTTGGTGTTTTTTTGCCGCAGGTTTGAGTGTTCTTCTTTTCTTTTATCTTCGTTTTTTGAAAAAGAGAATGTCATTCTTGAAATAAAAAAGATCGTTGAGAATAACGACCTTATTTCGTCAGAGTGAGTGCTTCTTTTTTCTTTTTGAACGTTGCCAGAGCGTCGTCTCCGTGTTCACGTTTGATTTTTTTCTCGATGGCCTCTTGCGTCCAAGAGTCAAAACTTACCATCCCGCACTCATAGGGTTGGGTGAGTCTATAGAGCATTCCTCTCCAAAGGCTGCAAGGGATCACTCCTCCGAGTCGCATCATTTTTTCAAGCCCGTCACTAAATGGACAGGCTGAACAGATCATTTTTTCGTAGTCGGCTTTGTATGCCAACTCCTTCATTTTCTGATACCAGTTCCAGTAGTAGATTTTTCCTTCCGGTGCTGGAGGCGGTTTCTGACCCATTTCAACAGGAGGGACATCGCTTGGGTGAATGACCCCAAATTTTTCATCCAGTTCTCTGACCAAACTATCAGAGATTTTTTGAGCGGATACCACCTCTTTGGAAAGTTCTCCTGTTGGGTCATCGATACGTCCATGACCCAACTCGTGATTGATGCGCCAGATGAAGCCACCGAGACTTTCGATCGTCTCCCAATACTCCATTTCCGTTTCCGGTTGTTTTTTCAGTTCCATTCTTTTCTTTCTCCTTTTTTAAACATTTACGTATCACTATCGAGTACTCCAGGACTGACTAAACTTTCATAAATTAAGAAGTTTGTCAATACTTATTACATTTTTCTCTTGACAAACACCATAAAAAATAATGTAGGTGTGAATCACATTTGGTACCATAGATGTCTATGGATCTTTTTGAGCATCAGCGACAACAACATAAAAGCCTAACGGCGCCTTTGGCAGATCGTCTGCGGCCAAAGACGTTTGATGATTATGTGGGACAGGAACATCTCATTGGGGAAGGAAAGATGCTGCGACGGTTGATCGTCCAAGACCAGATTCCTTCGATGATTTTTTGGGGACCTCCGGGAACAGGAAAGACGACGCTTGCGCATATCATTGCCCAGATGACTGGCTGCTACTTTGTAAAATTTAGCGCGGTGGAACAGGGAGTGAAAGATGTCCGTCAAATGGTGCTACAGGCGGCAGAACGCGAAAAATTCCAAAAGAAGCGCACGATTCTTTTTATTGATGAAATCCATCGCTTCAATAAGCTTCAGCAGGATGCTTTTTTGCCGCATGTGGAAAATGGAACGATTATTCTCATCGGGGCTACGACCGAAAATCCAAGTTTTGAAGTCAATTCGGCGTTGCTCTCCCGTTGCCGTGTTTTTGTGCTCAATGCGCTTGAGGCTTCAGACATTCAAAAGCTTATTGAGCGGGCATTGATCGATCCTATTTATGGATTAGGGACAAAAGAAATTCACATAGATCAAGAAACCATTTCTTATTTGTCGCAAATAGCCAATGGGGATGCACGCACAGCGTTAAATGCCCTTGAAGCAGCGGTTCAGGCATTTCAAGAAAACGAAAGGATTATATTGAATAACGAAGTTATTCAAGAGGCTCTACAACGTTCTTCTCTGTTGTACGATCAAACAGGAGAGCAGCATTACAATATTATTTCTGCCTTGCATAAATCGATGCGAGGGCATGACGCCAACGCGGCGTTGTATTGGATGGCACGTATGTTAGAGGCAGGGGAGGATCCTCTTTATATTGCCAGACGCCTTGTTCGCTTCGCTTCGGAGGATATTGGATTAGCGGATCCTCGCGCTTTGGAACAAGCGGTTGCTGTTTACCAAGCCTGTCATATGATCGGCGTTCCAGAATGCAATGTGATTCTTGCTCAGGCGGTTGTTTACTTAGCCAAAGCTCCTAAGTCTAATACCCTTTACACTGCCTACAGCAAAGTCGCTCAAGATATCCGTGAATGTCCAAATGAACCCGTTCCGCTGCATCTTCGCAACGCCCCGACAGCGCTCATGAAAAAATTGAACTACGGAAAAGGGTATAAATACACTCCTGCTTTTGAAGATCCTGAGGCTGCCCAACAAACGTTTCTCCCTCCTTCTCTTGAAGGAAAGAAGTATCTTTCTTTCTGATTTGATAGAATAAGAGTCTATGGATAAAGAAAAATCAGAAGAAGAATGGAAAAAAGAATTAACTCCAGAGCAATATAGGATTCTGCGAGAAAAAGGGACGGAAGCTCCTTTTAGCGGAGCTTTTTATCAAGAGACACAGAATGGTCTGTATTATTGCGGAGCCTGTCATGCTCCTTTGTTTGCATCCCAAGATAAATTCGATTCCGGATCCGGATGGCCAAGTTTTGATCGTGTTGTTAATTCGGATTCCGTAAAACTGATTGAAGATTATTCTCATGGAATGAGTCGTACAGAAGTTCAGTGTGCCGCCTGTGGAGGACACCTCGGACATCTTTTTGATGACGGGCCTACGCCAACCGGTCAACGGTTTTGTATCAATTCAGCCTCGCTTGATTTTAAAAAGAAAGACGTATGATCGAGTCGGTATCCATTATCTTTATCGCGTTTAGCGGATTTTTTCTTGCCGCCTATCTCTTCCACAAAAAACGTCGAAAGCACGAACCCTTTATTTGTCCGTTGCGTGCGAACTGTTCTGAGGTGATGCAAAGCAATTACTCGAAATTTTTAGGAATCCCTGTTGAGGTTTTGGGGTTGTGTTATTACGCCGTGCTGGCTTTGGTTCACGGGCTTGTGTTGATGCAGGAATCACTGCGCTGGCTTGATGTCTATTTGTTGATCGTTTCCTCTATCGCTTTACTGTTTTCTCTGTATCTGACAGCTATCCAAATTGTGGCCTTGCGAAAGTTTTGTACTTGGTGCTTGCTTTCGGCGAGCTTTTGTCTGGCGATCTTTGCTCTTTCTATTGTGGGATCTCTTGAAATCGTTCTCCCGTTTCTTGCTGGCTACCAGATGAGTATTTTAGGTCTTCACCTTCTTGTCACAGGGATTGGAACAGGTACGGCGACAATCACTACGCTCTTTTTTTATAAATTTCTTAAAGATGGACGTCTTTCCGAAGACGAGACTGGTGTTCTTTCGACGCTTTTTGAATTTGGATGGTTGTCTTTGTGTCTTCTGTTGATTTCGGGTTCAGCTTTTTATTTGTCGTTTTCCGAAGGGCTTTTTTCTTCTTCGTTGTGGATGTTGGAATTGATCGCTGTGTCGGTTGTCATTATCATCAGCGGCTTTTTGACGTTGCGCGTGATGCCGCGTTTGGTCAAAATTTCCAGCGGACAAGAGCACGAACATCTGGCAGGGGAGCTCTTACGGGCTCGTAAGATTGTGTTTACATTGGGACCTATGGCTCTTCTTTCTTGGTACGTTGCCTTTGTGTTCGGGTCCCTTTCAGATAGGCTTCCTTTTTCATTTCAACAATTATTGAGCACCTATGTTCTGCTCCTGCTGGTGGCTTTTCTGATCGGCCGTATGGCGTATCATCGTGTTGTGAGCAGACCAGAGAAAATAATTTAAGGATTATGACAGCATCTCTTATCATCCCGGCTTTTATCGCGGGGATTCTGACGTTTTTAGCCCCCTGTACCTTGCCTCTGGTACCAGCTTATTTGGGATTTATTAGCGGGGCGTCTGCTAAAGACTTACAAAACGCTGCTCATCACCCAAACATTCGACGCAAGGTCATGTTAAATGGTCTTTTTTATGTTTTTGGATTTAGTACGGTGTTTGTTCTTTTAGGAACTCTTTTTGGGATCGGTGGAGTAGTTTTGGCAAAGTATCAATTTATTTTCACTAAGATAGGAGGGGTTTTTATTTTTTTCTTCGCATTGTATCTGATGGGGGTTTTTGAAAAAATTCCCCAATTACGTTCTCTTCTTTATTCTGATCACCGTTTTAAACTTCCTGCGTCTTTGAAACCAGGACACGTTTGGAGTTCTTTTATTTTCGGCGCCACGTTTGCCTTTAGTTGGACTCCTTGTGTAGGACCGATTTTAGGTTCTGTATTGTTATTAGCTTCCTCCAGTGCCACAGTGGGACAGGGAGCGTTTCTCTTAGTTATTTTTGCCTTGGGTCTTGCTCTTCCTTTCTTGCTTATTGCTGCTGGTGTGGCTCATGCCTCCGAAACGATCAAAACACTTTCTCGTCTATTGCCCTATATTTCTTTTGTCGGAGGCCTGTTTTTATTGTTTCTTTCCGTCCTTCTTTTAACGGATTCCCTTTCTCTTTGGCTTGGATGGTTTTATAGGATTTTTTCATTTATCAATGAAGATAAAATATTGGATTATCTTTGATTTTTTCTCCTCTCGCTTCGGAAATATTCCTATGTTATACTGCCGATCATTATGAAAAGAATCGTCATTTTTCCTTTGATTACGCTTTTATTGGTAGGAGGTGGTTGTCTAAAGGGTAAGGAAACGTTATCCACAGAGACTGTTTCTGATACGATTGATCGCGGTTCTATTCTTATTGAGGCGAAAGAAAACGGTCTCATCATGAAGGATGAGGAAATAGCCAAAATGAAAGCACAACCGCTTGAATCAGATGCAGGAACGATTTTTACGGACGTTTCAAGTTATGAGGATGTTGCCGTCAAAGGATGGATTTCTGCTGCACTTGCGGATGTAACCGGAGGCGACAGCTTTGGACTCGCCTATGCTCATTTTGAAGATGGAACCTACACGATTATTAGCAAAATGGGGAATCTTCCTGAGCCCGCCCAAGGCTATTTTTATGAAGGATGGCTCGTCCGACGAGGAGATGATTTTTCTGTGTTGAGCATCGGCCATGCGGTGAAAACAGAAAAAGGATATATGAACGTCTATCAATCACCGACAGATTTGTCTGATCATGCCTTTTACGTTTTGACGCTTGAACCCGAAGACGGAAATACTGCTCCTGAAGAACATATCTTGGAAGGATCATTCCGATAAAAACACCCAATCGGGTGTTTTTTGTTTCTTCAAATATTTTCCACAGATCTTTTATTTTTATTTGTTAGAATAGAAGAGTAGTTCTATTTTGTTCTAAACCCATTTTTTATTCGTATGCGGCGTTTGTGGATTTTTTTTGTTCTTTTTTGTTTATTTCCAGTTACTCTTCAGGCCGAAACGGGTGTTTTTTTGCAACCAAAGATTTTGGACGTTAAAAAATCTGTTGTGTGTTCAAATTCAGAAGGTCGTTGTCATAGCCTTTTTCTTATTTCAGGGAAAAATTTTCTTAATAGTAATGGAACGTTGGGTGTGCGGGTTGGAAACGAATGGGCACAGGTGATTCGTCGCACCAATACATCCCTTGTTGCCGCGGCTTCTGAAGAAGCTTATGAAAAGACTCCTATTGTTTCGGTTGATACCACGATTACGCGTCCGCAGCTTTTTTCTTCGGATCCCGTTCTGGTTTCCTTATTTGAAGAATCCGTGGATGTTGCCATCGATTCCATCGGCATAACCTCCAATGGGACAAGATACCTTAGAGCCGGACCTAAATATGATTCGCCTGAACGTGTCTATTATCGCGACAGCTACTGGGCCTCTGGGATGGTTCTGATGATTGAACCTTATGTGATTCGCGACCAGATTGAGCTGCTTGCTTCAGGAGTAGAGCCAAATGGAAGCACTCCCAGTGCTATTCCCGTGAATCCGAAAGATACCAAGATTCCCTTGTGGGTTGATCATTTTGATTCCGGCCCTTATTTTGTCATGCTGGTTTATGATTACGTTCGATGGACAGGAGATCTTTCAATTTTGGATGAACGCGTGAACGGTCGGACGATTTTTGCGATCATGGAAGACATCGTTTCTTATTTGTCTAGCAAGGATTCCAATGGAAATCAGCTTCCTGAAAAACCCAAAGACTCCTTACAGGACTGGTTGGATAATATTCCCAGAAGCGGGGAAGTATTTTCAAACGAAGTGCTTTACTACAGGGCTCTACGTAATCTGATGGATTTAGCAAACGCGTTTGGAGAACCTCAGCACGCGCAATCTTTTCGACGCCAGTCTTTATTGGTCCGCTATCAGATCAATAAACTTTTTTGGAATCAAAAAGGCGGATATTATTATGAAAGCTGCTACAAAGGCGTGTGTGAGGACCGTATCACCAATGAATCAGCTCTTGCTATTCTTTACGATGTCGCTACGCCACAGCAACGAGACTCTTTGTTCAAACAACTTAAAACGTTGGAGAGTGTAAATAATCCAGATATCGCTTATGGAGATTGGGGAGTGTTAAACGCTTGGCCGTTGTATAAAGGGTTTCCTGCCTATCACTATCAAAATGGAACAGATTGGGCTTTTTTGGATGGAATCAATGCTGGTGCTCGATTAAAATATACCAATACAGATTGGTATTATCCGCTTACTCGCTGGTGGACTTATCACAAAGAAACCGACAGTGAAACATTTTTGCCTGAATATGTTTCGCCTGTTGATAAGCAGGCCGGCAATCAGCAAGCTTGGTCGGTAAATCCTATGGTGAGTTTCGTCCGATACGGCATGGGCATTGATCCTGATCTGGGCGGTTCTTACACTATTACTGATTTTCCCAATGTTGACGCTCGTATTGAAGGAATGGTTTTAAGAGGGAAACGAGTAGAGATCGATACGAATCGATAGGAATAAAAATAAAACCCCAGCGAGCTAAACTGACAGAATATAAGAGTGTATATTCCCTGAGCGGAGGTTCATTCGATGAACCGGAGTCGAAGGGGGTATTTACTGATTTTGACCCTTCGACTCCGCTCCCTTGGGTCGCTTCGCTCAGGGGATATAAGAATGAAACAAAGAAAAACCACAGCTGTTATGCTGCGGTTTTTTTACTCTTTACGATACGGATGGCTTTGGCTTTTCGGCTGTTCGCAAGTTGAACTTTACGTTGTGCTTTCCAAGCTGTACGGACTTGTTTTCGCTTACCAGGCATAGAAGTAATATAATTTCAGAGAAATCATAGTGTATTTAACGACAATCCGTCAAGTTATCCAATATGTAAATATAAATAGGGTACAATAAGAGTATATGGATACAGCGTTCTTTCTTCAGGTTATTCACCCAGGGCAATTATTGTTCGCATTGGTGGTATTGCTTTTCGGTTCAGCGTTTACATTGAGCTTTCTGATCGCTTCTAAAGCTCAGGTCATAAAGCCTTTGATCGCTGTTCTTTTTGTTATTCTTTTTTTACTTCTGGGAACCGTAGCGATTGAATTTAGTGCTGCACAAACTCCTTCTTATACGTACGGAGTGTTTGCTTCGTTATCAGAAGCCCTCTCAACCCATCGTTGGCTGTTGTTCCAGCTTCCTCTTGTGCTGACCATGAGTTCGCTTTTTATTCTTATGGTGTATCAGGAACGGATAAAAGAAAAACACGCGTTTATTTATCGAGGAACGATCCTGATTTCTATAGGGATCAGTTTTGCCAGCGTTGCCGTCATTATTTTTGAATCCATGCTTTAACTATGTTTACGTTTTTTAAAGAAAGAATCCATGAGTCTTTTGCCCTTGCTAGCGTTTTGGCTGCGTCCGTTGCTCTACACGTGGCTTGGATCGATAATTTGTTGATTACACGCTCGTCGGTCATTGGCGACTGGGTTACGCTTAATCCCGCAATTGGTCCTATCTCAGGCTTGTATGTGGATACCTTAGGAGCTTTTTTTATGACGCTTCTTCTTGCCACGGCGTTTTGGAGAGGAAAAGATGTGAGTCATTGGCGAGATCGTGTGTTTTGGTTTTTTATTTTTTCGATCGTCATGTTCTTGTTGATGACATTGCCGTTTGTTTATGGGTTTGTTATTAGTTAGTGCGTACGGTAAACTTTGATTCTTATTGTTTTTAGAATTAAGTTTTTTATTGCTATGGATATTTCTGTACGAAAGGAAGATTTGACTAAGTATGCGTGCGATCTTCTTGTCTTAGGAGCTTTTTTAAAAGAGAAAGAATCGAGCCTTGAATTTGCCCAGGTTAACGAAGCGCTTGAAGGGAAACTTGCGACCTTCATGAAGGAAGATAAATTTAAAGCAAAAGAGGGGAGCACTTTTCTCATGCGTACTCACGGGAAGATCGCAGCCAAAAGAATTTTGGTTGTGGGATTGGGTGAAAAAGAATCGTGCACACTCGAATCTGTCCGACAGGCAACGGCAACCTCATTGGGGATTGCCAAGGGTTTGGGATTGAAATCTATCGCCTCTGTTTTGCACGCAACAGGAATAGAGGGTCTGACTGCTGCAGATTGCGCCCAAGCCATGGTAGAAGGATCTGAGCTGGCTATGTATTCCTTTGATGTTTATAAAAAACCGAAAAAAATATCGCCTGTTCGTTTTGATTTGATTTCTGTGCCTGCGGCACAATTGCGCCAGATCCAAAAAGGTATTCAGATAGGAGAACTGATGGCTCGCGGGACGCTTCTTGCGCGAGATCTTGTGAATACCCCTGCTCAAGATATGTACCCTGGAAAATTGGTTGAGCATGCTCGTGCGATTGCGAAGGGAAAGGGAACGATTCGAGTAAAAGTGTACGATACTCAGGCTCTTGTTCGTATGGGTGCAGGAGGAATTTTGGGTGTCGCCCGCGGATCTGATCACCCTCCTTTTTTGGTTCATATGGTGTATAAGCCCAAAAAAGCTACAAAAAAACGTGTCGCATTGGTTGGAAAAGCCGTCACGTTTGATTCAGGCGGATTGTCATTGAAACCTGCCGATTACATGACAACCATGAAAGTAGACATGGCAGGAGCGGCGGCTGTATTAGGAGTCTTTGATGTGATTGATGAATTAGCTCCTGAGTGCGAAGTGCATGGAATTTTCGGCGCCGTTGAAAACATGCCTTCAGGCAAAGCCATGCGGCCGGGAGATGTGCTCATCGCGATGAATAAGAAAAGTATCGAAGTGCTTAATACCGATGCAGAAGGACGTTTGACTCTTGCTGATACCTTGAACTTTGCTGTGAAACAAAAACCTCAAGCGATTATTGATCTGGCAACCCTTACGGGTGCTTGTATGGTGGCACTGGGTGAGGAAATTACAGGACTGATGTCTAATAACGATGATCTTGCCGGTCAGGTTTCAAGTGCTGCAGAAACGGCTGGAGAAAAAGTATGGCGTCTTCCACTTGAAAAGAATTATAAAAAATTAGTGAAATCCCATGTAGCTGACTTGCAAAACGTAGGAAGTCGATGGGGCGGGGCATTGACGGCCGGACTGTTTTTAGAAGAGTTTGTCGAAAAAACACCTTGGGTTCATCTTGATATTGCAGGTCCTGCCTATGCGGAACGCGATATCGATCCTTATACCAAAAAAGGCGCAACAGGCCACGGCGTACGCACTCTTCTAGCGTATCTCAAAACATTTTAGTGTATGGAACCGATGAAAAAAACGTATCGAAAGTTAGTCCTCGTATGTACAAATAATCGAGAAGATGGGAGAGAATGCTGCGCGCAAAAAGGTTCTGAAGATCTAAAATATAAATTGAAAATGGCTGTAGCAGGCATTGATCCCTCTATCCGAGTAATTAGTTCTGGATGTTTAGATAATTGTTCACATGGAACGTCTGTTGTAGTAATGCCTGATAATCTCTGGTTTGGAAGAGTGACGGAGCGTGATATCCCCGAGCTTATCAAAACAATTATTTCTTAACAGCTAGACACAAAATAAATACTCCCTGAGCGAAGCGACCCACGGGAGCGAAGTCGAAGGGTTATCAAGATATTTATGTCCATCACCGTCTATTCCACGCCGACCTGTCCTTTTTGCATTCAACTGAAGCGTTATCTAGATGAGCAGAAAGTTGCCTATACCAATGTGGACGTTTCTTCTTCTCAAGAAAAGGCGCAGGAGATGATCCAAAAATCCGGCCAAATGGGCGTCCCGGTCACAGAGATCGATGGTCAAATCGTCATAGGGTTTGATAAGAAAAAACTAAATGAATTGTTAGGGATTAAATGAAAAGAAGGGGAAGGCCCCTTCTTTTCATTTAAATGAAGCTCCCCGCAGCAAGCTGACGGGGTATCAAGCTGAATATTCCCTGAGCGGAGGTTCGTTCGACGAACCGGAGTCGAAGGGTACATGTGCAGCCTTCGACGGATTCGACCATTCGACAAGCTCATGGCAGGCAGCTCACCACAGACAGGCTCAGGCAATAAAATACACAGCCGTTCGATCTACTCACGACAGGCAAGCTGACGGGGTATTTACCCTGAGGGAATAAAAAACAGCTCGTCTGATAAGAAGAGCTGTCGCGTTTAGAAACTTTTTTTAATTTCGCATTGAGAACCTTCTTCCCCAGAGGAACAGCACAGCGCAAAGGTATCGTAGGACATACCGCGCGTATCCGTTGTTCTCGTCTGGTAGGCGTTTCCCGATGCACACCCAATTTTTTGTGCATCAATAGAGTAGGCATCCTTAAGTGAAAACATCTGATCTTTACCGTGGAATCTTACGATGACTTGCGACGGTTTGGTTTCAAGAGGAGTCTCTTTCGTTCTTGGAAGAATATCTGGTTTGGTAGCAATGATCAGCAACACAATCGCACTGCTGCAGATGATGAGATCAAACAGCCCAAATTTTTTCCGCATCCGCGTCTGCATCCGTTTTCCTTCCAAATTTTTTAAAAAACAGCTCGTCCAGTAAGGAGAGCTGTTACGTTGAAAGTCGCTTCTCAGCCTGAGGAAGACGATGATCGTCGTGTTACCAACAGACCGATAAGGAGCAGAAGGGCTCCAATCATGGCTCTTGGCACATCGATTTCATTCACTGTGCTGGCAGTCCACATGAGGTACGGACCACCAATCAGGAAAACACACCGAGCAAGGAAGGGGATCCATAGGATTAGAAGGCTAGCTCCTGCTCCAACCACAGATCCCATGAGACCACCCAGAACCCCGCCGGCAGGCGTGCACGTTACCGCCCCTCCAACAGTAACGCCGAATGTGCTCAATAGGATAAAGATACCCAGAATGAAATTCCAGAACCCGTACCAACACATCCAGAACTGACTGGTATTGTGCAGGGTCAGTACAACACTGTTTGAAACGAAAAACGAAATGGCTCCAATCAGGATACCGATGAAAAAACCATATAACCCACGCATCTTGATTCCTCCTTGTTTGGTTTTTTAGATCTTTAGTTGGTAGAGGTCATCAGCGCACACCGCGGCGCCTCACCCACGGAACCGATGCAACACAGATATACTGAGTCACGAAAGACCATCTCTTTCATATCATAGCCTCTTAGTTGAAATGCTACGTTATCTGCCGGCATACAGCCGACGTCCTCAGGATTCACACGGTGCGTTTCGATGAGACGTACATCCCTATACCCCTGACTTTCGAGATACTTGACCGCCGCGATGTTGCTGACGGTATGGCTTTCGCCATAGGACAATACGGTTTTGCCGATGAAGAAATAGACGACCAGGGTTATGACGCAACCCACGAAACCGAGAATAAAGACCACGATCATGAGCTCGACTAGGGTAAAACCCTTCTGCATCTTGATTTTACGAGCGGTTGAATTCACGTACCTTCTCCTTTTTGTGATGAACTTACCATCCAAGCCTAATGTTCGAATGGAAGATAATAGACTAAAAAGAACTTTTCCTGAGAAAATTGGTTTAGGTTTCAGTCTGTATTGTTGTGGATTTGTTCAGACCCACGTTGATTTTGACTCTACTTCTGCTGAAGATCACGACCGCAGCAATTCCCAAAAAGAAACCGTAGTTGTACCAACATCCATTGTTGTGGATTTCGTACATGCTAATTTTGTCCGAGAACAGGGACGCCATCAGCGTGAACACGGCGATAATCCCATGCCACACACCGTGCCAAAAACCCGCGGGATAGTTAGAAATTCCCGCTGTGGTTCCTGTGAGATTGTTGAAACTGGGAAAAAAATAATTATCGTAATGAAGCATTGACAGATTCAATACGATAGCAAAAGCCAAGGTTGCAATCAGAATCAGGATTCTGTTTGAACACTCACTCATCATTTCAGAGTTTCCTTTCAGTTTTGAGAGAACGACATTTTTATCCGAGTCCAATACTCGAACGTGAAAGATTACTCTAAAAATCAGTTTTTGTCAATCATAAAACCGCCGAAATGGCGGTTTTATTGTCTTTTTAAGCTTTTCCTAGCGTTTCCTTTCCTTGTGTCCAATCAACGGGACAAAGTTCGCCTGTTTGGAGGGCTTTGAGCACGCGTAAGGTTTCATCTACAGATCTTCCCACGCCTAGATCGTGATAGAGGGCGTAACGGAGGATTCCTTCGGGATCAATGATAAAGGTTCCTCGAAGAGCGATTCCTTGCTCAGGCAGTAATACACCATAGTCCCAGCTCATATCTCGGGTAATATCAGAGAAAAGGGGATACTGAAGTTCTCCTAATTCTTTGAGCCAAGCTCTATGAGAATGAATCGAATCTGTGGATCCTCCAAGCACTTGTGCATTGAGCGCTTTAAATTCTTCGAAACGTTTTGAGAATCCTGTGATTTCTGTAGGACAAACAAACGTGAAGTCGAGGGGGTAGAAAAAGAGCACGAGCCACTTCCCTTTATAATCTTCAAGTTTCGCTTGGGAAAATTCACCGCCTTTTATGACCGTTTCTACAGTAAAGTTTGGAGCAGGCTTGCTCACCTGTGCGACTTGAGGGGTGTGCAGTTCTTCAATAAAGTCTTCCATATGTTTATAGAGATAAAATGAATAAAATCGTCATGATTGTCTGGATGCGTTACTATGGTAACGCATCATAGAGACCTCTGCAAAACTCGCGATCTTACCTTTCACGGGCGCCCGTTGACCACACTCTCCCTATGGGGAATAGGGTTCGTGCGGCTCAACAGCCCGTTCAAGGTAATCTCATCGAGTTTTTCAGAGGTCTCACCATAGACTTTCGTCAATTATGTTTCGATCTTCTTTATTCTGGTTCATTTCTTTATTGCTTGTGGGAACAGGCGTTGTTTTTTATTTTGAATATCGCTATTACCGAACGCCTCTTATGCAGAGTGGTTCGTCTGAGAATAATACGGTCTTATATAATGTTCCCGTTGAGACGGATGGTGTGCTTCACGCGATTGATCTTGATGAAATTATGACAGGTACGTTTGATGAGGATGCCATTCCCGCTATTGACGCGCCTGTCTATGAATCCATCGCCTCCGCTGATGTCTATTTAAATAATGACGGTTACGGACTGGTTGTTGAGAATGATGATGCAGTTCGTTTTTATCCTTATCAGATTTTAGTTTGGCATCAGGTGGTGAATGATACCTTTGGAAAAACACGGCTTCTGGTTACCTATTGTCCGCTGTGTTTTGAGGGGGTTGTGTATCAGGCGCATCCAGACGCCTCCGAAGCCTTTTCTTTCGGTGTCTCAGGAAAAATTTGGAATAACAATACATTGTTATTTGATCGCTCTAGCCATTCTCTTTGGAGTCAATTGTTAGGGGAAGCTCTTGTGGGTCCTCGTACAGGAGCAAAACTCGACCGATATCCCTCTTATTCCACAACCTGGGCTTCCTTTAAAGAAGCGTATTCTTCTGCGGAAGTTCTTTCACGGGAAACCGGCTACATCCGTGATTACACCCAAGATCCTTATGAACGTGAAGGATACTATTCGTCTTCGGCTATCTGGTATCCTCTTTCTCATGAAGATGGACGTTTGGAAGCAAAAGAACTTGTTTACGGATATCAATCAGGAGATTTTCAAAAAGCCTATTCGCAGGAATGGATAAAACAAGCTGGTTCTATTCAAGATATGATTGGATCAGAGTCTTTCAAACTGATTTGGGATGAGGATCTGCAAACAGCTCGTCTTTTTTCTCAACTATCGGGGGATTCTGAATTGGAAACGGAACATCCTTTGCAAAAAATGTTCTGGTTTTGCTGGGCAACGATGTATCCTGATACGGAAGTTTCTATTGAAAATTAATGAGAGATCTATGGCTACGTTATTTGTTGTCG
The DNA here is from genome assembly GCA_016188495.1 of Candidatus Uhrbacteria bacterium. Taxonomy (GTDB): domain Bacteria; phylum Patescibacteriota; class Patescibacteriia; order UBA9934; family GWF2-40-263; genus UBA12478. The sequence continues at coordinate 79,784 of JACPHU010000029.1, forward strand.
CAACTCCTATTGGAAATCTTTCGGACTTGAGTGAGCGTGCGAAAAAAACGCTTGCTTGTGTTCAAACGATTTTGTGTGAAGATACACGCGTGACCGGAAAGTTGTTGTCTGTTTATGGGATTCACGTTCCTCTGTTATCCTACCACCAGCATTCAGGACAATTTAAAACACAGAAAATTATAGAATTATTAGAAGAACAGAAAGATCTAGCTCTGGTGACCGATGCGGGAACTCCCACGATTTCTGATCCTGGTGGAAAGCTGATTGAAGAACTGCTCGGTCATTTTGGAGAACATTTAACGATCACGCCCATTCCAGGACCCTCAGCCCTTATCGCCGCGCTTTCTATTGCTGGTGTTCCTGCTGATGAATTCACTTTTTTGGGTTTTCCACCGCATAAAAAAGGACGACAAACTTTTTTTGATCGTTTAGCCCAAATGGCTTCTACTGTGGTTATCTATGAAAGCACCCACCGTATTCTCAAGACGCTTGATGAGATCCATAAACGTACGCCCGAACGACACCTCGTTGTTTGTCGGGAACTGACAAAGATGTACGAAACAATTTATCGAGGCTCTGCACAAGAGGTGACAGTCAAGCTTCAATCCACTAGTATCAAAGGCGAATTTGTCATTGTTTTTTCTCCACTATGAAATCGTATTACATCACAACCACTTTGCCATACGTAAATGCAAAGCCTCATATAGGATTTGCATTGGAAATAATTCAAGCCGATGTGCTTGCTCGTTTTTATCGCTCTAAAGGCTATGAGGTTATTTTCAATACAGGTACCGATGAGCATGGACAAAAAATTTACGAGAAAGCCCTAGAAGAAGGGAAGGAACCCAAAGCGTATGTTGATGAATATGCGCGCAAGTTTGACGCACTTAAAGAAGCCCTCAATTTGAGCTACACCCACTTTATTCAGACAAGCGATCCTCGCCATAAGCAAGCGGCTCAAGCCTTCTGGCTGCGCTGCCTTGAGAAGGGCGACATTTATAAAGCTCGTTATCAAGTGAAATATTGTGTCGGATGTGAATTGGAAAAAACAGATTCCGAACTCGTGAATGACCATTGTCCTGTTCATCCAAACCTTGAACTCCAACTGGTAGATGAAGAAAATTATTTTTTTCGTTTTTCAAACTATCAACAGCAACTGTTGGAACTTTATGGGCAACGTCCAGATTTTGTTGTCCCAGAGAATCGTCTGAAAGAAATAAAAACATTTGTGGAAGGAGGGCTTAAGGATTTTTCCGTTTCTCGTATCAAAGCCAAAATGCCGTGGGGGGTGGCTGTGCCAAATGACGAGGAACAGGTGATGTACGTTTGGTTTGACGCCCTGGTGAATTATATTTCTACGCTTGGATGGCCGGATGAACAAAGTTCGTTTAAAGATTTTTGGCCGGGTGTTCAAGTCGCTGGAAAAGATAACCTCAGACAACAATCCGCCATGTGGCAGGCCATGTTGTTCTCTGCCGGAATCCAAGCCTCTAAACAAATTTTTATTCATGGATTTATTACCTCTGGCGGACAAAAGATGAGCAAGAGTCTTGGCAACGTCGTCGACCCTTTTGAAATGGTTGAAGAATACGGTACGGATGCTTTGCGTTACTATTTGTTGCGTGAAATTCCTTCGTATGATGATGGGGATTTTTCTCGTGAACGTATGGAACAGCGTTACGCGGAACTTGCAAACCGTTTGGGAAACCTTGTGGGTCGCGTGGCGGCTATGGCACAAAAATATTTTGAAGGAAAACTTGAAGCGGTTTGCGATGATTGGTCACAGTGGGAGAATGCTCTGGAGGAGGCTTTGAAACGTTATGATTTTAGAGCCTATGTTGATCAGGTTTTTGAAGTCGTAGACCAAGCAAATGAAGAAATCGATCGCAAAGCTCCGTTCAAGTTAGTGAAAGAAGACAAGGCAGCGGCCGAGCAGGTGCTTTCACGTGTGTGTGACCAGATTCGATTTATCGGTCGATCTTTGGAACCGATTCTTCCACAGACCTCGCAAGAAATATTGCGACGGTATGGTACGATAGTGGAAACAGGAGAAGCTTTATTTCCCCGTAGAGACGAACGAAATATTCCCTGAGCGGAGCGACCCAAGGGAGCGAAGTCGAAGGGGTTTGACTCACTTTTAACATACTATGGGTTTCATCGATATCGTTCTTATTGTCATCATTGGCGCGTTCGTTTTTTCTGGATTTTTTTTCGGTTTATTCCATACATTGGGGTCTGTCATTGGAACCATTGTCGGAATTATCTTTGCTTCAAGACTGATAGACCCGGCGTTTTCAACGTTCGGGTTTTTGTTTGGAGGCGGAACGACCGCAAAGATCATTCTCTTCATTTTCATTTTTTTCCTTATCACCAGAGCGGTCGGACTGGTCTTCTGGTTTTTGTCGAAGTTTTTCCATTTTTTTTCTTGGATTCCGTTTCTTCGGTCGTTTGATCGTGTGTTAGGAGGTTTTTTTGGATTTATCGAAGGGATCATCGTTGTGGGGGTTGTTCTTTTTTATGCCATGCAGATTCTTCCGGATGATACTCTTCGTGATGTTCTTGAGACCTCGCGCGTTGCTGATTTTCTTATTGTAACCATGACGACGTTACAAATATTCTTCCCGGAATATGCCCGACAAGCCGTTGAATCTGCGGCGGACTCGACCGCACGCACCATTCCTCCTCCAGTCACCACGGCACCTTGATTATGAAATTGATTGATTCTCATTGTCATGTCCATTTCAATGCGTACAAAGAGGACATGGACGAAGTCATCCAAAGAACACTGGAGCAAGGAACGTTTATGATTACCGTTGGGACGCAAAAAGATACCTCACGTGTTGGTTTGGAGGTTGCCGGGCGTTACCAAGGGATGTGGGCGAGCGTAGGACTTCATCCCAATCATACGGTCGAGCAAGAATTTTGGGATGATGATGAACTTCCTGCAAAACAACAGGCCACCCCTCAGATCAAAACGCGCTGTGAATCGTTTGACATGGAATATTATCGTGAGCTGGCTAAACATCCAAAGTGTGTTGCTTTAGGAGAAACAGGACTCGATTACTATCGTATTCCAGAAGGTGTTGATCGCTCTCTGGTAATACAAACACAAGAACAAACCGTAAAAGCTCATTTTGATCTTGCTACAGAAGTGAATCTTCCTGTGATCATTCACTGTCGAGATGCCTACCCACAACAAGCACAACTTATTGGTGAATATCTTGAAGCAGGCAAGCTCACTCGTCGCGGAGTTATTCATTGCTTTACAGGAACCCTTCCAGAAGCTCAATCCTTTTTAGAACAAGGTTTTTTTATTTCCTTTAGCGGAATCCTTACTTTTTCCAAAGAGCTTCAAGCCGTTGCAAAAAATTTGCCGTTGGAGAAACTTCTTGTAGAAACCGATTCTCCTTATCTCACCCCTGTTCCAGACCGCGGTGTACGTAACGAACCCTGGCGCGTAAAGCACATTGCCCAAAAACTCGCAGATCTTCACCAAGTATCGCTTGAGCACGTAGCTGAACAAACGTTTGAAAACACAAAACAGGTTTTTGGGTTAGATGCTTGATCTTTCATTTTATGGGATTAGATATACCTGAAGGAGGAAGAGAACGGTTATCCGAGCAATCGCAACGAGCTATTGGTTTTGTTAATTGTGTCTTTACTTCTTTTGAGTCGGATTGGAGAGAAACTGGAAAAAATCTTCCCCCTGAAATTTTTGAAAAGTGGAAGAATCGCACAACAGCTTCTATTCTCGCTTTTATGTTAAATGTGAAGCCTGCTCTTTTTCTTGATATGTTAAAAGATCGTGAGCGTGTACAAAAGTATTTAGATGATTCTGGTAAAAATAGTTTTATCTATCAAGAAAGTTTTATTGTTGATCGAGATCTTGTCATGGGCAGAATTAAAGAAGAATCTAACATTGCACAAGAGTTGGGTTGGAAAGAAGGCATGACGATCGATGAATGGTTATTGGAAGCAAATCCTAATGGAAACGAAAAACAACGAGGAATTATTGGTTTTTTTCTTGGTTACCCAAAAAGTGCTATCAATGCTTATGCAACTCACCAAATAAAGAACCCAACCTTAGTAGAGATCGGTGGGGCTTTATTTTTTACGACAGATGCTACATTGAAAGAGGCGGATGATGTAAAATTTTTAGAAAAAAAGTACAAAACCGCTTTTCAAAAAGCTGGGTTAGGAAAATTTTATCGCGAAGAAAAGATTTAATGGATGTAACCAGCTATTGGGGACAAAAATGTAAAACGATATTGACCTTGGCTGTTTTTCCCCGTACACTAGTGGCGCCTTTATGAAAGCACCTGTCCACAATGATGCTGCCTACTATCGACTTGCCGGACGCATCTTTGCTGATTTTAGCGGTATCATTGCCGTTCCTGCTGTTCTCGCCGCTTTATTAGGTAAATGGCTTGATCAAAAACAGGGAACAGAACCCCGTTACCTCATCCTCTGTTTGATTGTCGCTTTTTTCTTCACAGGAGTGTTGATTGTCAAAAAAGCAAAATTTTATAAAGACCAGTACGAATCAGTTATAAACAAAGATCGCAACGATAAGTAATTTATGGAATTGCTCCTCCCACCCGCTGCGGCTGAACCTCTTTTTCACGTCGGCTCAATCCCTATTACCAATGCTATGGTTAATGGTTGGATTGCTGTCGTGTTTTTTGTTTTCGTTGCTTTTATTGCGCGTCGACGTTCTGGTTTAGTTCCAAAGGGTGTTCATAACGTTATTGAAGCGGTTGTTGAATTTTTGTTGAAGGAAATTCAAAAGGTAACAGGGGATCTAAAACGAGCAAAACAATTTTTACCCATTGTAGGAACAATTTTTCTTTTCATTCTATTTTCGAACTGGATAGGATTGTTTCCTGGAACTGGGTCTATCGGCATTTGGGCTCTTCATGAGGGTGAGGTGGAATTGATTCCGCTCCTGCGTCCTGCTGCTAGTGATTTAAATCTTACTCTTGCCATCGCCCTTTTTGCTGTTTTAGCTTCGCACGTCATGGGAATGTTTGCTATCGGACCTGTCTCTCATATCAGTAAGTTTATAAATATTCGTGGTATTTTCCGATCTTTTAAAAAAGGTCCTGTGGCTGTAGTGGTTGCTGTTGTGGAATTTGGCGTTGGTTTAATTGAAATTGTTTCAGAAGTTGCTAAAGTGGTATCGCTTTCTCTTCGTTTGTTTGGAAATATTTTTGCCGGAGAAGTTCTTCTGACCGTTATGCTTGGTCTTTTGGCCTATTTCCTTCCTATCCCTTTCATGTTTCTGGAACTTTTGGTTGGAGCTATTCAAGCAACGGTGTTTGCCATGCTTACTCTTGCCTATCTTACCGTTGCCACTCAAGATCATGGTCATGATGAATCCGATGAACATTCTCCTCATCAAGAAGAAACATCTCCTGCAACCACACATTAGGTTGCTCGTAGACCTCAGTTTATAAACGTAAATTGAGGTCTGCGGCTCACGCAGAGTCTAACCACTCACTAATACCAATCCTATGGATGCAGCTACAATGGTAACCTTGACGAAAGGATTAACAATGGCGCTTGGAGGTTTTGCTCCAGCACTTGCTATTGGACTTCTTGGATTCAAGGCCATGGAAGCCATCGGACGAAATCCAGAATCAGCAGGAAAGCTTTTCGTTCCAATGCTTCTTGGTATGGCGTTTGCGGAAGCAATTGCCATTTATTCACTCGTCGTCGTGTTCACACTGTGAATGACCAAACCCGCGATCTTGACGTTTTCAGGCGCCCGTCGACCCCGTTCTCCCTACGATGAGTAGGGTTCTCGGGGCTCGACAGCCCGAAAACATCAATCTCATCGAGTTTTGTCATTCACATTAAGACGAGTCCCGACATACCGTCTCAATTATTGTTTTGAGATGGTCGGTTGGGAAAACTATCTATGTCTCAAGAAATTCAACAAGTCGCGCAAGCGGCACAAGAAGTGGCACATGTCACAGAAAGTTCCGGTGGAATTGGAACGTTGGGGATCAATCTAAAAATTTTTATCGCCCAGCTGATCAATTTTAGCATCGTTCTCCTGGTCCTTTGGAAGTGGGCATACACCCCTGTTGTTAGGTTACTTGAAGAACGCCAGGAAAAAATTACAAAAGGCGTAAAACAGGCCGAAGAAATTGAAAAACGTATTCTTGCTCTTGAAAAGGAACAGGAAGAAATTCTCAACAAGGCTAAAAGCGAAGCAGCCGCTGTTTTAGACAATGCCCGTTCAGAGGCTCAACAACGAAAGGATAGTCTTCTTGATAAAACAAAAGAAGAAATCAAAGAGGTTATTGCTCAGGGCAAGCTCCAACTTCAAAGAGAAAAAGAACAAATGATTCGAGAATCTCGCGAAGAAATCGCTTCGATTGCGGTAGAAGCAACTCGTAAAATTCTTTCTGAAACGATCGATGAAAAAAAATCACAAAAACTCGCTGAGCAAGTGATTGATTCAATGAGCAAGTAGGTTTATGAAATCATCTGAAAAACAACTTGCTTGGACATTGGTGGATACCTTAAAAGAGGCTTCTAAAGAAGATATTGAACAGACCGCAAAATCAGTGATCCATTTGCTTGCATCCAGAAATGAGCTAAATCGATTAAAAGGACTTATAGAAGCGATCGAGCAGGTTTGGATTCAAAAATACGGAGCCGCGACTATTACGTTTGAGACCCCTTATCCGCTTTCAGTCGATTTACGTAAAAAACTTGAAACCATTGCTCAAGGAGCGGAATTAAAAGAACAAATACGACCCGAATTGATCGGTGGTACGCGACTGCGAGTGGATGAAACGATTATCGACGGATCTATTCAAGGACATCTTTCACAACTGGCTCACGTCTTTAGGAACGCATAAACCAATGTATGGCAATAAAAACAGAGATCATCGAGTCGCTTAAAAACGCCCTCGATCAGTACCACACAGAAATAAAACAAGAGGAAGTAGGAACCGTTGTGTCCGTAGGAGACGGAACGGCTCGTATGACTGGGCTTTTACAGGCGAAAGCTTCTGAAATGCTTGAATTTCCTGGAGGTATTTACGGCGTTGCCTTAAATCTCGAGGAAAATGGCGTAGGTGCGGTTATTTTAGGAGATGCTTCGCACATCAAAGAAGGGGATACGGTAAAAACAACGGGACGTATTTTATCTGTTCCTATTTCAGATGATATTTTAGGCCGAGTGGTTGATCCGTTGGGAATGCCTATTGATGGAAAAGGAAAGTTGAATGCCAAGAAATTTTTTCCTATTGAAAAAATCGCTCCAGGAGTCATGACCCGTAAATCTGTCGGAGTTCCTCTTCAAACAGGAATCAAAGCGATTGATTCCATGATTCCTGTCGGTCGTGGTCAACGTGAATTGATTATTGGTGATCGCCAGACAGGAAAAACAGCGATTGCTATTGATACGATCATCAATCAAAAAGGTCAAAACGTAAAATGTATTTACGTCGCGATCGGTCAGAAAGAATCAAAAATTGCAAAAATTGTCGCTCGGCTTGAAGAAGCAGGAGCTATGGAATACACCACCGTAGTAGTGGCTGGTGCCTCAGATCCTGCCGCACTTTCCTACATTGCTCCGTTTACCGGATGTACGATTGGTGAATACTTTATGGCCAAAGGAGAGGACGCGTTGGTCATCTATGATGATCTTTCAAAACAAGCGTGGGCGTATCGAGAAATTTCTCTTCTTCTTCGTCGACCACCAGGACGCGAGGCATATCCAGGAGACGTATTTTATCTTCACTCACGTTTGCTTGAACGTGCCGCACGTTTAAATGAAGAAAACGGAGGGGGTTCACTTACGGCATTGCCTATTATCGAAACTCAAGCAGGTGACGTATCGGCTTATATTCCAACAAACGTCATTTCTATTACCGATGGTCAGATTTATCTTGAAACAGATTTGTTTTATCGAGGTATTCGACCAGCTCTTAACGTAGGACTTTCTGTTTCCCGTGTTGGATCTGCAGCGCAGACAAAGGCCATGAAAAAAGTGGCAGGAAAATTGCGTTTGGAATTGGCACAATTTCGTGAACTTGAAGCTTTTGCGCAGTTTGCAACCGACTTAGATGAAGGAACACGCAAACAAATTGAACGCGGTCGTCGGCTGACAGAACTTTTAAAGCAGCCTCAATATCATCCTCTCCCTTTTGAAGAACAAGTCGCGGTTTTATTTGCAGCGATCAATGGGTATCTTGATCAAGTCGTCGTGGAGGGTATCGTTGATTGGGAACATTCATTTTTGAATTATCTGCGATCCTCAGGTGCACAGGTATTAGAAGAATTGCACAACGAAAAGGCTATTACAGAAACCATTGAGCCTGCTCTTAAAAGTGTGATTGAAGACTTTAACAAAACCTTTAAAAAATAAGGTTTGATATGGCTGTTCAAACCAGAACGATCAAACGTCGGATTAAGTCCGTCAAGAACACACGTAAAATCACCAAAGCGATGGAGTTGGTTGCGGCAAGTAAAATGCGTAAGGCGATCAGTTCTGTGATTGGTTCTAGACCCTACTCGAAGTTAGCTTGGGAAACAGTCGCCTCGCTTACCAGAACGATTGATACTTCTGTTCACCCATTGTTAAAACGCAATCCAGACGTTAAGCATGTTCTTCTTGTTCTTATCACGTCTGACAGGGGATTGGCTGGAGGATTCAATACAAATATTCTTAAAAAAACACGAGAGAGTATTAAAACTCTTGGAGAGAATGTCAGTATTCAAACCATTTGTATTGGTAAACGCGGAGCTGATGCAATGCGACGTTTGCAGATCCCAATAATGGCTAGTTTTTTAGACATTACCAATAACACAAAGTTTGAAGAGGTGTTGCCTATTGGACGGATGATCATCAATGAATTTAAGAAAGGTTCTTTTGATAGGGTGCTCGTGGCTTATACCGATTTTGTCAGCGCCGTCACTCAAACACCGCTTATTCTAGAGCTCCTTCCTTTAGGGAGTGACCAGAACCAGGATGTAAAACAGACACAAGAAGCTCTCTTTGAACCTTCACCTGCACTTGTTCTTGATCAGTTGCTTCCTAGACTCGTAGAAACAATGGTCTATCAAGCTATCCTTGAGTCTTCGGCCTCAGAACACTCAGCACGAATGCTTGCCATGCGTAGCGCCTCAGACTCAGCAGGAGAAATGCTTCAAGATCTTACATTTACCTTTAACCAAGCTCGTCAGGCCGGCATTACACAGGAGATCGCAGAAATCTCCAGTGGAAAAGCGGCATTAGAAGGCTAATATGAAACAAGGAACAATTTCACAAATTATTGGACCAGTCGTGGACGTTCATTTTGAAGGAGGAGATCTTCCCGAAATGTTGACAGCTCTTGAGGTTACTCGCGATGGTGATGTATTAACCCTTGAGGTTGCTCAACACACCGGACGAGGAACCGTACGCACAATTGCCATGTCCACCACCGATGGACTGGAGCGAGGGATGCCTGTGGTAAACACAGGACGCCCTATTGCGGTCCCTGTTGGTCCTCAAACACTTGGTCGTATGTTTTCCGTTACAGGACAACCCATTGACGGTAAAGGGGAGGTTAAAACAAAACGCCATGATCCTATTCATAAAGAAGCTCCTTCTTTTGCTGATCAGGCAACGAAAGATGAAGTATTTGAAACAGGTATTAAGGTTATTGACTTGATTTGTCCGTTTTTGAAAGGTGGTAAAACAGGACTTTTCGGCGGAGCCGGTGTAGGAAAAACCGTTTTGATTCAAGAGTTGATCCACAATATTGCAAAAGAACATGGAGGATACTCTGTGTTTGCTGGAGTGGGTGAGCGAACGCGCGAGGGAAATGATCTTTACGAAGAAATGAAAGAATCCGGCGTACTTGATAAAACAAGTCTCGTCTTTGGGCAGATGAATGAACCTCCCGGAGCCCGTGCTCGCGTGGCTTTAACAGGATTGACCCTTGCTGAATATTTCCGAGACGATGAGGGTCGAGATGTTCTTCTGTTTATCGATAATATTTTTCGCTTTACCCAAGCTGGTTCGGAAGTTTCCTCTCTGTTGGGCCGTATTCCTTCTGCTGTGGGATATCAACCAAACCTTGCAACGGAAATGGGTGCCATGCAAGAGCGTATTACTTCAACCAAAAAAGGATCCATTACGTCTATCCAAGCCGTGTATGTTCCGGCTGACGATCTTACCGACCCTGCTCCTGCCACAACCTTCGGTCACTTAGATTCCACCGTTGTGCTTGCCAGGTCCCTGGCCGAGTTGGGTATTTATCCAGCCGTGGATCCATTAGATTCTTCATCAACCATTTTGGATCCAAATATCGTAGGTGAAGAACACTATCAAACAGCTCGAGGTGTCCAAAAAGTCTTACAGCGCTATAAAGATCTCCAAGATATCATTGCTATTTTGGGTATGGACGAATTATCCGATGAAGACAAGCTTCTTGTTTCTCGAGCTCGAAAAATCCAAAAATTTCTTTCACAACCTTTCTTTGTTGCTGAACAGTTTACGGGATCTCCTGGAAAATACGTTACGCGTGAGGATTCCGTTCGGTCATTTAAGGAAATTCTCGAAGGATCTTACGATCATATTCCAGAAGCCGCTTTTTATATGAAAGGATCCATTGAAGAGGTGATCGAAGCTTCTTCGAAGTAGCTATGAATAAACTTCATCTCTCGATTGTCACGCCTGAACGAATCGTCTATCAAGACGAAGTAGATTCGGTTTCTGTCATGACAGATATGGGAGAACTGACGATTTTAACTCAACATGTTCCCTTGGTCGCCAATTTACGCGCAGGGGAATTGCGTTTGCGTAAAAATGGAACTGAGCAATTTATGGTTTCTTCAACTGGCTTCCTTCATGTTCGTCCAAAAAATGAAATTATTATTCTTGCTGATACCGCGGAACGCGTGGAAGAACTTGAACTGGAAAAAATTGAAACGGCAAAAGAACGAGCAAGAAAACTATTGGAAGAAAAACGCCATGGAGACGACGTGGCTTTTGCCGATGCCGCGGCCATGTTAGAGAGAGAGCTCGCTCGATATCGAGTCGCTCTGAAACGAAAAAAATATAAAGATGTAGGAAGAGTTTAGATCAAAAAACAGGTTAAACAACCTGTTTTTTGATGGTTATCCACCTCGATTTTTAAACACTCTTGAAAAAAAGAAAAGACGGCGTTACTATCCTGACTTGTCGATTTCCGGAAACTCTAAACAGAGGAGCTTGCATGAGTTGTACGCTGAGTCCGTTTAACCGAGAGGTCGTAGCCGTCTTGCGAGAGCAAGGGGTTCTTTGCGACTATCAAGCCCGCGGAAGAAATGGCCAAATCGTGGTCGCTTGTTCTGATGGCGATCAGATGAAAGATCTTTTGCTTCATAAATGGGAACAGGCGATCAGAAGAGGGAAGAAGTTTAGGCCCCACATGCTCTGCTTTCATGGCGGGGCGATGAACATCGATGTGCACTGCAAACTTTATCCTGGCTTGGGACAGATCGTTCTGGACCATATTCGACAAGCAGAAGGTCCTAACCTGAAAGGAATCACGAGCGTCAATCTCAGCATCCATACTCCGTGTGGAGCCGCAGAATTGAATGAAATGACCTTAATTCATCAGATGTGGCATCAGTATAGAGCAAGTCTTCTGGTAGCCCAGATTGACTTGACCAACACAATTATTCCCACGCTTCATGTGGATTACGGGGAGGATGATACTGAACTGGTTCTACGGGCAAATTCTTTACCCTACAAAGATTCTGCCACGGCTATTCAGCGGCTCGCGGATGAGACGGGGGTAAAAGTTCTTATTCCGATTCCGGAAACCCATCGACGAAGAACGTATTTGGTTAATCTGAATCGTTTTATCGAGTTTTGGAAAACATCCGGCAACGCTCTGTGGGGTCATTTGTTCGAAATCGACCCTCTGACTCTTTAACCGTCTTGTACGCATCAAGACGGTTTTTCTTTAAAAACGAAGGTATTTAAATCATCTTTTTATTATCCACTTTTAAAAGGATTGATTCTTTTATGACACGGGATTATAATTTCCTCGATTTTTTTACGATATGTATATTCTCACATTGCTTCGAACACTCTTTCTTGGTCCTAGCGTAACAGAGGAAAATCCTTTATTACGTTTAAAAGATGGGGAAATTGAACCTATTGGCAACGAATTAAAAGAAATGATCCGTTCACTCTACCATGGACGATCATTACGCATTCGCGCTGTAGACGGAGGTTCGACAAACGCAGAAGAAATTGAATTGACAGCCCTGAACAATGCCTACTATGACATAGAGCGTTTCGGGCTGTCTTTTGTTGCCTCTCCCAGACATGCCGATATGTTATTTGTCACAGGACCTGTTACGCGTAATTTAGAAGCCGCCGTAAAAGCAACTTATGAAGCCGCTCCTGAGCCTTGTATTGTCGTGGCCGTAGGGGATGGAGCTTGTACGGGCGGAATCTGGAAAGATTCTTATGCGGTGGTAGGGGCTGTGGAGAATGTCATTCCTGTTCACATAAAAATTCCAGGGGATCCGCCTTCTCCTGAAATGATTCTTAAAACGTTATTAGCGGCTCTTAAACAGAAGGCTTAACACTCACGGTATGGATCTTTCTTTCATCTCATTTTTGATCTCGGGAAGTCTCTTTGTTGCCATTCTTTCTGGTTTGGTTGCTTTGCTTGACCGATCAAGTCGTTCTCATTTTTTTTCCCAGGTTCTTTTAATCATGTCCGGTGTATTGGGAGCGGTTGGAAGCATGGCTTTCCTTTTTCTTTCAAAAAAGAATAGTTTTGATCCTGTCGCTATCCAACAGTCTTTTTCGTTCTTTGGTATACAGACAGGTTTGACATTGGATTTTTTTTCAGCTCTGTTTTTTGCCTTAGTTTGTATTATCAGCGTGCTTTGTGCGATCTATTCTCTTTCTTATTTGGCATCAATGCGCGATACATACAATCTATCCGTGGTTGATGCTCTTGTTGCCGCGTTTGTTTTAGGCATGCAGCTGGTGCTTCTTTCTCAAACACCTCTTGCGTTTTTATTTGGTTGGGAAGTGATGTCTATCACTTCTTTTTTTCTGGTCATGAGCGATCGCACTCAAACGTCTATTCGCGCAGCTGTGGTGTATTTGATCATGACACATCTTGGAGCTGCGGCTATCCTTGCTGGTTTTATGCTTTTGGCAGGGGGCAATCCTTTTTCAACATTTAACGATCTTTCTCTCATTGCAGGTCAAGCCTCCCACACGATTCTTTTGAGTGCATTCGGTCTGTTTTTATTCGGCTTCGGTTCAAAAGCAGGATTGGTTCCTTTTCACATTTGGCTTCCAGAGGCCCATCCTGCTGCTCCAAGTCATGTTTCAGCCCTCATGTCTGGAGTCATGTTGAAAATCGCACTTTATGGATTTTTGCGTGTCTTACTTTTTATCCTTCCACCCATTTCTTCCGCGGCGTACCTGATGATCGTTTTCTTGGGTTTGCTTTCTGCTATTTTCGGGGTGCTGTATGCAGTAGTAGAAAAAGATTTTAAAAAGACATTAGCTTTCAGCAGTATCGAAAATATCGGTTTGATGTTCACAATGGTGGGAACGGCTTTTTATTTGAAATCTCAAGGCCTCATTCCTTTATCGGAGTTACTATTGAACACCTGCTTATTTTTTGCCGTAGGACATGCTCTTTTTAAATCGGGTTTGTTCCTTGTTTCCGGAGCGATCATTCATAGTGTTCATTCTCGAAGCCTTGAAATGATGGGGGGATTAGCCAAACGAATGCCCATACTTTCCGTTTCTTTGTGTGTATTAATTCTTGCTGCCGCTGCGTTACCTCCTTTTGGACCTTTTTTTGCCGAATGGGTATTTCTCCAAAGCTTGGTTATTGGCGTGACTCTTGCAAGCCCATTTGTTAAGGGGATTTTGATTGGAACTCTCGTTATAACAACCCTGGTGGGAGGACTGGCTATTTTTGCCATGGTTAAATTATTTGCTATCTCCATGCTAGGAGAACCCCGCACGCCTCAAGCACAATCCGCACATGATCCTTCATGGCTTATTCTTTTTCCTATTATTGCGCTTTCAATTCTCGTCGTTGTTCTGGGATTGTTTTCCCCTAGAATTCTTTCTCTGATGGAAATTCAGTCACCCGTTTCCTTCTTTGTTTCGATGACAAGTCTCTCTGCAGGATTGGGCAGCATAAAACCATTTTTTATCGGTTTATTTTTAGTCCTGTGCGTGATCGGCGTTTGGTTATTTCGTCGGGTGTTCACAGATGTTAAAAATGAACGTCTTTTCCATAGTTGGGATTGCGGTCAGCCAATAGATGCGTCTATGGAATATACAGCGACAGCATTCTCTGCTCCTATCCGTTTCTTTTTTCGTTCTTTATTGGGTATTCGCAAATCTATTGAAGTTCACCCCTTGTGCGAAGGTAACTCCTGGATAGCAAAACGCACAATAACCCTTCATTTGCGTTCTATTTGGATGGATTTTGGATACACACCTCTTGGAAAGGTTTTGATAGAAATCAACGAACGGGTGAAAAAAATTCAAAACGGAAATATTCGTTTTTATCTCTTTCTTTTGTTGCTCACTCTTCTATTGACTATCTGGATTGCTCTATGAACACCTCTTTTCTTATCTCTTTTATACAACTTGTCATCGTTCTTCTTTTTGCTCCATTTGTCACAGGGCTTGTACGTCTATTGAAAGCCCGGTTACAGGGCAGAAGGGGAGCGAGTCCTTTCCTTGTGTATTTTGGTTTGTTAACGATGTTGCGCAAGCAAACGGTTATTTCCCAAAGCCGTTCATGGGTTTTTCGCTGTGTTCCTTACGTTGTTTTGGGAACAATTATTTTTCTTGTCATGAGTCTTCCTCTGGTATTTTCAAATGCGGGTATCAACGGCGTTGATCTCTTTGTCATTGCTGGAGTGTTAGCCATGAGTTCCGTCTTTCTTGTTTTTGGAGGACTTGATTCAGCGACCGCCTTTGGAGGAATGGGGGCCAGTCGAGAAATGACGCTTGCGGCTCTTGTTGAACCATTGATTATGACAACGTTTGTGACACTCGCGATAACAAACCACAGTACGCTTGTGAAAGAATCGCTCGGTTCAGGGATTCACCTATGGCAAAATCCAGCGTTGCTGCTGACTCTCATTGCTTTTATTTTTATTGCATTGTCTGAAAACGCTCGCTATCCGACCGATAATCCAGCTACACACCTTGAGCTCACCATGGTTCATGAGGCAATGATTCTAGAATACTCAGGTCCTTCTTTGGCTATTCTTGAATACGCTTCATCTGTGAAGCTCACCCTCTTCTTTTTACTGATTGGAAACTTACTTGTTCCAAAACCAGAAGCGGTCTTAAGCCTGAGTTCGTTGTTTGTTTCTCTTGTTTCCGTTTTCATGACCTTGATTATTGTTTCTTTTCTTCTTGCTCTTCTTGAATCGTGTATAGCAAAAATGCGATTTTATCGCATGCAAGAATATATGGCTCTCGGTTTTATTTTTAGTCTTTCTGGTTTGATTCTTACACTCGTTTTATGATTTCTCTTTTAACATTCTTAAATGTCATGATGTTCGTATTTGTTGGGGGAACCTTTTTTTGCTTAACGCTTTCCAGACTCCCGAGTCTTTTGAGGGCCTATGCGACTTCTTCCTTTGCCTTGGCGGGTTTGACGTTAAGCATAGCGTTAGAAGAAAAAGCGTCTCACTTGTATATCGTGGTTCTTATGATTCTGATCGTGAAAGGAATTCTTGTTCCTTTTATTATTAGAAGAATGGCGGATCGTTCAGGAGTTTCTCTGAGACTTTCGTCTGTTTTACGTGCAACCTCAAGTTGGTTTGTGGCCGGATTATCCTTTTCCGCTGGAATGGTTTTAGCTCTCCGCTCTCCACTTTTTCTAAACACGGGTTCTTCTGAGGGAGTGACTCTTCTTTTGCCTATTTCTATCGGAATTATTTTTGTAGGAATAAGTACAATGATTATCAGGCGAGACATCATTTCCCAAATGATCGGTTTTCTTGTGATGGAAAACGGGATTGCTGCCTTCGCATTAAGTGCTTTGGGTGGTGTTCCTGTTGTCATTGAATTTGGTGTCTATTCTGCCGTATTGATCGGCGCTGTTCTCATGGCTACTCTTGGACAACGTGTTCAAGAGTTGTTTGGTTCTTCCGACACGTCACACTTGAACGAATTGATTGACTAAATGTATGTTGATTTACGTTTTATTTGGAGTTCTTATTTTTTCTGGATTTGCTGCTCTTATTCCGAATATAAAAAATAACACGCTCCATCGGATTGGCTTAAGTACAGCCGTCACAGCTACCGTTCTTACACTTTGGATTTCCGGTCCTGTTCTTTTAGGAACTCAGGAATCTTGGCAAACCTTTTTTTGGGAGGTCAGTCGTTTTGGATCTCTCGTAGCTTGTCTTATCGTCTTTGTTTATTTGGGAGCCATGTTAGTGAGTCAAAAATATTTAACCGTGGAAGAAAAAAAAGGAATTTTAAGCACAAATCACGTACGCCTCTACATGGTCTGTGTGCCTTTGTTCGTGCTTTCCATGTTGGTAAGTATTTTTGCCAATAACGCTGGAATCATATGGGTTGCGTTAGAAGCAACGACTCTATCGACCACGCTACTGGTTTCTTTTTATAGGAAAAAATCCTCCATGGAAGCCGCTTGGAAGTATATTGTTTTGTGTTCAACGGGAATTGCCCTTGGATTATTTGGCATACTCATGCTTGGTTACGCCGGATCCTTAGCAGGACTTTCAGAGGGGGAAGTTTTCAACATGCATTTGCTTAGATCCGCAGGTTCCTCGTTAAACCAAGATATCGTAAAGTGGGCTTTTGTCTTTTTATTTGTAGGTTTTGGAACAAAGGTAGGATTTGTTCCTTTGCATACATGGCTTCCGGATGCCCATAGTAAAACACCAGCTCCTGTTTCTGCGATGCTTTCTGGTGTTCTCTTAAACGTTGCTTTTTTTACTCTATTAAGATTTAAAGTCATTACCGACACGGTCTTAGCATCATCCCAATGGACGAATTACTTTTTCCTCATTTTTGGAACACTATCTGTTATTCTTCCAGCCATCATCTTAATTTCTCAACGTAACTATAAGCGCATGCTTGCGTATTCTAGTGTTGAGCATATGGGGTTGTTGGCCTTTTTTGTAAGCCTTGGTCCTGTAGGAATTGTTCCTTTCAGCATTCACATGATTGGCCATACGCTTGCAAAATCAGCACTTTTTTACGGGGCCGGAGAATTTTTGCAACGATTTGAATCGACAAAGTTTGCGCTTGTTCATGCCACAATGGCTCGAGCCCCAAGAACAAGCACACTCTTTTTGCTGGCTTTGCTACTTCTTATTGCGGTTCCCCCTTCTGGTTTATTTTTGAGTGAGTTTATGCTCGTGGGTCTAGGATTTTCTCAAAATCCATGGCTTACGGCGATTGTTGTTCTTGGGCTATCTTTGGCTGGTGTAGGAATGATCCGTTCCGTGTTAAGTCTTTTGTTTGGTGAAATTACTCCTAACGAGAAGCAGGAGATCGCACAAGAACATTGGAATACCACCCATACAATCATGGCTATTCACATTATTCTTGGTATCGCTTTCGGATTTTGGTGTTTAACCGGAAATGGTCTCCTGTTCCTCACGCAAGTAAGCGGCTCCTTTTTCACTCTATGACATACGATGAACTTACAAAGATATTTCCTGGCTTGGTAAAATCACACAAGGATCAATGGCATCTTGTCATTGATCACAACGATTTTACTGCCACGGCAGTAAAATGTGTTAAAGAAATGGGTTTTTCTCTTTCTCTATTATACGCAACAGACGATTCTGCCTCACAGAAGGGATTTGGTATTCATGCTGTCTTATCACAGTCTGCTGAACCTGCCTGGTTTACGATTTCTACACAATTAAACGATGAACATCCAACGTATCAATCACTGACAACCCAAATAATGGCGAGCCATTGGTACGAACGTTATCTCATGGACATGTTCGGTATTGAAGCAATGAATCATCCAGATGGACGACGTTTAGTGCATCACGAAAATATTCCAGAAAAAACATACCCTTTGAGAAAAGAATTTAAATGGGATACAAAACTTGCCCATGCCAATGTCGCTTATCCGATGCATCATGTAGAAGGTGAGGGGATTTATGAAATTCCTGTAGGTCCTATTCATGCTGGAATCATTGAACCAGGCCATTTTCGTTTCAATGTTGCCGGAGAGCGAATTATTACGTTAGAAGGAAAACTCTTCTTTACGCATAAAGGCGTTGAAAAACTTCTGGAAGGAAAGACACCTTCTGAAGCGTTGCCCTTTATAGAACGTCTCTCTGGGGACATGGCCGCGTCTCATGCTCTTGCTTTTTGTCAGGCTGTTGAAAAAATTTGTTCAACAGATGTACCTCTTCGCGCGCAGATGATTCGAAGTCTTGTGTGTGAACTTGAACGCATCACCATGCATATTCATGACCTGGCTAATATCGCAGGAATGGGAACGGGATACACAGTTATGGCCGCCCAAGGCTTCCGTATCAAGGAACGTTTAATGCGATTATCTCAAACCATTTTTGGAAACCGTTTTTGGAGAGGATTTATTATTCCAGGTGGAGTGTTACGAGAATTCACTTCAGAAGAACGCTTGCTTATGAAAGAAACGACTCAAGAAGCCGTAAGAGAAATGCTTTCTCTGATCAAAATGGCAATGCTTTCCGATGGACTTCGAGAACGATTGGAGACAACGGGAATTTTGCAAAAAGAAGCGGCTGTGGCTTACGGTGCTGTAGGTCTTCCTGCCCGTGCCTCAGGAGTGAACAAAGATGTACGTACAGATCATCCTTATGCAGGTTATGGTCAATTGCCTTTTACACAAATTTCTGCAACCGATGGGGACGTTTACGCACGTTACCGATGCCGTTTTGAAGAACTCGACGTCTCTCTTGAGATGATTCTCGCAGCACTAGATAAACATCAGAACACAAAAATACAGACGGACGTTCTTGTGAAAGATGGCAACGCTTTGAGTGCTGTAGAATCGTGGCGAGGAGAGATCATGACCGTTGTGCATTTAAAAGACGGTGTGATTGATCGTTGCATGCCACGCGACCCTTCGTTTTGCAACTGGGCTTTGTTTGGCGAAATAGGTCCTGGGAACATTGTTCCTGATTTTCCTCTGTGTAATAAATCTTTAAACCTCAGTTATTCGGGAAACGATCTGTAACACCGTTATTGATAGAAAAAATCGACCTTATAAAGGGTCGATTTTGCGTTTATGGGATGGATACTCTGATTTTGATCCATCCGTGTTTTTCATGTCCGAGATAGAGGACATCCCGATGTTTCAAAATAACGGGAAAATTCAAAGGAAGCGATTGTTTTCTTTGATCCCCACTGTGTCGCAGTCGAGTACTACTTGTTCTTTCAACCAGATGCTTAATCGCCGGCTGTCCATCCTCCAGTTGCAGTGCAGCATGCAGTCGGGAAATAGGTGATGAAAACCTTTGATCCCAATGACGCTCAAGCAGCGGAGTAAGATCGATTTCAGGTACGATCGGTGGATTGTGGCCCTCATCCCGTCTGCCGATACGCAGAGGAATTTTCAGAATTTCGAAAGGAATCTGAATGGACTCCTGACCTTCTTCAAAGACTGTACCAAAACAAGAAATCAAATGAAGAATCAGTCTCGGCTTTGACCGATCTGCTTCATGTTTTTTTCCGCACACAAGCACGCAAGACGTGTGTTTTTGAATGGGGGTGAACGACTCAACCAACAAATCCCCGCACTGTCGACACACAATAGCTCCCTGGTCGTATTCAAAACCGCAATGACAAGAAAGCATGGATTATTTCCTTTCTCGCGTATAGGACTTGGATATTGAGCTGTTTACCATAGTAGAAGAGGATCGTCTTAACTCTTCGTCGACATTTGCAAGAGACAACGAATCCATCATTCGAGCCGTTTCCATGTCGCCGGCCCGTCGATAGAGTTCGCCGGCCCGTCGATACTGGCCTGTTTCTGCTTGTTTGACAGCAGACATCATGGTCAACATTTTTACGATTTCAGGATTGGGTGACGCGGATTCGTGTTGTGCCACATCGACTGAAAGCGCGAGAGTGTCCTCAAAAGGTCTTCCGTTTTCGCAAACGAATCCCGAAAATTCCAAATTGAGCACGGTTTGGTTTCCGATTTTTGGATCCTTAACCCGGAATTCCAACATGTATTGTTGACCCCGGTAAATATCAAGAGCCCCTGAAAAATCTTCGAAAACAGTTGCTTGGGGAGATAAACCCAGCGAATGCATTTCCGGCATCATCCGAGTTACGCCGATCAAAGAAACATTTTGCGCACAGGTTCCTCTGATGAGAAGACGTTCAATAGCCGTTCCTCGAAGATTCGCGAGCTCCCCCAGAAGATGTCCTTCAAGGGTGGCGACGTTCATCACGTGTTTGCAAAAACTTCCTCCGCCTGCTCGAACAGCCAATTGCTGAAGAAGGCTCCAGTTATAATCAGCTCCTGTGCCATAAATAGACAGCGGAAGATTTCTTTCTCTTGCTTGATCTGCCAATCTCACCAAACGGGGATGGTCGGTAGATGGGCGCGAAGAACGTCCATCTGTAAAGAGAATGACGCGAGTCAGATGCTTAGGAATGGTTGGATCCATGACGAGCTCTAATCCAGAAGAAATGTCTGTTTCTTCCATGGGTTCAAGCGCACACACCTGACGCCGTATAAGCTCCTTTCCTGAAGCATGCAGGATCGTCAAAGGAACGAGGAGTTTGCCTGTGGTGCTGAAGATCGAAAGACATAGATAATCCCGCGGTTCTAGTTTTGACAAAAGGCTTAAGATCGCTTTTTTAACAAGATCAAGTTTACTTTCCTGATCCGAATTGGTCTTTTGTCTCATGGAACCGGAGCAATCGATCACCAGACGTAATTCTATGATTGGCAGAAAATGATTTTGAGTAACAGCACTTGGTCTAAGTTCAACCAGTATTTGTCCCTCAATGACGTCGGCTATGTTAATCGTTGATCGTCCACGAACCACACGAACATCCAACAGATGTTGTTTTGAAAAGAACATAGTCACCTCCATTTTTTACCACTGTCGGCAGTGTTTTCTTATCTTAAAAAAGAGATATTGTCAATGTAATCTGACATCGTTTCAGCAAAAAGATGGCTGTGATACCATAGCCTCACTATGCCTGAAGATTTACTTTCATCTCTCAATGAAGAACAGCGGGCAGCTGTGACACACACCCAAGGACCTTTGATGATTGTGGCTGGTGCCGGAACGGGAAAAACCACTGTCGTTACTCATCGTATTGCCTGGCTTATAGAGCAGGGCTTAGCCAAACCGGAAGAAATTTTAGCTCTTACGTTTACCGACAAGGCGGCAGGGGAGATGGAAGAAAGAGTTGATCGTTTATTGCCTTACGGGTATGTAGATCTTTCTATTTCAACGTTTCATGCATTTGCAGAAAAACTCTTGAGAAACTACGGAGTTGAGCTGGGTCTTTCTCGAGAATTTCAACTGGTGACAGAATTAGAAGCTTGGTTACTGGTTCGACAGCAATTTCACTCTTTCGAATTGGACCATTACCGTCCTTTAGGAAATCCTACAAAGTATATCCGTTCTTTATTAACCCATTTTTCTCGAGCGAAAGATTTAGGTATTGATCCGGACGCCTATAGACTATTTGTTGAAAATAAACAGGCGGATTTAGATACGATTCAGGCTGACGAGAGCGTCACTTCCGAATTGAAACGTTTGAACGAATTAGCACGAGCGTATGCGAACTATCAGCGTATTTTGCTCGATCAAGATTCCTTAGACTTCGGAGATCTTTTACTCTATGCGTTGAAACTTCTACGCAACCGACCCGTCGTTTTAGAAAAAATTCGAAAACAGTTTAAATTTATTCTTGTCGATGAATTTCAGGATACGAATGATGTTCAATACGAACTGGTTAAACTTCTTGCGCACCCAGAGCGCAATCTCACGGTGGTAGGGGATGATGATCAATCTATTTATAAATTTCGTGGGGCATCGCTCGCAAATATTTTGCGTTTTGAACAAGATTATCCTGATACCACACAAATCGTTCTGACGAAAAATTATCGTTCAGCTCAAGAAATTTTGGATCAAGCCTATGGTTTCATCCAACACAATAACCCAAATCGTCTAGAAGCTGTTTCTGAAAGAAATCTTTCTAAAAAACTTCAAGCGATGAATACGTTTGGCGGGTCGATTGAACATCTTCATGCTCTCACTGCTCAAGAAGAAGTGGCACAGGTCGTACAAAAAATTCTTTCTTTGCGTCGTGATCAAAAAGAACTTACTTGGAATGATTTTGCTATTCTCGTACGTTCAAATAGCGCTGGAATGGATTTTGCCACGGTCTTAGACCGTTATGGAATTCCTTACCAATTTTTAGCGTTGAGTGGTCTGTATACTAAACCTGTTATTTTAGACTTACTGGCTTATCTAAGGATTATTGATAATCCATATGATAGCCCTAGCTTTTATCGTGTTCTTACATCAGCTCTTTCGGGTGTGAGTGAAAAAAACATTATCGAGCTTAATCGTTTTGCTCATCGCAAAGGCAAATCTTTATTTGAAGCTTGCCAGCAAGCAGCATCTCTTTTTCAAACAGATGCTATTGATATACAAAAGATTGACCGTATTCTCAAACAATTGGACGTATTTCAAAAAGCAGCGAGAAATCGTCCTATAGGGGAATTGTTTGTCTTGGTTGCCAAAGAATCTGGAATGATTGAATGGCTTAACCAGCAGTCCGAGGCAAAAAAAATAGAGCAGTTCAATTATCTGCAACAATTTTATCGTCGCCTAAAATCGTTTGAAAAACGTCATGAACATCCGATTCTCCATCAATTTCTTGAGGAATTTAAACATGAACGTGATGCAGGTGAAGAGGGGTCTTTATCCGTAGATTTTGAAGCAGGTCCAGACATGATAAAAATCATGACCATTCATGCGTCAAAAGGACTAGAGTTCGAACATGTGTTCGTGGTTAATCTTGTCGCTCAGCGATTTCCTACCAATGCGAAAACAGAAGCGATCCCTTTACCAGAGGAATTAACCTCAAACGCTTCTCAAGAGGGGAGCGAACTGCATCTAGAAGAAGAACGTCGTTTATTTTATGTCGCCATGACACGAGCGAAAAAGGGGCTTTACTTTACCTCTGCGCAACAATACGGAGGAACGCGTAAAAGAAAAATCTCTCGTTTTCTTTCAGAGCTAGGTTATGAAACATCCGACGCTGTTTCTGAAGAGATCCAGTTATTTGATGAAGATAAAGGTCCTGACCAAACAAAGGGAGAAGATTCTTTCATTCTACCTATTCCCAAGCAGTTTTCCTTTACGCAGTTAGCGGCGTTCAAGACCTGTCCGCTTCAATATAAATTTGCTCATATTTTAAATGTTCCCGTCATGGGAAAATGGACTTTTTCGTTTGGAAAAACCATGCATCATACGCTCCAAAAATTTTTTACGCTCTGGCTTGAGCGTACAGGAGTGCAACAAACGAGTTTGTTTGAAACGGCAAACGAATCTCTTCAAACAGAAAAAAAGGAGGATCTTCCGGTTTCACTCCAAGAACTCTTGGAACTTTATGCGTTATCCTGGCAAGACGATTGGTATATGAATGATCGTCAACGTGAAGAATATCGTGAACAGGGATTGCATTCGCTTAAACAGCTTTATCGACAACTGACAAATACAGCTCCTCAACCATTTTCTCTTGAACAAGGTTTCACCATGAAATTTGGCGATGTGGTGTTAAAAGGTCAAATCGATCGCATAGATTCTTTTGAAGATGGTGTTGAAATCATTGACTATAAAACAGGAACACCTAAAACAGAAAAAACGCTTTCAAAAGAGGATAAGGAACAATTACTGCTCTATCAAATGGCTGCACGAGATGTTCTGGGGCTTAATCCAAAGCGTCTGACCTACTATTATTTGCAAGATAACAGCCAGGTTTCTTTTATTGGAACAGATAAACAACTTTTGGAACTTCAAGAACAAATTGTTGAGCGCGCCCAAGCTATTCGCGCTTCAAACTTCCAGCCCACACCAGGCTTCCACTGTGGCTTTTGCGATTTCGCCGATATCTGTGAATTTAGAGAATAAAGCTTCCCTCGAGCCAAATGGACGGAGTACAAGATACGTAAAAATTTTGTCCACCTCTTATAATTCATAACAAAAATGTATGAAGAAAAAAATGATTATTGGCGTTATGGTAGCCATCACAGCTCTATTGTTTTGGGCTCCTTGGACAGGGGATGGCGATGTGTTGAGTAGGAAAATTTTAGAAAAAGAATCGGTTCAAAAAGAGTTAAGTACATTAACAGCTAAACATTCTTGTTCTGAAGGAAACTTAACGAATTGTTGTGATGGTCTTTCCACCAGATGGGCCCCTTTTGGAAAAACAATAAAATATTGTGAATACGGAAGTTGGTACGCTCCTTTTTGGGAATAGACGAGCAAAATTTCCGTTAGCCAAGCTGACGGAATATTTACCCTGAGCAAATAAATTTATGACATCAGAGAGATTTGATTTGGAACCAATTTTTCAAAAAGAAGTACCCAGAC
The DNA here is from genome assembly GCA_016188495.1 of Candidatus Uhrbacteria bacterium. Taxonomy (GTDB): domain Bacteria; phylum Patescibacteriota; class Patescibacteriia; order UBA9934; family GWF2-40-263; genus UBA12478. Next base: position 104,405 of record JACPHU010000029.1, read on the forward strand.
AGCCAGTTCCCATGAAAGAGCTGGGTGTTGCGACACGAGAAAAAGACAAAGGGGCGCTTGCTTCACTCCTTTCAAAAATAAGAGAGTTAAAATCTACTCTTTTTGTTGCAAAAAAACCTGAAGATGTTGAAAAGAGTTTGCGAGGGGTGATGGAGAATCTGCAGACGGCGGCAGATCATCTGCCACCAGACGAGTCTGCCAACGAACCGATTTGGATAGATTTATATAAAGAATTCCAAAGTTTAGTTGAATTAAAAAAACAATCAAAAGGTGATATTGGCAAAGCATTTGAACAAGTATTCGAGGAACAGAGAGATTTTATTGAAGACGAGTTGGTTTACTTTGCGATTGAAGAATTAAAACTGACTGGCAAAAAATTTGATTTGCAAGAAATTATTGGAAAACTATACGGGTACTCAATGGAAGAATATTTTGTTGTCAAAGACAGAAACAGGGAGCTTGTGGTAGACAAAATTCAAGAATTAAGAGATCGACCAGAAATCACAATTGAAATGATTGAACAACTTCACGCGATAAATAATCGAGGAATTGTAGCCAAGTCTGCTTCCCGTTTGCGTAGAGATCCTGAAGACATTTCGACCTTCTCGGTAAGGGTAGGAATACTAAGTGAAGATGTTGAAATGGAAGTCAATACTGTGTTAGCACGTGCAAATAATCTAATCGCAGAGATACCACCAGATCAACGACTCAACACATTAAAAAGAATTGGCTACGAACTGTGCGTTGCAAAACTTCATAATGATTTTTTGGATATCCACCCCTTTCTTGATAGAAACGGAAGTACTTCACTGTTATTCTTAGAGTTAATGATGTCTAAAATAGGATATGAACCATCGTCAAAACGTGAACCTCATTATTATAATCATATACGAAAAGCATTAAACAATAATTTAGCAGCCATTGCCTTGATTGCCTCTGAAATGTTTCGAATAAAATTTGTTCCTGGTCATTATCCGGGAATTACAACGCAATCACCAGATAAACAAAAACAATATAAGGAACATTTACAAAGGAAAAGGAAAATGAATGAGGAAGAAAAAAATAACTAGCAGAATGTTATAATACAAGTATGATCAACAAAAAATACAAATCATTTCTGCGAAATTATTATATAAGTTCGTCGCTCTATGATTTTGTTTTTGCCTATGCAATCTACAATGTATTATTCAACATTCGTGGATTATCAATTTTTGAAATTTCCCTCCTTCTGTCCTGGTGGGCTTTGACATCAGTAATACTCGAAATACCCTCTGGAGCATTAGCAGACTATTGGAGTCGCAAAAAAATGCTCGTAATTGCACCAATAATTAAATCTCTTTGTTTTGTGGTTTGGTTCTTCGCAAATGGAGATTTTTATTTGTATGCACTCGGTTTCCTATTTTGGAGCATTGGCAGTTCACTTGTTTCAGGTACAACAGAGGCATTGCTTTATGATGAATTAACTGCTTTTGACAAAAAAGATGAATACGAAAAAGTACTTGGAAAGAAAAAATTCTACTTTCATATTGCCCTAGCAATTTCAACAATTTCAGGTGGTTTTATAGCGCACTACAATCTTGACTGGGCTCTCATTTTTTCAGTCATTCCGCTTCTACTCTCTGCTTTTTTTGCTCTGTTCATCAAAGAAACGCCAAAGGCAAAATCAACCGAGGAAATACACTATCTTGATCACATAAAATCCGCATACAAAGAAATCAAACAGAATAAAATACTTTTATATTTCTTTGCATATGCCGTTGGTATTTCGATTTTTGGTGGCATCGAGGAATTTGACCAACTTTATTACCAGTTAGCCGGCTTACCAATATTTGCTTTCGGTATTGTTGGGTTTATATGGTCTGCATTTAATTCTGTTGGTTCATATTTTGCACACAGACTCAAAAACACACATTGGATTTATTATGGACTTCCATTTTTCGGTTTCGTTTTAATGCTTTTGGTGGGTCTATTCCCAAGTATTCCAATGATAGTATTGCTATTACTCTCTTATTTCATCACCTCGCCTTTGGAGGTGCTCATTGACAGCAAGGTTCAACACAATATTAAATCCATAAGCAGAGCAACGGTAACATCAGTAAATCGTCTGCTTATCAATTTTTCCGGTGTAATTCTTGCGCCACTTTTTGGACTTATCGGCAAAATTTGGAATTTACAGGCAATCTACATAGCAACAGCAATTTTTTTGCTATTATTCACGATCTGGACATTTCTAAAAAGAAAAGTGTTTATTCCCTCAGGGTAAATACCCCATCAGCTTGGTGTGTATTCTCCTTATGCCTTTGAATCTGCCTGCCGTGAGCTTATCGAACGGCTGCGTATTTTATTACCTGAGCCTGCCTGTGGTGAGCTTGTCGAATCCGTCGAAGGCTGTATTTGCACCCCCTTCGACTCCGGTTCGTCGAACGAACCTTCGCTCAGGGAATATGTAGCCTGATACCCCACAGCTTGGCTCGCGGGGAGTTTCATTTTAACGCCATTGTTCCGTCTGTTGCTTTTATCTTGTCCACGCTGACAATTCCGTTTTTTAAAAAGTGGTGGCTAAAAAGGTAAACACAACCACTCATCCACTTCTTTTTTTGCTATACTTATAATCTATGGCTCTTTCTTCTCTTCGTAATCTTCTCTCTGGCTCGCTCAATCGGGCTGGTATCCGAAAGTCCGTAAAAGCAGCAATGATTGTTGAGGCGGCCAACCGCATCATTCCAGGGCATCTTCCAGGAATGCAGGCATACGACGTCGTAGCCATTTCTTATAAAGATGGGATCGTTCGTTTGCGTGTGAAAAATTCAGCTGCTAGATATGCTCTGCGTGGAATTGAACCTATTCTTCTGATGAAATTACAAGAGGAATTTCCTTCAAGTTCTATTAAACAAATTTCTACATTTCTTTCAAAAGAACCATCTCGTTATGAACTTCCGTAGCTATCTTATTTTGATGACGCTCGGCACGCTTACCGCTTGGGTTTCTTGGTTGGTGGTTGTGTATGGAATTGATCCGTCTCGTTCAGGAATGCTTGGATTCTTTTTATTTTATCTGACATTAAGCATGCTCTCTTTTGGAACGATCTCATTACTCGGTCTTATATTCCGTTTTTGGCGTTTGGAAAAAGAGCTTTCTTCCAGAATCACGTATCGTGCGTTTCGTCAGGCTATTTTGTTGACTGTTATTTTTATCGCTTCCCTCATTCTTCTTTCTCAAGGATGGTTTAGATGGTGGACAATGATTCTGATCGTGATAATTGCGGCGTTTGTCGAGTTGGCTTTTATCTCAACAAAACGAACATAATCGAATCTCTCACCACAGGTATGGTGAGAGATTCGATGAATACAAAAAATGTTCAATATTAAGCTTGATAGTCAAGTTTTAATAGGATACAATCGCAGGGGTTAGACCTCTTTTATGTTTAACAAATTACTTGGTAAATTTTCAAAAGATCTTGGAATAGATCTGGGAACATCCAATACGCTCGTCTATTCAAAAGACGGCGGAATTGTGATTAATGAACCTTCGGTCGTAGCGGTGAACACACGAACAGATCAAATTTTATCTGTAGGAAAAGATGCAAAAGATATGTTGGGAAAAACCCCACCGCATATCCAAATTACACGCCCTCTCTCAAAAGGTGTTATTTCAGATTTTGAAGTGACAGAAAAAATGCTGAAATTTTTTATTGATAAAGTTCACGATGAATCTTTTACGATTATTCCTCGACCGAGTGTCGTGATCGGAGTTCCTTTAGAAACAACGGAAGTAGAACGAAAAGCGATCGAAGATGCGGCTCTTTCTGCTGGTGCGCGAAAAGTTTATCTCGTAGAGAACCCTTTACTTGCAGCCTTGGGTGCCCGTCTGCCGCTTGCTGAATCTTTAGGAATGATGGTTGTTGATATCGGCGGAGGAACAACAGAAATTGCAGTTATGTCTCTTGCAGGGGTCGTCACGTGGAAATCCTTGGATATCGCCGGTGATGAGATGAATAAAAATATTATTCAATATGCCCGCGACTCATTTAATTTACTTGTAGGCGAACGAATTGCTGAACGTTTAAAAATGAGAATTGGAACAGCGATTGAACCAGACGAACCGCTTGAAATCGAAATGCGAGGAAGAGATCTCCTTACAGGTCTTCCAAAAGAAATCATTATCAATGACAGTCAGATCCGTGAGGCTATACACCGATCAGTAAGAACCATCGTAGAAAATATCAAAGCGACTCTTGAAACCACCCCGCCTGAGTTGGTGGCGGATATCTATGAGCGGGGAATTGTCTTAACAGGGGGAGGGGCCCTATTGCGAGGGATGGATGTTCTTATTTCACGACAAGCGGCTATTCCCGTTCGTGTTGCCGACGATCCACTTACCTGTGTCGTACGTGGAGCAGGTTTGCTTTTAGAAGATCCTGAACTGCTCAAAGATATTTCATTACCTTCGGCAACAGAAGGAAGTATTATTTGAAATAGGTTTTCAGATTGTTTTCTAAGACAACGACTGTATGAAACCTGGATTTGGTGGAAAAAATAAATATAAACCGGTGGTTGTTTTTCTCTTTCTTTTTTTATTTTGTCTCTCTTTTATTTTCAGGGGGATTTTAACAAAAACCATCAGTCAGGTCGCTCGACCTCTCGTATCACTGGCAACCGGACTTTCTGATAATCTTTTTTGGTGGTCAGCATCTGATTCAATAACTCCTCATGAACTAGAACAGTTCTATCAACAGCGCAACGATCTTGCTGTGGAACGCGTGATGTTTGAGCAATTAAAAGATGAAAATGAACATCTAAAAAAAGAACTTGATTTTGTTCAACGTTCTCCATTTTCTTATATTCCAGCAAATATTATTGCCAAAAGCATTTCACAAAGTGTTAGTCGATTCGTGATCGATGTAGGAAGCGCTCAAGGAATCGAATTAGGGACGGCTGTCCTTGTCCAAGAGGGGATATTCGTTGGAAAAATATCAGAAGTAAGAAAGGATTCGTCAACAGTCGTGGCCGTGACTGATCTAACACAAGCGATCGCAGTAAGTCTGTTGAATGAAAGCCGTACGATAGGTGTCGCGAGCGGGACCATAAGTGATTTATTAAAAATCAACTTCATTCCCATTGATGAAAAAATCCAACCGAACGATCTTGTGGTTACTTCAGGTTTAGAATCACCGATTCCCAGCGGTTTGCTGGTAGGAATTGTTAATACGGTTAAACAAGAAACGGGTTCTCCGTTTCAGGAAGCAATCATTGAACCACTGGTCGATGTTCGTCGTATTGATTCAGTTCTTGTCCTCATAAACTCATCATCGTCATCCCCATGATAAAAACGGGAATTCTTCTATTTCTTTTTCTTCTTTTTCTTACCTTACAGGTCAGTTTTATTCACGTTCTTCCTTTTCCGTTTGATCGAACTCCTTTTCTTTTATTGATGGCTATTTATTTTTATCAGTATTTAAATCAAGTGTATGTCTGGTGGTGGCTCATTTTTTATGGAATCGTTCTAGATTTTTTGTCTCTTTCTTATGCTCCATTTGAAACAATTTCCTACAGCATTCTGGCCTTGGTGATCATCATTTTAGCTAAACATGTATTCACGAATCGTTCGTTTTATGCCGTTTCTGCAACCATGCTTGTCTGTTTGTTGATCTTAACGGTAAGTCAGTGTCTGAGCATCTTCATTCTTCATTTTTTTAATGGTTCTTCTGTAGAATGGTTGACGATTGTACAAGTGAACCTATGGGCCGGAGTTCTTGGTTGTTTTGTTCTTTTCTTTCTTTTCCCAGTTGCCAGACGGGTACGTGTCATGTTTCATTCTTTCTTTTTTAAAAGAAAGTAACTATGTTTTTCAAAAAAAACAAAACAGTTTCTTCACTCTTTTATCTTCAGCAAAATGGTCAATATGGTCAGGTTGGTTTAGATGACTCGGATTCGGCAATCGAGCAGTTTGTGGCGTTTGAAAAAAAATCTTGGACAAACGGACGGGGATTATTGACGTTGTCTTCTTCTATACGAAAAAAAAGATTGCTCTTTTCTCTTTTTATCGTCGTAAGTGTTTTTTTTCTTTTTACTGCTCGTTCAGCACAGCTGCAAATTATTCAAGGAAAAGGATACCTTGCCCTTTCAAATCAAAATAAAGAACGAACGGAACTGCTTATTCCTTCCAGAGGACTCATAAGCGACGCAAAGGGGGTTCCACTTGCTTGGAATGAACCCGCGTTTGTTTTGACCATGACGATTGCCGATCTTCCAAAAACAGATGAACGAGAAAAAATGTTTGAAGACATTTCCAAGTTAATAGGTTTGCAACCCACAGATCTTGATTTGCTTATTTCTCAATACGCCTCTCACCCCTATGATCCAATTCCTATTGAGAAAGATTTGCCTTATGAATCAGCGATACGTCTTGCCATCGAAATAAAGAAGTTCCCTGGATTTTCATTAAATACGAGAACAAAACGTGTCTATTCTTCCTCTGCTCCTTCTCTTTCCCATATTATTGGGTACACAGGAACTCTGAGTATAGAGGATTTGGAACGTTATAAAGAGAACAATTACCAGTCAATCGACCTGGTGGGGAAAACAGGAATTGAATTTCAAGATGAAGCTCTTCTACGTGGAATTCCAGGCAAACTTATCTATGAAGTAGATGCTCTAGGAAACAAGAAAAGTATTCTTTCAAAAGAAGATCCTGTGTTGGGATCCAATCTTACATTAAGTATCGATGCTTCTTTTCAAAAATACATTGAACAACAACTACAGCTTACCTTCGATCGTGTCGGGGCTTCTCGTGGATCTGTCGTCGCGATTGATCCCAGGTCCGGTGCGGTAAGAGCGCTAGTGAGCTTGCCGACATTTGATGCGAACGAATTCGTTGATGGTATTACTCAGGATCGATATGATGCCTTACTAAATAATGAAGATCACCCGTTATTTCCTCGCGCCATTGCTGGAGAATTCCCTTCAGGATCAACACTCAAACCAATTATTGCTTACGCCGCATTAGCAGAATCGATTATTAGTGAGCACACGTCTTTTCTCTCAACAGGAGGGCTTCGAATCGGTCAGTGGTTTTTTCCTGATTGGAAAGGAGGAGGCCACGGGATCACAGATGTACGAAAAGCGATTTCTGAATCCGTGAATACCTTTTTTTATATTGTTGGAGGTGGGTATGATGCTACGTCTGGTTTAGGTGTTTCTCGTATTAATGAATATGCGCGCAAATTTGGTTTTGGGTCTCAAACAGGAATAGACCTTCCTGCGGAAGCAGACGGATTTTTACCCTCAAAAGAATGGAAAGAAGAGGTGAAAAAAGAACGATGGTACGTCGGAGATACATACCATCTCGCCATTGGGCAAGGAGATTTTTTAACAACCCCCTTACAAATGGCCTCAGCCACAGCCACCATTGCCAACGGAGGAAAAAAAATAAAGCCTTATGTTGTTGAATCTGGGGATGGATTAGGAATCCATCGTATTAAACACGAAACACCTGTGGCAATAGAAAATTTAGATACAAAAGCTCTTTCTCTTGTCAGGCAAGGAATGCGTCAAACGGTTACCAGCGGAAGCGCACGATCACTAAATAATCTTCCTGTTGAAATTGCAGGGAAAACAGGAACAGCACAAACCTACGGAAATCAACCTTATCATTCTTGGTTCACTGGGTTTGGACCTTATGATGAGGCCAGTATTGCTTTGGTTGTCTTAATAGAAGAAGGAGGGGAGAGTAACGACGCAGCTGTTCCATTGGCAAGATCTATTTTAGATTGGTGGTTCACAAATGGAGAATGATAAAAAATACAAGAACAATCCCAATAAAGTTACTTCTAGAAGATGTAAAAGAGACGTGATATTTTCCGGATTGGGAGAAATGAATTTTTCCGCCTCGGCTAAGATGCCGGGGTATGAAATACATTCCCATGTCGACGAAAGAAGTGAAAAAACTCGAGATTGTTGAGGCGGTCCGCTGTGGCC
>JACPHU010000002.1 GCA_016188495.1 Candidatus Uhrbacteria bacterium
GGGGGGTGCGTTTTTCGCGGGAACCAGCAGGTCTTCTTCTTGGCATTGCGCTCATAGGGTATTAATTAAACTTCGTAATACGTGAATACGTTTTTGTTTTTGAAGATCATCGGCAATGGAAAGGGTCTGTTTTTGTTCCGTTGCATTCAGTTGATTTTTTGCTTGTTGATACTGATTGGTAAGATCTTGGATCCCTTGGAGGAGTTGCTTTTGGGTGCTTGCCTGGGCTTCCTCCCAAGCGAAAAGAAACGTGAAGATGTCTTCTTCCGTCTTAGGATTATCTGTGCGACTCAAAAGATCAATGAGCATGAGTTTTGTTTCTCGATCTAATGGTTGCGTACGCAGCAAGCGAGCAAAGCGAGACCAGCTCATAGTGTGGGTCTTTATTGATTCAAAAGGGTTTCAATAGCATTCATTGATTTGATCGCTTGTTGCTCTTCTTCTTTGCGAGAGGTTTCATAGGCTTTCTGAGCTTCTTGAACAGAACGACCAAGTTGTTGTTCTTCCGCCACAGCCGTTTCTTTTACGTTGGCTTCTAAAAGAGCGATGAGACGATCCAGTTGCTCTGGAGTCATTTCTGGGATCATTGCCATAAACCCGGCTTTCACCTCATCGGGTAAATCGCTTGCTACCAATAGCAGAGCAATTCGTTCGCCCAGCTGAGTGATCTCTTTTTCAAAATCTTCTTGTGAAGTCATAAAAGTGTATAATATTTTTTCAAGTATAACATTTAATATGCCCAATATCGACTATCCCTACATGCCGCCAGACCGTCATCTTAAATACGTTCCTGTCGATCATCCATTTATGATCGAGGCCTCCCGTGCAAGAGAGGAATGTGCGGGAGATTCTCTCTATCCTGTGGGGATCGTACTTGTAAAAGAGGAGAAAGTTATCGCGCGTGCCGGAAACGGTTTTAATAAGGGTCCGGGAGAGATTCATGTGTGTCCACGAGTGGTACTGGATGTGCCAAGTGGAACAGGGTACGACCTATGCACGTTGCATGATGCACCGGGACACGCTGAACGTATGGTATTGGAACAAGCTGCTCGACTTGGGGTGAATCCTGAAGGAGCCGATGCTTACATGTATGGACATTGGTGGGCTTGCGAACCCTGTTGGACAGCGCTTCTGAAAGCTGGAATCCGCGATCTCTATGTGACCGACGATGCCCATGAACGGTTTTCACGGGAACGAGTGTATGAAGAAACGCTTTCTCCCAGCATCAAGACGGTTTCTCTAGAAGGGTTTGAGGAAGGGTTACTCAATCAAGTACGTGAGGTTTTTAAGGAATTTCAGCTTACCGAGCAAGAAAAAGAAGCAGATGTTCACTGTGCGTTTACTTCAGAAGGAGTGAGCTGTTTCTTGAAAGGGGAACACCATCCTATTTATCTTATTCCTCTAAGCGACAAACTGGTTTCTCAGTTACGTAATGTGTTACGTCAGCTTTAATTTATCCACACATTGCTTGGTTTTTAAAAACCCTTCACAATAAAAGAAGTTTTTTACATTAACTAAAAAAGACACCTGAAGAGGTGTCTTTCTCTTTATTGCCTCTTCTATGCCTCACACTCTTGCTGAGTATATTTGGCTTGATGGTTCTCAACCCACCACCTGCTTACGATCCAAGACAAAAGTGATTAACGGCTCTGTTCAGCAGTTAAAGGACATTCCTGAATGGGGGTTTGATGGATCCAGCACACAGCAGGCAGAAGGACATTTTAGTGACTGTCGGTTACGACCGGTTCGTTTTTTTCATGATCCTATCCGTGCAGGAGAGGCAATTTTGGTTTTATGTGAAGTCTTTACCGCAGATAAGCATCCTCATCCCACAAATACCCGAGCACGTTTACGAGAGAGTGCCAGAGTTCACAAAGAAGCGGAAAGTTGGTTTGGGATTGAGCAAGAATATGTTTTGTTTTCAGATGGACGTCCGTTTGGTTGGCCTGTCTCAGGCTATCCAGCTCCCCAAGGCCCTTACTATTGTGCTGTGGGAGAGGGGAATGTGTTTGGACGAGAGCTCGTAGAAACCCATCTGCAATTGTGTCTTGATGCGGGGTTGCATGTGTGCGGCATCAATGCGGAAGTCATGCCCGGCCAGTGGGAGTTTCAGGTAGGGCCCTTGCCACCCTTGGCTGTGAGTGATGAATTATGGGTCGCCAGGTGGCTTTTACAACGACTAGGGGAAGAGTCTCAGATACACGTTTGCTTTGATCCAAAACCGGTAAAGGGGGATTGGAACGGGTCCGGCGCTCATACGAATTTTTCTACCAAACAAATGCGCGCTTCAGGAGGTCTTCAGGAAATTGAACTGGCCTGTCAAAAACTTTCCCAAACACACGACGCCCATATGGCTGTGTATGGAGCTGGGAATGAACAGCGTCTGACAGGATTACACGAAACATGCGATATAAAAACATTCAGACACGGTGTAAGTGATCGAGGAGCTTCTATCCGCATCCCAATGCCAACGGTTGACGTCCAATGTGGCTATTTCGAAGATCGGCGCCCTGCCGCCAATTGCGATCCATATCTAGTCTGTCGAGCCCTTATTGAGACGGTGTGTGGTAATGGGTTTGTACGTTAGAATTGGAAAGTAGCAGAGTAGTAAAGTAGTAGAGGGTAGAGGGATTCATTTAATATTCCCTGAGCGAAGCGACCCAAGGGAGCGGAGTCGAAGGGGAAATGGATCAAACAAAAAACACACCGAGTCCGTAGACAAGGTGTGTGAAGCGGTCTTAGGTCCAGTACTCATGTCCACATCGACTACACCGCATTTTTTTGCTGGTGTAATGGGTGTCACTCATCGTCACATCTCTTCGTGACTCTCCCGTTGACTGGTGGTCGTGTTGGGGACACGATTCGTGCACTTTTTTCTGTGCATCCTCGAATTCCCTTTTAATCGTCTCAAATTTTTCTCGTACCTCATCGAGCTCTTTCTGCGCTCGATGAAATGCCTCACATGTCAAGATTAACTCTTCTTTCTTATACACACTCTTGCAATGATCACACTCAAACATCGTGATCTGACCCATGTATTCTCCTTAACAGGTTGAGAAGTTTAAACGATCGCGGTTCTCTTTTAATCCCCGCGATAGTTCCACATAGTGTTGGTCTCCTGCATGAACGAGACCATACCCATGAGCTCGTCCTTACGTTCCGGTGAACAGCCATGCTGCTGGATCATCTCCGGAACGCATTCGCTCAGGATCGTATACATTCCTCCGTCGGAGGAGAAACGACCCTGATGAGCGTGCTCTCCAGCGACCACAGCAAACTGCCAGGGTTCCTTCACCAAACGCAGAGCATCCTCCCAGTTCAAATCGCGAATTCTGGTAGAGAATTTTCTGTCGTAAGGAAGTTTCTCGTCCGCTTTCAGACGGGTAAGTTGTCCGACGATGAACACGCGATACTCTTCCAATTCATGATTGGAAGGAGCACATTCGCGGATGAAGCCCCGTCGCGCGGCATCAGCGATTTCGGTCCACAGAGGATCCAGATCGCGCGAGAGTTCGATTTCCGGAATGTGGCTACCGGGTTGAGCGAGTTGATAGCTCTGGCTCACAATGGTCACCCGAAGCTGGTCATCCTTACGATCATCCCGATCTAGGACCTGGAACTCGACGAGCAGGAGACGCATCTCGTTGCCCTCGATCGAGCCGTCCTTGGCATAGACGGTCGTTGCCGCATAGATCGCTCCGCGACCGGATCGAGCCGCATAGATCGACTTGGTTTTACGATTGGGGCTCTCCTCGCCGTTGTCAAAACGACGGATTGGCTCCAGACGTTGGCCATCGCGATGTGTCCAGACAGCGAAACAATCCCGTGGACCTTCCACGAGTCGTTTCCACCAGCCGGTGTTATGCATTCTGTCGCGTGACAGATGCCGGAAATACTGACGTCTGCCACCCACCAGAAGGACGTTGGTGAAGGCGGGACGTGCGCCGTCACGCGGTCTGGGGGTATCTGCACTGCGCAGCTTCTCCCACTTCTGATCGGGTCCGGTCTGACCACGGTGGCGATAGGGACGTTCGGTCAAGAGCGAAGTGCTCAGACTCATATCCCACCAACTCGGGATCATGACATAGCCGATTGCTCGATCCAGATCCGCGACCGTCTGTGGGTTATAGAGGTTGGCTCCGCCGTAGGTATTATCAAAATACGTATCGGCGGCATCACGGTCATTGAAACCGTAGACGGGAACCATGAACAATCCCAGCTCATCCATCAATTTGATGTCTTTTCCCATTTGTCTCTCCATGTCTTTCCTTGATGTTGAGAACGATTCATCAGGTGGAAAGAAAACCTGATTGAACGCACGAGAATATCAGAAAACAAGCCTTTTGTCAACCGATTTAAAGCAAAATTTAAAGCAAAAACAGCCTATTTCAGGCTGTTTTCCTCTTTCTCACTCAGATAACGATCAAAGACATCTTTCAGTTGAGTAGCTGAATACATACCTTTGAGGATTTGAATCACATTCCCATCTTTATCGATCAAGACAGAGAATGGGGTGCCGGTTGCCCCAAGCTCCTGGGCCTCTTGGGCGTTTTCTTTGACTAAATTATTATAGGTTGCTTGGGCAAGACAGGTGTTAAATTTATCCGTGTTGAGGTTCAAGTCTTCGGCGATCGCAAAGAGTTCCGTATCTGGTAAGCTATTATTAGAATTGGTTCTTTGGTAAATTTCGCTGGTATATTCCCAGAATTTATTTTGAGCTCCTGCGCATTCTGTGGCTTCTGCTTGGAGCGTGGCTTTTTCCATGTGCTGGTTAAGAGGGAAGTGCTTGTATCCGCGTTGGATTTCATTTTCGTAGTTTGGAAATACTTCATCCAGCGTTGTGTGATATTCTTTAGAGTAAGGACATTCGGTATCAGAATATTCAATCAGGGTATAGGAACCAGATCCTTGGATATGGGACACAGAGTCTGGATCAACCGTTTTTCCTGTCAGATCTGGTTGATTGGTATCTGACCAGTCAACATCAGAAATGATCCATTCATCGTTATCGGAGATGACCGTAATATCCTCGTCAGAAGGAGATAGCTGGTCTGTCGGTGGTTTTTCTTCAGCGGTACTGTTAGATGAGGAACCTGATGTTGATGATGGTGCTGTTGCTGCTGTACAACCTGCTCCCGTGAATAACACTAGACTCAGCAACAGGGAGGGAAAGAAGAAAGAGTTTTTCATAATGCGTAATGAAACAGAAACGTTAAAAAAATGTGTATGACGTTTGATCGTAACATCTTAATCGCTCGTGTAAAAAAGATCCCTTTGACTCGTCTATTGTTTGTAGGTCTTGGATTGGTTGTTCTTTTGTCACTCTTTTTTCTTTTTCGAACGAAAAACCCCGTTTCCTCAGAGGGACTTCCTTCTTTAGAGAAGGTTATGGAAACTTATGACGGAGAGCCTAACCTCAGTATGCAACACTTGGATGAGTATGTCATGCAAGGTCCTGGGGTGATTGATGAAGTTACTCCTTTTATTCGAGATAAAGATCCTAAAAATCGTTGGCTTTCGGTTTACGTGATTGGACGCGTAAGCGATGGAGAACGTGTACAGGTTTTAGCGACTTTGTTAGAAGACGAAGTAGAAGCCGTGCGTGTTTCAGCAGCAGGCACGATGGCCAATAAAGGTTACGTTAACGCTCTTCCTGTTTTGATCGAAAGTCTTGATTCAACAGGATTGATTGAATGGCTTCATCCGGAACGGGAGATCGCGGATTTTTCTCTGGAAGTCTTAACGTTTTACACCAAACAGTCATTCCAAACAAAACAAGAATGGGAGCAGTGGTGGCAGCAGCAAGGAACAAATCTCACATGGAATGCCAACGAGCAGGTGTACCAATAAGATTTTATTGAGTTATTTTTTTAAGTGTTCACCTATGAATCGACTTTATCTAACAATTATTAGTTTATTGTTCTTTTGTTCTTTTGTTTTACCTGTTCAGGCGGCAGGATATAAAACACCCGGTGTAGGAACGGAGATTCATGTGGGAGCAGATAAGGTTCTCATTGTGGTTCGGATGGAGTTGTGGGGCGATGGAGTTTGGGATGATCCAAATCTCGCCAGTCGTTGGGAAAAAACGATTGAAGAGGTTTGGAATAACAAGATCGGAAACGTAAAATATAAGTGTTATGACGTGACGCTAGATGTCATTGTCATCGTTTCTCCAAAAACTCGAGAAGGTGCGGATGCCCAATACGGCACGCCAGGCTTTCATCAGATTTGGGTTCCTCAGGTGGCCGTGGGGGATATGGCTAATACGTATAATCAGTACGGTTTATATTTGAAAGAGAATGGCACGACCACTTCAGCGTATGGAGAGCTCGATGACGCAACGGCAAAAGCCTATTACGAAAGCAATACCACAAAAGAACAGCAGGAAGCGGGTAAGGGTAAAGTGTCCGGCTATATTTGGAATCCGTCTCCTATTGGAGCAGACGGACAGAAAGAAGCGACCTGGGGAACTCTTCCAAATACACTGACAGATACTGTCTTGACCCACGAGTTTGGACATTTAATCGGTGTGCTTCATGACGAAAAAGGATGTGACGACAATGTGATGAGTCCAAGTAATGGAAAGACCAAAGTTAGAACTCAAGTGTATCCAACCTACTTTAAACAAATGTTGGATCCTTTAAAACTGACATGCGAATGGGATGTGCGCACACAAATCGAGATGGATGCTACAGCTGTTGGAACGTATTTTCCTCCACAAATTTCCGCGCATAATGAATTTACCCTTCGTGAAGAAGAAGCCGCGCCAGGAATTGCTTCAGCAAAAGAACCTTCTGAGATTATCTATGACCATATAGAACCCAATTTCACCTGTAATGTTTTTTCTTGGCAGGATCATGCCGGTAAAATCAAATATAAAGCAGATATTCTTTATAATTTCAAAGAAGATCTTGATAAGGGAGGTCGTTTGCTCTTAACCCCGGCGATTCTCCAAGAGCCTTATGAGGAAATTTTGAATATTAGCGGATGTGGTTCAGGACCGCTCACTTCTTTGGATATGGTCAATCCAGTAAACCATCACAATATTCTTTATTCGCTCACAGGTAAAAATTTGCAAGTGACCCCGTATAATTACCATTCAGAAGAACCGGTTTCCTGTCCTGCAAAACCGGAAGAACCGTTTATCCAGAAATTTTATAATGACGGATTTATGATTGACGGGGCAAGCAAGGGGAGCAAGGCCGAACATTTTCCTGACGCAGATTTATTTGGAGCTCAATTTGATTACGTGATCGAAGTGACAGATGCTCAGCCAACTTCAGCTCAATAATATGAAGCGAATCATTCTCTTTTTGTCTTTAAGTGTTGTGTTGATGGGTGCGTCTTGTTTTTCTGACGGAACAACGGGAACATCTGTAAATAAACAAAACGAGGCTCGTTATTGGGTTGTGTATGAAGAAACGCAATGCAATCCCTTTCCTTGGGAGCGAGGACAACAGTCTGATACCGTCGACGCTTCGGCAGTTATGCAGTTGTATCAAAATCGTTACGGTCTTTCTCTTCTTTCTCTTGATGTGATTGATGGAGAGAATCCAGACACTTCTTGCGAGGCATGCGGATGCAAAACAGGTCGGAAAATACAGGCAGGCGTGGCGACCCAGGAAGTCGTTGATTTTCTTCTTGCAAGCGGATTTTCGGACCAAGAAAAAAAATCCTTACTGAAAACAAAAAAAGAAGAGAACGAAAATTCCTCTTCTAATTCGGTGGTTGATGATGTATTGAGCCAGCGCGCCCAGAAGCTTGGAAAAGAATATAAGCCCGAATCCTCATCAACGTCCTCAGATTCCAGCGTTTCTTCCAAAGATAAACCTGTTGTCGATATTCCCGACGCCATGGCAGATAATTCTACCAGCCGCCATTCAGGCGACGATGGAATGATCGAGCAGACAGCCAAGTACCTTCAACAGATGTTCTGGGTCTTCTCGTTGGAGGGTGGGTCTTATCCAGAGAAGATAGAAGAGATAGATCTGACCGGCGTTGATTTGAAAGGGATTCAATATAACCCCATTGAACAAAACGGGGTATTTGCCAGTTATGAATTGCGCGTGGAATATTCCGATGTGATCGAAATCATGCATCCTCTTTAAAGATGAAAGTTCTTTTTGAGATCCGCCAGCTTTCCTGTAATCAAGAGTTGGCGTTCGCTTTCCTTGTCCAGTTGAAATGTTTGTGAACCTGATTCTGTGTATTTTGCAGCTGTGATTCCATGAAGATTTGCTTCTGTTGGAGTCAATGGCTGATTGAGTGTCTGGAACAAAATTTGACACACACGTTCACCTGGATAAATACGGATGACCTGGTTTCCGGCTTCGTTTTGCATGGGGAAAATAAGATGGCCCTTGTAGCCTGTATCAATAATTCCTGACAGAGAAAGGTCAATACCACGACGGTTAGTTGAGGTACGTGGAAAAAGTACCCCCATCAGATCCATGGCATTAAGCTCAATTCTCTCGAGACTGGTTCCAATCACAAATTCGTTTGGTAAGAGCTCGAAGTATTGCCCTGGCTGCAGTTGAACTTCGTCGAATTGTTCTTGATGGGTCTCAACATCATCGATCGCCACTTTTATGGCTCGACGGCCTTTTTCGTCCACAGTCCAGTTACGAGGAATAAGGAATTTATACCCTAATCTTAAATCAACGGCATGAGGCTGAATTTGAAATTGATCTAAGGCAGGAGTGAAGACAAGAGCTTTCGTTTCGATCAAGGAAAGGATTTCTTGTCGTATTAAAACAGACATAGGAGAGAGAGGTAGCTATTTCTTGACAAAGGATTCATTTCTGATATCTTTTTGAGTCATCTAACATCAGGATGATGTCAAACAAACGCATGAGACAGGAGTAAAGACATGGATGAAGAACATCCTATCAAGCTTTCGTGGGGTATGCGAGCCGGGCTTATGCTTGGAAGACTTTTTTGCGGATTCATGGCTATTGTGTCTGCCATAAGTGGGATGCTGCTTCTTGTTTGTGAAATAGCTTCATTTGTCATCATGCTCTCGATTCTTGGGGTCGGGATGGCGAAATTATTTAATCCCGTTGATTTTATTCAGATCACTTGGGGAGAAATCATTATCGTTCAGTTCTTCATGGTCCTTGCCGCAGTTCTTATTGCTGTTATTGGTGCATTGGTGGCTATTCTGGGGACGTTTATTTACCTGAGCGGACATTTGATGGAACCAGCGGTCATCGGCGAGGTGCGTTTCCTTGTACGTGATTTGGTTCACGGATATTGTGAAAACCGAAAGATGAAAAAGGAGAAAGAGTAACGAACATCTGTAAACGACAGATGTTTTTAAATAGAAAAACACCTCTTACGCTTTGCGTTAAGAGGTGTTTTTTTATTAAATGGTTGTATCAATTTTTATTCCAGGACCAATCGTTGAAGTAATCGTTGCATTTCTAATGTAGATTCCTTTAGAAGACTGTGGCTTCAAACGTCGGATCTGTTCTAAAAGGGCACGAAGATTTTCTTCCAGTTGAGCATCGGTAAATGATTTTCGGCCGAAGATTTGGTGAACGTTTCCTGTCGTGTCGTTTTTAAAGCTTTCTTTACCCGCCTTTTGTTCCTCAACCATTTTTTTCACGTTCGGGCTTACTGTGTCTGTTTTTGGATTTGGCATGAGTCCGCGTGGTCCAAGCAAACGAGCGAGTTTGGCGAGTTTAGGCATCATTACTGGAGTGGCAACAGCGACGTCAAAATCAATTTCTCCTTTTTGTGCGATCAGGGCAATGAGTTCTTCGCCTCCGATAAGGTCGGCTCCCGCTGCCTTTGCTTCCGCTTCTTTATCTCCTTCAACAAAAGCCGCCACGCGTTTGGTTTTTCCTGTCCCATGAGGGAAGGCAATGGTTCCACGAACCTGCTGGTCGGATTTTGTAGCATCAATTCCTAGACGGACATGGAGTTCGATGGACTCGTTGTATTTGGCTGTGGCTGCCTTTTTACATAAAGCAATCGCCTCAGGGATGGAATAGATCTTCTTTTTATCAACCAATTTTTTGGCTTCTTCAAAACGTTTACTTGGCATAGTGGTACGGTCGGTCCTGTTAAATGGACCTCCCACGATTAAATTTTTATTATTTATTTTTTGTAAATCTTCTTAAAATCGATGAGATTGCGGTGCACGTCATGCCGAAGGCAGATCCGCCTCTGGCGGAGGCTGCCCGCCCGATCGTCGAACGTTCGTTCGGGCGGGTTGAGCCCCGAGAACCCTACTCAGAGTAGGGAGAACGGGGTCAACGGGCGCCCGTAAGCCGCAAGATCACTATTTTAAGAAGATTTACTTTATTTCTACACCCATCTGACGTGCCGTTCCCGCAATAATATTCATGGCTGCATCAACACTTTGGGTATTCAGATCAGGCATTTTCTTTTCTGCGATTTCTTTCAGCTGTGCCTTGGTAATGGAACCAACTTTGTTGGTGAGAGGATTGGCAGAACCGGACTTAATCCCAGCAGCTTTTTTGATCATGTCAGAAGCCGGAGCTGTTTTGGTAATGAAATCGAATGTGCGGTCATCGTAGACACTGATCACAACCGGAACGGTTTCACCTCGTCGATCCTGTGTTTCGTTATTGAAACGGCTGACAAATTCTCCGATAGGGAGTCCGTGTTGACCCAGAGCTGGTCCGATAGGAGGGGCTGGTGTTGCGGCACCTCCTGGTACTTGTAATTTGATCTGTGTGACGAGTTTTTTGACTTTTGCCATACTTTTTATAGTGGATTCCCTTGTTTAAGGGCAACCACGGCTACGAATAATGCGAATCTTATACCTTAGATTTTTTTAATTTGCAAGAAATCGAGCTCAACAGGAGTTTCGCGACCAAACAAATTAACCAGAACTTTGATTTTGCCGCGTTCTTCATCAATTTCAGAAACTTTTCCTTCCTGGCCTTTGAAAGGACCGTCTGTAATGGTGACGGAAGAACCTTTTTCAACATCAAGTTTATATTCCGGTTCATTTACGCCCATGCGTTTTTGAAGAGCTTCCATTTCCGTTTCTGCAATAGGAGTTGGGGTTGTTCCCGTTCCGATAAACCCGGTGACGTTTGGTGTATTGCGCACGACATACCAAGAGTCGTCTGTTACAACCATTTCTACGAGAACGTATCCCGGAAAGATTTTTTCTTCCACGGTTTTGCGTTTTCCGTTTTTAATTTTGATCTTTTTTTCCTTTGGAACCAAGACATTGAAGATTTTGTCCTCCATGTCCATGGTCTCGATACGTTGGGTCAGGTTTTCCGCTACGTTTTCTTCATATCCTGAATACGTATGGATCGCAAACCAACGTCGTCCAAAATTCGCTGTCTGTTTTGCCATAGGATTAATTTGTTTTAAGAATGAGCCATTCCACTCCCTGAGAAAGCAGAATATCTAAGCCTCCTAAAAATAAGGCAAGAATAACGCATAAGCCGATCACGACGATCGAGTACTTCAGTGTCTCTTGTTTGCTTGGCCAAGTGACTTTGCGCAGTTCTTCGGTTGATTCTTTCAGATAACGGAATAACCAACGAATCGGATTTTCTTTCTTGTGCGTAATAGAGGACATAAGCGTATTTTAAAAGGCCCGCTTGAGGGGCCATTTACTCAAACTATAAAGCAAACACTTCTTTTTTGCAAGACTCATCCATGAAATAAAAAAATGACCACGAAAGTGGTCAGAAAGGGTTTTTTGTAGTGATGGCCCGTTCATAGGCTGGGGTCAGTCTATTTCGAAAAAGTCGGTAAACAAAGGCATCATCGATTTTTGGAGGTACGATGATCGTCAAGATGTGAGAACGATGGATATTGTCGAATAAAATTTCCCCCATTTCTCGAATAGCTTTTGTACTTTTCAGACACACCAGATAGAGACTTGTCTGGTCTCCTGTCAAACGGATCACTGTCTCTGTTGCTGATTCAAAAAATGGGGTCATGCATACGTCCTTGAGCCAGGACTCTTTTGAGGATGTTGCTTGGATGGCTGTGAGAAGCTTTTGGGCGCCCACAGGATCCATCTGTCCTTCTTTGAGTTTGAGGGAGATTTTTTGAAGTTCAAACAAATCTGCTTGAGAGCGTTTCCAATACTCCATTCCTAAGGTTGAAAGAATCTCTCTGAGCTGGGTCAATTGTTCTTTGAGTTCCTCCATGATCGATTCGTCTGATCGCCAGAGATGTACTTTTATCGTAATCACGGGAATGATTCCGTAAAAACCTTTCTTGTAGGTGTGTAAGTACTTTCTCAGACCCGCTGTTGAGCTTTTGACCTGCACATACAGCTGGATTCCATCGGTTGTATCGCAGACAATATCGATCCCTTGTTGATCCTCTTCTTGCGAGGCCATACGAACATTCGTCAACCAACCTAGCTCTTCTTTCATTCTCCCGATAATGGTGAGAGCTCGTTTTTCGTTGTGGATACCAAGTAAGTGAGCCGCCCGCAGACGACTCACCGGCAAATGTCCGATGCGTCTACGGTATTCTTTCATGACCGTTACTCCTGCAATTACAAGGAACAATTTTCTATTTAAGGAAAGGGTTTTGAGATGGATTCTCTTACTGAAGAATCCCGTTTGATCACCCTACGCATCCAGAGAAATGATGTCAATGAAAAAACGAGAGTCAAGACTCTCGTTTTTTATTAAACATCAAGATTTTTTACTGTTTTTGCATGCGTTTGTATGAAACGTTTGCGAGGAGCAACGTCTGCACCCATAAGCACATCGAAGACTTCGTCTGCACGTTCAGCGTCTTCAATCGTGACAAGTTTCATCACACGCGTTTCTGGGTCCATGGTTGTTTCCCAGAGTTGTCCCGGGTTCATTTCTCCTAAACCTTTATAGCGTTGAATATTTACTTTTACTCCAGAAACTTCCATTTCTTCGGTTTCGCTTTCTTCTTCAGAGATTTCTGTTTGTTCTTCTTTTTCCATTATTTTTACCGAAATCTTTTTTCCTTTTCCGGCTTCTTGTATCAGTTTTTCAATCACCTGTTTTTTTTCTTCATCATTGTAGGCGTATTGAAAGGCTTTTCCGATGTTTACGCGATACAAAGGCGGCTGAGCGATATAGATATGACCTTTATGAATCAGGTCTGGGAAGTAGCGGTAAAAAAGAGTTAGAAGAAGCGTGCGAATGTGGGCACCGTCCACATCGGCGTCTGTCATGATCACGATTTTATCGTAACGCAGACTAGAGAGATCAAAACCTTCCCCAATGTTTGTTCCAAGAGCAATGACTAAGGATTTAATTTCGTTATTGGCGAGCATTTTGTCTAAGCGTGCTCGCTCAACGTTCAGGATTTTTCCGCGAAGCGGCAAAATGGCTTGATATTCACGATTACGCCCCTGTTTTGCGCTTCCTCCAGCGGAGTCTCCCTCTACAATAAAGATTTCTGACAAGGATGGATCTTTACTTGAACAGTCTGCTAATTTTCCAGGCAATGTCAAACCTTCGAAAGCTCCTTTGCGCAAGACCGTATCCCTCGCCGCGCGCGCTGCTCGACGGGCTTCTGCTGCCAAAAGACATTTTCCAATAATGGCTTCTGCATCTTGTGGGTGTTCCTCAAGATAGATTCTAAACGTTTCACCAAAGACGGATTCAACGGCGGTTCGCGCCTCTGGGTTTCCTAACTTCGCCTTTGTTTGTCCTTCAAACTGAGGTTCCTTGATTTTGACACTGATAATAGCGGTAAGCCCTTCGCGTACATCATCTCCAGAAAGATTCTGGTCTTTTTCTTTCAGAATATTTTTTGTACGGGCGTAATTGTTGAGTTCGCGTGTCAGCGCTGAACGGAATCCGGAAAGATGCATTCCGCCCTCAGGGTTTGTGATGTTGTTTGCAAAACAATGGACAGATTCATGATATTCACCGGTATATTGAACAGCGATTTCTACCTCAACATCTGTTGCTTCATCGAGCTTATGGACGTAGAAAACATTTTTATGTTTTTCTTCTTTACCGTGGTTAATATGACGAACGTAAGAGGCGACACCTCCTTCAAAATAAAATGCGTACACGGAAGGCTGGTTCACGATGCGTTCGTCTGACATGACCAGTTTGATGCCTTTTGTCAGATAGGCTTGCTGTCGAAGGTGGTCGAGAATGGTTTGGAAATTAAATTCGGTTGTTTCAAAAATGGTTTCATCTGGACAGAACGTAATCGTTGTTCCTGTGCCTTTGGCAGAACCGACGAGTTTTACTTTTGCTTTTGGGATTCCTCGTTCATATTCTTGTACCCATAGCTGACCGTCTCGTTTTACTTCTGCTTTGAGATAGGTGGAGAGTGCGTTGACGACAGAGACTCCCACACCATGAAGTCCTCCAGAAACTTTATATCCACCTCCGCCAAATTTACCTCCTGCATGAAGTTTTGTCAGAACAAGTTCTAAGGCAGAGACTTTATATTGTGGGTGTAGATCCACAGGAATACCGCGTCCATGATCTTCAATAGCAACCCTATTGTCTGGGAGAAGACGCAGAGTAATTTCATTTCCATGTCCTGCCATGGCTTCGTCAAACGAGTTATCCATCACTTCCCAAATCAAGTGGTGAAGTCCTTGGGGGCCCGTTGATCCAATGTACATTCCAGGACGCTTCCGTACAGGGTCAAGTCCTTCTAGAACGGTAATCTGTTGAGCGTTATAGCTGTTTTTAACCGTATTTGTTTTTGGAGCGATTTCTTTTTCGGCTTCTTTGGATGTTTCGTTCTTTTTTGGCATAAAAAATAGAGCACAATCGATTCAGATTCTTTGTCATTTCGTCACAAGTTTACAGGAAACCTTCTGTTTATCCAAGTGAGGTCATCTGTGAGCTGTTTTGCATGGTATACTTTGAGTATATGAATGAAGGAGGGTTTCTCCTGGAAGAAAAAAAGGAGGACAAGCGTTTTTTTCGCCTGTCTTTTTGGTGGGTCGAACATCGTGCGGGGTTACAACGGTTAGGATATCTTTTTTTTATTCTGATCGATGCGTGTTTGCTTCTGTTTGTTTTTTGGAATTTGCTAGACGCCTTTGCGATTAGTTCTTTAAAGGAAGAACGTGCTGTTGCCCAGATGGTTGCGTATGGTCAATCAGATTTAAATGCGTATACGCGCGCTCATCGCGCGCAGGATCTGGTCGAAGGCCGTCCTCAGGTTTTTTCTACAGGATCAGGTCGGTATGACGTATATACGACGCTCCAAAATCCAAATACGGATTGGTGGGCTGAATTTACGTATTCATTTGCGACCAATAGTGGATCAACTGATTCTCAAAAGGGATTTATTCTTCCAGGAGAAGAAAAACCCGTTGTTGTTCTTGGAATAGAATCCGGAACACCTCTTACTTCCACATCTCTTTCCCTTGAAACGGTTCGCTGGCACCGGATCGATCATCATCTCGTGGCCGATTATCAAACATGGATAAAAGATAGATCAGCGATCGACGCTCTAGATACTCAGTTTTCTCAAGAATCTTATGTTGACGGAAAAACGTATGGAAGAGCGACGTTTTCTCTGAAAAATGATACAGCTTTCAGTTATTATGATTTAGGTTTATTTGTTCTGTTAAAACGCGGTTCAGCGGTAGTGGGTATTAATAGAACAACACTTTCTGTCATAGAAAGTGGAGAAAAAGTTGATGTAACACTGAATTGGTTTGGTACGTTGCCGTCGGTTACCCAAGTGGAAGTGATTCCTGAGTTAAATGTATTTGATTTAGATGCGTATAAGCCGTTAAGTGGAGAAACAACTCGTGATACACGTACGCGCGTCTTTAGATAAATCATGTTTAAAATACAAACTCAACGTTTTTTTCGATTTTTTTATCCGTTGCGATCGATAGATTGGCTTTTATTTTTGTCGATTTTTTCCCTTCTTTTGATAGGTCTCTCCGCTATTTACTCCGTCGAACTTTCACAGGACGTTTCAGAATTTATTCATGTACAAAAACAGGTTTTGGCCATTTTTTTGGGTATCGCTGTTTTTTTCTGTATCGCTCCTTCTAATTACAAACTTCTTCAGAATTATGCGCTGGTTTTGTATTTTTTATGCGCATTGCTTTTGATCGGCGTGTTGGTTCTGGGTGAGACGATTCGTGGTTCGACCGGTTGGTTTGTGATCGGTTTTGTGAGTTTCCAACCTGTTGAATTAATGAAAGTGAGTTTGGTGATTGCCCTAGCAACCTATTTTTCACGTCAGGGGAGACGTCCGTTCGACGCCAGAATGTTTTTGGAAAGCGGGTTCATCAGTTTTATTCCTGTCATGCTTGTTTTACTTCAACCGGATTTTGGATCTGCGTCTATCCTATTAGGAATTTGGTTTTTCTTTCTTTTTTTTGCAGGAATTCCTTGGAGATATCTTTTTTATCTCGCGCTAGCGGGCTGTGTTCTTTTTTTTATCAGTTGGAATTTCCTTTTCGCCGATTATCAAATAGCCCGTATCATGACGTTTCTTGATCCAAGTTTGGACCCATTGGGAAAGGGATATAACGTCACACAAGCCATCATTGCGGTTGGATCCGGAGGATGGTTTGGCAGCGGATTGGGGTTTGGGACCCAGAGTCAGCTGAAGTTTCTTCCCGAAAGCCAAACAGATTTTATTTTTGCTGTTATTGCGGAAGAATTAGGGTTTTTTGGAGTGTTTCTGTTACTATCCGCTTTCGGTCTATGTCTTTTCCGATTAGGACGTCAGGTTTCGCATTCCAGAGATGATTTCACGGCATATCTGGTGTTGGGAATTGCCACCGTTTTTTTTCTTCAAATAGTAGTAAATATCGGAATGAATCTAGGACTTTTCCCTGTCACGGGAATTGGACTGCCTTTTGTCAGTTACGGGGGAAGCTCGCTTATTGTGATGTTTAGTTTGTTCGCGATCGCTCAGAGCGTTGCCATTCACTATCGCAGTGGTCATGCGGATGTGGGTGTGTTATCGTAATCTTGATGAGGCTGTTCTTGTTATGATTTATTGTTCATCTGTTATTTACTATTTTATGTCTTCAATTCTTGGTTCAGAATCTTGGAACGAGGGACTCAAACTCGTCTCTTTTTGTCCGATCTGTGAGACCCGGTATAATCCCATGGAGGCACGAATGCTTGGAAAACAAGCAGATGCACATCTTTTGTATATCCAATGTCGTAAATGTGAACATTCCATTCTAGCTCTTGTTTTGGTGAATCAAGTGGGAGCCAGTTCTATAGGTCTGCTTACAGACTTGGCTTATGAAGATATCCTTCGATTCCGTTCAAATCAAAAAGTCACCGTTGACGATGTGATTGCGACGCATGCTCTATTGGAATCAAATGATTGGGAAAACGTTCTTGGAGTTTTTTCTGAAAAAAAGAAACATCCTTCTGTTTTACAAAAACGTGAAAAAAAGGAACAAAAGAATAAAGCCACGCGATAAATCAGTTCTCCTTGACTTTTCTTTCGAGATTAAGCACAATGCTGGCGAAATTATTGGATTTTTATGAGTCAAAATATTCTTGAAGCAAAAATACGTTCTGAAAAAGGACGTAAAACAGGTGTTTTACGCTCTGTTGGATCTGTCCCAGCCGTTGTGTATGGAGTAAACACAAAACCACAAATGATCACTGTGGATAGAAATCAGTTTATTAAAATGTACCAAGCGGCAGGAGAGAGTTCTATTGTTGAATTAAAGATTGATCAGGGTGAAGCCCTTCACGTCTTGATTCAAGATTATCAAATCGATCCGATGCGAAGTGAAATTTCTCACGTCGATTTTCGTTCGATCGATATGAATAAGGAGATCGAAACAGAAGTAGATCTCGAATTTGTGGGACAAGCTCCGGCTGTCAAAGTACTGGGTGGTATCCTCGTCACTTCACGCGAATCTGTAGGAATACGTTGTTTACCTTCACACTTTGTTCGTTCTATCGCGGTAGATTTAGGCAAGCTCGTGACATTTGATGATGTGATTCGTGTGTCTGATCTCGTCATTTCCGAAGGGATAAAGATTATGGAAGAACCAACACTGTCTATCGCTGTTGTGATGCCTCCACGATCAGACGCTGAGTTAGAAGCATTGAATGCCGCTGTTGAAGAAAATGTGACTTCTGTAGAAACCGTAGAAAAGAAAAAGGAAGAACCTGCAGATGAACAACCATCAAAGTAACATGTCTGGTATCCAGAAAAGATCCATCGACTTAATCCATTGGTTTAAGTCTTTAAAGAAAACTGACCGGCTTCTGTTGGTCGGTTTTCTTATTGCTGTCGTTCTTAGTGTATTTTGTTTGATGTTAATACCTCAGTTTTTTTATCAAACATCAAAAATCCAACCTTCTGACGACAAACAAACACAGGCAGTGATTGAACCCACCTATCGCCATCCGTTGACAGGTTCTCTTCTTTACGAAGAGAAGATAAGTCTTCCGCAGGTTTTTAGTGTCATGATCGATAATCACGAGGATGCTTGGCCACCTTCTGGATTAGAGGAAGCTTTTTTGGTGATTGAAGCACCCGTAGAGGGGGGTATTTCGCGGACGCTGGCTTTTTTTAGTAACGAACAGGAGGTAGAAAAAATTGGTCCTGTACGTTCTGCGCGTCCTTATTTTCTCGATTGGGCCAATGAGTTAGACGCTGTCTATACGCATGTGGGTGGGTCTAATGCCGCTTTGGATTTAATTGCTTCTGGGGGAACATTTGATTTGAATGAGTATTGGTGGGGAGATTATTTTTGGAGGTCGAACGATCGTTACGCTCCTCATAACGTCTATACTTCCACGAAACTTCTTAATGAGTATTATGAGTTTCGAGAAGAGCAAGGAAAAACGCCAGAACGTCTTTATGGATTTTGGAAGTTTAAAGATCCTGAGTCCGTTCCAACGGTTGTCTCTCAGATACATATAGATTTTTCAACGCCTGTGTACGTGGTTGATTGGGTTTATGACTCTCAGACACAAACGTATACACGATCTCAGTTTCACCAACGTCACCTTGCATCCTCTGGGAAGCAGATAAACGCGAATAATATTGCTGTTGTCATCACAGACATTGATGTGATTGATTCCATTGGACGTCGTGAAATTCGAACGCTCGGAGAGGGGCAGGCGATTATTTTTCAAGATGGACAGATGATAAAGGCTTTATGGAAGAAGTCATCACACACAGAACGTTTGGCGTTTTATGATGCACAAAGCCAGAAGGAAATTTTTATGAATGCAGGAGTAACCTGGATTGAGGTGATCGAAAGTGAGGATGAATTGATGTATCAATAATAACTGTTTAAATTTAAAAGCCGATCGTTTTGGAATGGTCTCAAAACGATCGGCTTTTAAATTTCGATGCTCATCACACGATCGTCTTGATGTAAATCCTGGTGTGTTTTTATTCGCGCTTCTGGGAAATTGTGTAAGACCATTTTTTCCGCTCGAGGACGTTGTTCAGGATCGATCTCTATGAACACAAGTATTTCGCGAGGAAGAACCACTTGATGGGTTCTAAGTTGTCGGAACAGTTCCCAGTAAGCATCTAATCCATCTACGCCAGATACCAAGGCAAGCCGAGGTTCGAATTTTTGGACTTCCGGTTGGAGTGTTTCCATGCGATGTTCTGCCAGATAGGGGAGGTTTGCCGTGATAACAAGAGTTTTGAATGGATAGACAGAGGAAGTCTGTCTATTTTTTTGAGCCCGGATCATTTTAAATAATTTAATGAGAGGCTCTGCTAGATTTCCGCATTGGAATTCAACCGCATTTTCTGGAATAAGTTTTGCGGCGTTTTGTTCGGCTATGAAGAGAGCGTTGGAATCAATATCGGTTGCTATTACAGGTCGTTGGGTTTCGGCCGCAATCGTGATCGCGATAGCGCCCGAACCTGTTCCAATATCAGCAACGAGTGTGCGTTCAGGATCCTTTTCTTGAAGGGCTGCCAGAACATGCTCAACGAGGATTTCTGTTTCTGGGCGCGGAATTAACACATGAGTGCTGACCTCAAATTCTCGGCCATAGAAGGCTTTTTTTCCTATGAGATAGGCGACAGGTTCCCGGGAGGCTCGCCGGCTCACCAACTCACAAAAACGTTCGTGATGATGAGTCTTGAGAGGTTCATTGAATCGTGAAAAGAGTTTTGCTTTAGATATTTCTAAGACAAATGCAAGGAGAATCTCTGCATCCAACATGGGTGAATCGACGTTTGATTTGCGCAACTTGTTATTCGCCCATTGAAGGGCTTCCATGATTGTCATAAGCACTTCCTTTTATTGAGATTCTTGTAAAACTCGATGAGATTGTCTGCCTACCGGCAGGTAGGCCTTGAATGGGCTGCCCGCCCGACCGTCGAACGTTCGTTCGGGCGGGTCGAGTACCGAGAACCCTATTCACATAGGGAGAACGGGATCGACGGGCGCCCGTGAAAGGCAAGATCGCGAGTTTTACAAGAATCTTTATTCTTTTTGCGACAAGGCTTCCGTGATCTCTGCACGTTTGAGATCGTTGATGATTTCATCCAAATTTCCATTCATAATAGAAGGAATATTATGAAAGTTCTGATTGATTCTGTGATCAGTAATGCGATCTTGGGGAAAATTGTAGGTTCTGATTTTTTCTGATCGATCTCCGGTTCCGATCTGTCCACGTCTTGCATCCTCTCGTTCTTTACGTGCACGTTCTTGTTCTACGGCATAGACACGCGCTCGGATAATAGAGAGCGCTCGTTCTTTATTTTGTTTTTGAGAACGTTCTTCCTGACAGTACACCATGATGCCTGTAGGAATGTGGGTGATACGTACCGCGGAATAGGTGGTGTTCACGCTTTGTCCTCCCGCCCCTGTTGAGGTTGTCGCTTCGATTTTTAAATCTTGTGGCTGGATGTCGATATCAACTTCTTCTACTTCGGGGAGAATAGCTACCGTGACCGTAGATGTGTGGACTCGTCCCTGTTTTTCTGTTTCTGGAACACGCTGAACTCGATGAACTCCGCTTTCATATTTGAGGCGGCTATAGGCGTTTTGACCTTTGATCTGTACCACAACTTCCTTAAAGCCGTTTACATCGCTTCTATTGGCAGAAATCAATTCCGTTTTCCATCCGTGGGATTCTGCGTACAAGGTGTAACAACGCAAGAGCTCTGAAGCAAATAACGAAGATTCATCGCCTCCAGCGCCTGCGCGAATTTCCACGATCACATTTTTCTTATCCATGGGATCAGGGGGAATGAGGGCGACGGTGAGTTCTTGTTCTAGTGTTGGAATATGTGTTTCGAGTTCTTTTAATTCCTCTTCAGCCAGAAGGACAAGATCCTCGTCTTTGGTTGTAGCGAGTGTTTCTTTGGCCCCTTCAAGATCTCGCATCGCTTTGGTATAACGCTCTCCAATTTCAACGATTTCTTTTTCGTGAGCGTACGCTTCGTTGACTTCACGAATTTTTTGGGGACTTGAAAGAACCTCTTGTGAGGATAGTTTGGATTCAAGTTCTTTTAATCGTTCTTGATGATTGTTGAGTTGTTCAATGAGGTTCATATCTCTCTAACTGTATCTAATCAAAAAGCGTTCTTCAATTCGAAGAACGCTTTTTTTTCTTGCTTAACTTTCAATCTTTTCTTTTTCTTCCCGTTTGGTCACTTTTTGAGCGTGGCGCTTTTGCGCTTTTGCTTTTTTCCCTGTGCTACTGGCTGTTTTTTGTGTAAGACGTTCCTGGAATTTCTCTACACGACGAGCCGTATCGAGAATTTTTTGTTTACCGGTATAGAATGGATGGCACTGCGCACACAATTCCGTCTGAATTTCGTTACTTGTTGAACCAATCGTGTAGACGGCCCCACAAGCGCACGTAATCGTCGCGTTATCTGTGTAATTTGGATGGATTCCTTTTTTCATAGTGATTGCACGCTTTGTATACGTGCTGGTTAATTTGACCGCTGGAGAATACCAATCAGCGTTCTATTTGTCAATCCTTATAGAGTATCGCATGATGGTGTTTACGTATGTCTACCCCCACTTCTTTTTTCGATTATCACCTTCCAAAAGAGTTGATTGCTCAATCTTCCATAGAGCCACGCGATCATTCTCGTTTGATGTTGATTGACCGAAAGACTGGTCGTTGGCAGCATAAGCTATTTTACGAAATTCTCCATGAGTTATATGGCGGGGATGTGCTTGTAATGAACAACACAAAAGTGTTTCGAGCTAGGTTGCAAGCCGTTGTTCATGGAAGGAGAATTGAGTTATTTCTTCTTCGTCCGCGAGAAGACGGTGTGTGGGACGCGCTTGTGAAACCAGGGAAGTATGTAAACGTAGGCGATATTGTTGAGTTGGGAGAAATACAGGGAGATGTTTTAAGTAAGACCGACGTCGTGCGCATTCGGTTTAATCAATCCGATACGCAGGTTATTGAGTATGCGAACGCACATGGAGAGATTCCCATTCCACCTTACGTAGAAGAAATTCCGTCGCGGCTGGATCAGTATCAGACGGTCTATGCCCAAGAAACAGGTTCTGTGGCTGCTCCCACCGCTGGATTTCATTTCACGAAAGAGTTGTTAGAGAAGATTCAAGAGAAAGGAATCGAGATTCACTATGTCACCCTTCATGTAGGCCTTGGAACGTTTCGTCCTATGAAAAGCCCTACGATTGAAGAGCATCAAATGCATAGTGAATTTGTCAGCATCGATCCCAGCGTGGCGCAAGCTATCAATCAAGCAAAAGAAGAGGGAAGGCGTGTCATCGCCGTTGGAACGACAACTGTGAGAACTTTAGAAGGCGTGGCAGCGCAGGATGCTGATATGCGCATTTCAAACGTTATACCGGTTTTGCCTTCCAAAGGTTTTTCAGGAGACATCAATATTTTTATCACACCCGGATTTCGTTTCCGTGTTGTTGATGCTCTCATCACCAATTTTCATCTTCCTAAATCTACGTTACTGGTCTTGGTAAGCGCATTCGCCGGGCGCGAACGAATGCTCGCTGCGTATCAAGAGGCCGTTGACCAGAACTATCGATTCTTTTCTTTTGGAGACGCAATGTTTCTTTATGGAAAAGACGAGATACATGGGTAATACTTGGAGAGATTTTAAATGATCAAAAGGGATAAATAAATGAAACATGATGAGTATGTTAAAGGAAAATACCAAGCATTCCTTCCCGTTTTTTGAAGATGCTTATGGAGATTGGGAAACGGATATGGAAGAGCAAAAACATCCACAAAAAAATACCTTAGAAATCGAAAAAAAACTTGAAGGTTTGGAATGGGTCGCAAATCCTCCGCTTGAGAACACATCGTTCGTTTATTCTGTACCGATACGTGGAGAATGGAATAATGGCCAAGCGGCTCGCCTGCTCCAAGGGATGTTGGCACAGCGTATCGCGCCCGGGCAAGCACTTGAAGTAAATTTGTTTGCTAATATTAGCGGTTTATCATCGGGAATAGAGATTAAAGATGCAGGATCACTTGAAAAGGTGAGAGAAACCGGCGAGGTTGTTCAATTCATACGGGATATCGTGGATGTGCAGAGACTTGCACGGGAGGCCAATCGCGCTAGATCACGTGCAGACAAAAAAATAAAAAAACAAGAACTCGAACAAAAGATTCAATCCATCCCCGATCCTCTTTCACGTGAACTTCTTCGTCAATCAGCCGTACGAGCAGAACAGATTTCTATCGCGCTTGTGGATGCTCAGAAGGTTGAAGTGCCCAACATCGGACATGCGCGTACCCTTGGGATTGATGCTGTTTATGCTCGTTTCCAAAACAATAAAAACATCGTTGTATCGCTTTTTGATGCTGATACAGTACCGCTTGATAATCATACGGTGCAGCAATTGCAAGCGTTGTATGCGACCAATCCACGTCTCATGTATGTTTTTTCTTCGATGTCTGACCAAGCCAAAGGAACCAACCGTACTGTCGTCAGTAATACAACCATGGGTCGGCATATTTCCTATAACACCACGTGGGGGCATGGGAGTCCGCAAATTTCCTTCCGTCTCCATGCCTATGAGACGCTCAATCGCATAAAAAAATTTGGAATCATCGGTGACGAAGATCGTGATACGGCTGTGCGATTGGCCTACCATTTCAACGACCTCCAAGACGGTCTTTTGTTTGAATCTAGTCAAATTGCCAATATTGATTCTTCCCCGCGTGTGCTTACGGCCGATCGCATAGATGGTTTTGTTGACGGTTACGGAGAGCGACATGGCGGTTCGCCTGAAAATATTTTAAATAATAATATCAAGGATATTTGGTCATGGCGCAAAAAACTTCTTGAGAAAATCGATCAGCTCCCCGCACAACAAAAAGCAATCACGCTTCGTGTGTTGGAACAGGCACGGGAAACGGAACTTCACCGGGAAAAAGTACAACAACGGCTCAATAAAACCGTGGTTCGCAGTCTGTTGCGTGCGCACGAGCAAGGGTGGGTCACGATGAGCGACCAGGGTCAGAAACTCGTTGTGAATGAAGAGAAAGTATTAGGTTTGCCCGGAGGAAAAGCGTTGACGCATTTTTTGCGCATGAACCGACCTTTGGTTCTGGATGTTCTTCAGTCACCTGAGGATCTTCAGTGTCTTTCGTATTACACAGGTCTTACGAAGGCCTTTCCTGAACAGATTAAAACGCTTTCCCCGCTCCAACATGCATTTCGGGAATACTTGGGCGACGTCGAAGATTTAGGCGCCTCACCTGATTTGCAGGTGAGACACAAAGAAACATTTGATCCAAACGAATACGCCAATGTAGAGACGGTCGAAGATAAACGACTGATCGAATCTAAACTTTCGTTTTGGCATGGCATGACCGCGGAATTGCTCGCTTTTGCCCATGTGGATCGAACGCTCTTCCAGTCCGCAGCCTTTGCAGAGTATCAAAAACAGTCCAGTCATTGGAATCCGGAAACAAAACAAGAGTTTCACCGACAAGATCGTCTTGGATCCGATGCCGAGGCGGCCTTTGCGGCACGAATAGATGAAATGACACAACGACATGGGGAACAGGTGCGTACGCAAGAGAAAAAAGCCGAAGAACATTCATTCGTAAAATTTCTCTCCCGTTTTCTACCTTTCGCCGCCTTGCTTTATCGATTCAAGAATTAAATAGGGATAGAGAACTCTGCCGTTCCTGCACAAAGGAACGGTTTTATTTTTTACTAAAAGAGTAAATGTTTATAGAATGAGTTTTATATGCGAAGAAGTTTTGAACAATCATTAGGAGGTTATAACGAAATTGCTCGACAATACGAACAGGCAAAAAAAGAGGCGGGGTTTATTGAGGCTGAGCGGATGGCCCACGTCGTAGATTTTCGTTTGGATCAGGAAGCACGTCGAAATAGGACAGATAAACAAACCCAAGAAGCGGTTCTTGAAACACAAAAATATAAACAGGAAATCATGACCGCTTTGCACGAGCGTTTTAAAGCCATTGAGCGTAAGGAACAACAGGAGGTTCGTAAGGGTCAGCGTCTAATTACCATGAAGGAAGGGAAATTCGTTTGGGATGCGGGGACAGATAAAGGAGAAATTCAGGTGACCCTTGGTGAATTGCTGACAGACCAGGAATGGGGAGTCGAGTACGTCTTAGACATGGAAAGTGTACCTCGACAGATTCAAAAGCGTTTTGCGGTAGAACAGGCAAAGTTTCAATTAAGAGAGTTGCTCAATGAGCAGATCATCCTCAATGAGACCGGGAGAACGGATACCCCTTACTATTTGCACGATATCTATAATCAACTTGCTCAGAAGACAGGCGAAACACAATCAGGTTTTTTAGCCGAACGAGGCGTGAGGACCTTTTTAAAAAAGATGGTGATCGATTACGGGTTACCCGTTGAGATTATTGATGCGGATGTTTTTCAGGATGTAATGGAGAAAATCGATTTTTCCATTCGTTCAAATACGCGCCATCGCGGAGTAGAAGTCGAACCCGGATCTGAACATCAAAAATATTTGGGATTTCAATTTACGACATTGGATCCGCGTTCAAGTGAACCCGAGGCTGTGCAACGTCTGGAAAAGAAAAAGAAACAAATCAAAGACGTAAAACAGAGATTGGATCTTGAGGTTGATGATATCTTGCTTATCACGGTTCCTTCCAGGGTCTATGGGTGGGCTTTCAGAAGCTGGAAGGAATCCGGGTCCCCGCCAGGGGGTCCGGATCGTTTGTGGCCAAAGGAGGTTCGTATTCAGATTCTGCATTATGCCCTCGTGAATTTTATTGGTGAAGAACAGGCGGATCAATTTGCCGCTCGAGTATTAGGAATCCAACAGAAAGATGTCCAGAAAATCTTTTCGCAAACACAAGAGGGATACGTGCAAGAGAGGACAGGTGGGGCAACAGAGGAGTCAAAAGACCGTTCGAGGTTTTCTGTTATGGGGTCTAGACGTTTTTCTGTGGCTCCACAACTAGTAGCCGCTCTTTCCGCTATGCAAAAAAGAGCCTCTGGAAAGCGTGATATGCAAGTGAAATTTCAAGAGAGCATTGATTCTTCTGAACAAAGAAAGACACAACGAGATTACAAAGGGATAAAAGCTAGCGAACTTTTTGATCGTTTAAATAGAGTGTTGTCAGAAGCAGGTCTAAGAGAGATTGATCCAGAACAGGCAGATTCTATTCCACCCGAATTATCAGATTTTCTATCCAAAGCGGCATCTTATTCTGACCCTCGTGTGCGTAAGGATTTCGTGATCAATAAATTATTTCCGTCCAGATCGGGATAAAGTCTGTTTATTTCTTGACCTTTCTCCTTTATTTCTGTAGAGTCCGATCATAATTTATCTATACAGGTGGAATAACCAATAACCAGTTCCTCCCGCTTATCGGGTCTGGTATTGCCACTGACGTTAGAGACCTCTACAAAACTCGCGATCTTGCCTTTCACAGGCGCCCGTCGATCCCGTTCTCCCTATGATGAATAGGGTTCTCGGGATTCGACCTGCCCGAACGAACGTTCGACGGTCGGGCGGGCAGCCCGTTCAAGGCAATCTCATCGAGTTTTACAGAGGTCTCATAAAAGGAAATCAATTTATGGCGAATCTCCCTTCTTTAGTAGACATGCTCAAATCGGGCATGCACTTTGGTCACACCACTAGTCGCTGGCATCCAAAAATGAGTAAATTTATTTTTGGTTCCCGACAAGGTGTTCACATTATCAATTTAGAAAAAACACAAGAATATCTTCAAGAAGCTTTAGAAACCGTGAAAGGTATCACTGCTCGTGGGGGCATTGTCTTATTTGTCGGAACCAAGCTTCAGGCAAAAGCCAATATTCAAAAATATGCGCAAGCCTGCGAAATGCCTTACGTGGTTAACCGTTGGCTTGGAGGAACGCTGACCAACTTTGATCAGATCAAGAAGACTCTGAAAAAGATGAAGACCTTGAAAGATCAGCGCGATAAAGGTGAGTTGAAAAAATATACCAAGAAAGAACAGCTCATGATTTCTCGTGAGATCGAAGAAATGGAAGACAAGCTTGGTGGTATGCAACAAGTCACTCGTACGCCAGACGCTATTTTCATTATTGATGTACGAACAGAAAAAACAGCTTTGAAAGAAGCTGTGGTGACTGGAATTCCTGTGATTGCTTTGTGCGACACTAACGTGAATCCGGATGGGGTGACCAGAATCATTCCTGGAAATGATGACGCGGTAAAGTCCATTGAACTTGTGTGTAAATTAGTCTGTGACGCGGTGAAAGAAGGAAAATCTTCAGCAGCGAAAGTGGCTGCCGATGCTCGTGCGAAAACCGTTAAAAAAACGTCTGAGACAACCTCTGCAAAAACCTCAGCCGCTTCTTAATTTATTCATTTCTGTTCTTTAAACTGTATGAACATTGACGCAAAGCTTGTGGCGCAGCTTCGTTCCATGACGAGTGCTGGAATGATGGATGCAAAAAAAGCCTTAGAGGAATCTTCCGGTGATTTAGAAAAAGCGGTACAGATCCTTCGAGAGAAGGGGATTGCCAAAGCGGCAAAAAAAGCTGACCGTGAAACCAACGAAGGTCGCGTGCACTGCTATATTCATTCAAATGCAAAATTAGGAGCGATGGTAGAAATATTGTGTGAAACAGATTTTGTCGCACGCAACGAAGCCTTCATCGATTTTTGTAACGATATCGCTTTGCACGTGAGTGCTTCTGATCCGCTTTATCTCACTCGCGCAGATGTCCCTACGGACGTGATTGAAAAAGAAAAAGAAATTTATACGAAAGAAATGGAGAATCAGGCCAAACCCGCAGAGGTGATTGCAAAAATTGTGGAAGGGAAATTGAATAAATGGTATTCCAACATTGTATTAATGGAACAACCTTTCATCAAAGACGAAGACAAAACGATTGAAGAGTATCTCAAGGAAAAAATTTCTTCTTTGGGAGAGAATATGCAAATCAAACGTTTTTCTCGATTCGTTATCTAGAAACAGGGCTTATGCCCTGTTTTTGGTTGTTGTTTCAAAAAATGTTAAAATAAGAAAAATATTTTTCTTAATTTTTTTATGTTGCGAATTGGGATTAATGGATTCGGCCGTATTGGTCGAACAGCGCTGCGT
Source organism: Candidatus Uhrbacteria bacterium (assembly GCA_016188495.1). GTDB lineage: Bacteria > Patescibacteriota > Patescibacteriia > UBA9934 > GWF2-40-263 > UBA12478. The sequence continues at coordinate 28,467 of JACPHU010000002.1, forward strand.
GCGGGATGGGAACGAAAAGAACTTTCTTTTGTCGCAATTAATGATCTGACAGAGCCCAACACCCTTGCTCATTTGTTGAAGTATGATTCCGTTTTTCGTACATGGAATCTAGATATACAGGCCGGAAAAGACCATCTTAAAATAAATGGCCAGAGAATCCCTGTTTTTAATCAAACAGATCCAACACTCATTCCCTGGGGTTCTCAAGGAGTTGATGTCGTCATTGAATCAACAGGACGCTTCACAAAGCTTGTCGATGCCCGAAAACATCTGGAAGCAGGAGCGAAGAAAGTGGTGATTTCTGCCCCCTCTGACGAAGCCCCTACGTTTTTAATGGGTGTGAATCAGACTCTTTGCAAAAAAACGGATACCGTTGTCAATAACGCGTCCTGCACAACAAACTCTGTTGCGCCCGTTGCTCAAATTCTTTCAGAAACCATTGGCGTGAAAAAAGCCATGATGACCACGATCCATTCCGTTACCGCCGAACAAAATATCGTTGACAGTTTGCCTCCAAAACTTAAGCCAGATTTGCGGCGTGCTCGTTCCGCTCTTATTAACATCGTCCCCACCTCTACAGGAGCTGCGAAAGCAACGACCGAAGTGGTCACAAGCTTGAAAAATAAATTTGACGGGATCGCTGTACGTGTGCCGACGATCGATGTGTCATTAACGGATTTCACGTTCGTTCTTAAAAAGAAGACTTCTGTTGATGAGGTGAATACACTCTTTAAGAATGCCGCCAAGAGCAAACGTTGGAAAGGGATTTTGGGTGTCACGGACGAACCTCTTGTTTCCACGGATTTTATCGGAAGTTCCTACGGTTCCATTGTTGATTTGGCAATGACAAGAGTCGTCGATGGCGATCTTCTTAAGGTGTTGGCCTGGTATGACAATGAATGGGGATATACCCAGCGTTTATTAGATTTAGTCACCTATGTTGGAAAGCTTTCTTAAGAAACAGATATGAGAAAATCTACATCGCTTGATCTATTCATAAAGGGATCCTATTTGGGAGGTGTCTCTTTGGCTCTTGTTCTTCTTCGTTTGGTGATGGGAATTCTTTTTTTTCTCGCAGGATGGTCAAAACTGATGACCGATGGTGGATGGAGTGCTGCAGGCTATCTTCAGCATGCAACCGGTCCTTTTGCCTCTTGGTTTGTATCATTGGCAGGTAATCCTGTTGTCGACCAGTTAAACATCTGGGGACTTTTGTTGATTGGTCTGGCATTTATCTCTGGTTTATTTATGCGTCCTGCAGCTTTTTTTGGCATATTGATCATGCTGCTCTATTATTTTTCTGATTTCGTCGGCAATACCGTTCATGGACTGATCGACGAACATATTGTCTATGCAACTGTCCTTTTTTTGTTTTTGGTCGGCGGATTTGGCCATGTGTTTGGAATCGACGGATTGATCCAAAGACGACTAGACCAAAGACACAAATGGACTCGAATCTTTTTTGGGTAGAGTGAGATCTCTCATGTTCGTTATGAAATTACGCAAACTTGGAAATGCGATAAGTGTAAAAGGGAAACGAGTGCTTATTCGTATTGATGCCAACGTTCCTGTTGTCAAAGGTCGTGCTCAAGATGGTCCTCATGGACGGATTGCACGTTCTGCTGTTGATATTAACTGGCTGTCACAGCGTGGGGCAAAGGTGATTGTGATGGCTCATCTTGGCAGACCAAAAGGAAGGCGTGTTCCGGCCTATTCCCTTAAGCCCGTTGCTAAACGTCTCTCAGGATTACTCGGAAGTAAAATTAAACTTACCCGATCTGTCGTTGGGAAAGATGTCGAGAAATCTGTTGTGGCCATGCAAGAAGGAGATATTCTTTTATTGGAAAATTTACGTTTTGATTCAAGAGAAGAGGAAAACGCGCCGTCATTGGCTGAAGCTCTGGCCAGGCTAGGAGATTTATATGTGAATGACGCCTTCTCGGTTTCGCATAGGGCGCATGCCTCTGTTGATGCTCTTACCTCCAATCTTCCTTCTTATGCCGGACCATTGCTTGCTCAAGAAATAAGCGTGTTGAGCCGTCTAGAACAGAAAGCAAAACATCCATTTATTTTAGTGCTCGGAGGATTAAAAATGAGCACCAAACTTCCTATCATTAAGAGATTTATCGATCAGCTGGATTTCGTTCTTATCGCAGGAGCTTTGGCAAATATTTTTTTGGTCGCACAAGGATTCTCTGTTGGGAAATCTGTGTTTGAAGAGGGTGTTCTTGAAGAAGCAAAATGGTTGCTCAGTACGCATGGCGAAAAGATCGTCCTGCCGGTGGATGTGTTGTGTGTGCGTTCATTGCGTAAAGACGCAAAGAGAACTGTTTGTTCTATCGATCAAATTCACGAAAAAGACCGTGTCGTCGATATTGGTCCACAGACGCAAAAACAGTTTGAGCAAATTCTTCATCAAGCCAAAACGATCGTCTGGAACGGACCCCTTGGCTACTGTGAAATACCTGCCTTTGCCCAGGCAACTGAGCAAATCGCAAAAGTTATTGCTCATCAAACAAGTCACGCAACCACGATTGTGGGCGGAGGAGATACGCTTCCCGTCATTGAATCACTCCATTTAGCTGATAAATACACGCTTCTTTCAACCGGAGGCGGGGCTCTTCTCCAATTTCTCTCAGGGGAATCGCTTCCGGGTATTGATGCGCTTAAAACTTCATAGAACTTCCTCACTTGGCGCATAGCTTTGTCGAAATCTACGTTTTTTGTTCACTGTATGTGAATACAGCTCATAAAAAGCCTCGATTTCTTCGCGCTCTGCATCCAATTGAGAAAGTTCTACATCATTATGAAGATTGAATCTATACACGCCCATGAGATCCTCGATTCTCGCGGCAACCCGACACTCAACGTGACGGTTCTGTTGGAGAATGGTCTATCTGGAAGCGCTTCTGTTCCAAGCGGAGCCTCTACGGGAGTCCATGAAGCGCTTGAGTTACGCGATGCGGATCCTAAACGCTATCATGGCAAAGGAGTGCTTAAGGCTCTTGCGAACGTGCATAAGAAGATTGCTCCAGCGCTTGTCGGCATGGATGTCACGCGTCAGCGCGATATTGATGCAGCAATGAATTTACTCGATGGCAGTGCCAATAAATCCAACCTTGGTGCCAACGCCATTTTAGGTGTTTCTCTTGCGTGCGCCCATGCGGGGGCTCGGGCAAAACAAATGCCTTTGTATGCCTACGTTCGCCATACATTTGATCTCCCTTTTGAAACATATCGGATGCCTGTTCCCACAATGAATGTATTAAATGGGGGAGCTCATGCAGGATGGATTCTTGATTTTCAAGAATTCATGATCGTTCCAAAACAATCGACCTTTCGAGAACGCGTAAGAGCCGGAGCAGAAATTTTTTATGAGTTAGGGCTTTTGTTAAAGAAAAAGGGTTTTTCGACTCTAAAAGGCGATGAAGGAGGATATGCTATTTCTCTTAAACGTAATGAAGACGCCTTTAAACTAATCATACAAGCGATTAAAAACGCTCAGTACCAACCAGGGAAAAATGTCTTCTTAGCCATGGATCCAGCGGTTTCTGAACTTTATGACGAAAAGTCGAAGCGTTATCATCTTAAAACGGAAGGAAAATCCCTTACCAGCACGCAAATGATTGTGATGTGGGAACGCTGGATCAAAAAGTATCCTATTATTTCTCTTGAAGATGGTTTGGATCAAGATGATTGGGACGGATGGATTGAGATGACCAAAAAACTGGGAAAGAAAATGATTTTAGTCGGAGATGATTTTTTGGTGACGAATGTAGAGCGCCTGACACAGGCCATTGAACGCAAAGCGGGAAACGCCATTTTGATCAAAGTTAATCAGATCGGCACGCTTTCGGAGACGATTGATGCCATTATGCTCGCCAAGCAGTATGGGTATAAGATCAGCGTCTCGCACCGTTCAGGAGAGACCGTCGATACAACGATTGCTGACTTGGCTGTCGCCGTAAACGCTGACTATATTAAAACAGGTTCCCTGTCTCGTTCTGAACGTTTAGAAAAATATAATCGACTCATGGAGATTGAAGAGGAGGTTTCTGCCTATGCCAGACAAAATAAAAAAACCTAGCGTCCTTATTGTGATTGATGGATTTGGCGTTGCTCCCGATGGAGAGGGGAACGCGATTACTCAATCACAGACGCCAAATTTTGATCGTTTTATTCGTACCTATCCAACCATGACATTACGCGCTTCAGGAGAAGAGGTAGGTCTCTCTTGGGGAGAAATGGGAAATTCAGAGGTGGGACATCTCACCATCGGTGCCGGACGTGTGTATTATCAAACCTTCCCAAGAATCAATCGAGCCATGGAGACGGGTGAATTTGCAAGCAATGAGGCGTTCGTTCATGCCTTTGAACATGCCAAGCAATATAACAGTCGTTTGCATTTGATCGGCATGGTTTCACAAGGCAGGGTTCACTCCATGGATTTGCATTGCCATGCGCTTTTGCAGGCAGCAAAAGAAGCAGGGGTGAAGGAGGTTTTTATTCAGGCAATCTTAGACGGACGCGACACGCTTTATAATGTCGGAATTGATTTTGTCACAACGCTTCAAGAAAAAATTCAAGAATACGGTATTGGGAAAATAGCTTCTGTCTCTGGACGTTATTACGCGATGGATCGCGATACCCGTTGGGATCGTATCAATAAAGCCTATAACGCCATGGTTTTGGGTGAAGGCGAACAGGCAGAGGATGCGCTTTCGGCGATCAAGGCTTCTTACCAGAGGGAAGTGTATGATGAAGAATTCGTCCCCACAGTCATTGTTGAACATGGCCAGCCCGTTGGTTTGGTGCAGGATAACGATGCAGTGATCTTTTTTAATTTTAGGCCTGACCGCATGCGCGAGTTAGTCAAGGCTTTTGTATTGCCATCGTTTGATGGATTTCCTCGCAAGACTCTCCTGAATCTTTTCCCTGTCACCTTTGTCGAATATGAGAAAGGTCTTCCTGTTGAGATTGCCTTTGCTCCCGAACAGATACAGCAGTGCTTGGCACAGGTACTTTCTGAAGCAGGGATGACACAGCTTCATATTGCGGAAACGGAAAAATACGCCCATGCCACGTTTTTTTTAAATGGAACCAAAGAAGATCCTTTTCTCGGTGAGGAACGCATTATTATTCCTTCGCCCAGCGTTGCGGCCTATAATCAGGTTCCGGAAATGAGCGCCCGTAAGATTACGGAGCGAGTCATTAAAGAAATGCAGGACAATACATTTGATTTTATTGTCATGAATTTTGCCAATCCGGATATGGTCGGGCACACGGGAGATTTGGAAGCAACGATCAAGGCTGTGACCGTAGTCGATGAGTGTTTAGGAAAGATCGTCGAGGAAACCCTTGCGCGTGACGGGCGTGTCTTTATCACTGCTGATCACGGAAACGCCGAAGAGATGCGTAATTTACGCACAGGCGAAATGGATAAAGAGCACGCGACCAACCCAGTTCCGTTTGTCATCATCGGCAATGCCTACGAGGGCCAGCCCTCTATTGCGGGCGAAGTGCCAGAAGGGAACCTTTCGCTTATGTCTCCGGTGGGAATGCTCTCAGACGTCGCTCCTACCATTTTAGCGGTGATGGGAATTCAACAGCCTCCTGAAATGACCGGACAGCCTTTGATTTGATATGGTCTCCAAACAACAGATTATTCAGATATTAAAACGATTGAAGAAATATTGGCCAAACCCTGGAGCCATGGAGATTGGTAATCCATATCAGAATCTTGTGGGAGTCCTTTTATCTGCGCGCACAAGAGACGAACAGGTGTTGAAGTTAATGCCTGGATTTTTTGAGGCGTTTCCAACGGTTTACGTCCTTGCACAAGCAAGCGAAAAACAGATTGAATCTCACATCAATACGATCGGGATGTTCCATCAAAAAGCCAAGAATCTTAAAAAGATGGCAACGGATGTGGTGAATACATACGATGGTTCCATCCCCAGTACCATGGAGGATCTTGTTTCCCTTGCGGGAGTGGGTCGCAAGACGGCAAGCGTCGTTCTGGTCGCTTCTTTCCAGACGCCTGCCATTGCCGTAGACACGCATGTGCATCGCGTGACAAATCGGTTAGGATGGGTAAAGACGCAGACGCCTGAAAAAACGGAACAAGCGCTTTTGAAGATGATTCCAGACAAGTGGAAACACACCGTGAATCAGGTGTTTGTGAAGCATGGGCGCTATCTTTGCATCAGCAAACCGCGTTGTTGGGCATGTCCCGTGCGTGATCTTTGCGCGTTTAAAAAGAAAAATCTCACCGCTCCCAAAAATGCCGATGAGATTCTGACAGATATTCAACGTCGGGAACGAACACTCGAACAACTTCGGGAACACGCGGTATGATATCTATGTCTTTTGACCAAACACTAAGTAGAAATATTTATCGCATCGCCAAGGATTCCTGGATATTACGTCCGTTGGCTATTTTTTGTGCAAACACGCTTTTGTTTATCATGATCACTGCCATTGTGTTTACCTGTTCGGCTCTGGATTGTGATGCGGACTTTTGGAGGCGTACGCAAGGTCATGCATTTACGTTAGGTTTGCCCTTGTTTATCACTTGGCTTGTGACGTTTTTTTTACAAAAAACAATAAAACGGGCTCGACCGTTTGAACAGGGAAGAGACGAACCACTCATAAAAATGGTCTGGATCGAACCGTCTTTTCCTTCGGCTCATTCTGCTGTGGCTTTTGCGACCGCTGTGGTCGGATCTTATTTCTATTGGGAACTGTTTGGTCCGTGGTTATTTTTTGTCGCGATCGCTGTGGCGATAAGTCGGGTGGCCGTTGGTGTCCACTACATGAGCGATGTCTTTTTTGGGGCGCTTCTTGGTGTGATGATCGGTAGCTCGTCGCTGTTTGCCTTATTGTGGCTTGTGTTTTTTTCACCTTTTTTACATTAATACTATGAGTAAAAAAATCATTGCCGTTTCAGGAGGGTTCGATCCTATTCACGTAGGCCATGTTCGTATGATCCAAGAAGCGGCAGCGCTCGGGGATCAATTGGTGGTTATTTTGAACAACGATCATTGGCTCATGAAGAAAAAAGGATATGTCTTTATGCCTCAGGAACAACGTAAGGAGATCATCGAAGCGATCGCTGGAGTTTCGGCTGTCGTCCTGACAAACCATGAACCGGATTGTGCGGATATGAGCGTGTGTGATGCGTTGAAGGAAATAAAGCCCGACATCTTTGCCAACGGAGGCGATCGTTTTGCCGATAACATTCCCGAGGCCGTGCTTGCACGCGAACTTGGAATTGAAACCATTTTTAATATCGGCCACGGAGGAAAAGTTCAATCAAGCTCCTGGCTCACCGCCGAAGATCGTGACGTACGCGAATGTTTTTGCCGATCCGGATTAAAATACGTTCAGTGTCACGGAAAATAATTTTTGAGTATCTTATGTTGCGACTTATTGGAATTATTTTAGGAATACTCTTGATTGTCGGTGTGGTTGTTTCCGGTTCTTACCTTTTTGATGCCTATTTCGCCAAGCCGGACGATCAAGCTCAACCAATAGCATTTTCTATCGCAGAAGGAAGTTCTACCGAGGCGATTGCCAGTGGTCTTGAAGATCGGGGGCTCATCACAAGCAAGCTTTTTTTTAAAACGTACGTACGTTTTTCCAAAGCCACGCTTCAAGCCGGAGAATTTCAGTTGACTCAAGGGATGAGTCTGCGGACATTAGTTTCTGCATTGAGTTTTGCTCGCGCCCGCGAGGTACAGATCACGATTCCGGAAGGGTACACCGCTTCAGAAATAGGAAAGACCGTGACAGAGGTTTTACCTGGAATTTCGACTGAACAATGGGAAGAAGTGGTGGGCACTAGTGGCAAAGGAATGTCCTCCGTCAGTGATATTCTCGCAGGTATTCCAAGCGGACAAGGACTAGAAGGATATCTGTTTCCTGACACGTATCGGTTCCGAGAGGATGCTGACGCAGAAACCGTTGCACAAACGATGGTTTTAACACTCAAGCGTCGACTCGCAGAAAACGACATTACGATTCCTCGCAATCTTATTTTTGAAGGAGGCTTAACGTTTCATGAAATGTTGACCTTGGCCTCAATAGTGGAACGGGAAGTCAGGGGCCCCGAAGACATGAAAATCGTCGCAGGGATTTTTTATACAAGACTCAAAATCGGCATGGCTTTGCAAGCCGATTCGACGGTGAATTACGTGACCGGAGGCAACACGCCATCTATTAGTCTGGATGATAGTTATATCGATTCCCCCTACAACACCTATCGGAATTTAGGGCTTCCACCGGGACCCATTAGCAATCCGGGAATGAATGCCATTTTGGCGACCCTTCATCCTGTGGATTCAGATTATCTTTATTTCCTGACAACTCCAGAAGGGAAAGTCATTTATAGCAAGACCTTTGATGAGCATGTTGCGAATAAGTATCAGTATTTGAAATAAGTTTTATCCAGAAACGACAAGACCCATCCAATGTGTTTGGATGGGTCCGTGGGTGAGCCACCTTCATTTGGTGAGGTAGCTCGATTTGCAGAAGTCTCCGTCGGGCCCGAACCCGCGGAGATTTTCGTTTCGGCTGTATCGCGCGACCTGGTCGGTCGCGGGCAGTCGAAAGAGAGTGATTCCTCCCCTCCGGTGCGTGGTCCAGGTGAGGATACGCATGGACGAATCCTCGAATGCACCGACGCATTCCTTCCTCGTTCGAACGGTCAGGAAGGTATCATCGTCCGACGACGCTCTTGTTTCAGATACGATTCCCAAACCAAGAACGAGGATGATAAGAAGCTTGCGCATGGGATTCCTCCTGATTGCGCGTTTTTCCGACCTTTTTCGGTAATCGAAAAAGGTATAAACTGTCAAATTAACCCTGAAATAATATCATAAAATTAGCATTTTGTCAATGATTTATGTATATTTTACGTTAATTTTGGTAGACATTCTTGTTCTATTTACTGCCTGAGCCTGCCTACCGTGAGCTGTTTGCCATGAGCTTGTCGAATGGTCGAACGGTCGAAGGCCGCAAATACACCCTTCGACTCCGACTCGTCGGACGAGTCTCCGCTCAGGGAATATACAGCTTGATACTGCGTAAGCTTGGCTCGCGGGGAGGTTTATTGACGTAGAGAGTTTTTTTGATTAAGTTGATGTTCTCAGATTTTTGAGAAAGAAGGTTCTTTATACAAAGGAGGTCATTCGTGGATGAGCGATATCGATTCTCGTGGCCGGATCCGGAATATCCAAACATAGTTACTCGGGATTTGACGATTCTCAGAAAAGGGAAAAAGGAAACCTCAGTAAAGCTCACAGGAGTGAAACTGAGGGAATTGATTCCGTATTGTTTGTATGAAGTCCCCGAATCCTCGCATGAGCAAGCGGGAGCGATTCCCGAACTGCGGCCAGGGCGAATTCTTTCGCGCAATCTGAAAATAAGTGAAGGAGTTTATGGAGGATCTGTTGAAGAGGAGATGGATCAGTGTTTTATCTCTTACGACGGTATCTACAAAGCCCGACGAGGATTGAGTCATATAGAACGGCGATATATTTCTACAGAAATTCCCGGCTTGCGCAAATGGTCTGCCGCTCTGGATTCTTTAACACGTTTCTCCTGGGATTTGGAAAAATCAAACCAAGAAGGCCGACAGATACTTACGTCTGTGTCCGCACACACGGCTATCGAACATGGGTCCGTGATTGACTCGCATAAGGTTGCGGCTCGTGAACGGACAGTTCAGGCAGGAACGCTTGAGGATTCCAATGGGAGATTTAATCCAGGCCGGATTCCACTGATTTGTTTTGCTGGTGAAAGGAAGCTCCGCAAACGGACTCAAATTGTTCGTGGTATCGGACGGAAGATGAGTTTCAGGGAAGTGGTGCTGGAACAGATGATCGATGGTTTGCGAGATATTTGTATTAGCGTATCTCGATCACAGGAATATCGTTTGCGTTCCGGTTGGCTTACCCAATCTCTGGAGCGAACTCCTAGGAAGGTAAAACAAGAAGCTGATCGATTGCTTCAAGAAGCCATGCGTCTGCGGCACATCGTGACTCGGCCTTTTGCCCGTTCATTCAATCGCTGTGCCGTTGATTTGGAAGACGCGGCTCAGTTTCTTCAAGAGGCGGCGAACAATCGACGAAGCGAGCTGATTTCTCAGGCAAAGGAAAAGATCGGACAAGTGTACAGAGCCATGAAGCAATTAGAGTGTCATTGGCGTCTGGAAGAGGTATTATTTGAGATCTCCATTCTTCGGGATCGTAAACAAACCGTATCTGCTTTACAGCAACGGCTTTGGCATCGCGCTCTTGAGTCTGTACATCACCAACTTACAGCAGAGGAACCTCTCACTGGTAAACATTTAGAACATGGTTTCAAACGTCCTGTGTTACAGCGAGTCCGTCCGCATATTCAATTGGCTGATAAGTCTTTGATGCAAGATCCTCCTGATTTCAGGAGTGTTTATAAAGAATTGAAGACCGCTTGCGATCCCATCTGACCCGTATTCGGGTCTTTTTTTCTATTCGTATGTTAAACTATGGCCGTATGCAAGAGTTTACCCTTCATGATGATTTTGATCTCTCCAAAGCTCGTATTGATTATCAAAAAGAGCTGAATCCTCAGCAATTAGAGGTTGTTTTAAATGGAGAAGGGTCTGTGTTAGTTTTGGCTGGGGCGGGATCGGGAAAAACTCGAACGATTACCTACCGTGTTTCTTATTTGCTCGAACGTGGAGTCAGCCCAGATAACATTTTATTACTGACTTTTACCAATAAAGCGGCTCAGGAAATGCTTTCGCGTGTAGAAGCTCTTTTGGGTTGGTATCCCAAGGGGCTTTGGGGAGGGACGTTTCACTCTGTTGCCAATCGGCTTTTAAGAATCTATGCGCCTGAGTTGGGATATTCATCCAACTTTACGATTCTGGATCAAGAAGATACCAAAGCCCTCGTCAAGGTTTGTATTAAACTTCTTCAGGTAGATACAACCTCTCGTCGCTTTCCTTCACCTTCTAAAATTCACGGACTTATTAGTTATGTTCAAAATTCAGGTAAGTCCATTTCAGAGGTTATTGAATCTAAATATCCTCAATTGAGTGAATTAACTGGTGTGATCGAACGTATCGCACAGATGTATGCTCAGAGGAAAAAAGAAGCGGACGCCATGGATTTTGATGATTTATTATTAACACTAAGGGAACTTCTTTCAACCAACGAAGGTATTCGGCGTCGATTGTCACAGCAATTTGAATACGTCCTGGTAGATGAATATCAGGACACGAACGTCGTTCAGGCGGATCTCATTCGACTTCTTTCACGCGAACACGGAAATCTTCTTGTTGTGGGGGATGATGCGCAATCTATTTATTCGTTTCGAGCCGCGGACATTCAAAATATTCTTGGTTTTCCACAAACCTATTCAAACACGAAAACCTTTCGATTAACCACCAACTACCGTTCCACTCCGGAAATTTTGGCCATTGCCAATGCTTCTATTATTCAAAACAAAAATCAATTTGAAAAAGAATTGGTGTCCGTCCAACCTTCCTTAGAGCTTCCTCATCTTGTACCTGCCAATAATTCTGCACAGGAAGCGCAATTTATTTCTCAGAGAATTTTAATGTTAAGGGAAGAGGGAGTTCCCTTAAGAGAGGTTGCGGTGTTATTTCGTGCGGCTTTCCATTCTCAAGCACTTGAATTTGAACTGATGAAACGTGATATTCCTTATGAGTATCGTGGTGGACTAAAGTTTTTTGAGCGAGCGCATATTAAAGATGTTCTTTCTTATTTGCGGATTAAAAGTAATCCTAAAGATGAAATGGCTTGGATACGTATTTTGGGATTACTCAGCGGAATAGGGCTTACTACAGCGCAGACGATTGCTGTACAGATGAAGATGCTCGGGTCATTAAGTGATCTGTTTTCTTCACCGATAAAAATCCCAAAACGAGCGCAACCAGGTTGGACTGTTTTGCTAAAAACCCTCGAAGAGCTCGTCACGCAAGATCTTCCTTCGGATTTGATTCGATCGGTTGTGTCGGGTGATTATCGAAATTATTTAGAGGCTGAGTATCCAGATTTTATGGATCGTTTGGAAGATTTGGAACAGTTTGCGTTGTTTGCGCAAGGGTATATGAGTCTTCAGGTTTTTTTGGATGAGATTTCATTGAGTCTGGATTATGGGGCTCTTCGCGAAGAAGGAGGATTACGCGAAGAAGAAAAAATTGTTCTTTCTACCATTCATCAAGCCAAAGGATTGGAATGGACAGCTGTTTTTGTCATGCATCTGATTGATGGAAAGTTTCCTAATGATCGGGCGCTTGAAGAAGATGGAGGTCTGGAGGAAGAACGTCGGCTTTTTTATGTCGCAGCCACTCGTGCGCGCAAACAGCTTTTTTTTACCTATCCCATAACATCCGGGTACGATACACTTGTGTTGAGTCAACCTTCCATTTTTTTACAAGAATTACCTGATAAATTGTTTGAGAAAATTCTTTTAAAGACAGCGGTAAATTCTTTTTCCTCTCGCACGTCTTCGTACCAATCCTCGTGGGACGATGACGGTCCTACCATCGTATTTGACGAGTTAGGAGAGCGTGTTCAAAAAGAAATGCCAAAAGGAATGAGTTTTTTAAGAAATATTGATGAATTATGATAAACCTATGAGTGAAGGCAGAGGTAAGAACTCGGTTTCCCCACCTTTCATGGAAGGTCTAAGAGAAAAACATCAAGAGGCCAATTTTGAAAGACGTGAACAAAAAACCAGTGTGTTGGTTTTTTGTGAGATTCCTCAGACTCTCCAAGAAGCATTACCCAAGAGTACAGATAAGAAACGAGCGCAAATGGATGAAAAGCGTTTTACCGCTCGGAGTAAAGCTTTTACAGAGTTGATAAAGGAACTTGCTAAAGAAGGAGGAGAACAGGAAAAAAAAGGAATCGGGAATATTTCAGCAACGCTTGCTCGATTGATGGAGTTGCATGTTTTAGATCAACCTAAAATGATTCGTCCTAAAGATGAAACGCCTTATATCTGTCTCACCACAAGAAGAGCTGATACCGCTTTTGATCAAAAATCACTCATTCTTCAACGAGGATCAGATGGAACATTGTATTATACGTGTTCTGTTTCACGTCTTACCTCGGTTTATAACCGATTACCGGTGATCGAATCTTCGGGCGGAGATTTTACAAAATGGATTAAACAGCTGTTTGTTGGTTTAGACGTGTCTGTTGAAGTAGACCATTCCCGTCCAGGCGGAGTGAGTCTGGAAGGCGGTTATCCTGCACAGATAGAAAAAGTGAATGTTTCTGCAAAACTTTCAACAAAAGAAGAAGCTTTTGAACTTTTTCAAGCATTAGAATTGAGTCAGATTTTTATGCGTGGCATGGAATCTGAAGTGAAACATCGTACGGAAAAGGTTTTAAATACAGATTGGAAAAGAAATCGTGCCTATGTTGTAGAAGGCGAAACTTATCTTTATGATGTTGTTCATGAAAAAGCATTGGAAGCATTTAAAGCGTTTTTTGAAACAACACAGGGGAAACAACGCATCCCTGATATCGTTGATGTGAATGTTCTTTTGAGAGAAGATTCCATGACACCTATTATTTATGTTCAGCAGAAAGAAGAAATTCTTGGACAGGCATGGACATTTCACAAAACACTCGAATTAAAACCAATCCCTTTGGGTTTCAGTATTCCAGAGTTGCATATTGAATCACTCGAACTTTCCCCTTTGCCCGTCTATGGACAAGAATCAGCCAAGCGTCAGCGGGTCCAATTACCTAGAGACCAACAGCCCTCTATTGCTGTTCCTTTTTATGCAGCTATGCATGAACCGAGTTTTGATCGTCGACCAAAACTTGAACTGCTTCACGCTCTTGGAAAATGGTTTAAAGCTCAGGCAGGAAAGGAATCGAAGCGGTATCACGCAGAAAAGAATTTGCAAGACATAGAAAAACATTTAACGACATTAGGAATAAGGATAGATGAATTGCATGGTAAAACGAGATCTGAACAAGAGATGTTTTTAAAGAAAACCTATCGGCAACTTTCTCGACAGTATCATCCGGATTTTCATCCGAATGATCCAAACGCGGAATCAAAAATGAAAGAATTAACACAGGCCAAGCGTTTCTTTTTTGATGAATTTGGATTAGATCTTTTACCTAGCAGCTATGAAGAACCGTTAGATATTGAGCGTGATGATGAAATACATAACACACCGTCAGAGACGTTAAGGCTTGTTTCTTGAAACATATGATGAACTACAATGAAAAATCACTTGAATTGCACAGACAAAAAAGGGGGAAATTAGAAGTTGTTTCCACAGTCCCTCTTGATTCGCGAGAAGATTTATCTGTTGCGTATACTCCCGGAGTGGCAGCGGCGTGTTTGGCGATTGCGAAAGACCCACAGTGCGCGCAAGAGCTCACCATTAAAGGACACATGGTTGCCGTGGTTACGGACGGCTCTGCCGTGTTGGGATTAGGCAATATTGGTGCGTTAGCAGGATTGCCTGTCATGGAAGGGAAAGCGATTCTGTTTAAAAAATTTGCTGGAATCGATGCTTTTCCTATCTGTTTAAACACCCAAAACGTGGATGAGATTGTAGAGACGGTCAAACGGATTGCTCCGGGGTTTGGAGGGATCAATCTTGAGGATATTGCTGCTCCTGCGTGTTTTGAGGTTGAACGTCGGCTGATCGAAGAACTAGATATTCCCGTGATGCATGACGATCAGCACGGAACAGCCGTTGTTGTTTTAGCAGGACTGTTAAATGCTCTTAAGGTGGTGGAAAAAAAGATGGAAGACGTCTTTGTTGTTATTTCTGGAGCAGGAGCAGGAGGAATGGGAATTGCCCATCTCTTATTTGAGGCAGGACTTAAACACGTTGTTATGCTTGATTCCAAAGGGATTATTGCCTCAGGTCGTGAAGGAATGAATATCTATAAAGAAGAATTGGCCGCGCGTATTAATCCTGAAGGACGTACCGGCACACTTGCTGATGCGCTTCAGGGTGCAGATGTCTTTATTGGGGTGAGTCAACCTAATCTGGTGACACGCCAAATGGTTCAGACGATGGCTGCGAAAGCGATTATTTTTGCTCTTGCCAATCCTATTCCTGAAATTATGCCTGAAGAGGCACTTGCAGGGGGTGCACTGGTTGTTGCTACAGGGCGTTCTGATTTTCCTAATCAAGTAAACAATGTGTTGGCATTTCCTGGTATTTTTAAAGGGGTTCTTGAAGGCGGATTAAAGAAAATTACACCAAAGATGCGCGTGGCTGCTGCTCATGCTCTTGCGCAAATGGTGACTCATCCAACTCCTGAAAAAATTATGCCGTCACCTTTTGACGAAGGCGTTGCAGAAACTGTTGCGCAAGCGGTAAAAGCAGCTATGTAATGTATGGTACGTTCAGCAACAAAACGAAACATCCGTTGGGGATCGAGTGTGGGAACAGGAATTATTGTTCTTTGTTTATTTCTTCTTTTTATTTTGGGTGTTAAGTGGTTTCGTTCTGAGCCTGTCGAAGAAAAAAATACCGTTCCTTCTCTTGTGAATGTGTTGACACCGGATCCTATTTCTCAAACGCTTATAAACGGATCTGTTGATACGAAAAGTCAGGAAGCAAAGCTTGTCTGGACCGCAACAGGAGAATCGGTTGGAATGGCCGTGCGAGGAAAAAAGGATGAGAAATATTACCTTGATTTAAAGGCTGTCTTGCCTGAAATCGATTCAGAGCAGGTGTATTATCAGATATGGCTTCTACGTCGCTTGCCTTATGATTTTTTTTCTTTAGGAGCAATGATTGTGCAGGAAGACGGATCTTTTGTTTTTCAATGGGAGGCTCCTTCCGATGATGAAGACTATTTGAACTATACAGAGATTGTTATTACAGCCAATCAATATACCGGTAGTGCTGATCCTGGAGCCCATTTAGTTGAAGGGACTTTTGGAAAGTACTAATGGTAGCGATTCCCTCTAAAATTCATTGAGTGGGTTAGAGAGCTTTCTATCCATCTGTATAGAGTTCAACCAGTCGCCATTCAAGAAATTCTGAATCCAGTTTGAGTTTGAAGTAATTGTTTACATCCGAGACGGAAAAATAGTAGATACGTTTGTGCCCCTCATGAGAACTTTGGACAAGATTTACGGTTTTAATGACGTAGTTTTGTTCGTTCCATCTGAGTGAACAGGGGAGAATACGATTATCTTTAAACGAAACGACGACATCGATAGGGTCGTTAAGTAGTTCGTGCATAGGAAAAGATGTTTAAACCTCTGCAAAACTCGCGATCTTGCCTTTCACGGGCGCCCGTTGACCACACTCTCCCTATTCTGAATAGGGTTCGTGCGGCTCAACAGCCCGTTCAAGGCAATCTCATCGAGTTTTGCAAAGGTCTTATTATATGTGAAAGAAGTTCACGGAGAGTTCGTTTGATTTGACGGCGGCTTGTGCGGATACGAAATAAACGCAATCCTTTTGCCATTCGTTGATCGCGTCGACGTGGAAGAAAGCAAAACGTATTAAAGTGATGACGAAGGATGGAGGTAGACATAATAAAGAGGGTTTAGATGAATGATTGGGATCAATCGTCTAAGACAACGGCTCGGCCGCAAAAAGGATCAAGGACGTGATCTCTTCTATTCCGCTCAGATTGAATAGAAGAACGATCTTTCCTTTTTCCAGCTTTGTAGCAGAGTCGTTATCTTGGACACATGAAGGATAAGATCAGAGAGATTTTTCCGGCCTAGTTGCTCTCCGATCTTTCCTTTATTACAATAAAAAAGCTGCCATACGTCTGGGATTTCGTTCCCGCACGTAACCGGTGGTTTTTGTAAGGAACACTGTTTTGTCTTGCCGGACGCCAGTGTTCTTTTTTTTGCACAGACTGTTGTGTGATCCCGTTCACAACAGAATGCACATGAAATCTCTCCATAAATCGATGAGATTGCGGTGCACGGGCTGCCCGCCCGACTGAACGACGAGCAATCCTGTTCAGTCGTTCGGGCGGGTCGAGCTCCGCGAACCCTACTCACAGTAGGGAGAGTGGAGTCGACGGGGCCCGTAAGCCGCAAGATCGCGATTTCTGGAGGGATTTCTCTACACAGGTTGGAATTTTCGTATAACAGCTCTTACTACTCCTTGGATGATGCAGTCTTGGACATAAATAGGATCCATTGAACTGTTTGCTGGTTGGAGACGGATTCTATTTTTTTCTCGGTAGAAGCGTTTGAGTGTGGCAAAGGCGTTGTCCATGAGAGCAACGACCACCTCGCCGTTTCTGGGAGAGGGATTGCGTTCGATCACCACAAAGTCTCCGTTGAGAATCCCGTCTTCGATCATTGAACGTCCTTTGACCCGCAGAACATAAGAGTTAGCACCATCTAGGACAAAGTCTGCAGGAACGGCCATGGCTTCGTTGTCTTGTACGGCTTCGATAGGTTCTCCGGCTGTGATGAGTCCCAACAGAGGGAGCATGATTGATGATTCGGATGGAGATTCTTGTACAAGTTCGATAGATCGGGCTTCGCCGTCTTCTCCGTTGGTAATAAGACCTTTTTCTAAAAGCATTTGAACGTGCCCATGTACCGTTGCAGGAGAGGATAATCCAAAATGGTCGGCAATTTCACGATAGGATGGAGCATAACCATTTTCGCTCAGGTGTTCGCGAATGAATTCCAGAACTTCAGCCTGTTTTTTTGTGAGTGGTGGCATAGGGGAGTAAGGAGACCTCTACAAAACTCGCGATCTTGCCTTTCACGGGCACCCGTCGATCCCGTTCTCCCTATGTGAATAGGGTTCTCGGGACTCGACAGCCCGTTCAAGGCGATCTCATCGAGTTTTGTAGAGGTCTCTAAGTGAAGTGGATAACTGTTCGCTTTCTGTTCGTATTATATTGCGAACAAAAACCGAACACAAGAGAAGGGTGTGGATATCGTTTTTTATTCACCTAACATCCCCAAGTTTTGCGATGACAGTCGAGTAAAATTTTGGTATTCTGAGGCAGTATTTCTTTGGAGATCTTTGTAAAACTCGATGAGACCTACTTGCCGGTAGGCAGGTAGCCTTGCCTGCCTGTCGGCAGACAGGAATGGGGAAACCCGTCCGAACGGACATAAGGCCGGGCGGGTCGGCGACAGAGTCGTACCTAAACGTACGGCGACAAGCCGATGAGGCCCCATGAAATGAAAGATCGCGAGTTTTGCAAAGATCTCTATGAAGAAAACGGTCGAGTCTGTCACACAAGGTCATCCGGACAAAATCTGCGATCAGATCGCTGATGCGATCGTGGATGAGTATTTGCGTCGGGATAAACACGCACAAGTAGATGTAAATGTTTTGGGGTCCCATGGCATGGTAATGATCGCGGGAGAGGTAACCTCTACGGCTGATTTTGATATCGGAGCGCTTGCTCAAAAAGTGTACGAAGAGATCGGATATAAAGATGATATAGAAGTCTTTGTAAATATCGAAACGCAATCCGACGAAATGAAACGCATTACCAATGGGGTAATGGACAACGTTGTGGTGAATGGATATGCCACACAGGAGACCCGTGAATTGTTACCAAGATCACTTGTCTATGCTCATAATCTCGCTCGTCGTTTAGATGATTTGCGAAAATCAGACCCGGCTTTTTCTTGGCTCAAACCAGATGGAAAGATACAGCTTACGATGGAGGGGGATCGTGTGTGTGCGGTGACGGTTCTTGCCTCTCATCACGTCAGTATTCAAGAGAAAGAAGTGAAGACCGCTCTATTGGATCGTTTATTGGTTCCTGTCGTGGGAGAAGAAGGCGTCCAAATATATATCAATCCTGTCGGTTCGTTTCATCAAGCAGGTTTTCGATCCGACTCAGGAGCCAGTGGTCGTAAATTAACGGTAGATACCTACGGAGGTCTTGTTCCGCAAGGAGACAAATCTCTTTCGGGGAAAGACCCCACAAAAGTAGATCGCGCCGCTGCTTACATGGCCCGGTTTGCTGCACGATTTATTGTGGAACAAGGTCTTGCGACCTCCGCGATGGTGACATTGGTTTATTCGATGGGGCAACCGCAGCCGATTTATCTTCAAGCATTGGGAATGGGGGAAAAATCTCGAGGAAGCAAGATGGATCTCACCAATGTGTTAAAACAAACTTTCGATTTTCGTCCTCAAGCGATTGTAGAGTTTTTGGATCTGATTCAGCCGCTGTATCGCGCTACAGCGGCTTATGGACATTTTGGGAGACAGGGATTCCCTTGGGAAGATAAAGTGTTATAGTAAAATCATCTATGGCAGGGAGGAAACAGCAGAAAAAAGAATCAGGTTGGTCAATCGCGATTGTGGTCGCGATTGTTTTTGTTGCGAGTTTGTTTTTGATTGTGCGATCTGCTCCGGAACAGGTGTTTGCTTTTTCTCAAGACGCAAGAGTACAGCTCACAGGTGTGACACGGTCTTCTGGATCTGTTGAAATTCAACGGCTCGATGACGTTGAAAAATCTGTTCGATATCTTTTGAGTCCCGTGTATGAAATCACGCTGACAAGCCAGGGAACGATTCAGAACGGAGAATTACTTTTTTTCTTTGAAAGAACAGCAGAACATAACCCGACGCAGGAGATCGTTCTTTATACGTTTAATACGGATACTCTTGATTGGGAATCCATCCCTGCTTTTTTTGATTTTTCTACGCAGTCATTCACTGCGCCTATAGAATTTTCGGGCAGTCTGTTGGTTGCGGTTGGATCACGTGTTAAAAGTGAATAACTTAGGACTTCCTCACTTGGCGCATAGCTTTTCGAAATCTACGTTTTTTGTTCACTGTATGTGAATACAGCTCACAAAAAGCCTCGATTTCTTCGCGCTCTGCATCCAATTGAGAAAGTCCTATAACTTCGAGAACTTTTGTTTTGTAGCTCAGAAATACGTGTGCTATAATTGAGGCAACAAATTTATAACGTTCTTTTTTCTCGAAGGGAGACCTACCGAGGAGAGAAGTCTATGTCAACCAAAACACAAATCGATTCCGCAATCCCTGAGATGAAAACCGTAAAGAAACCGGTGGCTAAAAAGAGTCTTGCTGCGAAAAAGAAATCGCCAGTGAAAAAGACCGTAAACACAACAAAGCCATCTGTAAAAAAAGCTTCGCCAAAGAAGGTTTCTTCCAAAAAAACCGTTGTCAAAAAAAGTGGTTCCATCTCCATTGCCAAAGAAGAGCCCATGATGTTCTCGGCTCCATCAGTTGCTATTTTAGAAAACGAAATTCATCATGCGAACAAGCCCGTTGAAATTCAACGGAAGATCATTTTAGTGGGTACCTGTCGTAACTGCGATCATATGCCCATGGGAGTAAATAAGCTCGTAGCCGTGTTGTCTCTTGCTATCGCCCTTCTTTCAGGAATGCTTATTTATTCTTCTTCTCCCATGCAATTTAGAATGCCGTCTCTTTCTATGAACTCGCTGACGCAGTGGGTGACTCCGAATTCTCATGTCAAAAATTTGTAAATATGAAACGATCGTTTCTCGCTCTCTCAGGTCTCTTTCTTCTTTTGGGAGCCGGATGTACTCCAGCCGCGCAAGAGTCATCTTCAATCACTTTTACCTATCCAGATTCTGTGGAACAAACAACGCAAAACCCAACATGGACGTTTCCTGGTACGCTTCCAGAAGCGCAAATTCAACAGAAGCAAATCCGTCTTTCAACGAGCAAAGGCGAGATCGTCTTTGAGCTTTTTGACGATACCGCTCCCCAAACCGTTTCAAATTTTGTGTACCTCACCCAAGGCGGATTTTATAACGGTCTTACGTTTCATCGTCGCGAAGAAGGATTCGTTATTCAAGGAGGAGATCCAAATGGAAACGGCACTGGTGGTCCAGGATATAAGTTTTCCGATGAATTGAATGATTCCTACACCTACGAACGAGGGATTGTGGCGATGGCCAACAGTGGTCCTAATACAAACGGTTCTCAATTTTTTATCATGTTGGATGATACACCTTTACCAAAAGCCTATTCGATCTTTGGTCGCGTGACACAAGGAATGGATGTGGTAGATACTATTGCTGTAGGGGATGTGATGACGCAAGTCACGGTTGAAGACCAAACAAAGTAATACAGAAAAAAATAAGAAAGAAGTAAAAACACAGAGCATAAAACTCTGTGTTTTTGATTCAAGGAAAACAAAAAACCGCCAAACACGTTTTGGCGGTTACAAGGCGCACGAGAGTTACCTCGCGAATACCTCCATTCGGGCGGCGATCTTGCCGGAGAGTTCATGGAGTTCTTTCTGATGTTCCACAATCTCCGTAAGACGTCCGTCGATCTGATCAACGATTTCGTCTGCGGATCGGTTTGCTCCAATGGAAGTTCCGAGTTTTCCTTCCAACAAAAGCCTGCGCGCGTATTCCATGTTGTCGCACAGATACTTTTCATCTGCTCGCAGTTCCGCGATCAGACTCGCGATATCTTCCAAAGGAATGAGTCCAAGCTCTGCCTGGTCGATCAGGCGATTGATCATCTTCACATTGAAATCCCAAGCTTCCATGTTGTGGAAGAAGGAACGCAAGGCAGGAAGACGATCGTCTTGGAGTTCTCTTGGGCTTTTGAGTTCCTCTGCTTTCAATTTGAGCATTTGTCCGTATCGATAGATCCAATGAGGGAATCCGAAGGTTTTCCAGATGATTGTTGACAGCATCGTTATTTCTTTAAAACGTACCGATGAATCTTCCTCAGGATAGATCGACTTGCGAATGCGAATACCTCCAGGTGTGACCTTTCTGTTATCCTCATATATACACACGAGAATTTGAGAAATCCAGAACAATAGTATAAGAATCCAGGTCCACATTGGAAGATCAAGAATAAAAATGAGACATGGACCCAATGCGTTGACGCTCAAATAACAGAGGATAAGTCCGAAGGCATCATCTTCCTTAAATTTTTCCCATTTTTTAAGACATGCTTTTCGTTCGTTTTCTGTTTCCTCGGCCAATTCAATGGCGTTCTTTGCTTGGATAAGTTCGTGAGGAAGGCGTTCTTTCAAGGCAAGAAATTTTTCCGGAAGTTCCACGTGGTTCTCCTTTTGAGGTGTGGGGATTGATGTAAAGAACGACTTTAGAAACTACTGTAAAACAACCCAAACGTCAATGGTTTAACAAAAATCCGCCTCATCTTTTTTGAAGATTTGGCGGAATAGATTCCTCCTGACGCACAGGTTACTGATGGTTAGTACCTGTTTTTTTGATCGTGGGTTTTGCACCTGTGGCTTGCGCAACGGGCGGGGCTGTAATCAGTTTCAGACCAGATTCCCCAGTAATCTCCTGGAGAATCTTTCGAGAGGAACAATGTATATCAGGACAACGTCCTTCTGTTCGCGGGACGTGTTTTTCACACTCGATGCATTTCCAGTCTCGATGAGACGCCGTTTTTTTCCGGTGGCACCATTCCATCCACCAAGCCGTCAGTGCAAGCGTTTCCTCCGTTTCTTCAGACAAGTCCTTCAGAAGATCGTTCTTTTGAGGAACTAACTGATAGAAGGGTATTTGGTTTGGAGTCAATCGTAGAATTTGGATCTCTCCTTCAAAGAGACAGGATACAAGCGGGTGTAAACGCATCCACAACACAGAGGGAAGTTCTTTTGGCGTAAGAACATGTCCTATTCCACCATAAATATGGGTGAATTCCATCCCGTCTTGATCCATCTTTATTTGGAGAGGGAAAAGGGTGATACCACGGGTTTGTGTACTCATGCGTCTCCTATCTGTGGTGAGTGCCAGAACCTGTTATAATACTAACATGCAAGGAACAATAAGTGAAAAAACATTCTATCAATATCTCAAGTGCCCAAATTGGGTGTATTTTGACGCATACGCGCAAGCTGCCCGTCCGCATGATGCACTGATGTCTAAGCTTCAAGACGACGGACTTATCGAAGAAAAAGAACGGGATCTTCTTACGGATCGTCAGGATTTGGTTGAAGTGACCGCTGAAGATCCTGACGAAGCGTTTGCTCAAACGCTGACGTTTATGCGTGAGGCGCGCCAGACGATTTATCATGGAGTGCTCGTGGATAAACATTGGGTAGGGCATCCTGATATTTTAGAGAAAGTTGAGGGACGCTCTCACTTGGGGAATTATTACTATGTTGCCGCTGATATTAAACGATCTCGAGAAGTTCGTGATGATTATAAGTTTCAGGGATGTTTTTATGCCGAGCTTTTGGAACGTATTCAGGGCGTTAAGCCTGTTCAGGGATACATCCTAACACCCGAGAATCAGAGTCTGTCTTATTTAATTGAAGAGTTTGAGGCCAAGTATGAACTGACACTGACCGAAATCGAGAAGATTATTGCCGGCAAACGTCCGGCACATTTTGTGACTTCAGGATGTAAGCAGTCGCCTTGGTACAAAGAATGCCGGCACGAATCGGAGAGTTGCGAAGATCTTTCTTTATTGAACCGCGTCTGGCGGGACGAAGTGTCTAAACTCGAAGAAGCGGGGATTAAGACGATTGGACAGCTTGCCCTGAAATCTATTCCGGAATTAGAAAAGATTGCACCAGAGGTCAGTTCTTCTCGTCTTGAAATGATGCGCGACCAAGCCATCGCGATTAAAGAAAATCGTTATATTATTCGTGGAACGGTAGATTTGCCAGAGTCCAATATTGAACTCTATTTTGATATTGAAAGCGATCCGTTGCGTGATTTTGATTACTTGTTTGGAGTTTTGGAAGTAACCCCGCAAGGAGAGCACTATCATTCTTTTTTTGCTCAGACTCCTGAACAAGAGGGAGCGATGTGGGCAGAGTTCGTTCAATTCATTGAACGCCATATCGATGCGCCGATCTATCATTATGGCTGGTTTGAAGAAGAAGTCGTTCATCGATTCGCTGCCAAATATGGTATCGGAGAAATAGCTCGTGAAGCCCTTGAACGTAACATGATCGATCTTCTTTCCGTGATTCGTCCGGCTATTATTTTCCCCCTCTCTTTCTATTCATTGAAAGACATTGCTGGGTATATTGGGTTTGAATGGCGGAGCAAAGATGCCTCTGGGGCTAATTCCGTTGTCTGGTTTGAAGAGTGGCTTCAGAAAAAGAGTCCGAAACTTATTCAGAAGATTTTGGAATATAATGAAGATGATGTCCGCGCAACGTATCGGCTTCAACGTTGGGTACGCGAACATGTGATGTTATGAAACACCCGTTTCTTTTATTCACTATTTTTCTTCTCCTGATCTTGATCGCTTTTCTTTTTTGGAAAAAGCCTTTTTCAGAACCGATGGAACAGAGCGCTCCACCTGCACAAGAATCTGTGAGGACACCTCCTGTAGATCAGTCAACATCGACAGAACTTACACCGTCTTCTTGTGAAGATTCCGGAGGCCGTTGGAATGAGTGCGGTTCGGCGTGCCGTACGCAGCCGGGGGTTCCTTGTATTGAGCTATGCGTTCCTTATTGCGAATGTCAGGCTTCCAATGAATGTCCTACGGGATTTTCCTGTACAGATTTTGTTCAAGGAATAGGTATTTGTG
The DNA here is from genome assembly GCA_016188495.1 of Candidatus Uhrbacteria bacterium. Classification (GTDB taxonomy): domain Bacteria; phylum Patescibacteriota; class Patescibacteriia; order UBA9934; family GWF2-40-263; genus UBA12478. Next base: position 52,975 of record JACPHU010000002.1, read on the forward strand.
TATGAATACATTTCGAAAAGGTTCTATCATTTTTATCGTAATCATCGCCGTTGCTGGGGGGCTTTATGTTCAGCGTGCACAGATTTTGGAGCGGTATAGAGCTATGAGCAAGCCCGCGTTGCCTGTTCCGGTAGAGTATCAAGAGATGCTTCTCCAGGAACAAAAAGAGAGAAAAGAAAAAGAAACATTTGAAGATTCAATCCCTCAAGAACAGGAAGAAGTAACAGAAGAATTAACAGAAGATGAGGAAAATATTCCCTCTGAGCAAGAGGTACCTATTGTTGAGGAGGAAGTCGTCCCAACCCAACCTCAGGAACCTGTGCCTGTAGAGGAACCCGAAATCGTTCCTTCCTCCCTTAATTTAGCGGTCCCTTTTACCTCCCAAGCTCCTCATGGAAATTGGGATGAGCCTTATCAAGAAGCCTGCGAAGAAGCCAGTCTGTATATGGTTCAACAGTATTATGTCGGACAACCTGAAGGGAATATCGACGCGGATCGCGCAGATGCAGATTTGCTCAATATCGTTGCTTTTGAGCGGGAACTTTTTGGATATTATGAAGATACAACAGCACAACAGACGGGCTTATTAGCGGAAGCCATGTTTGGACTCACTGCCAGACTTATTCAAGATCCATCCGTTGACGATATTAAAAATGAGCTCGCACTTGGGCACCCTGTGATTGTTCCAGCCGCAGGTCGTTTATTGGGAAATCCTTATTTTACCGCTCCCGGTCCTCTCTATCACATGCTTGTTATTCGCGGATATACCACTGACAATCAGTTCATTGTCAACGATCCGGGAACTTCCCGTGGAGAAGCATTTTTGTACGATGTTGATACCCTTTTTTATGCCATGCATGATTGGAATAATGGAGAGGAAATCACTCAGGGAGCAAAAACCGTCTTAATTCTTTCTCCCTAACGTTTTCCTTTTTAACGGAGTATAAATGTATGTTGACCGATTATATTCTTGGAGGATCATTGGGCGGCCTCATTGCGTTTGTTTTTGCTATTCCTGCTATCGTGTTAGAAATGACTGAATCAGGCAAGGTGAAAAACGCTCCTCTCTTGGTTGATGTAAAAACGATTTTTGGATTGAAGATTATTCATAAACACGAAGTTTTTTTTATCGGATTGCTTCTTCATCTTGTGTTTGGTTTTCTGTTTGGGATTGTCTACGTTTTGTTCGTGGAACAAGGATGGCTTTTTGTCACACATGCTCCTTATACCGTTTTTTCTCTTGTTGTCTTTGCTTTTTTAAGTTGGGTTGTTGTAGGGGTGATTATTTATCCGTTGTTAGGTTTAGGTATTTTTGGATTAAAAGAAGGTCCACGTGTATGGCTTGAAACACTTACCTCTCATTTGATTTTAGCTTTTTCTTTGTGGCTTTTAGTACGGTATTTTCAGCCATTCTTTTTTAATTAGGACTTTCTCATTTGGCGATCTACTTGCGCTTCGCCCATAAAAACCTGCGTCGTATATCTGTATACGCCTCCGGTTTTTATGGACTCCAGCGCGGCGCATCTCATCCAAATGAGAAAGTCCTATTAATCCTCCATTATAGCAAGCATGTCAGCACAGGTTATTTCCGTTGGTGAGTACTTAGAGCTCGTCAATCAGACATTAAAATATATTCCTTCCGCAACCCTTCAGGTAGAAGGGGAGGTTTCTGATTATCGAGTGGCTCAAGGAAAGTGGGTGAGTTTTGATTTGAAAGATGAAACTACAGAGGCTGTATTGAAGTGTTTTATGACCACCTGGCAGCTCAAGACGCCTTTGGAGGATGGAATGCGTGTACAGGTCAAAGGGTATCCCAAAGTGTATGAACGTTTTGGAACGTTTAAAATGAACGTTCAAGAGGTTGAGTTGGTAGGCGAAGGGGCTTTGCGCCGCGCTTATGAACTTTTAAAAAAGAAACTTGAGACCGAAGGGTTATTTGAAATTTCTCGAAAGCGACCCTTAACCAGATTTCCCCAGCGAATCGGTCTTATTACTTCTCGCGATGCCGCGGCTTACGGAGATTTTATTCGTATTCTGAATAATCGTTGGGGAGGCGTTCATTTGTTATTTGCCCATGTTCACGTGCAAGGCAAAGAGGCTGTGGGGGAAATCGTAGAGGCATTCTCTTTTTTTAATAAGCTTTCTCAAGAAGAACGACCCGATGTGCTCGTATTGACCCGAGGCGGGGGAGGTCTTGAAGATCTCCATGCGTTTAATGATGAAGAGGTCGCGCGTGCGATCTACGCGTCTGTTATTCCCGTGGTGTGTGCTGTTGGGCACGAACGCGATGAATCGCTCGCGGATTTTGTGGCCGACGTCCGTGCCTCCACTCCTTCTAATGCAGCGGAGAGAGTTGTTCCTTCTCGCCAGGATGTTCTCTATGAAATTGAGACGTTGACTCGACATATGGAATCCCGTCTATCTGATGTGATCCAAGATTTTAGTTATGTGATTGAACGGGCCACTCAGTTAATCGGATTTATTCTTGAACAACAAAAACAACATCTTGCACGTGCAACGGAAGGGGTTGTTTTGACCACTCAGCAATGGCTTACGCGTCTGGATGCCAAGCGCGAAGCTGCCCAAAGGTTGTTGCGTCAAGTTGATCCAAAGCGTGTGCTTGCCAGAGGGTATAGTCTGGTTTTTTCTGATGGAATGGTTGTGAAAGAAGCAGAACAACTTGAAGTTGGGGGCGAAATTACGGTACAATTTGCCACAAGCCTCGCTGACGCACGGGTAGTAAGGATTAATGGAAGAGGGCAGCAAAAGTTGATGTAACTAAAACGTATGAGTGTAAAGAAAAAATCGATTCATTTTACCACCGCATTTGAGGAGCTGGAACAAATTACAAAATGGTTTGATTCAGAAGAGCAACTTGATCTGGATATGGGGCTCAAAAAATTTGAACGAGGTCTTGAGTTGGCAGATGAGTTGAAGAAAAAACTGGTAGAAGTTGAAAATAAAGTAGAGGAAATTAAAACAAAGTTTTTAAACGAATGATCATTTATGGCTTATCTTCTTTTTCGATGGGTCATCAATGGACTGGCCCTGCTCTTGGTTGCCAATATTGTTCCTGGGTTTGCTATTGATTCATTTTATAGCGCATTGATTGCTTCTTTGGTCTTGGGTTTGGTTAATGCTCTGGTTCGTCCTCTGTTTTTGATCCTCACGTTGCCTGTGACCATTTTAACTCTTGGTCTTTTTACTTTCGTCATTAATGCATTCATGATTTGGCTTGTTTCAACGGTTGTCAAAGGATTTACGGTTGATGGATTTGTTCCGGCACTGTTAGCCGCTTTGCTGTTATGGGTTTGTTCTCTCATTACCAATTGGCTTATTAAACAATCTAAAGAAAGTTAACATCGACGCCTGTGGGCGTCTTTTTTAAACTATGTCCCATTCAAATTCTCTTAAACCTTCCACACTTGTTATTTCGGTTGGCGGATCGCTAGTAGTTCCCAATGGTGGTATCGACCATGTCTTTTTGAAAGATTTTAAAAGCATGGTAACAAAACACGTAAAAAAAGGCTGGAGATTTGTGATTGTGGTGGGTGGCGGAGGAACCGCTCGGGCTTATCAGGAGGCGTCTAGAAAAGTAGGGAAGTTAACACGTGATGATCTTGATTGGTTGGGCATTCATTCCACACGTTTGAATGGTCATTTGGTACGTACGATTCTTCGTGAATTGGCACACCCTGTCATGATTAAAGATCCAACGAGTGAGTTCAAACATTGGAAGAAACCGATTCTCGTGGCGGCAGGCTGGAAGCCGGGATGGTCTACCGATTATGTGGCGACGCGTTTGGCTAAGCGATTGAAAAGTCCTTTGGTCGTGAATCTTTCCAATATTGATTACGTCTACGATAAAGATCCAAACAAACATAAGGATGCTGAAATTATTTGTAGTATTTCTTGGAAAGATTTTCGTAAAATGGTCGGCAACGAATGGGATCCTGGTATGAACGTCCCGTTTGATCCGGTTGCCTCACGTCTGGCCCATCGTTCAGGCATTAACGTTGCCATCTTAAACGGAAAAAATATGAAGAATTTGGACGGACTCCTCAAAGGAGATCGATTTGTTGGAACCGTCATCGGTGGAAATTAAAAAAGAGCGTTTTAACGCTCAAAGAGGGAAGAGAACCGAAAGAGACTAAGAGGAAAGGATGATAAATTCCAGTAAGACGATCGTAAGGGTCGTGTAGATACCCATGACGTAAAGAAACTCTCTCAGATTTAGCCTTATTCTTGGAGTCTGAAGCTTACCTTCCTCCTCTGCCTGCTGCGTATCCATTTCTTTTTTAATTTGCACGACGGCTATCACGCTCAAGAATATAAACATAATGGGTGAAACCCCAATGATTCTCAGGAAAGCGAAACAGATGATAGCCAAGGGAATCATTCCTACCCATGCCTTTTGGAAGGCAGAAACCATCAAGGCTTGCATGGCCCTTCCTCCATCTAACGGAGACAAAGGAATTAAATTGAAGAGATTGATAACGGCAACAACGCCTGCGGCGGCTATCGCCACTTCGGAGTTTATTACGTAACCAATTCCATAAAGTAGTGCGGTATTTATGACTCCAGCAAACGGACCAGCGAGACTTACCATGGCCATTTGCCATAAGTTATCCTGCTCAATACCGATAGGCTCCACAGCTCCCAACAGAGGAATAAAGTAAATGCCGCTCGTCTTCATTCCGTAGTGGCGTGCCACAAGGATGTGTCCCATTCCATGGATCCACAATCCCGACATGGCAATCAGAGTTACTTTCCAACCGATCAGAGCTGACCAGACAACAAAAGCTACGAGGGTGAGAATGAGTTTTTTCATTGCTGAATTAGGTTGTCCCATGTTGTTCGTACTCCTTTCGGTTGTGGAATTTTGGAACAGTTGACCGTATCAGAGTTATTCTCGTAGGTCAATAGTTTATTTGATATTTTTCTTTATTCTTGACACAAACTCTTTCTTTTTCTATACTTTTCCTCGAACTGAAGATTTACCGTAGACCACGGGCGGCTCTGTTGAAGAGTGGAAGTCCTGTGCAGGTGAGTATTTCCTTATGGTATTAAGGAAGTAGATCATTACTACGGCATAAATCCGTAGTTTATTTATTTTTAAAGGTCGAACATAGAGATCTCTCAAAAAATCATGATCTTACGGCTTACGGGCGCCCGTCGACCCCACTCTCCCTATTCTGAATAGGGTTCGCGGGGCTCGACAGCCCGTGCACCGTAATCTCATCGATTTTTTGAGAGATCTCAACATTCATTATGCCAAAAACACGTGCACAAAAATCTGAAATTATTGACGAGTTAGGCGATAAGTTTACTCACATGAAATCCGCGGTGTTTACCAAAGTGTCTGGATACACCATGGAAGACGCAAACAAACTTCGAGAAAAAGGACGTGCGGTCGGAGTTGAAGTGATTGTTGCTAAAAAGACTCTTCTGGTCCGTGCGCTCGAGAATAATGGTTTCAAGATCGATCGAAATGATCTCGAAGGCAGTATTCTTACTACGTTTGGATTCAACGATGAGGTGGCAGCTGCCAAACTTATTGCTGAATTTGCCAAAGAGCGTGAGCAAATGGTTATTGTCGGAGGAATCCTTGAAGGAGCCTTTGTTGGATCTTCTGCCATAAAGCAGCTGGCCACACTGCCAAGCAAAGAACAATTACTCGGACAATTGGTGCGAACACTCAACAATCCGTTGTCAGGATTCGTCCAAGTCCTTGCTGGAAACCTGCGCAATTTCGTTTCCGTACTCAATGCGGTTAAAGACGCAAAGAACGCTTAATTTATTCATTATTATTTAAAAGAATATGTCAGAAGAAACAACCAAGGAGGCTGTTGTCGTTCCAGAAAAGTTTAAGAGTTTAGTAGAAACCATCGAAAAAATGTCCGTATTGGATCTTGCAGATCTCGTAAAGGTTCTTGAAGACAAGTTTGGTGTCAGTGCTGCTGCCCCTGCCATGATGATGGCCATGGGTCCTGCCGCAGGTGCTGCCGCTGTAGAGGAACAAACTGAATTTACCGTTGAAATCACCAATTCTGGAGCCAACAAAATCAATGTGATCAAAGCTGTTCGCGCTATCACAGCCCTTGGACTGAAAGAAGCAAAGGATCTTGTGGATGCTGCTCCTTCTGTTGTAAAAGAAGGCCTTTCAAAAGAACAAGCAGCAGAGATGAAGAAACAACTCGAAGATGCTGGTGCTACCGTCACCTTGAAGTAAAGAGGAAATTTAAAAAAATCCCCAGAGTACGTACTCTGGGGATTTTTTTATTTTACTCGATTAAGTTGGACACCTTCTAAAAAGAGGACGTCGGGATCATCTGTGGTTCTTATGACCATCGTGTAAGTTTTTTGATTATTATCAAACGTTTTTTCTACTTCAATAGAACCATCCAAATAGCGTTGCGTAATGCGGTAGGTTCCTTCTTCTTTGTAATCCGTTCCGGTGTTGAGGCGATAAGAACCGTTGGAGAATTCGTACTCCATAAACCATTCAAAACCATCTGTATTTGTCCCTCCTGCGTGCCAGCGACCTATCAGTTCATCTTTTACGACGAGATTAACCGTTGTTTGTTCAGAATGGAATTTAGGCCATAAGAATAACCCCCCTACAATAAATATTCCTACAATCAGAACGAATAGGTGATGTTGTTTCATAATGATTTTATATGACTAGCGGCAATAGAATAAAGTTTTGATCCTGCCAGCAGATAGATGGTGTATCCTGCTTCATCCACACTGAAATCTGTGAGTCCAACAAAGGCGTCAGAACGATATTGGACAACAAACGTTCCGGTTTGTTTATCAAAAACAATTACTCGTTGTGTAGAAGGTTCCAGGACATAGATAAATGGACTTTGAGCATTCGTCCAAATTTTTGTTGCATCGGCAATTCTTGGATCTACCGTTCCTGTTGCCCATTCTTCCTCGCTTCCATTTGAGAATTTTACAACCGTTCCATCTTTTTTCAGAACGAAAATAGTTCCGTCAATAGCCAAAGAAACAGCCTGATTCAAAGACGATGTTTTTGATTTAATCCAGGAAGATTCATCTGTAAAGGATGAACCGTTTCGATTGAAACGAATGATTTGGCCGTCTGTTCCGTTTGGGTCCTGTCGTAAAAGATAGAGTCTATTTGCGTAAGTTTCAAGATCAACCCATGGGTCATCTCCAATGGAAAGGGATGACACCTCTTTTTTTTCTAAAGAAACTCCATACACAGACCCGTTTTCGCTCAGTACAAAGAATTGTCCATTTTCTTGATTTGTTGTGGCTATAGAGGAGGCTAGTCCATCTGTTGATGTCACCACGACGTCAAATTGTTTCTGTGAGGAACTATAGGTATAGACACGACCATCTGAGGCAACAACAGAAATAGTTCCAGAATTGAGAACCATACTATTTCCGAAAACCCCGTCTGCCACGGTTTCCAGATCCGCAAGTAAAGGAGGGTTCGGGATCGTAATTAAATGGCGAATTTCATTCAGGGCTGTCTGGAGGGTTTGAGTGAGCTCTTTGTTTTTTTCTTCTCTTTGAGGAGTGTCTGATGGAAGAAGTTCAATGAGCGTTTGGGCATTCACATACAGGCTGCGTGCTTGATTTTCGTCTTTGTAAATGACGGCGCCTGCGGCACGTTCCATAAGATCCTCAATTTGTACGATTTTTGCTTGATACGCCGCTTCTTCTTGTGAACGGGCTTGTGATTTTGTCATTGTAGAAATTCCTCCTATCAGAATAAGAACCCCAACGACGATGCCACCCATAAGATATTTTGTTGATCGTGGCAAAGTGCGCATGCGTTCAAACAAAGACCTCAGTTTTCCTCGGATATGGACTCGTTTCATTTCAACCTTTTTTTGGAGTGTTTCCCGTTGATCTTTATTTTTTAAGATAGAGATTGTATAGGAAGCATGCTTTAAACCCATTTTTGTGAAGAAAGAAATCACTTTCCATACGCTTCTGCCCGTTCGTTTTAAAAGGTCTGGAAACGTTCCTTGGTTTTGAAGATCTTTTAAAATCCGTGATCTTGAATCGGTTTTCGATTGAATGAAACTAAATAGTTTTTTTAGCCAATGAAAGACGTTGGGACGCCGGTCGTCTAAGAGCCATTCCGTGGTTTGTTCCGTAGAATTCATTTTTTCTACAGAGAGATTTGATTGTGGAATAGCTAGTAGTTGTCTTTGTTCAGTGGCGGGGGTGGGGTTTTCTTCTCCTATTTTTATAACAGTGAGAAGAACGTCCTCATTATGTGCAAAATACTGGCGAATTTTTTCGACAGCACTCACTGGTGGAAGGGTGGAAAGAATTTCATTGAGTTCATCAACAGGCAGTATACGTTGAAGATCCTTGTCGGTGATACAAAAAATGTCGCCTGGATGAAGGTCTCCATCCAAAACAACAGCAAATGTTTTTTCCCATGTGGGAAGAGATTGTTCTGTTTGTAAACCACGAAAGAGATTGAATACTTGATATCGTTGGGAAGGTTTCTTATGAAGGAAAAGCGCGACAAGTTCTCCTGTACCAGACAGATACATCTCTTGAGAGGAAGTAATCCCTACAATCGCGTGAAGTTGCTCGATAGGAATATTCCAATGGCCTTCTCGTACCTGTTCTGCTAAGGTTTCATTTAATGCACCCAGGAATTGTTCAAAGCGGTGTTGAAGATTCGCTTCCTTTCCAAAAGACTCAGCGAGTCTGCGTGTTTGGTCTCCAAGAACTTGTAAGAGTAGATCCGAGTCCGCATTTTCTTTTTTTGTATAGGCAATAAGGAAGGCAAATCCACTCCGTTCCTGTACGGGAAGGAGTAATGAAATTCCCCGGACATGCTCATCTGGGGTTTGGGGATTATAAGAGGCACCTTTGATTTCACCTGACATAGAGTTGCCCTGATATGCTCATTTGTGTACATTATACCTATATGTTTAGGGGGTGCAAATGAAGAATATGAACAAAAAACCTTTTAAACTCGAACAGATGTTTGGCTCTAAGACACGAGCCAGGCTTATGGCGTTGTTTCTTCAACAACCCCAGGATACTTTTTTTGTTCGTGAATTGACACGTAGAATAGATGCCCAGCTTAATTCCGTGAGGCGTGAACTCAAAAATCTGGTTCAATTAGGATTTTTATCTGAAAAACAAGCTTTACAGAAGGAATCAAACCGTCTTTCAGACAAAAAGAAATATTATTGCGTGAACCAAGATTTTATTCTTTTTGAAGATCTTCGATCGCTTTTTCAAAAAGTTCAAATTTTGGTGAAACAAAACCTTGTCCAAGATATTCAGGAAAGAGGACATATTGATTATTTTGCTTTTACAGGAAGGTTTGTTGACGCTTCGGATATCCCGACAGATATTTTTATTGTGGGTTCCATTATGCAAGATGATTTAGAAAAAATGATCAGCAAATTTGAAGAAGAGATTCCTTATGAAATCAATTATACTCTTATGACCAAAGAGGAATTTCTTGACCGTCGTCAGGTTGCTGACCGCTTTTTAATGTCTATTTTAAATGGAGAACGGGTCGTCATGATCGATCGGATTCGTTCTTAATGTATGTTTCTCGTCATTTGTGCCCAGGACATTCAGAACATTTCTTTCGGAATAGTTGAAGAAGGTTGTTTGATAAAACAGAAACAGTTTGTTTCGTCTTTCCCTGAAGATTATCTGCTTCTATTAAATGACACATTGGGAGAATGGGGGATGAAAGATCATGAACAAGAGTTTGAAGGGGTGATTGTCGTGACGGGTCCTGGTTCTTTTACTGCTAGTCGGGTCAGTACAACCATTGCAAATGGCTTTGCGTTCACGAGATCGATTCCTGTCATCGGTCTTTCCAATCCTCAACGTCTAGATTTAGCGTCACTGCTGTCTGTAAACCGTTCTACAAATTTGGGAGCAGATTTCGTTCTCCCAACATATAACCGACCCCCAAACATTACAGCGCAAAAAATAGGTAATAGCTAGAATCATTAATCTTTTACCATCCCTTTTATTTTTTAACTTCATTTTTTATGTCTTTCACCCAACAAATTCTTCAGGGGCCTTTGTTAGAACTTTGGGAGAATGTCGTAGCTTATTTGCCAAACGTGATCGGAGCCATTTTTGTTTTTTGTATCGGTGTAGCCCTTGCTCTTGTATTGCGTAGCGTTGTGGTGAATGTGATCGCGTTATTGCGTATCGACGAACTTTCAAAACGTCTTGAAATTACAGGTCAGTTTCAGCGTTTTGGTCTGCGTTTGCATATAGGAGAACTGTTGGGTTGGATTGTAAAGTGGTTTTTTATTATTATCGCTCTTATCGCGGCAACAGACATTCTCGGATGGGATCAAGTAACCGATTATTTACAAAGAGTGGTGTTATTTATTCCAAACGTCATTATCGCGGTCATTATTTTGTTAGCGGGAATTCTGTTGGGAAATTTCGTTCAGCGCGTGGTTAAAACAGCGGTAGAGACGGCACATCTTGCCTCTGCGGATCTTCTTTCTGGAATTGCAAAATGGGCCATCTTAGTCTTCAGTTTCATGGCGGCACTCGTTCAGCTTCAGATTGCTCCAGAACTTATTCGAGTGTTATTTACAGGGCTTGTTGCCATGATTTCTATTGCCGGAGGTTTAGCCTTTGGTCTTGGTGGCAAAGAGCATGCGAATCGGTTGTTGGATCGACTTAAAAAAGATATTTCTTAAGACATAAGTAAAACTCGCGATCTTGACGTTTTCGGGCGCCCGTCGACCCCACTCTCCCTATGGTGAATAGGGTTCGCGGGGCTCGACAGCCCGAAAACGTCAATCTCATCGAGTTTTACATATGCCTCTCTTCATAAAATGCGTAAACCCTATCATTACGGTCAACGGCGCTTTTGGGAAATGTTCCCCGGCCTCTTGGTTTGGGGAACTTTTTCCATTGCGTTCATCCTCACGTTCATTAAACCTCTTTGGTTGGTGGTCTTTATTCTCATTTTTGACCTTCTTTGGTTGTATCGAGTGATTTATTTTAATATTTTTGTTCTTATTTCTTGGAGACGGTATAAAAACGTCCAGAAGAAGGATTGGCAGGCGCTTTTACCATCCATTCCGGCAGCGAAGCATATTTATCATCTTATTTTTTTGCCAACGTATAAGGAAGGTTACGAGATTATTCGGTCAACTCTTTGTGCATTAAAAGACAATCATTTTCCCAATGAACGATTGATGATTGTTTTGGGAGGGGAAGAAGCAGATAAAGAAGCATTTGAGAAAGTCAGTCGTCGGGCTGAACAGGAATTTGGTTTAACCTTTAAGTATTTTGGCATAACACTCCATCCAAAAGGTCTTTCGGGTGAGATTCCAGGTAAGGGTTCTAATCTCAATTGGATGGGCCACGAAATGGAAAAAACGCTCACGCATGAGTTTCCTGAAATTCCAGATGAGAACATCGTTGTTTCCGCTTTTGATATTGATACGGTTGCCCATCCATCCTATTTTTCTTATCTAACCTATCTTTATTGCACGGTTCCCAATCCTACACGTTCTTCCTATCAACCTATCGCTCTTTTTTCCAATAATATTTGGACTGCTTCCGCTCCGGTTCGCATTGGTGCCTTTGGTACGACCTTTTGGCTTTTTGGAGAACTTGCTCGTGCGGATCGTCTTTGGACATTTTCATCGCACTCCATGCCATGGAAAATGTTGAAGGATGTGCGTTTTTGGCAGAAAGATATCGTGAGCGAGGACTCTCGGATTTTTATGCAGGCCTTTTTGCATTACCATGGTGATTATCGTGTGACCCCTATGTTTTTGCCCGTTTCTATGGATGCGGTCATGGGTAAATCGTACCTTGAATCTCTCAGAGGACTCTATGTTCAGATGCGCAGATGGGCATGGGGCGTTGAACACCTTCCTTACATCATTGACGGGTTTGCCCATGACAAGCAGATTCCTTTGGGTAAAAAGATTCGTTACGTGTTTAATCACATCGAGGGAATGTATACTTGGGCTACGGCCCCGATTATCATGTTTGTGTTGGGATGGCTTCCGCTCACTCTTGCCAGAGGACAAACAAATGTTCTGATTCAATCAGCACCGTTTACCCTCGAACAGCTCATGCAGTTGGCCATGATTGGAATTTTTACTTCTGCGAGTATCTCTCTCACGCTTCTTCCAAGACGTCCTGAGGGAGTAGGAAAACACACATGGTTCATTATGGTTTTGCAATGGGTGTTGCTTCCTGTTACGTTTATTCTTTTCGGTTCTTTTCCAGCCATTGATGCACAAACTCGTTTGATGTTAGGAAATTATTTGGGATTTAACGTGACGAAAAAGAATAGATAAAAGAGAAAGGTTTATGAATGATCCAATCATCAGTCTCCATATCGTAACCTGGAATTCGATGCGATTTCTTCCAGATTTATTATCATCGATCAAAGAACAGACTTTTAAAGAAATAAATATTCTTATCATTGATAATGCTTCAAGTGATGGTGTTGAAGATTTTGTCAAAGAGCACTATCCGGAGATTGTATTTATACGTAATGCCAGAAATCTTGGTTTTTCAGCAGCTCATAATCAGGGTATTCGTTATGCGATTGAACATTGGCCGAAGGAAGCGCTCCAAGATCGGTTTATCCTGTTAACCAATCCGGACATCATTTTTACCCCAACGTATCTTGAAGAACTCATCGCCTCTGCACGTGTGCATCCAGAAGTGGCAAGTTTTGGAGGAAAACTGTTGAGGGCTTTTGGAGAAAACATTGGGGATGAAGTATTTAAACAAACCGTTCGTTCTGATCGTTTGGATTCCGTAGGACTTAATCCACATAGAAATTATACGGTCACTGACCGTGGAGCTGGAGAACTAGATCAGGGTCAGTATGATGAAGAAGCCTTTGTCTTTGGTATTTCTGGGGCCCTTGTTTTATTTCGGGCTTCCTCACTAGAGGATGTTCGTTATCAAGATGAAATTTTAGATCATCATTTTTTTGCCTATAAAGAGGATGTGGATCTTGCTTGGCGTTTACAGCAGGCAGGTTGGGACGCTTTCTATGTTCCTCGTGCGGTTGCCTATCATTATCGCGGAATGTATGGACCAGAAAAAAGCGGTCTGTGGCAGCGATTGCGCAATCATCGTTCAAAATCTTCTTTACGGAATTTTTTTTCAACAAGAAACCATTGGTTAATGCTCATCAAGAATATTCATAGCCGTCATTTTTTTCTCGCTCTTCCCTGGATTGCTTTCTATGAAGGGGGAAGACTGATATATGTCTTATTTTTCGAACATTCCGGACTTCGAACAATAAAAGAAACGTGTTCATTGTTTCCCGTGATGTTAAAAAAACGTGCACACGTGTTTAAAAAAGCAAAACGTTCAGCGAAAGATCTTCGCCATTGGTTTGTATGATTGACGTCTCTATTCTCATTGTTCACTACAATACCCCGGGACTGTTGCGGCAGACGCTCAAAGGAATTCGTCGGGCTGCTCCCAAACTTTCTTATGAAGTGATCGTGGTTGATAATAATCCTGCCATGCGCGTTGGGGAAATGATCACACGAGAATTTCCTGAAACGATTTGTCTTGTTCAAGAACAAAACGTTGGTTTTGGTTCTGGAATGAATGCAGCAATGGAGAGAGCGAAGGGAAGTTATTTTTTTATTTTTAATCCTGACATGATTCTCATGCCAGAGGCTCTTGAAAAGCTTAAGGCGTTTATGGATCTTCACCCGAAGGTTGGGGTTTTGGGGCCTCGACTTTCTCACCCCGATGGCTCTTTGCAATACAGCAGCTATCGTTTTATGGATCCTTTGGTGATTTTCTATCGCCGTATTCCTTTTTTAAGATCCCTTTCTTTTGCGAAACGTTGTGTGGACCAGTATTTGATGGTTGGGGAAGATGCAAATAAAACGCGAGATGTTGATTATCTTTTAGGGGCCGCCTTATTTGTTCGTGCTAAGGCTGTGACGGAAGTCGGTGGGTTTGATCCAGCTTTTTTTGTGTATTTTGAAGATCAAGATTGGTGTCGCCGTTTTTGGGAAGCCGGATGGAGAGTCGTTTATTACCCTCAGGTCAACCTTATTCATTACCATCGTCGCGAGACCGCGGAAGGGGGTTTTTTAAAACAGCTGTTAAATCCGTTAACCTGGATCCAGGTAAAAAGTGCTCTTTATTATTATAAGAAGTATCATAAGAGACATGTCGCACACAACAAACTTTCTTCATCACACACAGACTGATGTCGTTAAGCAAAAAAGGAGACGCACGCGTCTTGTGCGAATGATTTTGTTGTTCGTTTTTTTCGCGATTCTTTTCTGGACGATGGCCCTTCTGGCGGCTTCTGCTTACGTTGCCGTTCACATGTTTGATGCAAAGCAAGACATGCTTGAGGCAAAAGAGTTTGCTCAAGAGTTAATCTTCGAAGACGCACAGGTTGCTTTACAGCACGCCGTAGATTCGTTTGATTCTGCAAGAGTAGGTTTGTCGGTTATTGCCTCCGTGCAATGGATTCCTGTTGTGGGTCGTTCTGTTGAATTGTTTGTCGATAGTATTCATTCGAGCGAGTTGTTTATTGAGGCGTTGATTCCTTTGTTTGATTTAGGCGACGATCTAGTGCGTTTATCAGGTTTGTCAAAGGAAGAGCTGATGAAGATGCAGCAAGGTATGACTCCTGAGATCACGTTTGGCGATCTTTCTTCGGAAACCAAGCAGGCAATTTTGGCCCGCCTAAGCGCTTCTGCCGAAGACCTGGATTTACTCCTTGCACGCATGGATATCGTAAATGAAGAACTGCTTTTATTATCAGAAGATGTCCAGATACAACCCTTTCTCGTTTTTTTGGATCCCATAAAACAGCAGTTGGATCAAATGCGAGCATCTTTAAGTATTCTTTCTATTGGAGCACGCCTTTTGCCTGATTTTGCTGGATTAGATCAACCAGCCACGCTATTGCTCCTTTTTTTGAATAATACAGAACTTAGACCTGCCGGAGGTTTTATCGGTTCTTACGGTGTTCTTAAAACATTTTCTGGAGATATTTCCCAGTTGGAAACAGCAGACGTTTACACTCTTGACGATGCAGCCGCATCCAAGATTCAACGGACGGCCCCTACACCTTTGCAAACCTATAACGCGACAACGAAATGGTTTTTCCGAGATGCGAATTGGTCTCCGGATTTTCCTGCTTCCTCCCAAGCAGCAATGTCTCTTTTTCTTGAAGAGGTAGGTTTTATTGAGGATCTTACCGAAATTCCTTCATCAAAAGCGTTTGACGGAGTCATTGGGATCACTCCAGATTATGTCGCTGATCTTTTGGTTCTGACGGGTCCTATCACGATCGGGTCTCAAACGTTTACGAGCGAAAATATTATTGACGCGCTCGAATATCAGGTTGAATTTGGCTATAAAACTCAAGGAATTCCTGTTCATCAGCGAAAAGCTCTTTTAGCTGATTTGGTGAATGAGCTTAAATCACGTCTCTATCAGCTTCCTTCCAAGCGTTGGGAAGAAGTGCTTCGTGTGACCCAGAAAGCCCTCAAAGAAAAACAGCTTTTGCTTTACAGTACAAACAGTCAAACTCAAGAAATGTTGCAGAGTGTGGGATGGGCAGGTTCGGTAGCTTCTTCCACGAGCGATACACTCATGGTGGTGGACGCCAACCTCGCCAGTTTAAAATCAGATCCAGCGGTTGAGCGTTCTGTGCAGTATGAGCTGTTTAAAAATGCTTCAGAGCAGTGGATTGGAAGAGTCTCTATTACCTATAACCATAAGGGAGTATTTGATTGGAAAACGACTCGTTATCGAACGTATACCAGAGTTTATCTTCCCCTTGGATCAACGCTTATTCGCTCTCGTGGAAGCTGGCTAAATGACAAAACACAAAATCCAACCAAGGCCGTGGGTCCTGTAGATCAAGTGGACGAATTGGGTTTTACTTCATTTGGAACATTTACGTCTGTGGAGCCAGGCGAACAAAGTATGCTGGTATTTGAGTTTCAGCCCTCCACTCAAGTGATCCAACAAATTGAAGTAGATCAGTATGATTTAACGGTTCTGAAACAGGCCGGGGCTCAGAATAATGCGTTGACGATCGACCTCGATTTTGATAAGAATGTGACACACGCGAGACCTTCCGAGGATGCTCAACAATGGGGAGATGATAGATATCGTTTGAACACCATTTTAGATCAAGACCTAGAAATTTACGTGTCATTGTAAAATTTTTTTCTAAAATTGATGAGATTTCGTTGAATGGGGAAACCCGTCCGAACGGACATAAGGCCGGGCGGGTTGGCGACAGAGCTGTATTCACATACAGTGACCCTTCGATAGACTCAGGATCAGTCTGAGCTTGTCGAAGACTGACGAGCCAATGGGGCCCCATGAAACGAAAGATCGCAATTTTAGAAAAAATTTGTATTATGTTTCAAAGAAAAATTGGTATTGATTTGGGAACAACGACAGTATTGGTGTATGTCCCTAAGCGAGGGATTATTATTCACGAACCTTCTGTCGTTGCTGTTTCATGTATAGATAAGAAGGTACTAGCTGTAGGAAAAGAGGCAAAAGACATGTTGGGGCGCACTCCTGACACAATCGTCGCTCGTCGCCCTCTTAAAGATGGGGTCATTGCAGACTATCGAACGACCGAGGCGATGCTGCGTTATTTTATTAACAAAGCGTTGGGTGGCGTCCGATTATTCCGTCCCGAGGTTATGGTGGCTGTTCCGGGGGGTATTACTTCTACAGAACGTCGTGCAGTGATTGATGCCACCTTGGCGGCCGGTGCCAAAGCGGCGTACATCATTAAAGAACCGATCGTGGCGGCGATTGGAGCCAATATCCCTATCGGTTCTCCTTCGGGGCATATGATTATTGATATCGGAGGAGGGACTTCTGAAATGGCCGTGATTTCTCTTGGGGGAATTGTCGCTTCGGAATCTGTGCGTATCGGAGGCGTGAAATTTGACTCTTCTATTTCTGAGTATATTCGTCGAAAGTATGGACTTGCGGTAGGAGAGCGCACTGCGGAAGATATTAAAATCCAAATTGGCGCCGCTATGTATTTACCAGATAAGCTGGTCATGGAAGTAAAAGGTCGCGATATGGTGACGGGGCTGCCAAAAATCATTGAAGTCACCTCAGACGATGTGACAGCAGCCATTCAAAATGAGCTCGAAGGAATCATTAACACTGTCAAGGAGGTGCTTCATAAAACCCCTCCGGAGCTTTCCGCCGATGTGATGGATAAAGGAATTGTTCTTTCTGGTGGATCTTCTCAGTTGCGGAATTTAGATATGTTGATTGCCGAAGCCACAGGTGTTCCAACCTTTTTGGCCGAGGATCCTCAGCAGTGCGTGGCAAAGGGAACAGGGATTGCTCTAGAGAATTTGGAGGCGTATAAGCGATCTATTTTTACGTCTTAGTATTATTTTTTAAATTTTTTTTATACCCTGAGCTTGTCGAAGGGGCAAAGTATTTTTTACTATTCACCCTTCGACTACGCTCCCTTGGGTCGCTTCGCTCAGGGAATATTCACATTTTATGGATTCAGAATTAAATTTTCTTGATTCAAAAGCTTCTGTCATCTACGGAATTGATGCTCTTTCTGCAAATAAAGAGAATCGAACAGGTGTAGAAAATTACAGCCGTTCTTTGATTCAATCCTTAAAAAACCACCCGCTTCAAAAGGATGAACGGGTGGTTTTATATTCGCTTTCTTCACTTGATGAGGAATTAAACAAGCTCCCTCAAGGGTGGTCTGCAAAGATTCTTTCTTGGTTTTTAAAACGTGGGTGGATGTCGATCCGGATGAGTTGGGAAATGATTTTTCATGCCCCTACCGTGTTGTTTGTTCCCGGTCAAGCGTTGCCTATTTTTTGTCCTCGCAGGGTTCTGACCACGATTCATGATGTGGCCTTTGCTCGCCGTCCTGATCTGTATGACCCTGTGGTACGCAAACGTCTCACACGAGTGACTAAACAAGCCGTAAAAAAAGCCACGCGCATTCTCGTTCCCTCACAGGCAACCAAGGACGATTTGGTTGAACTTTATAACGTTGATCCAGATCGGGTGACAGTGGTTCATTTGGCGGCGGACACGACTTTGTATCACCCCTACACCTCCCAGGAAGCCGCTTCTGTTTTGCAGAAATATCGACTCGGAACCAATTTTTTTCTTGTTGTGGGCCGATTAGAAAAAAAGAAAAATATCACCACACTTATTCGGGCTTTTGAATTGTTTAAAAGCCGTCGTGGTGTTGGGGATCCCTTTGAACTTGTCTTTGCCGGGGAGCCGGGTTATGGCTATGAAAAGATGAAGGCTTACTTTGATCTTTCTCCTGTTAAGTCTCACATTCGCCAGCTTGGCTATGTTCCAGATGAGGACCTGGCTCCTTTGATGAGCCAGGCGACGGCTTATCTTTTTCCATCCTGGTATGAAGGATTCGGCATTCCAAGCCTTGAAGCCATGGCCTCTGGGACTCCTGTTTTAGCTTCCTCGATAGCCGTTCACAAGGAAGTGATTGGTGATGTAGGAATTCTTATTCCGCCGGGAGAATCAGAAGCATGGGCACAAGCCATGGGGGAGATCGTTCATAATGCCGCTTTAAGAACGGATCTGATTACCAAGGGAAAAGAACGCGCAAAAAATTTTTCTTGGGAAAAAACAGCACAACAAACATGGGAGGTTTTAAGAAATTTGGTATACTAAAGACGTATGGACGAGCTTAAAAAACAATTAGAACACTTAGGCCTTTCGGATAAAGAATCTAAAGTGTATTTAGCGGCTCTTGAATTAGGACCCGCTCCTGTTCAAGATATCTCGCATAAAGCGCGCGTGAACCGAGCGACCACTTATGTGATGATCGAATCGCTTTCTGCGCGTGGACTCATGTCTACGTTTCAGAAAGGGAAAAAACGCTTTTACGTTTCAGAAAGTCCAGAACGATTGATGACCATTATCCAGACTCAGCAAAAGGAGCTTTTTGAACGACAGGCGGAACTTGAGGGGATGATGCCGCTGTTGAGCGCTTTATATAATGCCGAAGGAGCCAAACCGCAAATTCGTTATCTAGAAGGCGTAGAAGGAGTAAAGACCGTTCGAGCGTTATTTGAAAAGCTTAGTGGAGATTTTGTCGAGATTGCTCCTTTGGATGACGTTCATCAAACCAGCGAGCTGATGGGGGAAGAACGCAACCAGCATCATGCAGTCCTGCGAACGCGCGGAACCAGTTACCGGGTGCTTGCCGTGACCAAGAATCAAGATCCGAAATGCTTGCCTGAAATGGGGGAGGGCCAGTGGCGCATGCTGCCTCCTGAAAAATTTCCTATTCACGCCAGTATTGTCGTGCGTAAAGATTACGTGTTTCTCTTCTCTTATCGATCAGCCATTTTATCAGTGGTGATTCGAAGTCAGGAAATTGCAGATGCCCTCAGAGCTCTCTTTGAGCTTGCCTGGGACGGAGCAAAAGAGTATCCGTCTAAGGGATGTTGAGACAAAGAAAAAAAGGACCCGTGTGGTCCTTTTCAGATGTGACAGGGAGAAGCTAGCTTCCCCCGGGACAGTGGCAACAAGGTTGAATCCTTCGAGGATTCTCGTCGACAATGTGTCGACGTCCTTTTGCCAGACTCAGTGCATTGCGAGTTCTGATTTCCATACCTCACCTATTAAGACACGAACCCTCCTTACCATCAGAGGACCTTGTCTACCTATCGTCTCCACCTTGGAAACGATACTAAAAAGTAGCACTAAAAACCCTCCAAGTCAATCGTTATTTGTTGTAGAGCTTAAACAAAAAATGAGTCTATGCCAAAAATTGTTGAAGAAAAATTAAAGAATTTAGAACGTCGCTTGAGAGCTGTCGAACTAGGTGTTCCTGTGAAGAATCGTCAACGCCACCCTCGTACGCCAAGTTCGGTTTGGGAAAAGACATTCGGGCTTCTTTCAAAAAAGAAAGCAAATGCTTTTCTAAAGGTTTTAAAACAGATGAGAAAGACCTCTGATCGAGATGTTCATTCTTCATAGCTATGGCATTGGTTTTACTTGATACAAACGTTCTTATTTTGCATATCGGTGGTTTTGAAAAAATTGTTTTGCCACCTCTGGCAGCCGCTGTTTCAACGATTACCGTTTTTGAACTTATTCGATATCCAGGACTCTCCTCACAAGAGGTCTCCGCTATTCAATCTATTTTGGATGAATGTATTCACATTTCAGTTGGGACCGCTATCGCACAACGTGCTGCTTCTTTAAGTAAGACAAGACCTAAAATGAAATCTCTTGATTTATTTATCGCTGCAACGGCACTTGAACTTTCGTGTCCTCTTATCACTCATAACGTGAAAGATTTTAAAGGTATTAAAAATCTTGTTATTCGCTCTAAGATCTAAAACTTATCTATATATCTTTTTTTCAAACAAAAAATCGCCTTCGATGGGGCGATTTTTTGATTCTCGGTTTATGGAGAGAGTCAGGTAAGGATTTCCCATTAAAGGAAGTCCAACCCTCAAAGGGTACGATGATTCTAGGGGATGCGTTTTTGACGCAATAGAATCGTCTTACCATTTGAGCGTTGCCTGACAGTTCTTGTTTCATTGAGTTGAAAAAGAGCAGTCAGGCGAGCGTTTGAGACAACCTCAGTGGGTCCACCGAGGTTTGGGAGGTCTCGGAGGGGTGTAATCCCAGGCCGGACGAGGCGGCGGGGGAGGCGGTTGTCGGATCACAGGATTCGGCTCATAGATCTCCACCGGAACCTGGATCCTGTTACCCTTCTCGTCGATCTCGATCCGAATTCCAATCCGAATGGCCATGGATCTTACCTCCAGGAAAGGGTAGTAATGAGAAAAGTGATGGAGTAATAGAGTGGTTGAGTAATGGAGTGTTTTACCACTTCATCACTCCATAACTCCATAACTCCATCACTTTTTTTCCTTGGCAGCCCACCATGTCCTCACATGATGTTCTCTCAAGGTAGGGGGAGACAATAGCGTATCGTCTCCCCCAGCGTGGCACGGTTTTTATAAAAGGGTTTGTGCGTATCCCTCTCAACTCACATCTGGGAGGTTCTCCGTTTTAGGACAACGGATAGGGCTAGTGAGGAGCCCTAGGATGGTTCTCAGAGCGGATACCGCGACAGCAGTGCCACGGCTCCGTACTGGATCCCAGTGATTATTGCGGCGAGGAATATCCCGAACAGTTTCGTAGGGAGGGTCATCCTTTCCACGATGTTCGGATCATCAGAGATCCAAGTCCGCGGAATCACGATTCCGATTACGTATTCCACCACCAGAACCGGAATCAGTAGAGGCACGTTCAGTGTCACCACCGCATATGTCTCGATGACATTTACGGTGAACGAGTAAGCTGCGTACATGATCCGGTAGCTCTTGAGCGCCCACAGCCAGAGCATGGCATTGAAGGCGATGACGGCAATGATTGCGAACAGGGCATAGGTGTGGATCAATTCCATGAGTTCTCCTTAATAATCGTTTGATGTTTTCCACTTGCCTTGGCAGCCCACCATTCTTTTGGATGATGTTCTCTCAAGGTTGGATGAGACAGAGATGATGTGCGAGATTGCAATCATTCTTTCTCATCCGCGTGTAGCACACTTTTTAATAGAGAGTTTGTGCACGTCTCTCTAACTCACTTCCTTTTCAGGTTTACCATTTCAGGGAAACGATAGGGCTTGTGAGTGCCCTCGGTGGTGTCAGGCTGCGCGGCGGTGACCTTTTTTGAGGGCGTCGCGGGCGGTCTTGCCCTGACGCATCGGGGTCTCTTTGAAAATCGACCCCCGGTGACGAGCATCCCTTTCGAGACGAGCCTGCTCACGCAGATTCCTCTCTGCCTCCAGACGAGCCTGTTCGGCACGGTAGGCTGCCTGGCGTCGAGCGGTCTCGGCGTCATAGGCTTCGATCTGGCCGCGGGTGGTCAGGAGTGGGTAGCTCTTTTCCCCACGGATGCAGTTCTGTGCGAACGCGTGCCGCCAGAGGTGAGACACTTCTGCACGGTCGCCGTTCTGTCGCTCTCGCATTGCCTCGAACCCGAGTACCCGAGCGTACTCGGGAGTCATCTTCGCTCCACACCCGCACGCGCAGGTGTAGCCCCAGATGCCGGGTGCGAGTTCGATCTGACCCAGATTGTTGGATCCTTCCGGCCGCTCGGTGGGAGCGGCCGGGATCTGGCGGGGGGTGGGGGCGGAGCTGCGACGGGTCGGGATGGAGCTGGTCATTTTCTTCTCCTCTTTTCGTTTTTTTTCGGTTTCGATTTCGATGATGCGGGCTGCGATAAGCTCCCGCTTGAAAAACAGAGCCTTGCCAACCGAGGCCAGGGGCTGTCCCTTGTACTCGATTCCGAGAACCTTGAAGGTCTCGGGAAAGCCCAGGCGACCGGCGGCGAGCTCACAGGCCTCGACCCACACACCCAGGATGGTGGCGTCGATGGGCTTGGGATGCTCGTAGTCGCTCTGGTCGATCAGCTGGTCGGGACCGAAGCCCCACTTGATGACCAGGACATGGCTACCGACACTTTCCAGTGCCGTATCCAGTCTGGACCAACGGTCTTCGATTTCGGACTCCCGCGTTTCGAACACCACATCGATGATCGGACGAGGAGCCTTCTGCGCCTCGAGCACGTCCGGCGCGATCACCCCCCACTTCTCGAGAGGGGTCTGACCCCGTCCAGTGCTCCGGCGCTCAAAAGCGGCCGGGCGCACGGATGGAGAGAACCGATGGACGTTCTGGGCGGCCCGACTCTTGGAATTCGACATGGAATCCTCCTCTTCGATCGGCTTTATTTTCCACCGATCGATTTTGAATTAACCATTCATAGTGGCTCCTTTCGGGGCCCCTTCTGTCAGAACTATTCCGACGCAGGACAGTGGGGGATTCATAAACCCTCAATGTTCTGAGTCGGATGTTACTTTCCTTGGCAGCCCACCATTCTTTTGAATGATGTTCTCTCAAGGTAGGGGGAGACAATAGCGTATCGTCTCCCCCAGCGTGGCACGGTTTTTATAAAAGGGTTTGTGCGTATCCCTCTCAACTCACATCTGGGAGGTTTATCCGTTTTAGGAAAACGGAAGGGCTTGTGAGTGCCCTCGGGGTGGATCAGGCGACCTTCGAGGCGGCGGGGGGGGCCTCCTTGACGGCCTTGGCTGCCTGGTCCGTGTTGTAGGCCTCATCCAGTAGAGCGTTGAAGGCCGTACGCTCCTTCGGGGTCTGGAATACCTCGATGAGCTTCAGGGCTGCCCGGACGCGATGGCAGCCGTCACCGATGACGATATCCGAGAACCCGCGATTCCACTCGCGGATGAACTCCCACCGCTTGACCGCCCGGAAGGCCTTCTGCCAGGCCGGGAAATTCTTGGAGCCGTCGGCGGGGCGAGGACCGGGATGGGCGGGCTTCTCTTTGGCGAGCTCGGGAGCCTTGCCGAAGAGGTTACCCACTTCACCCAGAATCATCTTGATCTGGGACGGGGAGAGCCGACGGGGGGCCGCATCCTGATGCTTGAAGGAGAGCTTCTCGGATTCGTCCGAGTTGAGCTGTGCCCTCAGATCGTTCAGGATGTGCCACTTACCCGACTCGGTCCCGATGCACTCACCGATAGTGACCGCGAGGTTCACGATCAGCTCGCCACCGGCGATAGAGGCGGTACCGACTCCGAAGATCGCGCGAGCGGTCTCTTCGGGCAGACCGATCTGCTCTCCGATGAAGCGGGCCGCAGTCTCGACCTGGAACCGGGAAACGGTGGAATAAAACTTGACGCTTTCACGGGTGGGAATCGCCATGGTCATCTCCTTCAAGATTGTGGAGTTTTGTCATGTGCGGGCGACCAAGCCTGCACGACTCCTGGTGTTGGAACTTGCGAGAACCTCCTGACAAGGGAGGTGTACGGGAACTTGCTGGTCGAGAATTCGACGCAGGAATCCGGAGAAGATGGTTTTAGTGACCAAAATTGGTATAAAACCTAGATGATCAGGTATATGAATCAAGTAAGTCCTTCGACAAGCTCAGGACCCAGTTGAATCATTTGATCATCTATTTCTCTCTCCCCCGAGTTTCTGCGACGAATTGTGAATGTTCCTCAAGTAAATTTATATTCCCTGAGCGGAGGTTCGTTCGACGAACCGGAGTCGAAGGGGCAAACTGCAGCCTTCGACCGTTCGACCATTCGACAAGCTCATGGCAAACAGCTCACGGCAGGCAGGCTCAGGCAATATTATTTTCAGTTTCTACTCTCCTCAAAACCTCTGAGACTTCAGAAGCTTAATCGGAGCGGGGATGAGACTTGCGTTTTCTCATCCCCGTCGTATTACCTGGTTAGATGTCCCAGGTCGTGTGTGTTAGAGTTGTTTTTTATCCCCTCTGACGTGGGATTAGCTCCTGCCTAGGCGGCGAGGAGCTGGTTGAGCTCCCGCTGAAGCCCCTTGCGCAGGTTCTGCGGGAGCCCACCGGTGGTCGCGAGCTGCTGACGCAGGTTCGCGATCTGCTTGGCGCGGGCCTGGGCCTGGGCGCGGGCTTCGTCGGCCTGCTGACAGCCGGCGATCAGACGCTCGGCCTCGGCCAGCTTGATCCCGGCGTCCTTCACGCGACGGACGGGATTCGGACAGGTCTTGAGCACCTGTCCGAGACGCTCGGCCAGGGTCAGCTTCCCCTGCGCCACAGCCTCCGAGAACCGGTCGGCGGTGTCGATCAGGTCGTGAGCCTCGGTCGCCAGTTGCAGGGCATCGTTGGAGCCCAGCTGAGTGGCGGCTGCGATGGCGATGGTGGCGCGGGTGATCGTGATGCTGCTATTCATGGTGCTTCTCCCGTGTTTGTGTCCGACCTGGACACGTTTGCGTTTCAGTTGATTCTACGATTTCCCCAACCTTATGGAGGTAATGGTGAAGCAGTGATCTGGACAAGTCCGGATGTACTTCGTGATCACAATTGGTGTGGGTTGAGTAAGTCCTCAGGACCTAGTCATCCACTTAGTGATCCACGCTTAGGTTCCTCTTGCGAGGTTCCAGGGACGTGTGACTCTCTCCTCCATGAGGCTGGCGAAATCTGAGATTCTTTCAAAACTCGCGATCTTGCGGCTTACGGGCGCCCGTCGACTCAACTCTCCCTATTGTGAATAGGGTTCGTCGAGCTCGACAGCCCGTGCACCGCAATCTCATCGACTTTTGAAAGAATCTCCTTCGTTCATTCAAAAAAGCTGGTTACTGTTTATATCTGTTTCCGTGGAGGGAGTGATACAAACAACAACCAGCTTTTCAGAGTTGTAGGAAACTCTGTTTGCTTTTTGTGTCGACCTATAAGCGGGTCGTCGCTACTCTCTCCCCAGAAAGATTTTTGTTTGTGATGTGCGATCTCGTTGCTTGTGTGATCTTGATAGTCACAGAATATCATTTTTTGACAACTTTGTCAAGACCTACACATAAATAAAATACATTATTTATCTAAATTTAGATAAATACTATAGTACAGATTTTGTTTACAAATGCAGACATAGACACGAATTTTCCCATTCGCCTCCGCTCCCGTAGATAAATATTCCCTGAGCGGAGGCTCGTTCGACGAGACGGAGTCGTCCTTCAACACGTTCAGGGCGATCTTGAATATATCGAAAAGTCGAAGGGTTTAGTCTCGTGGTATAATCTAACGAGATCTCTGCAAAACTCGATGAGATTGCGGTGCACGGGCTGGCAGTCGCTGAAAACGTCCTACAAAACGGACGTTGAAGCGATGCCTGGGCGCCCGTAAACCGCAAGATCGCGAGTTTTTCAGAGATCTCTCTATGTTTCCAGGAAATACAGCTATAATTGGCCATACACGCATTCAACAGGTGCTTACCCGGATGCTTGAACACGATACGCTTCCTCATGCGTTGTTGTTTGTGGGCCCTCGTGCCATAGGGAAGACAACAATGGCCCAAGCGCTCATTCGGCACCTTCTGGGTTCTCAGACTCACTTTCAAAATCATCCAGACTATCAAGAAGTACAGCGTCTTGTTGATGAAAAGACAGAAAAACGTAAAACGTCCATTTCTGTAAAGCAAATTCGAGAACTGACCGCACGTCTTGGGCTCACTTCCTTATCCGAAGGATGGAAGATCGTTTTTTTTGAGCAAGCGCAGTACTTATCTCAAGGCGCCGCCAATGCGTTATTGAAAACGCTTGAAGAACCTAAAGGAAAGACCCTATTCATTTTTTGCACGACACATCTGGAGCAGGTTCCTGCGACCATCGCTTCTCGTTGCCAGATCATGCGTTTTAATCAGGTTTCGCGCCAAGAAATAGGAGAGAGTCTTGTGCGTTTGGGTTTTAGTCCACCGGATGCGATGCTCGCCGCCTCGATGGCATTGGGACGTCCAGGAAAGGCGTTAAGATTTTTAAAAGAGAGTCTTTATCGTTCGCAATGGGAAACAAGTGTGGGTCAGGCTCTCGCGTTTTTTTCCGCTAGTCTGCCTCAGCGTCTGGCCCAGGTCATGACGCTCATTCCAAAAACAGAGACACAAAAATCCGAATCCCTTTTAGATCTATTAGATCACTGGGAATTGGTTTGTAGAGATGTTCTCTTTAAACAATTAAATTTAAAAGAGATTCAAGTTTTTTCTCAGGATGAACGAATTAATTCTCTTGTGGCTCATTTACCACTTGTTTCATTGATGTCTGTTTTTGAACGTCTCAATCAGGTGCGACGGGCGATCCCGCGTCACGTAAATCCTCATTTAGCCTTAGAACATATTACTATCGGATTTTAATAATCATTATTATGAAACGTTTTAGTCTTATTGCCTTATCTCTTCTGCTTCTGGGTGCCGGATGTTTTGGTGGCGGAAAAACCAATACCGGAAGCGATGGAGGGGTCTTTAAAACAAGCAATGCGGGTCAGGAATGGGGACAGACGGCGGTCGTGCCCACAGCAGCGGGAATAGGGACCTTGTCTACCACGGATGTTCTCAATATGGAGATGGATCCTCAGGACAAGTCTTATCTCTATCTTGGAACGCGCCAGAACGGAATGCTTTATTCGGAAGATGGGGGAGTCTCATGGCGTCAGCCTCGGTACGACGCGTTCAAAGAAGGATTGATTTTCGATATTGAAGTAGATCCCAAAGATGTGTGTACCCTTTATATCGCAAAGGGTTCGCGGCTCTACCGAACAACCGATTGTATGCGTTCGTTTAATAACGAAACCTATGTTGAAAATCGTGCAGGAGTGAGCGTTATCCAGGTATCCGTTGATTGGTACAATCCAAAGACCCTTTATATCGGACTCAGCAATGGGAACGTCCTAAAGAGTGAAGATTCCGGGGTTACATGGCGCACGATTTTGAAGACAGGAGCCGAAATTTCTAATTTATTGATTCACAATACCGATTCTCGACAAATGCTCGTTTCAACGTTTAAAAAAGGTCTTTGGAAAACCACAGACGGCGGATCTACCTGGGAAGAGATTGATGGGGGTTTGAAAGATCTTAAAAAGTCCGAATCCATTTTTACGCTGGTACAATCTGAAGATTCCGGAGTGGTTATTTCTGCTTCTGAATACGGGCTTATTCGTTCTAACGATTTTGGCTCAACGTGGAAACCGATCAAACTGTTGACTGCGCCAGGACAGGTACTGATTCGTGCGGTGGGGATAGATGTCCAAAATCCCAACACGTTGTACTACGCATCTAATGCTACTTTCTATCGATCTACAGATGGCGGAACAACGTGGGACACGGAAAAATTTCCTTCTTCTCGCGTTCCTCGTGTGATGTTGGTTGACCCGGATAACGAATCTGTGTTGTATATCGGTGTAGCAGCGGCTACTGATTCTTAGAGGAATTAGAAAGTCAGAAAGTTCTAGGGATTAAGATTTATTCCCTGAGCCTGTCGAAGGGGCAAAGAATTTTTATCGCTCCTTCGATTCCGCTCCCTCTGGTCGCTTCGCTCAGGAAATATAAAGATTTTAGTTAATTATTTATTATGCATGCCATCCTTTCGCAAAAAAAACCTGCTTTTGAGGCCGCTCTAGATTATCTTCATAAGGAATTTAATCAGCTTCGTACTGGCCGCGCTACTCCCGCCCTTGTTGAGGATATTCCTGTGAATGCGTATGACGCGACTATGGAAATAAAAGGTCTTGCCTCTATCCAGACGCAGGATGCAAAAACAATTGTGATTGAACCATGGGATAAGAGTCTCATGAAGAATATTGAAAAAGCCATTCGTGATGCAGGAGTGGGGTTGAGTCCCGTGGTAGACGGGCATGTCATTCGTATTGTCATGCCGCCCATGACCGAAGAAAATCGTAAAACCATGGTAAAGAGAATGAAAGAATTTTTGGAAGATGCGCGTATCCGCGTGCGTCAGGTGCGTGAGGAAGCGCGCGAGCTCATCCTTAAGATGGAGAAAGAAAAAACGGTTTCTGAAGATGAAAAATTCAAACTCTTTGACGAGATCGATAAAATGACCAAGGAGTATCAAGATCAAATTGAACGAATGGGTGAGGGTAAAGAGGAAGAAATAATGACGGTCTAACGATATGCCCAATACAACAACGGTAACGATGGAAAAACTGGTTGCTCTTTCAAAACAGCGAGGATTTGTGTACCCGGGTTCAGATATTTATGGCGGACTGGCAAACTCTTGGGATTACGGACCATTGGGAACAGAACTCAAGCGCAATATCATGAATGCCTGGTGGCACCGATTTGTGACCTCTCGCGGTGATATGGTCGGAATTGACGCCGCGATCATCATGAACCCAAAAGTCTGGGAAGCCTCAGGGCACGTGGAAGGATTCACAGACCCTTTGGTTGAATGTAAAAAATGTCATGAACGTTTTCGCGCGGATCAGATTGATATTTCTAAACCTTGTACACGCTGTGGAAATAAAGATGGTTTTACAGATCCAAAGAATTTTAATCTTCTTTTCAAAACGTTTTTAGGTTCCACAGAGGATTCTTCTTCTGTAGCTTATTTGCGAGGAGAGCTCGCTCAGGCGATGTTTGTAGACTTGCCACAGGTGTTGATGAGTAGTCGCAAGCGCGTACCATTTGGAATTGCCCAACAAGGAAAATGTTTTCGCAACGAAATTACCCCAGGAAATTTTATTTTTCGTACCCGAGAATTTAACCTGATGGAATTTGAATATTTCATTCATCCGTCCGAATGGGAAACGTGGTTTGAATACTGGCTTGAACAAATGAAATCCTGGTTGGATTTTTGTGGAGTCAAACGCGAGCATTTGGTTTTTCATGAAATTGAAGATGGGGAGCGAGCTCATTACTCTAAACGTACGGTTGATATCGAATACCTTTATCCATTTGGTCAGAAGGAATTATATGGTCTTGCTTATCGTACCGATTTCGATCTGATGCGCCATATGGAAAAATCGGGTGTAGATATGCGCTATACGGATCCTAAAACGCAAGAAAAATACATTCCACACGTGATTGAACCAACCTTTGGCATTGATCGTACGGTGCTTATGACGCTGTTGGAAGCGTATTGCGAAGAAGAGGCCCCAACCTCTGAAGAAGGAGAAACCTCCACACGCGTTGTGCTAAAACTTCCCAAAGCTCTTGCTCCTTTTAAGATCGCCATTTTACCGCTCTCAAAAAAGGAAGAGCTTTCCGCGCTCGCAGGACCACTGGCCGATCGTCTGCGTCAGCGTTGGGCAACCGATTACGACGAAACACAATCCATTGGTAAACGCTATCGTCGTCAGGATGAGATCGGAACGCCTTACTGTGTCACCGTCGACTTTGATTCATTGAACGATCAATCCGTAACCGTCCGAGATCGTGACACTATGCAGCAGGTTCGTGTAGCGATCGACGATCTTGAGAAATGGTTTGAAGAGAAGCTTGATTAATTTTTATCAGAAATAGAAATAGGCGAGAGCCTCTGCTCTCGCCTTGTAATTGATCCTTTAACAGTGGAAAAATTATTTCTTGATTTCTGGCGAGAGCAGAGGCTCTCGCCTATGAGATTTATACGTTTTTTATGATCAAACAGTATACGCTTGATAATGGCTTGCGAGTGATCCTAGCTCCAGTGAATGGAACAGACACCGTGTCTGTTCTTACGCTTGTTCGAGTTGGATCTCGCTATGAATATCAAAAGATAAACGGTTCCTCTCATTTTATTGAGCACATGCTTTTTAAGGGAACCAAACGCCGACCTACCGCCCAACATATTTCACGAGCCCTGGACGCGATCGGTGCCGATTATAATGCTTTTACCGGTAAGAACCTGACAGGGTATTACGTAAAAGTCGATAAGAGCCACTTGGAACTTGGGATCGATATTATTGATGACATGCTTTTTGCCTCTAAGATGGATGCCGATGAGATGAACCGTGAGCGCGGTGCCATTGTTGAAGAGATCCATATGTACGAGGATAATCCGATGATGCACGTGAGCGATATTCTTGAAGAGGTGATGTTTGACGGAAGCAGTCTTGGATGGGAAATCGCAGGGACGCCTAAAATTATTCAAGAAGTCGACCGAGATGAAATGCATGCGTTCTATAAAAAGTACTATCAGCCTTCCAACATGGTATTGGTTGTTTCAGGAAACATTGATCGCAAGGTTAATACCTGGATTGAAGCTCGTTTTGGAAAAAGAAAAAATTCAAAAGAAGAATTAACAGGATTTGAGTCTTTTGTTGCGCATGCTCCACACAGCAAACCTCTTGCTCGTGTTCAAAACAAAGAAACAGAACAGATTCAATTGGCGATAGGCTTTCCTTCCTTTGGAATTCAGGATCCTCGCAATCCCGCGCTTTCTTTATTCGGCATTATTTTGGGAGGGAACATGAGCTCGCGATTGTTTGTGGAAGTGCGTGAACGTAAAGGATTAGCGTATTTTGTCCGTGCGATGAATGATGCCTATGAAGAGACGGGAAATTTCATGGTGCGAGCTGGTCTTGATAAGAAACGGTTGGACGTCGCCACAGTCACCATCATGAAGGAATTGCGCAAAATTGTTCGCGAGGGTGTGACCTCTGCCGAGCTCAAAGCGGCTAAAGCGTATGTTCAAGGACAGATGGCGATTCGTCTTGAAGACAGTTTTGAGCGTGCTCAATGGTTTGCTCGTGAAAAATTATTTCATGCCAGTGTCAGAACGCCAGAAATGTATCTTAAACACATTCAAGCCGTCACCGTAAAACAGGTGGCTGAGGTTGCAAAAGCCGTATTAGACTTTAAACAAATGAGTGTGGTCGCTGTCGGTCCATTTAAAGATGGGGAGGAGCTTCTCAAGCAGGTTGGTTTATGAAAACACTGATTGCCAATTGGAAAATGAATGTCGGTATTCGCGAAAGCGTCGCTCTTGCACGCGGGACTCTTTTAACGTTGCGAGGTCGCAAGCTTATTCCAGAATTGGTGATTTGTCCTTCTACGATCGCCTTAAGCGAAGTGAGAAAAGTGGTTGCAAGAAGTTCTGTCTCTTTGGGAGCTCAAAACGTTTTTTGGGAATCTAAAGGCCCCTACACAGGAGAAATTTCAACCAGAATGCTGCAAGAGGTAGGCGTCTCGTATGTGATTTTGGGTCACTCGGAACGCCGACAGGAACTGCATGAAACAGATGAAATGATCCATAAAAAAGTGTTGTATGTTTTATCTGAACAAATGACACCCATTCTTTGTATTGGGGAGAGTAAGCAACAACGTGAAGCAGGACAGACGCAAGAAGTGATTCGCGCTCAACTGATCAGCGCGTTATCTCAGGTTTATGTGCGTGGATCTGAGAGAGTTCTTATTGCTTATGAACCTGTGTGGGCTATTGGTAGTGGTGAGGCATCTTCTGTGGGAGAAGTGATAGAAATTCATCAATATATCCGTTCTTTTTTGCAAGAGTTGTTTCCCGGAGTTTCTTCCCAACAGCTCCCCATCTTGTATGGAGGAAGTGTTGATGGAGAAAATGCGTATGGGTTTTTGCGAGAAGAGATGATAGATGGATTACTCATTGGTGGAGCAAGTATAAAAATTAACCAATTTAACGATATTGTTGAAGCGGCAGGAGAGGTTTTAGAGGCTCAAGGAACCTAAACATATGCTAAGTTGGATTTTGATTATTTTGATTTTTATCTGTTTGGGAGTGATCGGCTTGGTTTTTTTTCGAAAAATTCCCCAACTTCGCGTGATAGACGTGAGTACTCTTCCTAAGGAACGAGAACGCCAAGTAAAGGAGCAGATTATCCTTTCAAAATTGCAACGCTCCAGCGGAGCAAAGTTGATGCGTGTGACTCGGGCGTCTGCTGGACTGGTGAATTTTTTGTCAAAACAGGGACGACGGGCGGTTCAAAAATTGTATCGAATCGAACAGTACTATCAAAAACTCAAACGTTCTTCACAGGAAGGAATCCATCATTATTCTGAGGAAACGATTCGACAGAGGATTGAGACGGCTATGGATCTTATTCGTCAAGAAGAATTTATTCCCGCCGAAAAGATTTTTATTGATATTATCAGTCATAATCCAAAAAGCATTCAGGGGTATGAATCATTAGGGAACATGTATTTGGCAAGTGGGCAGTTGGATCAGGCACGAGAAACATTGATGTTTGCTTTACGAATTTCTCCGGATGATGCAAGTGTCAATATTTCATTGGCAGAAGTCGAAATTAAACGAGGCAACGTTAAACAGGCATTGCCTTATGCGAAGAAAGCGATAGAAAAACGTCCTAAAAATCCACGCTATTTGGATTATTATATAGAAATTTCTTTGCAAACAGGTTCCTTGAAAGACGCGCGGGCAGGAATTCAAACGTTAAAAGAAGTAAATCCAGAAAATAAGAAAATTTCTGAATTTGAAGAACGTCTGGAGGAGAAGAAAGCTGAATATATCAGTAAAACATCCTCAGATCAGGATAAGTCTTCACAAGTTGGATAGGTTTTGTTATCATTTGCGAGCTCTTTATTACAAATGGAGATCTCTTCAAAACTCGTGAGATTTCGTTGAATGGGGAAACCCGTCCGAACGGACATGAGGCCGGGCGGATCGACGACAGAGCCGTATTCATATACGGTGACGAGTCGATGGGGCCCCATGAAACGAAAGATCGCGAGTTTTGAAGAGATCTCCCGTGCCGCAGTAGCTCAGTTGGTAGAGCGCATCCATGGTAAGGATGAGGTCACCGGTTCAATTCCGGTCTGTGGCTCCATCTCGCTCATGATCTAAGATGTTCTTCCATAAATATCTTGGATCATGGGCGGGATCCATGGGTCGGTACCCAAGCGGTCAACGGGGGCAGACTGTAAATCTGCTGGCATTGCCTTCGAAGGTTCGAATCCTTCCCGGCCCACCAGTCACGCCAAGGGCGTGAACTAGATTCTAGTTACTAGAGTCTAGTAACTAGTTTTCATTGCTATTATTAAGAGTCTGCCGAGATAGCTCAGTTGGTAGAGCAACGGTTTTGTAAACCGTAGGTCACGGGTTCGAGTCCCGTTCTCGGCTCCAGAGATTATTGCAAAATTCGTGATCTTGCCTTTCATGGGCACCCAGTCATCTCTTCAGTCTTCGATAAACTCAGACTGACCCTGAGTTTATCGAAGGGTCAATGTACATTTTGGGTACATCTTCAGAGATGACCCGTCCGAATGGACATGAGTCCGGGCGGACAGCCTCCGCCAGAGGCGGATCTGCCTTCGGCATGACGTTCAAGGCAATCTCATCGAATTTAGCAACAATCTCATCCAGTACATTGAATAAAATCCACCTTTATCGTTTTATATTCAGTCTATTGACTTTTTTTCTTAGAATCGTTACGCTTTTGTCGAAATTATCCTATTATGTCTCAAGACAATCTTATCGGTCTCGAATGTACCATGTGCAAACGAGTTACAAATCACAGTAAAAAGAACAAAAAGAAGCTTAAAGAGCGTCTTGAGTTAAATAAATTCTGCAATTTTTGTAAAAAGCACACTCCTCATAAAGAGACCAAGTAATTAAAACCGCCTCACTAGGGCGGTTTTGTGATTAAAAAATCAAGACAAAATGTTCAATATGGTAAAATATCCTTACTATGGAACATAAGCCTGTGGTGATTATTGGTGGAGGGTTTGCCGGTGTTTTTACGGCTAAACATCTTCTTTCTCGAAGGGTTCCTGTTGTTTTGATAAGTGAAACGAATCATTTCACGTTTACTCCCTTGCTTCACGAGGTTGCCACAGGAGCATTGATTAGTCATGACGCTACATTCGAATACGAGCATTTTTTTCACGATAAACCGTTTCGTTTTATTCGTGGGCGTGTGACATCTATTGATCGTGAGCAAAAACAGGTTTTGATAGGTGATAAGAAATTAGGTTACGATTTTTTAGTTATTGCCACGGGCTCAGTGACCAATTTTTATTCAGTGAAAGGTGTTGAACATGCCTTTGTGTTGAAAAACATCGATGACGCCATTGCCCTTAAACGAGCTATTTTGACGCGTGCTCAGGATATGGATCGTCACGTTTCTGTTTCTGTGGTGGGAGGCGGACCAACAGGTCTTGAGTTGGTTTTTGATATTGATAGAATGCTTCGAGCCCTAAAAAAGAAAGATCCCCAAGCCGATTATGACTTAAGGCTCATTCATGCGACAGATATTTTTTGTCGGGGCGGGGGAGACGTCGTGCAGAAATATATCAGTCAAGCTCTTCAAAAAGCTGGTATAGACGTTTTATGCGGTGTCTCTGCGCAAGGTGTGACTCCCTCTGAAGTTCAGACAACGGCTGGATCCTTTCATTCGGACGTCACCATCATGTGTGCGGGGGTTAAGCCGAATACAGACGTTTTTGCAGATACGCTTCTATTGGATGAACGAGGACATATTCCCGTTTATCAAACGCTCCAGAGCCTGCAAGACCCCACGATTTTTGCACTTGGAGATGTCATTTCTATCAATAACGAACCTACGCCTAAATTGGCTCAAACGGCTGTTCGCGAGGCTTCTATCTTGGCAGAAAATATTGCAAGACTTCGTCAATCTCCAGACTCTCAGCTCAAAGTCTATCGACCAAAGGTTCTGGGTATGCTTTTTTCCTTAGGATACGGAGATGGTGTGGGGACGATCGGTCCTGTTATCGTCAAAGGATTTTTGGCATGGTATCTGTGGCGCACGATTTATTTATTTAAAACGCCTGGCTTGAGTAACAAACTCCGCGTGGCCTTTAGCTGGACCATGGATTTGTTTCAAGGCAGGAACTTAACAGAATTTTAATATCCTATGTTCAAGCAATTATTTCCGGTTCTTTTGATCCCTATGATTCTTATAGGTGCTGGATGCACGCAACCGCAAGAAACTCCAGAGCCTCTTATAGAAGAAGCCGCTTCTGAGATCCGTTTTGTTGATGGGACGTATCTGTTAGATCTTCAAACAGGATTGATCAATTGGGAAGCCTCAAAAGTCGTTGCCAAGCATAACGGAACCATCCAAGCTCAAGACGGATCTCTACAGATTGAAAATGGCCAGGTTGTTTCAGGGACATTGTCTGTTTACATGAATTCTATTAAGGATTTGGATTTAAAGGATGAAAAGTTGAACGCCACGCTTGTCAAACATCTAGAGTCTGAAGATTTTTTCTCTGTTGCAAGCAACCCTACAGCGATGTTCACTCTCTTAGAGGTTGTTCCTGTGGAAGGGCTTCCTGGGATGACTCATCGCATAACAGGAAATATGACGATTAAAGGAATAGAAAATAAAATCTCTTTTCCGGCTAAGATCGAAACCACTCAGGAAGGGATTCGTTTAGCGGGAACCATGGAATTAGATCGAACGCTTTGGGATATTAAATACGGATCCGAAAAGTTTTTTGATAATTTGGGAGATAATTTGATTAGTGACATTTTTACACTTCAGTTTAATTTGCTTTTTACGCGAGATACAGTCTCACTTGAGCAGCGAGCTACAATAAGTGAAGCCGTTTGTTATTTTGAAGATAAAATGCTTTTTGAGGGTGAAAGTTATGACGACGGTTGCAATACCCACACGTGTCAAAGAGACGGAACTATTTTTAGTACAGAAAAAGCTTGTGAGACCGAATAAGTAAGAAAAAATAATTTATACAAAAAAGAGCCGACCGGCTCTTTTTTGATAAACATCATTACGCAGCCATTTGTTCTTTCTTTTGATAAGTTCGTACAAATGTTTCAAATTGTTTGCAGGTTTCTATTCCTTCCTCGATCGTTGTTGGGTAGATGAGTTCTGACCATTTCATTTGTGTCTGATGTTCAAATGAGTCATCAAAGAATAGTCCTTCCCGATCATATCGATCGCGAATGGTGTCTAGTGCTTTAAATAAGGCTTCTCCAAATCGATTATCCCAAAACTGTTCTTCTTGTTCTCCTCTTCGGTATTTTTGTTGGTAGTAGATTTGATCCCACAGTTCATCGATTTTTCTTAGAACCCTATAACGTTCAAGACGTTTTTGAATATTCGTTCGAGACTTTTCTTCATCAAAGTGTTCGGGGTTTTTCTTTTTTGCTGCTTCTAATAAAGCTTGAGTAAGACGTTGTTCATCAAAAATTGCGGTTTCAATAAAAATGCCTTTTGTCGTTTGTGTGGGGTGGTGCTCTGTGGGAATATAATTTACTTCTGCATGGACGGGAATAATTCCTGCCAGTACTAAGCGTTCAATATCTGTTCCAGGATAACGTTCATGGATTTTATTGAGAAACCAGATACGTGAGGATTCTTGAGTAGATAAATTTGTATGGATAAATCCACGGACACCAAGAGATTCTCCAAACAATTTTTGTATCGCGATATCCGTATTAGACCAGAGGATTTTTTGATGCAGTATATCTTTTGTTCCAGTATAGAGATCATGGTCATCATAAGTACGTTGTTCCCAAGTTTGATCATAGAGCGAATCAACGATGGTATCGCGTTGGATTCGAAGTTCTGGGTCGCCTTTGACGTTCTCTGTAAGCGTTACCGGACGACCTGCTTGAAAATTAAACGAAGAACCATCTTTACTTACTCGAGGATCGTAGGAGGTTTCAATACGAAGAGTGATATCTGGAAGTGCATCATGAATAAGTTTTGTTTCGTAAGAAATAATTTTATGCCAAAAAGGGGAAACAGGTGTTTTCCATGCATTTGCTTCAGAATAGGCTAATCCATTTTTCCAATTTTCTTTATAATGTTTTGACCGCCATTTTTTGGCAAAGTAACTTTCGTCGTCGAGAGTGATTTTATGCAAGGTACCCTCTTCTCCTACTTTCTTTTGTTCTGTTTTTTCTTGGATCCGTCGGTGAATTTCACCAGGAAGTCGTGGCATAGATAACTATCATAACATGAAAAATGAATTGAAATTAAGGATATCTTTGTAAAAGGAGAGAAAAGAAGGGTGTTTTCAAATTAGATCTTTCATGTATAATGCCCACGTCAATTATTTAGGGGCGTGATGTTAATGGTAGCATGCAGGTCTCCAAAACCTGTCGTCAGGGTTCGAATCCCTGCGCCCCTGCCAAAAAAATCCTACTCAAATAAGTAGGATTTTTATGTATCAGGAGTTTTTAAACTAGTTTGTTCTTCCTTGCTCACGACCATGATAAACGGGTTGGTTTGTGGGTGATGAATTTGAAGGTGTGACGATAGTTGTTGGGCGTTCGATTGCTTTGACAGCGAGTGCTTGAGCTTTTTCATTTGCCTCTTGGGCTTGTTGCTTGAGCGAATCGAATTGTTGATCCTGCGACGTAAGACGCTCTTGAAGATTTTTTGCGGTCAATTCAAGTAAACGAATTTGTGCGTTCGTCTCTTTTTCTAATAACGCTTTCTCATGAGTGAATTGTTGTGAGACTCGAGCAACCACATCTTTTTCACGTTGTTCAAGAGCGAGTTCCAGTTCTTTTGGATATTGTTCAAGTTTTTGTTTCATCTGTATAAATTCCTGTTCTTGCGCACGAATCGCCGCTTCACGAGTTGACAAAGTTTTTTCTCGTTCTGCTGTTTCAACCTGATCACGTTCTTGTTTTAATTTTTGTTGATACACATATTCCTCTGCCTCCCGCTCCCACATTTTTTTCGCGTGATGATCTGTTCATCTAAATCGTGTTTACGTTTTTCCGCATCCATCTCGAATACAAGCGAACGCTTTGTTTGATCCTCAACAAGTAGGTCGAGTGTGTCAGCAGCAATCGTGATATGACGTTGTAATTCAAGTTGCTGACGTGAAAGCTCAATTGCCTTTTGATCATCTTGAAGTGTTGCTGTTTGAT
This sequence comes from Candidatus Uhrbacteria bacterium, assembly GCA_016188495.1. Classification (GTDB taxonomy): domain Bacteria; phylum Patescibacteriota; class Patescibacteriia; order UBA9934; family GWF2-40-263; genus UBA12478. The sequence goes on from JACPHU010000002.1 coordinate 91,137, forward strand.
CCAGCAAGGATGCTCGCATTTCCATCAAGTGTGTTTGGAGAGATGTTTGGAACTCACCAAATGATTGATCTATTCTCTGCGGAGTTTTTGTCTTGGCTTTTGCGATTAATTCCACCGCAGGTTGACCATGGACGGTTTGTGACACAGTACGAAGATTTTCTAATTGTTCCTGAAGTTTCTCGTATTCGTCGAGGATGTCTTGTTTTGTGCGCCTAGACAGAACAGCAATGGATTGATTCATATAACGAGAGAGTAACATGACTTGGATGTTCGTTAAGAGTGAAAAGACAAAAAAGAAAATGGTTCGAAAAAATCATAAAACAAAGGAGAATTAGGCTCTTCATACTTTATTCCAAGTATGGTATAAATAAACCGTTGTTTGTTTATACCATACTGGATATGCATCAAGAAGCCTTAAATTACGTCCAAAATCAGCTTGTTCGAGCTGAAGCCCGTTTAGATGGTTATCTTAAGAATCCCACGGGAGTGAGAAATAATACCCGCAACATCATCGTCAAGATCCGCCAATATTACAAAGGATTTCTGGGCGGAAAATCTGATCAGCGATGGGTAATCATGCCGGGCCTGCGTGGAGTTGGAAAGACAACTATCATGGCGCAAACCTACTTTGAGGTATTGGCCGAATTCAAAAAGATGGGCTTACCGAAAAACCATGCGCTGTTTGTTTCACTCGATGACGCAGTTGAGAACCTTGGTCTCTCACTTCGAGAAATTATTGAGGCATATGAGGTTGTACTGGGTGTCTCCTTTGAGAAGCAGCAAAAACCGATTCTACTTTTCATTGACGAGGCGCAATACGACCCGAAATGGGGCGTTGTTCTTAAAGCGCTCTTTGATAAGTCCAAACAGGTGTTTATCTTCTGTACCGGATCATCGGCTTTGGAACTGCGGTCAAATTCGGATATGGTTCGACGTTCAATGCTTGAACGTTTGTATCCGATGAACTTCACGGAATACGAGATGATTCACCACGATATCACTCCAGTAAAAGGATTGAAGGAAGAGGTTCAAAGCGCGGTTTATGGTCCTGCATCAGTTGCTGAATCGTTTGTCTTCCTGAAGTCCATTGAAAGCAAGATTGTTCAATACTGGTCGAAGGTAGATGAGTTGGATATCAATCATTATCTTGAGGTTGGCACGTTTCCTTTTGCTCTCAACTATCCAGACAAAAATCAGGTGTATGAGGCCCTCAATACGTTGATTGACAAGATTATCAACACAGATGTTCCTCGCATTGGGAGTTTGAAAATAGAAACGATCGCCATGATGCGTCGGCTTCTCTATTTACTCGCTGATGCCAATGACACGCTGGCGGTTTCTAAGCTCGCTGCCTTGATCGGCGCAAATGGCACGACACTTGCGGGGGCTCTCGAAGTTTTGAAGGATGCCGAGTGTCTCATCAAGATTCCTCCCTACGGTTCTGCCACAAGCTCTGTAAAGAAGCCGACAAAGTACTGTTTTATGAGTCCTGCCCTTCGCGCCTCACTTCTCTCGATTACTGGATCAAATGGCACGATAGCTACTCGTCGCGGCAAATATTGGGAGGATATCGTAGCGTTGCACCTCTATCGAGAATTCGCCTCCAAACGCGCGGGAACGCTTCTCTATGATCCCTCCCAAGGGGGAGCAGATTTTATCCTTCAGATGCTCAGTGGGCAGGAAGTTGCCATTGAAGTTGGAAGCGGGGAGAAAGGCACGGCTCAAGTAGCGCAATCGATGAAGGATCGTGGTATCACCCGTGGCGTTGTCATCTCCTCGCGTGAGCTTTCGTTGTCTAAGGATGAAAAGGTTTTGTTGATTCCGTTTTCGTATTTCTTGTTGATGTAGTCGATATGAAAAATATAATTATTGGCTCTAAGGTTTTACTCACAGATTTTTTCGCGCGTTTAGAGCTTTGGATAAAAAAAGGGTTGTCACAAAAATCCCCGCTAATTTAAGCGGGGATTTTTGTGAGAGCACGAAAGTAGAATTACCTGCTTAATTGGGGTAATATCTCGGTGTATGAATGAACGAGGTATAGCTTATCGATGAGGTGGGTCGAATGTGTCTTCACGGCAATTTTTTTGGGAAAATAGGTGATCCGTGTACATCTGAATCGGAAAAACTTTCCGAACAGCAAGAGATCGAAGCAGGTTTTTCCCCGAAAGGATATCTGGAGTCGTATTACCGACCGATCAATGTTGAAAAAATGACAGCAGCAATACGCGAACTTCGCAAGGATAAACGCAAAGTCATTGATATCCGGGACATCCAGAAAGAACTTAATGATTTGAATGAAGAAGAGATCGAAAATCTTTTTGTCCTCTCTTTTCACGAGGATGTGGCTCTTGAACTCATGCGACGTCACCCAGAAGATGGCTTACGAGTATTAGATATCGGAGGCGGGCCAACCATCTATCAGCATATCCCCCTGTCGCTCGAGTCTGGAAACATAACGCATTCGGAGTATTTAGCATCGAATCGGGAGGAAATTGAACGATGGGCGCAAGGTAGTCCGGAGGCACATGACTGGTCATCTTATTTTGCTTTCAGTAGTAAATCGATGAAGGAGAATCCTGTTTTTTTGGATTTGCTCAGTGACATGCAGCGGAGCGACGATCCGAAGTTGAATGAACGGGCTCGAGAGCTCGAAACTATGCTTTCAACACCAGAAGTCTATCAGGAGGCACTCAAAAATCGACTGTCGCGTGTTGTGCATGGTGACCTCTTTGCTCCCGGGCTCGCGTTGCCACCCGAACAACACTTTGATGTGGTAACCCAAGGAAGCCAGCGTGGAATTCCAGAACTCATCACAGCAACGTTCGCGTTTGAGGGAGCGACGGCCATCCGTGAAAAATGGGAAGAAGGTTTTAGAAACACCCTTTCTCGCATTGAGCCCGGCGGATATCTCTCCGTGGTATCTGTTCGAAATGCGGAACGATATGCTGTTGGAGAAGGAGAAACGTTGCCCGCAGCCAGCGTAAACGAGAACGATTTTCAAGCCATCCTCTTAGATGCTGAATTTGAGATTATTCAAGAAAAAATAATGGTAGGACTCGACAAAAACAAGGTGGGCTATGACGGAATGGTGTTTATCTTTGCTAAACGAAAAGAAAATTCTGCGTAATGGTTCTAATCTCGTTTACTAGCCATTGCCAAAAAATCTCCGCTTAAACAAGCGGAGATTTTTTGTGGGGACATATAGAGTTCTCACTCGGTTTTTGAATCGTGGTACTATTGACCAAAGAAGAAACGTCTGATAAAAACGTCCATCAATATGAGTATAATCAAACAAACAAGAGACCAGATGATTAAAGTGCTTTTGGGAAAGACTTCTGTCCCAAGAGGTCTTGTTGAGTTGCACCGATATTTTCGAATGAATGATCCGATCCATTTTCGTTTTGAGAAGCAGGAAGATGGATCGATCGTCGTTGTCAGTGAAAATTTTCGATATGGCAGCATTGTCACGCACGCACGAAATCAAGATGAATTGGACGAGAAAGTTAAAGACGCTATCCTGACAGCTTTCGAGATCCCTTCTTCGTATGCAAAGGAGGCAGGAGTACATCGTATACAAGAAAAGGAGTATGCCTTCGCGTAGTGAATTACCGGGGTTCTTACCTAGAAAGAAGTTAATCAAAGCGCTTCAAAAAGTTGGGTTTGAAATCAATGCTGTCGGTGGAAAAGGAAGTCATATTAAAATGATCTGGCCAACGACTCAGAAATCTATCACCATTCCAGATGGTTTGGATAAGCATGCACTTCACTACGTTCTGAAAGAAATCGAAACTTATTCTGGTGTAACTTGGGAGGAGATAAAGAACGAAATATGAAAATATTTATTATTTCTCTAGTCCTTATTTTGTTCGTTGGCGCCGGATGTGTAGAACCCAAACAAGATAAGGAGGATTCAAGCGATTTCGTAAATGGAGTTGTAAGCGCGGGCCGGTTTGGCGGTACAGAAAAAGCGTGTGAGTTTAGTGATGAGGCAAATGTTAGTGATCGCATAGAGTGTAATGTGGGATCAGTAGATCTTGCGGTTGTGAATGATGCTGGCGAGTCTATTTGGCTTGACGCGTATCAATGCGATGCTATTGAGTATTTTGTGAAGGAAACAGATGGTAAAAGTGTCGGGTATGAAACAACGAATTGCACCTCGGGAATCGTTGTAGGAAATGCATATACATTTGAAGGTATTCTGGAGGAAAGAAAGAATCAGTGGTATATGGGGAAACAGCAGGATGAAATTTGGTTATTAAATGCAGTTACAAAATAAGATCGATATTTTAACAAGAGTTCTAACCTCCCTTACGAGTCTCCCTGCCACGTCGCTCGCGAGCGATGTGGTCTGCCACAAAAATCCCCGCTAATTTAAGCGGGGATTTTTGGGTGGGCCATCAGGAAATAGAACTTTTAGCGCGATTATGAAACAATTGAACCGTATGTCATGGAAGCAACTCACCTCAAAAGAAGTTTATAAAAATAAATGGATACGCGTGACTGAAGATGAAGTCATGACTGACGATGGTCGTCAGCTTCAGTTCGGTGTCGTTCATAAACAACCTTTCGCCCTTATCATCCCTTGGGATGGGGAGAAGTTGACGTTGGTTGGTCAATATCGCTACATGGTTGGTGGCTATTCGTGGGAATTTCCTCAAGGACATTTCGAACATGAAAATATTCTCGCAACAGCAAAAGAAGAATTGCGCGAAGAAACAGGTTTGATTGCAAAAAATATGTGCGAAGCGGGATCATTTTGGATAGGTCCAGGTGGAATTGATCAAGAATGTAACATGTTTATTGCAACCGAACTTACACAAAGCGAACGACGTCTTGAAACAAGTGAAGAAGGGATGGAGTGCAAAGCGGTTACCCTGAATGAATTTTGGTCGATGGTGGAGAATGGTGAAATCAAAGACGGTCCATCTCTTGCGGCAATGTCCTTGGCGACAAATGTTTTAAAATTTTTTTAGAATGTTCTGTATTCATGCACTACAATGGTTCTAATCTCCTCCGCTCGTCCCTGTCACAAAACCACCAGTTCTTTACTGGTGGTTTTGCTATAGATACGTTTTTGAATTTCCTTTTTTAAAGCTCAGATAATTATACAGACAAGAACTCCATCCAGATTTCCTATCAAACAAAACGAAGGAACCAAGTGGGCCTTTAAAATTTGTGTTAAGATACACTTATTAATCTTTAATGATTTGCTAGCTATTTTATCAATATGAAATTATTTAAGAGATACATAGGAGGAGTGGCGGCTCTTTCTCTTGTTCTGAGTCTTATGGGTCCCATGCCTGTCTCTGCGGCAACAGCACCTTCGCTAGGTCTCGCGGAGACTTACGCGGTTTTTGGAAAAGCTGGAGTGACAAATGACTCCGCTGTTGGAACGACGAATATCTGGGGAAACGTCGGAGCTGATTCTTCTGTCACAGACCTCGATGATGCAACTCAGGTCGATGGAACTATTAACGTCCCAGCCGCTGGAATAGAGGCGGCTATTTTATCCGCGTATGACGCTCTTGACGCAGAGACAGCAACAGGATCCCTTGATCTCGCTGGAACGAACACCGTCACTCCAGGTGTCTACACAGTTGGAGCGACAACACTCAATGGAACTCTGACGCTTAACGGCCCAGGAGTGTACATTTTTCGTAGTTCATCGAGTGTGACCGTTTCAACTGGAGCACAAATGCTTCTCACAAATGGAGCAACATCTTGTAACGTATACTGGCAAATACCAGCCGCCATGACGATCGGTGTTGGGGCACAGATGGTTGGAACGATCATCGCTGATTCAGAACTTATTTCACTTGCCTCCAATGCAACATTGGAAGGAAGGGCTTTTTCACGCATTGCCCAAGTGACCATGGACAGTAACCAAATTACGGAACCTGACTGTGCCGTTCCACCCTCCTCAGGAGGATCTTCCGCCCTTCTTGCAGGAACCATCACAGTGGTAAAAACGGTGATCAATGATAACGGTGGAACGGGCACAATCAATGATTTTCCTCTCTTTGTAAACGACCATACGGTTCTTTCTGGAGTCACCTACAATTACCCCACCATTGAAGGCGGAGCCTTATTTACAGTAAGAGAAACGGAAGATTCAGGCTACACCCAGACGTTTTCAGGTGATTGTGACGCGAATGGGGAACTCACTCTGAACTCCGGAGAGCAGCTGACCTGTGTAATCACAAACGACGATATTGGGGAACCTGCAGCCGTTCCACCCGTTCCCCCGCTCATTGATGTCGTAAAAGTTCCAAGTCCCTTAGCTCTTCCGGATGGCTCGGGATTAGTACAATATACATACACACTTCGAAATATCGGAACCGTTCCTGTCACAGATATTACGATGGTAGGTGACACATGTAGTCCCATCGGTTTTGAATCTGGGGACACAAACAACGACGAAGCTCTTGATGTGAATGAAACCTGGGTCTACCAATGTTCCATCATTCTTTCAGAAACACATACAAATACCGTCGTTGCCACAGGATGGGCCAATGGCATTAGTACATCAGACATTGCAAGTGCAACGGTTGTTGTTGGTGAAGAACTCGTACCACCATTGATCCATGTCACAAAAGTACCAAACCCACTCGCTCTTCTTGCTGGTGGGGGAACGATAACCTACACAGAAACCATCACAAACCCAGGAACGGAATCGCTCAGCGACGTCACTCTTACGGATGACAAGTGCTCCCCAATGAATTTTGTTTCTGGTGATACAAATGATGATAATCTTCTCGATCCATCTGAGTCGTGGGTATACACCTGTGATTCAACGCTTACCAAAACCACGACAAATACAGCAACCGCAACCGGTTCAGCGAATGGGTTTACGGTACGGGATACAGCCATCGCGACGGTGATTGTCGCAATGGGTTCTGTTCCATCTCTTCCAAACGCGGGATTTTTTCCTGCTCGTAGTGGATATTTTGGGATGATTATTGGTCTTCCGCTTCTGTTGATTCTGAGTCTATACACCCTCTCAAAATTTCAAGGAAAATCAACAAAGTAAGTGCATCTATTCACTTTTTAACGAGGAGCTGGACGATATTTCGTACAGCTCCTCTTCGATAACTCCTATTAATAAACAAGGGCACCATTACAAAAAAATTCAAACAACGGCAGTATTCAGTGTCTTAATTTGGCATAATTTGAGTGGCATTCCTGTGCCGAACGCTCAGGATGAATTCAAAGAAATTTTTCCTCTGCGTGTAATTTTCGAAGAGGGGTCGAGCTCCGATGTAAACGCTCAAGAGATCGTTGATGTTCCCGATTCTGACCTCGTTATAACATCTCTGCAAAAAATTGAGACTCCTTTGCGTCTGCGAATTGCCCGCATAGGTGTAGATGCGCCCATACGGGATGTGGGATTGGCGGCGGATGGATCGATGGACGTGCCTAGCAATCCTTTCGAAACTGGTTGGTATGAATTTGGTCCCCGCCCAGGAGAAATAGGAAGTGCTGTGATCGCAGGTCATGTCGATTCCCCCGCGCGTGCCACTGCCGTGTTCGCTGATCTAGATTATCTCGTAATCGGAGACGTCATCACAATTGAAAACGGAGAAATAATTCTCTCGTTTCGTGTGCGTGAAATTCGCGTCTATCCGGCTAATGCCGATGCAACAGATATTTTCATGTCAACAGATGGCAAAGCTCATCTGAACCTCATTACGTGTAGTGGGTCGTGGGATACAAAGGCTCATCAGTATTCCGAGCGATTAGTTGTTTTTACGGATAGAAATTAATCTCTCCGTCAGTTTGGTTCGCGGGGAGTTTCATTTCATTGGTGCTATAATGAAATTATCGATCTCTTAAGATCCCTAATCCATTTTTATGGCAACTTCATTTATATCGCACGCTGTTCGCGTTGGCGGTTTTTTTGTTTTGCTCTATGCTCTGTGTCTTATTTGGCCAAAAATATATCCTTATGGAGCGGACGTGCTCGCGCATCATCTTCTTTCATTGAAGTTGTTATTTCCAGGTTTTCAGGGATACGTTCTCTCCAGTATTGTTTGGGGTGGTCTGTTGTGCTTTGTGTATGGTGTTCTTAGCTCGTTGGTTTTTCACGCCTTTCATCAAGGCTGTTGTAAGGGAAAATAAGAGATATTTTTAGAGACAGGTCAATATAAAAGCAGCCTTGATGAAGGCTGCTTTTTCAATATTTTTTAACCATTCGTCATCACGCTTACGCGAGCCAGAAGAATAAATGCTGCGGTAAAGAGGAGGGTCATAAGGATAGGGGCAAAAGTAGAAATCCAGTTTCGGTGATTGGGTCTGAATCGGCGCAAGAGCAGGGAATTGGAAACGACCGAGACTGAACTCAATGCCATGGCAAGTCCTGCCAGCTCAGGGCGTAAGACGATTCCAAGACCAATGAAGACGCGTGCCGCGATCGGAATGCCGATGACATTATAGAAGAGAGAAAAGAATAAATTCTGCTTGATTTTTGCGAGTGTCTCACGGCTTAACTCAAGCGCAGACACCACATCCTGGATATCGCTTTTCATGAGCACAATGGTTCCGGCTTCCATTGCCACATCTGTTCCGCTTCCCATCGCGATGCCGACATCGGCTTGGGCAAGGGCAGGAGCATCGTTGAGTCCATCGCCCACCATTGCGACCTTGATTCCTGTCATTTGGATTTTTTTGATTTCCTCTGCTTTATCCTGTGGCAGTACCTCAGCACGGATGAACGCTTCTTCAATACCGGCCTCTCGCGCGATCGCCGAAGCCGTGCGCAGGTTATCGCCTGTAATCATATACACAGCCAGGCCCATGCGCTTGAGCGCGGCCACCGCTGCGGGGGTGGTGGCTTTTATGGCATCGGCCACGGCGATAATACCTAGAACTTGCTTGCGATCGGCAAGTAACATCGACGTTTTACCTTCCTCTTCCAGACGTCGCATTTTCCGTTCCATGCGATTGGTGTCAATCGCGAGCGTAGCCATCAGTTTGCGATTGCCAAAGTAGTACGTTGTTCCTTTTACCTCACCTTCAACCCCGTGGCCGGGGATTGCTTTAAAGTTGGATACGTGTGCTGAAACGAGGGACTCTTCTTGTGCGTAACGGCAAATCGCCTCGGCAAGGGGATGTTCTGACTTGGCTTCCAGACCTGAGGCAATTTCGATCAATTCATCCTCGTCATGCGAACCTATGACGAGTACGTCCGTTACTTCCGGCTTCCCTTTGGTAAGTGTGCCGGTTTTATCAAAAACGATAGCCCGTACCTTGCACGCTGCCTCCAACGGTTCGCCGCCCTTTATCAGAATGCCATTTTGTGCGCCTTTACCCGTACTGACCATGATGGCTGTGGGTGTGGCCAAGCCTAATGCGCAAGGACAGGCGATGACGATCACCGCGGTGAACGCCATGAGCGCGAAGCTGAGTGTTGAACCCAGAATGAAAAACCAGACAATGAATGTGCCGATCGCAATAAGGATCACGGCCGGGACGAATTTAGCAGAAATGCGATCCGCAAACGCCTGGATAGGCGCGCGCGATCCCTGAGCTTCCTCTACAAGACGTATGATCTGGGCGAGCACGGTTTCTGAACCGATATTGGTGGCGCGGAATTCGAAGCTCCCATTTTTATTGACGGTTGCTCCGATCACTTTGTCGCCGGGATGTTTTTCCACGGGAATGCTTTCGCCGGTGAGCATAGATTCGTCCACGGAAGATCCGCCGTCCACGATCACGCCATCCACGGGAATTTTTTCTCCGGGACGAACCACGACGATGTCATTCTTCATCACCTCTGCAAGGGGAATATCAATCGGTTTTCCTTCGCGCAGGACGCGTGCGGTTTTTGCCTGCAAATCCATGAGTTTGCGTACGGCGTCGGAGGTCTGTCCTTTTGCTTTGCTTTCAAGCCATTTGCCAAGTAGCACGAAGGTAATGAGAAACGCGGCCGTTTCAAAATACAGTTCCGGGATTTTGGCCCCATTTATTCCCAAGACGGAATTATTTGCGAACGCGTAGATAAGAAAGTTTACAACGCTGTAGATGAACGCGGCGCTTGTGCCGATGGCGATCAAGCTGTCCATGTTAAACGTTTTCATGCGCAGGCTCGACCACATCCCTTTGTAAAACCCGGCACCTAGAAACAACTGCACCGGGGTGGCAAGCACAAACGAGACGATTCCCACCCAAGGCAAAAGCATCGTTCTACCAGGAAGAAAGGAAACGAAATCCAAGAACATGAAGTAGAGCATCGGCAAGGATAATAGCGCGCCTATGAAGAATTTTTGCCAGTACGAGCGAATTTCCTTATCGCGTCTGGCGCGGTCTTCCTCCGGATTTGCGTTATTGGCGACATGGGCGCGGTATCCGGCTTTTTTTATTTGCGCAATGAGCGCTGTTTCATTTGTTTGGTTTGGATCAAATGTGACACGGGCTTTTTCCGTGGCAAAACTGACTTGAGCCTCTGCGACACCTGGTACTTTTTTTAGACTCTTGGCAATGACTCCCGCACAGGAGGTGCAGTGCATACCTGAGATTTGCAAGGAGATTTTTTTCTCATGGTCCGATTGAGCGATCGTTGTGTTGGTTGTCAGCACTGTGTTGTGTAACCGATCCATCGTAGGCTGCGGCGCAGCCGTTTTATCTTGAATGAGCGTTTCAAAGGAGCGGGCGATTTCTTGGGCGCTGTGTGTGAGACTTGCAGGAAATTCTAATGTTCCGCTTTTTTGTTTCGTGATCGTGCCCCGGAACGCTGGACGGCCCGAGGGGTCCAGATCAATCGTGCCTTCACCCCGAGTTTCCGTTAGATAGTTGAAACGAACACGATGGTCTTCTTGTTCGATGAGCTTTATGTTGTTTTCCGTGGACGGGGATGTTGTTGTTTCCTGTGACTTCTTTTCTATCGTCGCTTCGTAACCAGCCGTTTTTATCGAAGCGACGAGCGTCTCGTCAGGGATATCATGGTCCATAGAGACCCGGCAGGTTCCGTCTTTGGCACTTGTGAGGACATGTGTCACACCAGGAATATTCGACAGTTCTTCATTAATAAGCGTTTCGCAGGAAGCACAATGCATTCCCGAAACGCGAAAGAATTTATCCATATAGAGATGGAGACTGCTGCAAAACTCGATGAGATTGCCTTAAACGGGCTGTCGAGCCCCGCGAACCCTATTCCCCATAGGGAGAGTGGGGTCGGCGGGCGCCCGTGAAAGGCAAGATCGCGAGTTTTGCAGCAGTCTCAGATGGGTTTAGAATGCGACGGTGTAACCCTTGGCTTGTAACATGTTTGTTACATCGTCTGGATTTATGGGTTCTTTAGAAACGATGTGTGTCTTACCCGAAGACAGATCAACCGATACATCTGTCACCCCAGCCAGTTTTCGCAGGGTCATGGTCGTCACTTTGACACAGGCTTCGCAGGTTAAATTACTTATCGTAAATGTAAGTTCGTTCATAAAATTATTCGACGATGATGGTTCCTCGATACATACCCATCGAACAGGAGTAGGGGATTGAGCCTGTTTTGGTCGGAGTGAATTCGATGAGGTTTTCTCCTTTTTTGAGATTTGTGCTGATACCAAGAGATGGCACCACAATGCTGGAGGCACACGTAAATGATGATTCGGAGGTGATTACCCACTGCACCGGAAAGCCTACTTTGACACGCAGTGTTTCTGGAGAATATCCGGAAGCAGATTGTGTCATGCGAATAACCTGGACATCTTTTTGTACGCTACCGCTATCGGCAGGGGTATAGGAGAGTTCCGTTCCGGAGGCCTCTGACGCAGGTAAGAGTGCTCGGGCATTTTGAATGTTGTAAATACCAAATGCGATAACGAGAACTCCCACGAATGCGTAGAAGATACGCGCTTTCGTTCCTTTCATGATCGAAGAGAGCCCGCCGATTCCAAGCAACGCAGGAGCGGTTCCCAGTGCGAAGGCACCCATCATGATTGCCCCTGTTTTAAAATCCCCCGTACTCACCGCGTAAAGTTGCATCGCTTGCGTGAATCCGCAAGGAAGGAAAAAGGTAAGGGCTCCCATCATAAGCGACGTTCTGTGGCTGTATTCTTTTTGATGCTCAGAGAGTCCCGAGAAACGGGCTACGGAAGAGGGGAGAGTGATCGATGTTGCAGAAATGCGGGGAGAAAGATTCGTTAATTTAATACCTAGAATGATCATCACAACTCCGACAGCAAATGTAAGCAATGCGAGTACACTGCCTGAAATTTGGAGGAATCCTCCTAAAAATCCCAAAAGCCCACCCAAGAGAGCATATCCAAGGACTCGTCCGGTATTAAAGAACAGATGCGGGCGGAATTTTTCCCACGCTGTTGCCTCAGGGTGAAGTTCTGCGTGTCTTGCAGCAACACCTAAAATGAGTCCGCCTACCAGAGCCATACAGGTGGAGATTCCGGCCACGAGTCCAAGAAGCAGAGCAAAACCAAACGTGACATCGGTCTCATTAAGCGCCATGTCTGTGATTCCGATACCACGTAAGGCGTAATAAACAACAGCAAGCAATACGACACCCCAGAAGATATAACGCCAATCCGTTGCGTCTGCGGTGATCCAAGGAAGCGGTCCTGCCTGACCTACTTCATATCCAGCTTCTTTCACGGCCTTTGTAATTTCAATTTCACTAGGAATATCACCACCGTGTTCAATCGTTGCACGACCTTTACGGAAATCCACTTTGACTTTTGACACACCTTGAATATCGCCGATGGCGTCTTCTAGGAGTAGTTCGCAGGAGCGGCAATGCATACCGCGGATAGGAATGATTTTTTGATGCATATAAAAATTTGAATACTTACCGTCGTTTTAATTTATAGACCTTAATAATTTCTTCTACGGCTTTTTCCTCATGGCCTTTTTTGATCTGGTTAACAGCACAGGTACCTAAGTGATTTTCAAGAAGAATATCCTCGACTCCTGAGAGGGCTTGTTTTACCGCAGAGGTTTGAGTAATCACATCGATGCAGTAAGCCCCGCTGGCTACGAGTTCGCGCAGGCCGCGAATTTGTCCCTCGATGATGCTTAAGCGCCGATCGAGATTTTTGTTAGATTCTTTATTCATAGATGGTTACATAATACACCCCATGGGGGTATGGTGCAATAGATAAAAAAATTTTAAACAAAAACACCACATGTACGCATGTGGTGGGCGTTTAGCCTTTGTTGGCTAGAGACATTCTTTGGGATTCAACGGCGCAAGAAAGAACAGAATCAACGGCTTTGGCCACATATTCGCCAAGCTTTGTACTCAGACCGCTATAGCGAAGAGGTTGTTGTTGGTCAGATGCAAGAACAGCAAGCACCATGTTGTCTGTACCAGTACCCAGCGCGATCCTGCTGCTTAGATGGCTTTTTTGTTGAAGGAGATAGAGTGATTGGCATTTTGCCATGGTAATAATCTGTATCATTTCAACCATAGCCGCGGGTGTCAGCGCGCGATTAATGATCACCATGATATTGATGGTGCCTGGCCGCAGTCTTTTCTGGCGAGTGAATTCTTCGTTATAGAGAGCCGGGTCTCCCGGGGCCAAGGCGTTGCCCATGCCCGCCGTACAGAAGACATCGATCTCCAATCCTGTTTGTTCAAGGCTCATCTGTCTGTGTTTAAGATGTGTCTGTGGAACAGTGGTCAAAAGCATGACAGATGTCGATGATTCAAGTTGGGCCTGTTGGAGTCTTTCCTCGCAGTATTTTTCAAAAGGTTCTTCAATAAATTCATCATGGCCTAAGGTGGCATTGACGAGCGTGTAGACGTCACTAAAAGGATGACCTTTTGGCGTGTAGGGTGCCCAGGTTAAACAGCGAAGCAATTGGTCCGAATGGATGACAGTGATACGATCACTCTGTTGGACAGTCAGTACCACAACATCTCTCCTTCTCGTAGTTTTTTAAAGAACAACAAGTAAGGATCATAGTGTCCCTTATGCCTATTGTCAATGAAATATTCTTCTCTCCAAGTACTTTTCTTGTTTTTGCTGTTCTAGCGGATTTGATGATAGGTGATCCTCAATGGTTATATCATCCAGTCCAAGGCATTGGATTTTTGATAGAAACATTTGAACCTAGGTTCAGAAGAAGAATAAGGAATAAAAAGTGGGCAGGAATAGTATTCGCCCTTTTTATTATTTTTCTTTGCACGGTTTCGGCGCTAAGCTTACTGCTGTTGGCTTATCGCATTCATTTTTTTGTTGGTCTTGCTGTACATGTTTTAGGAATCGCTTCTGCACTGTCGGTAAAATCTCTTGCGCGCGAGGGGTGGGTTGTCAGAAGACTTCTTCAAAAACAGGATATAGAAGGTGCTCGAAAACGCGTTTCTCTTATTGTGAGCCGTGATCTATCCCACGAAGACAAGCAAGGAATTTTACGGGCCCTTATTGAAACGATGACGGAGAATCTTTCGGACGGAGTTATCGCTCCTTTGTTTTTTGCTATTTTTGGAGGGATGCCGGGAATTTGGTTTTACAAAACGGTTAATACATTAGATTCAATGATTGGTTATAAAAACCAACGGTATAAAGATTTTGGATGGTTTGCAGCAAAATTGGATGATGTTGTGAATTATATTCCTGCTCGCATGACAGGAATTTTGATCGTAATGACAAGCGTTCTTTTTTTTAAAAAAACAAAACAAGCCTTATGGGCTTGGTATCGGGATGCTCAAAAAGGTCCTTCTCCAAATGGAGGTATTCCTATTGTGGTATTTGCCGGTGCGCAGGATATTTCACTTGGTGGAAATTGTTTTGATCAAAGCGGAAATCTCATTGAAATTCCACATGTAGGAGGACAGAGAAAGGAACTACACATCTCGGATCTTCATTGGACTCTCATTTTTCATTACACTTGCATTTTTTTGTTTTTATTATTTATCATCGTTCTTATGTAAATGAAAAAGATTATCGGTTTACCTGGGGAATTTTGTGATAGAATCAAATGGATATAGACATGAGATTTATGGATTTACTTCCTACCGTTTCCAAACATCTTGGTGATATTCTGACTCACGCCATTGAATACGCCCCAGACCATGAGGCATTGGTGATTTATGATACGCAGGCTCCGCTGACCCGCCTACTGGTGGATGGTTACCGAAAATATCTTCCTCCAGAGAGTTTTTTAGATTTTGCCCAGACGACTCCCGAAGACATTTTGGAGCGATTTAAATCGTTGCGTCGTGGAGATTTGGTCGTGTTGGTTCAATCATCAAATTTTCGATTAAGTGAATTTCGTATTCGTATTGAGTTATTCAAGTACGGTCTCAAAACGATTGAGCATATCCATTTAGGTCGTATTTCCGAATCTCAATTTTCGACATATATCAATTCCCTCGCGTATGATCCAGCGTATTATCGTCCGCGAGGAAAAGAACTTAAGCGCCGGATCGATGCCTGCCACACGATTGTCGTGGAATGTCCTGGAACGGTTCTCATGTATGAAACGCCTTTTGAAACGGCTAAGCTAAACATCGGAGATTACACAGGAATGCAGAATATCGGAGGGACGTATCCCATCGGAGAAGTTTTTTCTGAACCGCAAGATCTGGCAAAGGTGAATGGTTCTATCAAAATTTTTGCCTTTGCGGGAAAAGATCATCTTATCCGTGAGTACGAACCGTTTACCGCTGTCATCAACGCTGGAATTTTAAGCGCTCCTGACGCCCCGCAAGATTTTCAAGAAATTTTAACAATGATTGAGGAAGATTCTCCTGTTATTGTCCGTGAGTTTGGACTGGGGCTCAATCGTGCGATGGGAAAAGGACGTTTGGTAAACGATCTCACTGCCTTTGAACGCATGTGTGGAATGCATATGTCCTTGGGTGCCAAGCACAGTATTTATAAGAAACCGGGGATGTCCCGCAAAGAGGGGCGATATCATGTCGATATTTTTCTTGATCTTGAACGTATCCTGATTGACGATGAAGTCATCTACAAAGAGGGAAATTTTGTCGTATAATGATTCGTGTTATTAAGAAGCTATTTCCGGATGATCTGTCTTTATGCTTAAACATACCCAGTATCTTGTCCTTTTCTTTTGTCTTCTTGTGTTATTCCTGTTTATTGTCTCTTTCTTTTTTGCGACAAGAAACACAGCAACACTTCCTTCCAAAAAAATTCTTGTCGCGACAAGTTTTTATCCTTTAGCTGAATTTTCACGGCAGGTGGGCGGAGAATTTGTGGAGGTCCAATCGTTGACGCCCACAGGTGTGGAACCACATGATTTCGAGCCGTCTCCCGGTCACATTCGAGGCATTTATGAATCCGATTTGTTTATTTTTAACGGGGGAGGTGTTGATGCATGGGCATCTAGACTTGCCCCTTCTGTACAACAAGCAGGTGTACAAACCTTAGAAATAAGCCGTTTGATGAAAAATATATTACCTCCTCCCCAAACAGAGAATGAGGAGGATTCTGAACAAGAAGTATTTGACGAACATTTTTGGTTAAGTCCTACTCTTGCTCAACGTCAGGTAGAAGCGATTCGTGATGCATTCATAGCCATCGATCCAGACCATACGGTTCAATACAAATTCAATGCAGATGCGTTCATCGTTCAACTTCAGCAGCTGGATCAAGACTATGAACAAGGTCTTGCCCAGTGCGATATCCGGGTGGCTGTCACTTCTCATGCTGCGTTTGCGTATCTTGCAAGGGATTACGATTTTGAGCAGCTTGCTATCACCGGTGTTTCCCCGGACGAAGAGCCTTCAGCGGGAGCCCTTGCTCAGCTTGCCCAAACGGCAAAAGCATTGGGCGTACCATATGTCTTTTTTGAAACACTCGTGAGTCCTGAACTTGCACAAACCCTTTCCCGCGAGATTGGTGCACAAACACTCGTATTTAATCCTTTAGAAGGACTTACCGACGAAGAAGTGAATGTAGGAAAAAATTATCTAAGCGTTATGAGAGACAATTTACAAAATCTTCGCACAGCCATGATATGCCGATAGAGATACCGGCCATTGAAGCCGTGGGACTTTCGTATGTGCGCAATGGAGAACCCTTGTTTCATGATTTTTCTTTTACGGTAAAGAAAGGATCGTATACAGCCGTCATCGGGCCAAACGGCGGGGGAAAGACAACGCTTCTGAGAGTACTTTTGGGTTTGTTGTCTCCCACCTCCGGTTCCGTGCATCTTTTTGGAAAATCAAATACGACTCGAGAAGCACGGCGCTGTGTCGGTTACGTCTCTCAACGAGGGGGATTGATTGAACCGACGTTTCCAGCCACGACACAGGAAATGGTGACTTCCGGACGAACGCAGAGATTAGCTTTTTGGAATCGTTTAGGTTCGTCTGATAGGCAAATTGTGGAGGAGGCGTTTGACATGATGCATATTTCGCACCTGCGCCATCGTGTATTCTCGTCTCTTTCAGGAGGAGAGCGTCAGCGAGTGCTGCTTGCCCGAGCTCTTGCTTCTCAACCAGACCTGTTGATTCTTGATGAACCGGTCGACGGATTGGATCCAAAATCGCGTGAGGAATTTTACGAGGCGCTGCGCCATATCAATGCGCAAGGGAAAACGATTTTATTTGTCACCCATGACGTGCATCGTTTGGCCAAAGAGGCCGATTCAGCGATTTGCTTGCGTCACGAACTTGTGTGCCATGGCGCCAAAGCTTGTCTTATTACCGGTACACAGTTGCACGACCTGTATCACCCAACCAAATCTGAATTTATAGAACATCACGGATAGGACTTTCACTTTTGGTGATCTGCTTGTGTTTCGCCATAAAAAATCTACGCCGTATGTCTGAATACGCCTTAAGATTTTTTATGGCTCCAACACGGCGCATCTCATCCAAAGGTGAAAGTCCTAACGCAATCCAACCTATGCCCACCATCTTCCAGTACGATTTCATGATCCGTGCGTTTGAGGCAGGACTTATCCTCGCTATTGTCGCTCCGACCATCGGGATTTTTTTTGTGGTGCGGCGCTATTCGGCCATTGCCGACACGCTTGCCCATGTCTCCCTCTCTGGAGTAGCGGGAGGGTTGTTTTTGGGAATTTCTACAGTGTGGTCTGCTCTTATTGCCTGCCTCTTGGCGATTTTAGGAATGGAACGCCTTCGGGAACAACGGATTCTTTCTTCCGATACGGTTGTTTCATTATTTTTATTCGGAGGGCTTGCGCTAGGAGTTGTTCTCATCGGCTTGCATCCGGCCGGGGGAGTGAATGTCGCGAACTATCTTTTTGGAAGCGTGCTCACGGTCAGTCAACAAACGGTTGGGCAAATCGCTATTATGGGGATCGCGGTTTGTCTTCTTGCTGGGATTCTTTGGCGTTCGTTTTTTATGATTTCATTGGATGAAGATGTTGCGGCCGCAGGGGGTCTGCCTGTGCGATTTCTTAACCGCACGCTGGCAGTGCTTGGAGCAGCGGTCATTGCTATTTCTATTAACGTGGTCGGGGTTTTGCTTATCGGCGCATTGATGGTGATTCCTGTTCTTGCCGCTGAGCAATTTCGTCTTGGATTTCGTTCCACCTGGATGATCTCTTTAGGTCTTTCCGTTTGTTCTGTGGTTTTCGGTCTGACCGCCTCTTACTATGTCAATTTAGCCAGCGGTGCTAGCATCGTTTTGTCCGCAATTATTCTATTTTTAATCATGATGGGTTTCAATAAGATTTTTATAAATACGATTGCCAATACACAAAAGAGGACTTAAATAGTTAAATTAAATGTGGAGAATCCATTTTCTACATTTGACATTTTTTTGTTTTTCTTTTATAAATTTCTCGGCTTGCAGAATATCTCTGCGAGTGTCCTAGTTGTTCTTTAAGGAGAAGACACATGCAACGCACTCTGATTTGTGGCTGTTTGGCTGTCCTGATGATGTTCGGCGGCAGCGCATTCGCTGGGTCCTGGTCATGGCACAGCGACTTCGCAGAGCCCGACGGCAACGAACGCAGGCCCGACGGCAACGAATTCGAAGAGCCCGACGGCAACGAACGCAGGCCCGACGGCAACGAATTCGCAGAGCCCGACGGCAACGAACGCAGGCCCGACGGCAACGAATTCGAAGAGCCCGACGGCAACGAGTGACAGTGGGTTTGTTCTGACTCGTCCTATTTTTTAGGACGAGTTTTTGTTTTTTTCCAAAATGCTTTAGTCTTAATAAGATGCATGTATGCGAGAACGACTCAAAACTTATTTTGGATACGACACCTTTCGACCGTATCAACAGGAGATTATTGATACGGTGTTAAAGGGAGAGGATGTTCTCGTGCTTCTTCCAACAGGGGGAGGAAAATCTTTGTGTTATCAGCTGCCAGCACTCATACGGGAGGGAATCACCCTGGTCATTTCGCCGCTTATTGCCCTCATGAAAGATCAGGTAGATGCACTCAATGCAAACGGTATTCCTGCAAGCTATCTGAATAGCAGTTTAAGCGCACAAGAAATACAGACGGTTCAACAACAAGCCTTGTCAGGGAAATTAAAACTTCTGTATTTGGCACCTGAACGTTTAGGGATATTAGGATTTGACTCTTTTCTTCTGCAGTTGAATGTCAGGTTGATCGCCATCGATGAAGCACACTGCGTCTCTGAATGGGGTCATGATTTTCGACCAGATTATCGTCGTTTGGTTCAGTTACGAACGCTCTTTCCCACGGTGAATATGATTGCGTTAACGGCTACTGCCACCACACGGGTTCGACAAGATATTGTTCGTTATTTGCAGATGCCGCAACCTCGGGTGTTTCTTTCTAGTTTTAATCGTCCTAATCTTTTTTATTCCGTTCAGCCAAAACAACAAGCGTTCCAACAGCTTGTCACGCTTTTGTCTCGTCATAAAAACGAGTCTGTCATTATTTATTGTTTTTCCCGACAAGATACAGAAGATCTCGTCTCTGATTTATACACACAAGGCTTTCGTGCGCTTGCCTATCATGCAGGACTCGAGAAACAACAACGAACCCGGGCACAAGAAGCTTTTATTCGTGACGAGGTTCATATTATTGTGGCCACGATCGCGTTTGGCATGGGAATTGATAAACCGGATGTGCGACTGATTGTTCACATGGACTTACCAAAGACGATCGAAGGGTATTATCAGGAAACGGGTCGTGCCGGACGCGACGGTCTTTCAAGCGAGTGCGTGCTGTTTTATACCTACGCAGACAAGCGCAAGCAAGATTATTTTATTGCACAGATTCAAGATGAGTTGGAGCAAGCACAGGCGCAAAAGAAATTATCCGACATGATTGGTTATTGTGAATCCACGGGGTGTCGGCGACAATATGTGTTGCGTTATTTTGGAGAAGAATGGAAAGAATCGTTTTGTGGAACCTGTGACGTCTGTCAAGCGCCGTCTGTGGAACTTCAAGACGCAACCGTGCTTTCTCAAAAAATTCTTTCAGGAGTGTTGCGCACAGGAGAACGGTTTGGCGCCGGGTATGTGTGTGACGTTCTTCGTGGATCTGCACGGGATCGTGTGGTTGAAAATAAACATGATCGGCTCTCTGTGTATGGTATTGCGAAAGATGTCTCTCGTCAGGAAGTGATGCTTTCGATTGATTTGCTTTTGCGCTATGGCTATTTGGAAAAACAGCTTGGAGAATATCCAACTCTGCGAGTGAGTGGGGAAGGAAAAAAAGCGTTGACACACCGAGAACCTATTTTATTGCCGAAAATAGAAACGGGTTCTGTGTTGAAACGTGCAAAAAAGGAAAAGGAGACAGATTACGATTTCGAGTTGTTTACCAAACTGCGCCAGTTAAGAAAACAGATTGCCGATCAGCAGGGAGTCCCTCCATTTGTGGTATTTGGAGATAGAAGTCTTCAAGAGATGTCACGAGCATATCCTCAAGACACAACTGCATTTTCAACGATTTTTGGAGTAGGAGACACGAAGCTAAAGCAATACGGAGAATTATTCGTGAGCCATATTGTTGAGTATGTTCAAGAGAAGGGGATGAGCGTAACCGCACCAAAGAAAGAAGTTATTCTTTTAAAAAAAGAACGTATTGGATCTACGATACAAAAAACAAAAGAGCTTATTGAGAAGAAATATACCCTGGAACAGATCGCGAACGCACGAGGATTCGTTTGCTCTACCATTGTGCAACATATTGAACAACTGGTTCAGATGGGAGCGGAGTTGGACATTGAGTATCTCAAACCCGCACCTGAAAGAATAGAAAAAATCAAAGAAGCTTTTGTTCACACAAATTCATCAGCGTTATCTCCCGTCAAAGAATTTCTTGGAGAAGAATATTCTTACGACGAGATTCGTCTTGGAAGATTGTTTTTGTGAAATGTTTTTGTCTCATTTGTTATACTGCTCTCTACAACTATGGCTCAAAAAATAACGATGGGAAAAGAATTTAAAGCGGCTTATAAGGCGATGAATGAAACAGATCAACATCTGTTTCTTACGGGTCGTGCTGGAACGGGCAAATCCACCCTTCTTGAATATTTTCGCAAACAGACACAGAAAAAACATGTAGTGTTGGCGTCCACGGGTGTCGCAGCTCTTCATGTAAAGGGACAAACGATCCATTCCTTTTTTGGTTTTCATCCGGCTATTGCCCCAGAGCTCGTTCAAAGGGCATTTCCTGACGCTCTGCCTCTTTTTAATGCAATTGAGACGATTGTGATTGACGAGATTTCCATGGTCCGTGCAGATCTTTTAGATTGTATTGATCGCGCATTGCGTCTAAATCGCGGACGACCAAAAGAACCTTTTGGAGGAGTCCAAATGATTTTTATTGGAGATTTATTCCAGCTTCCTCCTGTTGTGACACGCGATGAAACCGTTCGTTTTGAAACAGAATATTCCTCGCCTTATTTTTTTTCGGCGAACGTCATGCGTGAGATAAAGATACATTTGATTGAGTTGAAAAAAGTGTATCGACAAAAAGAAAAATTTTTTATCGATCTATTGGAACGTCTACGCACAGGGATGTCGGATGAAGCCGATGTGGACGCGTGGAATGAACGCCATGATCCTTATTTTGATCCAACAGAAGAAACGGGCTTTATTCACCTCACGACAACCAATAAAATGGCTCAGCAACGTAATGACTATGAATTAAAGCAACTTCCTGGAAAAGAATGGAAATTACACGCGCAATCTTTAGGTGAACTTCCAGATCGGAGAATGCCTTCCGAATCCGTTATTTGTGTAAAAGAAGGGGCGCGCATCATGTTTACCACCAATGATCCTGAAAAACGTTGGGTGAATGGAACGCTTGGAACGATTATACGTATTCGACAAAAAGAGCTTGCCAAATTTCCTTTGCTTGAAGTTGAATTGGAAGACGGTTCTTGTGTGGAAGTTCAACAGCATAAATGGGAATTATTTGAATATGAACACGATGGCGACGGAGGCCTTGCAGAATCAGTGATCGGTTCTTACACGCAATATCCCATTACTCTTGCTTGGGCCGTGACGATTCATAAAGGACAAGGAAAAACATTTGACCGTATTCTTGTGGATGTGGGCTGGGGAGCTTTTGCTCATGGGCAGCTCTATGTGGCACTGAGCCGTTGTACGACTTTTAAAGGTTTGGTGCTCCTTAAACCTTTTCGAACCAAAGACGTGATTCTTGATCAAGCTGTGGTGGATTTTATGAATATTTTTTGACTTTCATCCCTCTTTCTTGTAATATTTCAAAATAAAACACCGCTTTGGAGGCGGTGTTTGTGTATCACATTATTCCTCTTTTATGGCTCAAGGCAATACCGTTATTCGATTTGAAAATGTTTCTTTTGGATACGATGACGATAGTCCCATTCTGGATGAGACAAGTTTTTCTGTTCCTGAAAATGGAAAGTTTACGGTGATGGGACAAAACGGAGCAGGAAAGAGCACGATTTTTAAACTCATTACCGGTGAGTTAAAACCAGATGAGGGAAAGATTCATCTTCCTCTTAATGCCACGATCGCCACAGCCAAACAGGTGATGGCGCGTGAGTATTTGACTCAAACGGTATCGGAGTTTTTTGCGCACGCCTTTGCCGAAAAAAAATATGATTTGGATCGCAGAATCCAGAATGTTCTGGACACCGTAAACCTCTCGACTTCGCTTGAGAAAAAAATCGGAGAGTTCTCCGGGGGACAACAAGCACGCTTATTACTGGCGTATGCCCTGATTCAGGAGCCTGATATTTTGTTATTAGATGAGCCGACCAATAATTTGGATCGCGACGGCATCGATCATCTCACCGCGTTTCTCATCATGTACGATAAGACCGTTCTGGTCATTTCCCATGACGCGGATTTTTTGAACGCTTTTACCGAAGGCGTGCTCCATCTGGATGTGTTTACCGGCAAGGTGGAAAAGTACGACGGAAACTATACGGATGTGGTTGAGGAAATTTCTGTCCGTGTGGAGCGTGACCGCATGAACAACGCCCGCATGCTCAAGGAGATTCAGGACCGCAAAGACAAGATCAACTTCTTCGCCCACAAAGGAGGAAAAATGCGCAAGCTTGCAAGCAAGCTGCGCGACCAGGTCGCGGATGCCGAAGAAAACATGGTCGACGTGAAGCGCGATGACAAGACGATTAAAGAGTTTACGATTCCCGCACAGCTGTTTACGGATGTCATTGTTCATTTGACCTCTGTGAAGGTGATTAAAAACCATCAGCCCCAGGATGTTGCATTGGATTTGAAATTGCGCAAAGGGCAGCACTTGCTTGTGAGCGGACCAAACGGGATCGGCAAGAGCACGCTGCTGCGCACTTTGTTTGAAGGACAAGATGCTGGCGCGAAGATTACGGAAGGCGTGCAGGTGGGGTATTACCGCCAGGATTTTTCCGGGCTGGATTTTGAACAGACCGCCTATCAGTCGCTTGAGTCGGTGATGGGGGTTCCAAACAATGAAACGTTGCGTCGCACCGCCGCCCAGTTTTTGCTTGATTCCGACGCGTTGCGCACCAAAGTGGGAGCCCTGTCAGAAGGCCAGAAGGGGTTGTTGTGCTTTGCCCGTTTCGTGCTGCAGGCTCCGGGGCTTTTGATTTTTGACGAGCCGACCAATCACATCAATTTCCGCCATTTGCCTGTTATCGCAGAAGCCCTCAATACGTATGAAGGCGCGATGATCGTCGTCAGCCACGCGGAAGAATTTGTGAAAAGCATTCGTTTCGATCAAGAGCTCGATTTATCTACGAAAGGTTCTTCGTAAGATATGTTTCATCCAACCGTGTTGTACGAAGATAATCATCTTCTGGTCGTCGAAAAGCCTGTGAATATTCCCGTACAGGAAGACGCGAGCGAGGATATGGATTTTCTGACTCTGCTGAAACAGTGGATTAAAGAAAAAGATCACAAGCCTGGCAATGTGTTTCTTGGGCTCGTGCATCGACTAGATCGTCCGGTGGGAGGGGCGATGGTGTTTGCCAAAACATCCAAAGCCGCATCCCGCCTGGGCAAACAGATGTATGCCCGGACCTTTGAAAAAGAATATCTGACCGTAGTGCGAGGAACCCCGATGTTTGATTCCGGTCGACTCGTACACTGGCTTTTGAAAGATGAAATCACAAATGTCGTTTCTGTGGTCAATGAAACAACGCCAGATGCCAAACGTGCGGTTCTTGAGTACGAAGTTCTTCAGACGCAAGAGAATTTGAGCCTTGTCCATATCCAATTGGAAACCGGCCGTTCGCACCAGATACGTGTGCAGTTGGCATACATGGGATGTCCGATTTACGGAGATCAAAAATACGGCGCTTCCGTAAATGAACCAGGCCAGCAATTAGCTTTGTGGTCGACGCAGATCCGTTTTTTTCATCCAACAAAAGATGAACCAATGATGTTTACAAGTACTCCACCAAAAGAATATCCATGGAATCTTTTTGGCGATCAAATTGATTTTTGAAATATAAAAAAAGCTTCGTCCTGTTGAGGAGAAGCTTCCGTATGTGTTACTTACTCGAGACACAACACAGTATAGTCTTGTTTTCCCTCCGTGTTGATGAAGGTAACCTCGACCTGTGCGGCAACGACCCTGAAGTCAATGACCTTTTTAACAGAGGTCGGCATCAGGGGCGCCATGATTTTTTCGCCATTGACGTAGACCGCTTCGGTCCCGTCGGGCTCTCTCTTGGCATAGACGGCTTTGGTCCCCACGGGAAGAAAACGGATACTCATACCAATAGAGTGTCCGTTTTCGTCGTACGCAGGTACATACGCATCGCGCATCTGCGGATCCAATACGGTGTCACCCTCAATCAGGATGAACTCGTATGAACTCTTCATGACCAGCGCGATCGGAGCTTTTGCTCCCATACTCACCTGGAGCACGTCGTTCAGCGGGGGGCCCATAAGTTCTCCGCCCCAGGACAGGCGATTTCCCCACTCACCCGCAATGGTCAACAACGGTTTTCTCCCCACCTCGCCGTTGAACTGGCGAGCGTGGGAGGTTCCTGTAAATCTCCGGAACCCTTTTTCAGCGTCCCAGATGAGGGTATGGTCGTACCATTTGCCGACCCTGTTGTTTCCGCTATGGATGCGGAACATGATGAACGATCCGAACTGCTGAAATTCGGTAACAGTTCCTCGAACATACTCGAGATTCTTCTCATATGCCCGATAGAGATCTGTTAAATCGTGATGTTCACCCCCGATACTGATTCCCTCCACACGGTTCTCATCTTCCGACACATTCAGCGTGATGGCTTCTCCGCTTCGCGCCAGCGCGTACGGCTTGTGTGCGAAGGGGCCCTGAAGAATGTTTCCATTCTCGAGCACCCAACAGACGATGTTCCACGACACTGTCCTGAGAGCCAGTATCGTTCGACCCCTCAAGTGTTCGAAAGAAGAAGATGCATCACGATCACGATCCATATAATGGATCTCGTCTACTCTACCTAGGGACAGGGCTGAGGGTCCATAACACAAGATGGAGTCATTCTCCGTGGTCGTACCAACGATGAGGATGTGGCCTGCGCCATAGGCGGCATTCCACCTATTTACACCCTTGACCACTCGCACTGAGGCGAAGGTCCTGAGGGTTGATCCGTACACGTAATCCCAGACTTCCCGGTCATCCTTCTGGGCACGTCGAGCGATATAGCTGAGGTGGTCTGTCGAGATGAGCGTGATTTCCTGATACACGGGTCCGATACTCGCTGTTCCGTTTCGATAAATGAGGATTGATTCGCCACCCGTCCTTTTGAGAAGGAGGATGGAATTCCCCTCGTATCCCCGGATAATGCTTTCGCAATCGCAGAATTCGACTCCACGGATCAAAAGCTTACCACCCATAACCGTGATGTCGCCACCGTGCATTGACTGCAGCATGCTTTACTCCCTATTTTTGGTTGAATTGCATGAAGTAAGAAGACGTTCTGTCCTTCAGGCAACCACCTTTTATACACGAAAATTCATTTTTTGTCAACCAATCCGAACAGACCGTTGAAAAACTCGAATATCATGCCAAATTTTATTCCCTGAACTGTTCGTCGTGAGCTAGTCGAACGATCGAAGGGGCAAAATTTGGCTAAATCATCTGCGGCCTTCGACGGATTCGACAAGCTCACCGTAGACAGGCTCAGGCAATATGAGGAGTATTTCAACGGTCTCCTGTCTTTAAAAAAATAGAGACAAGGACGATATTTGGTAGCGAATACGACAGGGGCTGCTTGGCGTGTACCTGTGTTTTATCTTGAAAATGTTTAAGGAGAAATTCTTAGATTTCTAAATCTCTTGTTTTATCGTTGGTCAGATATCCAATCTTTTTTTGTCTTTCTTTATTCTATTCTTTTGTTGATCGTGACAAAAACCGTAGTAGATATGATTTCTTATGGAAAAGAACACGGCTTTTTTTTATTTGCTGCAAAACAAGCTGTTTGAAAGACAGCGACGGAGAGTTTTATGTTAAAATGGCTGTAATGTTTTATTTTTTTTACCTCTTTCTTTTTTACAGTTTCGTTGGATGGCTGATTGATTCAGGTTATCGTTCTTTTTTAGATCGTCGATGGGTTCGAGGGGGATTTTCTGTTTTGCCATTTGCGCCAAGCTATGGGCTAGGAGCCGTTTTCTTGTTTTCTCTGGGGCCATTGGTGGCACCTCTACCGTTAGCTATGCAATGGATGTTGTTAGGTTTTTTCTTTGCTGCTTATGAATACACGTGTGGACATTTGGGTGTTCTGTTAAACAAACGCCGTCTTTGGGATTACTCCGGCGGATTTTTAAACATCCACGGACATACGGATCTGTTGCATGCGATCTATTGGGCCACGCTTTCATTAGGGGTTTTTCATTGGTTCCACCCTTGGCTGCTTGAAATATTCTTTAAAACATAAGTTTTAGGGAAACTTCTTGTTTTTTCTGTGTTTGTTTGATACATTTTTCTTGTCTTTAACCAAGGAGGCTCCCAATGGGGAATGAAGATCCCAAGAATACGTCTTCGGATGAACCACTGTTTTCTTCTCAAACAACAAAGGAACAGAAGAAGGAGGATGGTCATTCACCACATAATTCCCAGCAGGAACGTCGAAAGTTTCTTCCACCGTTAAGACGGCGGGAATCAAGGTTCTGGCAGACAGAAGGATTTTTTGAAGAGGAAGAAAAAAAGTAATATCTCTGATCCGGAGCTTTTCTCATTGAAGCATCCGGATTTTTTATTGACTTTCAAGCTCGACCCTTTATGATAACGATCACATGAAAAAAACTTATGACCACATCGAGTTATTAGCACCTGCTGGATCTTACGAAGCCTTGCAGGCGGCCATCCATGCAGGATGCGATGCGATTTATTTTGGATTGGGAGGGTTCAACATGCGTGCCAATACATCCCAAGCATTTACGCTTGAGGACTTGAAACAGATCGCGCATATTTGCCATGAGGCTCATGTCCGATGTTATCTTGCTCTTAACACGCTGATTTATGATGGACAGATTGAGGAAATGAAAAAGGTGATTGATGCTGTAAAAGAAAACGATGTCGATGCGATCATCACTTTTGATACCTCTGCCATTTCGTATGCACGAGAGTGCGGCGTGGAAGTTCATCTTTCCACCCAGCATTCCGTTTCCAACATCGAGGCCGTGAAGTTTTTTTCCACGGTTGCTGATCGGATTGTCTTGGCGCGCGAGCTCACACTAGAACAGATTAAGCAGATTACCCATGAGATTGAGCAGCAGAAGGTATGCGGACCTTCCGGGAGACTCATGGAAATCGAGATTTTTATCCATGGAGCCATGTGCGTGGCCGTGAGCGGACGCTGTGGCATGAGTTTGTATATGTTCGGGACATCCGCGAATTGTGGTGAGTGCAGCCAGCCCTGCCGCCGCGCGTTTACAGTGACAGACAAGTCCACGGGCAAGCAGCTTGATATCGAGAACGAGTATGTCATGTCTACAGAAGATTTGTGTACGATCGGTATGCTGGATGAGATTTTAGACTCCGGCGCTGTCTCGTTGAAGATCGAAGGACGAGGCCGTGCACCCGAATATGTGGACGAGGTTGTAAGATGTTATAGAGAAGCGATTGACGCCATCCGGGAAGGAACATACACAAAGGAGAAGATTGCCCAGTGGAATACACGACTGAGCTCTGTCTTTAATAGAGGACTCAGCGAGGGATTTTACCGCGGGGAAGCGTTTAAGCATTGGAGCGGTGAAGCCAATTCTCGCGCCACACAAAAAAGAATTTACGTGGGAATGGTCACGCACTATTACCCCAAACAATCCATCGCAGAAATTTCTGTACAGGCGGATGATCTGACCGACGGGCAAGAATGCCTTATTACCGGCACAACCACGGGTGTGTTGCGCTGTAAGGCAGAGAAGATGATGATAGACGAACAAACAGTTTCAAACGCCAAGCAAGGCGATTGTGTGACGCTCGTTGTTCCAGGAAGAGTGAGGGCAAAAGATAAGTTATATAAATTGGTTCCTACAAAATAAAAAATCACCGCCTCAACAGCGGTGATTTTTTAAAAGAATTGTTTTTATGGAAAATCATACCTGAACAAATACACTTGCCCCTCACCCAGACTGCGCCAGTCGTTGGCGGTGGTTTTGGCGGTTTCGATGATACGCGGGGCGTCCCACCAGTAGTTGTTGACAAGAAAGAATACCGTGTCGACGTCTCCATGCATTGGCACAAGCGAAAGAGCTTCTTGGGCGGTTTCGCGTG
Organism: Candidatus Uhrbacteria bacterium; assembly: GCA_016188495.1. Taxonomy (GTDB): domain Bacteria; phylum Patescibacteriota; class Patescibacteriia; order UBA9934; family GWF2-40-263; genus UBA12478. The sequence goes on from JACPHU010000002.1 coordinate 120,219, forward strand.
TGGGGTGATCGTTCATGGTAAGGAAATATTGGTACAGTTTTTCTCCTGTAGGGATTGGATAGAAAAAAAGATCGCCATAATAGCGGAATCCGATTTCTTGGATGGCAGCAGCAGAAACGGATTGGTTGGCCAGCACCAGATACGGCTTTCCTTGAGCAAGTGTTTCTGCAAGATGTACGGCATCAATATCCGCCTGGCTCACGTTGAATCCTCGGTTGGTTTCATAGGTATCTCGTCTTGGGTAGCTTAGGTAGAATGTACTAGCTATCATGACCACCAAAAGAAAAAGGACTCCTGCTCGCAGGACAAATGGTTGCTGTTTAATATTTACGAAGACGTGTCCAAGCCCCAAAATAAGCAGAGGTGCTAAAAAGAAGAGGATGAGCGGCAAAAGACGATCAGCATAATTTGAACGCTCGTAATTGATGAGAAAGGTAAATTCAAGAAGCGTGGACATGATGAAATAGTTCATGCCAAGGGCTGCGACCATAATCAACAGAATGCGAAATCGACGGGACAGATCTTTTCGGTATTCTATCCAAGCAAAACCAGCGATCAGTATAAATAAAAGGAACGCGTTGAAACCGTAGAGATAGACCAGATCCAACACAGGATCAAATCGGTTTTCAAAAAAGATCGTCAGATTGAGTCCGTTGATCCAGCTCACAGGATTTAAAGCGCTCCAGTTTATGCCCAGGGATTGTCCACTGATGAGCGCGTTTGCAACGAAACTTAATGGAAGCACGATGCACGAAAAGGCAATAAGGAGGATTCGAATGATTTTATTTGTTTTGGGAGTACGAGGATTGGTTCGTCGAGGATCAGTCATTAGAAGCATGAAATAGAGTCCCGCAGGAATACCGGCAATAGGATGAATGAGAACTGTGGCGAGCGTTGTCAGACCCAACACACCCAGACGGGGGTGTTCTTTTTCAAGCAGATAGGGAATAGAAGCAAGGATTCCCAGGAGAACCCAAAGATTTGCCAGAGCCTGCGGGGTGGTCACAATAAATTGTGACAACGGAAGCATGAATAAACCTGATAGGCACAACATGGCTGTGGACCTGGTACGCAGGATATGGACGCACGCAAAGTACCAAGCCATGGGAAGCAACATGGCGGTTAAGAACGGAACCAAAAAGGTGTCCGCCAGATCAACCGAAAATTCAAACCCGTGATGAAGAAATAACACCAATACATACTGCCCAATATAATAAAAAGGTTTTGGCGTGATCGTTCCAACATCGGCCAGATGAAGTTCTGTTGCTTTGTGAATGAATGAGTCAAATCCAAATCCGATAGGGAACACAATGGCAACGATGCTGATGGTGGCAAACAACAGAATGCAAACAAGGCTCAACGAAAGAGCTCGTTCTTTGCCTCGCCACAAGAGTCCAAGAATAAGGGTGGTGATCAGTAGATAGCTGATAAAGATGGTTGTTGGTAGTCGTTCCCAAACAGAACGGACCGCCTCTATGACGGGAGTATTTGCCAATGTGATAAAAAAGTACACGAATAACAAAAGACAAAGACTGGATACCAACCAGACAGCAGAAGGGATGCGGTGGCGTTTTTCATGCCACAGATCATGCAAATGAGTGAAGAGCGTTTTTGTTTGGAAACGTTTCGTACACCAAAGGATGATTGGCGGGGTAAGGAGAATAACGGTGGTGATGAGACCTGACGTGACCTGCCAAACATAGTAGGCAAACGTCAGAACGATGAGAAGACACGAGAGCAATACCCAAAACCCGAGCCACCAACGCAAAATCGCTTTTTCAGAAAACACGATGACCCCACCTAATTCCCAGCCGAAGACGACGGCGTAGGAAATCAATAAAAAAATTCCTAAGACGGCGTTGTGCCACAGAGCGTTATTTAAAACAAAAAAAACTAGAAACAGGACACAAAAAATGGTAAGCTCAAGACGTCGCAACATAAAAAAGCATCGAGTGATTTCACTATTTTAACATATGTTTGAGCGCAACCCGCAGAAGTTGTTTCCGCACGATTATCTCATGCGCTATACCTTCATTCCTTTGATTCCGTCCTTCATTACACCCAACATGGTTACGGTATTCCGGATGGTGATGACTCCCGTAGTACTGTGGTTTCTCTATCTTGAACAGTTCACGATTGGTGTGCCGCTTTTTTTGTTCGTTGCTTTTACCGACGCACTGGACGGATCACTGGCACGTTTACGCAACCAAATTACCCAGTGGGGGACATTTTATGATCCGCTCGCAGACAAGATTCTTATCAGTGCTGTCATTTTGTTAGTGGTGGTCCAGCACGTTAATGTTATTTTCGGGGTGTTGATTCTCGGTATTGAAGCGCTTCTTTTGATTGGAGGATGTATTAAAAAAATGAATGGAAAAATAATAGGGGCAAATATTTTTGGCAAAACAAAAATGTTTCTTCAGGTAATTGGAGTATTACTGCTGTTGATCGCTCTTTGGGCTGGTTTTGATTTGTTTATCCCACTGTCTGTAGGAACTCTTTCATTGGCGATCGTTTTTGCGGTGATTAGTCTTTTTACCTATGGCCTCTAAACATACAGAGACCTCTGCAAATCGTTGGAGAACAATCGGCATGATGATCGTCGTTAGTTTCTTTTTTCTTGGGAGCTTGATATTAGTGAACCGATCCTTTCTTTTTGTTTCTCCAGATGAAACCGCGAATGCGTATTTTGCAGAATTGTTTGCGAACACATTCTCATTTCAAGGTCCTTACATGCCGTTGGCTGATCAATTCGATCGTATCCATCCTCGCAGTACAGTGAATAATCATGGGCAACTTTTACCAGGAAGTTTTTTAGGACTTTCTTTTTTATATGGGACGATTTCCATTGTGTTTGGAAAATGGGTCTTTTGGATTTTGACACCTCTGATAACCATTCTGACGGCTTATGCGTGCAGGAAATTGATTGCTCAATGGACGAACGAGTCCATCGGTTTGATCACATCTGTCTTGTTTTTGGTTCATCCCGCCGTCTGGTATTACGCGTCGCGGGGCATGATGCATAATGTGTTGTTTATTGATTTGCTCATTTTGGCATGTTGGATGTGGGTGGTACGGCCTTTTAATCAGAAATGGTCTTCCTCGATTTTTCTTGATGGGTTTTTTGCAGGGCTCTTTTTAGGTCTTGCTCTTTTTGTTCGTTCTAATGAAGGTATTTGGATTGCGGTCGTTCTTTTTCTTTCGGGTCTTATTTGGTGGAGATCGCTTTCATGGCGCCCCTTATTGGCGGGATTGTGCGGATTGTCTTTGGGGGTAGGATTGCTTTTTTTAATGAACACGCTGACGTACGGTCATCCACTAACGACAGGATATACGTTTCATGTTTCTTCTTTCGCACAGCCTCCCGTGCAACAAGCTGTTGATATGGAGACGTTGGCAGACACGGTAACGGTTCTTCCTTTTGGATTTCATCCTCACACGGCTTGGCAGCATTTTTCTTCTTACGGCGTTGAGATGTTTTGGTGGCTGAGTCTACTGGTGCTGCCAGGGTTTTTTATTCTCTGGTCACAGAAAGAAAATCGCTGGACCGTACGATGGCTGCTCGTTCTTTCCGGATTGGTCAGTATCTGGTTGGTATTGATGTACGGTAGCTGGGAGATTCACGATAATCCTGATCCGACGCAAATTACGATGGCCAATTCCTATGTCCGATATTGGCTTGCCTTGTATGTATTTTCAACACCCATGACGGCGGCGTTGGTTTATTGGGTCATGAAGCGTGGCCGATCTCTTTTTTCTCAGCGTCTCATTATTGTTTCCACCCTTCTTCTGATCGTTGGATTGAATGTGAGAGCGGTCTTTTTACAAGGCCAAGATGGACTTGTGAGAATGCGCGATGAATTACAACGATCACAAGAAATTCAAGCCTCTGTGTTGCGATATACCTCTCCCGAAAGCGTTATCGTCGTTGATCGTTCAGATAAGCTTTTTTTTCCGCATAGACAGGTTTGGTATCCTCTGCGAGAGCAAGCAACATATGAGGCTATGCCCAAGCTCGTGGAAGCAACTCAACTGTATTATTATGGAATTACCTTTCCACAAGCAGATATGGGGTATCTCAATACAGATCGCCTTAAACGCATGGATCTTCAAATCGAGTTGATTGAATCATTCGAACACGAATCCCTTTATCGTATTTTCAGATCGCTATAAATTTTTTGATCTTTCCGTTCATGTTTATTCTCCGTTTTCTACAATTAGTGATCATTAGCATTCCTGTCGGATTGTTTCTTTGGTTGGCAAATCAGTGGTTCGTTCCCTCCGGCGTCTTTAAGATTTCTCACGTTGTTGGAGAGTCTTCGTCCTTTATTGATGAACTTAGACCAGAAACACGTGTCAGTTCTGTTGAAAAAAATGAGCAAGGGCAATCTGTTCAGTCTGTTTTTGGAGATCCTGTCTTTTTTTTCCTTCACCCGCATCGAGTTTTTAGCAACATGAATCTGGAAGTCTGGTTTCAAAATGAGGGTCTTCCGTTGATTGAATTAGGCGCGTTGTCAAAGATTCATCCCGAGGTTTATACGCTTACCCCTCTTCAAAATAGAATTATTGATGATTCTTCGTGGAATCGGCTAGAAAAAAATGGGCTGGTTTTACTTCAGCGCCAACAGATCTACCAATCAGTGGATGATTTTTTTGCGAATCCTCCTGAACGAAATCAGGTTGCTGTGTATCGAACCTCGTTTGAAAGCCCGTTTCGGCTTCCTTCGTATCAATCAACAAACAAGAAGCAGATGATCGATGTTTCTTTGCGGGGACATCATGAATTTAAAACCTATATTAAAAATGAAACTCTTCTTTTTCGCGTCTCCTTTATGGATATGAACCGCGATGAAGGGGAAGATGTGACGCGTCTGACGGTGTTTAATGAATCGGGTCAGCCTGTTGCCGAAGCTCGCGCAGCCGATGATGGAAACGCAAGTCAGGACGCCCATGTGGTAGACGGGCTCAGGACGATCGACCTTCGAACAGATGGTTTACCAGAAGGGGTTTATAAAGTCGTGATGGACGCTCCACGTGATATTTTTTTTCGCAAAGTAGAAACGTCTCAACAGAAAATGGTTTTTTTAAACACGCTTTTTATCGGGGATGAAATCGGCTACCGAGAACCTGGCCAAGGAGCCACATTTTATACTCAATCGCAGCGACTGCGTTTTCAGACGCGACACGCAGAAGGCGTCCAAACGGTTCTTGCAGGTGACGCGTCTGTGACGATTGCCCAACCGTATGAGTGGTACACGCTTTCTTTGGACGGACAAGGAGTCCGTTCCGTTACTCTTCCTGCAGGGGATGTAGAAATTGTGACGGAGGGGGGGGTCTCATTTTCAAAAGAACAGTTTTTTGAACCGGATCCTCCCTCGCTTAACGCCTACGCATCGTTGGATCAAATGGGAGTTGATTATGTGCTCGCGCGTTATACCTCTCCGCATAAGGAAGGGGAGTGGTTGGTTGCCAATGTCGAATTTCCTGTGAGTCTTTTGTATACAGACAATCAAACATGGAAATTTAGTTTTTCAACGCCAGGTATTGAAGAGCTAGATGCCCGTTTTAAGATCCATCAAATCAATGCGTTGCTATATCGCTAGCCTATGAAAGGATTTTTTGCTCAAAAAAATTTGATAGAACCATTAGTTCGAACAGGGTTTTTGACCTCTCTTCTTTTTTATATTCTTTTTTGGTTTACTGATTTTTTGATTCCAGGCTTTGTTTCCCGTTATTTTTCTGTTCACCTTTTTCTCCTTACAGCATTGGTTTGCGGTCTCTTATGGTCTCATGTCATTGACACCTATAGACAGCACCCGCAATGGCGGCGTTTTATTGTTTTTTCTTTGGGGTTTATGTTTGCTCTGTTAACATGGAAGTTCACTTCCGGATTAGGATTTGAACGTTTTTTTCTGGTTATGGTAGTCTTTTTTACTCCAACTCTACTTTCTTTTTTTCTCAATGAATAATTATGAAAATTCTATTAACTGGCGGCGCAGGATTCATGGGATCTAACATGATTCACTATCTCCTTGCTACATACCAAGATGTTGAAGTGGTTAATTTTGATGATCTGACCTATGCAGGAAACTTAGAAAGTTTGACCGATATAGCCCAAGATCCGCGTTACACGTTTGTAAAGGGGAATATCGTTGACCCTTTAGCTGTGGAGGAGGCTATTGCGGGAGTTGATGTTGTGATTAATTATGCGGCAGAAACTCATGTAGATCGCTCAATTTTGGAACCACGCGCGTTTATCGATACCAATGTGTATGGCGTTTACAATATTTTAGAGGCGGTTCGCAAGCACAAGATTCATCGGTATATCCAAATTTCAACCGACGAAGTATTTGGAGCGGTTCTTGAGGGAGAAAGCGACGAACAATCGAAGTTTGAACCTCGTTCTCCTTACTCCGCGTCCAAAGCCGCAGGGGACCATTTGTGTGCGGCTTATGCGATCACGTACGGCGTGCCGGTTATTGTTACACATTCCTGTAATTTTTACGGTCCTTATCAGTTTCCCGAAAAGTTGATCCCGCTGTTTACGATGAATCTTCTTGAAGGAAAAAAAGTTCCAGTGTATGGAGACGGTCAGCAAGTACGAGAATGGATTTTTACTCAAGATCATTGTCGGGCCGTAGATACCATTATGCGAAAAGGCAATCCTGGAGAGGTTTACAATATCGGGACGGGATATCGCGTTCCAAATATGGAGGTCGTTAAACAACTGCTCGATCTCACGGATCGTGGAGAGGAAGCTATTGAATATGTGACCGATCGTCCAGGACACGATCGTCGATACGCTGTGAATTCAAATAAGTTAAGAACCGAGCTTGGTTGGGAGCCTCAGGTAAGTTTTGAAGAAGGTCTTGCAAAAACAGTGGAATGGTATAAAAACAATCCAGACTGGGTAAACCGTTGTCGAACAGGGGAATATCAGGAGTATTATCAAAAACAATACGGGTAGGACTTTCTCACTTGGCGCATAGCTTTGTCGAAATCTACGTTTTTTGTTCAATCTTCAACAAGTTCAGATTGACCCTGAATTTATTGAAGGGTCACTGTATGTGAATACAGCTCACAAAAAGCCTCGATTTCTTCGCGCTCTGCATCCAATTGAGAAAGTCCTAATGAGAATAAATAAAAAACCACCCGTTTCAGAGGGTGGTTACGCCGTGTCTTTAGTGAAAGATTATCAGTGAAAGATCATTGCACAACTGATCCCGGTACTCACGAGAAACATTAGCGCATGGGCAATGGCCCATTCACTGGGGTTCCAGCTACCTGTATTTTCCGGGGTTACTATTTGATATTCTCGTTCCCCAAAGAATCCTGGCCCTTTCTTGGTGAGTACCTTTCGTGGAATACAGAGCCTTTTATAAGACCAGAAGAGAATCAGGGAAGTCAGAAAAAAGAATGGGATTCCGACTACTGCACCGAGTAAATCCTTGGTCAGACCTACAGCATCTTCGCCCATGATTTTCCAGGCGATCATGAGCATGGTGAAGTGTCCGACTTCCGTGTTTCCAAATTTGGTCACTTCACCATTGAGAGCGCTGAGCGCTCCGGAGACTCCTTCGCCGATTTCCTTTCCGATGCCGGCATACTTGCCGACCTGCTCCAGGTTGGTGAGTGTTTCTCCGACCTTGATCTGCGCGATCTGACCTTGGGTCAACTGACTGGCCGGAACCACGTAGGTTTGGGGCGGTTCCGGTGCCTGCTGTTGTCCCAAAGCGGTGGCAGACGCGAAGGCGAGCATCATCAACACAGCGACGATCATTGAACGGACTCGGGATCTGATCTGCATGTTTGCTCCTTGATTCTCCCTTTGTTGTTTACGGACGGTAACGGGAGATCGGAGGCTATCTTAAAAAAACTTTTTTGTCAATATTGTTAACAAAATTATGAAAATTCTTATTTTTGGTAAAGGATACATGGGTGAACGCTGTGCAGGAGTATGGGCAGATGAGGCTGTACTTTCCGACGTTCGTGTAACGTCTGTTGAAGACGCGTTAGCCGAAATTCAGCGTCATCAGCCAGACGTCGTTTTCAATGCGGCTGGAGTAAAAGGCAAACCCAATGTGGATTGGTGTGAAGACCATCCTCTTGAGACGATTTTGGGAAATACACTGATGCCACTGATGCTCGCGCATGCCTGCCAACAGGCCGGGGTGTATTTGCTGCACATGGGGTCCGGATGCATTTTTTACGGAGACTCCCATCACGAAGATAAGGCCTGGAAAGAACATGACTTTGGAAATCCGACACCTGTGTATTCGCGCAGCAAGTGGGCGGCGGATTTGGTCCTTACAACTCTGCCGAACGTCGGGGTCGCGCGCATTCGCATGCCGATTGACTGGATTCCGTCCCCTGGAAATTTGATCGATAAACTGGCTGGATTCGATAAAGTGATTGACGTAGAGAATTCCGTCACCATCGTTGATGATATGGTCGAGGTGTTTTATCAGCTTCTGGAAAAACGTGCTCCTGGCATTTTCCACGTGACAAACCCTGGAACGATGCGTCATCGAGATTTGATTCAGTTATACGAGGAACTCGTTGATCCGACTCATACGAATGAATGGATTTCAAACGACGAACTCGTCGCTCATGGTCTTGCGACAAGAGGACGATCAAACAATACGTTAGCCTCCGAAAATTTAACAAAGTTTGGCATCACCATGAGGCCTATTGAAGAAGCTCTGAGGGAAACATTGGAAAAATACGCTGCAGCCAAGAAAGAAGAAGAGCACGGCTGCGAAAACGGTGACAATTGTTGCGGCGGCGGATGCTGCGGTATGGATGGAGGAGGATGCTGTTAGCGATTTTTCTCCTCATATTCCCTGAGCGAGGAGTCATCGACGAGTCGCCCTTCAACAAGTTCAGGGTGATCATGAGTTTATCGAATGGTCGAAGGGTGCAGACGTGTTTACCCCTTCGACTCCGCTAGGACAACTTCTTATCGGAGCGATCAATAGAGGTCTGTCCCAAGTATAAAACCGCCAGAGATGGCGATTTTGTTTTGTGTATTTATGTCTGCTCGTTCATTGACGCGAAGAAAACTGGTCGTTATACTAAAGTCATAATATGGCTGAAAAAAATACATCTTATAGCTCTGCCCAGGCCAGGAAGATTGTTGCTGAATATATTGATCAGTCAGCTTTGCGTTTGACCAAGAGATTAAAAAAGGCCTATTCGGAAGAAAAAAAGCAGACCGTCAAAGTTCGGTCGTATGTTTAAGATCTATTATCGGGAGGCGGTTATTTCGGCTATCACAGGCTTCATTCGTGCATACGAAGAAGCTTTTTTTGAACTCTATCGAGAGAGCGGTTTAGTGACGGAACAAGAAATCATTGAGAACTATCGACGTTCAGCTCAAAAGTTAAACGAACAGATTTTTTCAGAAATCGAAAACTATTTGAGTGTAAAACAAGTACTCGGAAGGAAAGAACACAGACAATGGCATGAGTTTACATTTTACGTTGGGAGTCGTTTGATAACAGTTCATTACACGACGAACGATGCGGAAGTATTGAGAATAGTTGAAATGATCGGGATTGAGCGAAAGCCGATTATCTTTTAATAAAATTGACTTTTTAAAAGGAAAAAGAGTAAAGTCGGCTTACTATGAAAGCTCTTATTGCCGCAGGGGGTCATGCAACGCGATTGCGACCTATCACATGGACTCACAATAAACATATTATTCCGTTGGCTAATAAGCCAATGCTTTGGTATGTCTTGAAGAAAATCACTGATGCAGGGATTAAAGACATTATTATCAATGTCAATCCAGGCGACGTGAAATACATGAGTGACCACTTGGGGGATGGTTCTGAATTCGGGGCTCATGTGACCTATTTAGAACAGCGCGGGGGAGCAAAGGGATTAGCTCACGTGGTGGCAAACGCGGAAGAACATCTCAAAGGCGAACGATTTCTTTTTTTCTTGGGAGACAACATTATTTTGGGAAGCATCAATCAGTTTGTTGATCGGTTTGAACGAGAACAGCTTGATTGTATGATCGCCCTTTCACACGTGAAGGATCCTCATCGTTTTGGCGTGCCCGAGTTTCATCCAGACGGTACGCTTAAGCGTACCGTGGAAAAACCAAAAGATCCCCCCTCTTCCTTTGCGGTCACGGGGATTTACCTTTTTGACGAACAGTTTTTTGATGCGTATAAGACGATCGAGCCATCCGAGCGTGGCGAGTATGAAATTACCGATGTTATTACGTGGTATATCCAAAATGGAAAGGTGGGTCATGAAGAAATTACCGGCTGGTGGAAGGATACCGGTACCCCTGACGCGTTGATTGAAGGCAATGCTCTGATTATGGACGATACGCCTCGCGAAGAATTTTGCGTCCATTGTGAGCCCCATGAGGATGCTCAAATTCAAGGACCTGTTTCTATTGGGGCGGGGACAACGGTTTCTGCGGATTGTCTTATTCGTGGACCTGTGGTTATTGGTGAGGGGTGTAAGATCGTTTCCAGTTATATTGGTCCGTATACGTCTATCGGAAACAATGTCGAAATTGTTAATTCAGAGGTAGAACATTCCATCTTATTTGATGGAGCGAAGATTGATACGACCCGTCGAATTGTGAATAGTTTGATCGGGCTTAACGCTCATCTGGTTGATTGCAAGCGTTCCCACCCAAAAAGTGGTCACAGACTGATTATCGGTGATAACAGCTTTGTCGAATTATAAGGCACAGGAATAAAAATAAGAGCCATTTGGCTCTTATTTTTAGTTTTGAAGAGGTCTTTTATACCAGTCCCATTGGGATGACGATTGTTGGAACAGATGGAGCGTTGTGCCTTGCCGATCTATCCAAAAGATTCCAGGTAAGTCTTTGAGGAGAATGGTTTGAGAAAGAATGCGCGCACCATCCAAAGTAAGTGCTGTGGTTGTTCCGTCGGACTGATAGATTGCTGTATTTCCTTCCGGGTACCAGTCCAAGTGAGTGATGGGACGACTCAGTCGTACAAGAGTGTCTGTTTGGTGTGTGGTTTGAACGTATCGTTTAATATCGTAACCGCTTGAGTACAGGAGAATGTCTCCGGAAGCATTCCATTTCCACAAAGAGGCCTCCTCATCAAAGAGAATAGGCTGTTCTTTATTTACGGGATCAATCAGAATAAGTCGATTTTGACGATCGTTATGTAACCCTATTAAGTTCTTTGGAGTTTCTACAAACGTATATTCTCCAAGGGGGAGATACGTGATGATGGAAGCTGTTGCGCCATCTTGATAAGAGATCACTTCTTTGTTATTGGCTTGTGAAACAGTTATTTCCTTTTCGGAATGACTGATAATCGCTGAAGCCTTAAAGTTAAGAGGAGTTAATTCTCTTGTTGAAAGAGAGAAACGAGATATCTTCTCTTTTGAAAGGAGATAGAGTTGATCGTTTTTTCCCGCATCCCACCAGATACGGTCAATAGGATCTTCGGTTTGGGGAAGTTCAATGAGTTCTCCATTACTTACATGCGAAATGGTCATTTGGATGTGCGATTCTTTACTTCGTTCAAGTGATAAAAAGGTTCCCTCTGATGACCAAGAAAGATCATAGGTGCTTTCTGAATCATAAGGCAGTCGCATGAGAAGTTTTTTTTGAGCATCTTCTACGTGTACCCGCCAGACTTCAAGCCAGGAGCTTTCTTGAGTGATATAAGCAAAACTGTCTGTTTTTGGATTGATCGAGAGGTCTATGAGGCCGATCATCTTTTCTTGTTCGGGTTGTTTGTCTAAAAAGAGGACGACCTCGTTGAGGATGCGTGCCTCCCGACTCAAAAAAGACAAAGAGGTTTCCCAAGGAAGGTAGCCGGTTTTTTGAAGGGTAATGAGATGTTCTCCAGGAACGATGGTATTGATGACGGCAGGAGTTCGGTCTGTGGAGGGGAGTGTATCGATGAGAATCATCGCATTTCGAGGAATGCTTGAAATATTCAAGATAGCCGTATGGACGATTCTTCCGTGAGAAAGATCAAAACGATATCCTGCCGTGTAGAGGACAATCAAAGGGGCAGAGATAAGAAAAGCAAACAAAAAGATGAGAAAGAGAATCAGGCGAAAGGGTTTGGACATATCATGTTCTATTGTATATCCTGTAGACATCTATGGCGATAACATCAAGATCTTTTCCTCGTTCTTTTTTTGTCTTATCTGTATGCTTAACAACGATTATTACCTTTAGTCTTGGATTTTTTATCGGAGAATCCAGAGGAGTTCAATCGGTTGTTCCGCAAGGTCAAGGACAGGTATTGGACCAGGGCGATGTTCCAAATTATCTTCAAGAAGATATTGATTTTAAGCAATTTTGGAATATTTGGAGTTTGGTCAAAGAAGAGTTTTACCGTCAGCCTGTTTCGGATATTGATTTGTATTATGGCGCACTCAAAGGCTTAGTGGCAGGATTAGACGATCCTTACTCTGTCTATTTTGATCCCGAAGAGGCTGCAGAATTCGCTGCTAATCTCGAGGGTTCTTTTGAAGGTATCGGTGCAGAAATCGGTATAAAAGATGACAAGCTTCAAATCGTTGCCCCTCTGAAAGGGATGCCAGCTGATCAGGCAGGTTTGCTTCCTGGGGACTGGATCGTGATGATTGATACAACAGAAACAACGGGGATGAGTGTTGAGAAAGCGATTTCGCTTATTCGAGGAGAAAAGGGGACGGAAGTTGTGTTAACCATTAGTCGTGAAGGAACAAATGATTTAATGGAAGTTTCTATTATTCGCGATAAGATTGTGGTTGATAGCGTAAAATGGACCACAGATGAACAAAACGTGATGACTATTTCTATTTCTACGTTTAATCATGACACATCAGCTCTTTTCACTCAGGCGATACAGCAGGCTCTTGAACAGAATGTTTCAGGGATTATCCTTGATCTGCGCAGCAATCCGGGAGGATTGCTCACCACAGCCATTGATATTTCTTCTGCCTGGGTAGGTTATGATCCTGTGGTGATCGAACGAACAAAACAAGAAGCCAATACCTTTAAGGGAATTATGCCACCACGCCTTCAGGGGATTCCTACGGTTATTCTTGTGAATGGGGGAAGTGCTTCGGCCTCTGAAATTGTTTCCGGCGCTCTTCAGGATTACGGATATGCGACAGTGGTGGGAACCCAAACATTTGGAAAGGGTTCCGTGCAGGATTATCAAGAGCTTCCTGATGGATCTTCTGTAAAAATTACAACGGCTGAATGGTATACTCCAAAAGGACGTACGATTAACAAAACGGGTATTTCTCCAGACGTAGAGATCCCTTATTCTTTAGAGGAATATAAGGCAGGTATCGATCCTCAGCATGACGTTGCGTTAGAGATTATTTTTGGAACCTATGACCCAAAACAAAACACGACCGAAGAAAGTGATCCCGCAAAAGATCCAGCAACGGGTATCAATTAGACAGATTCCTGAACGTCCTTCCAAAAAAGAACCTGTTCAACGAGAGGTATCTGCTGGGGGTATTGTGTTTCGTAAGGTAGGGAATACGATTTCTTTTGCCGTGATGAAAGATTCTTATGGGAAATGGACTTTTCCTAAAGGGCATGTGGAATTAGGCGAGGATTTAGAGGAAGCAGCTGCCCGTGAGACGCTCGAAGAATTGGGATTAGAACAAATTCGTTTGTTGGATTATCTAGGGAAAATCGATATTTGGTTTCGGGATAAATTTCATAAAAAAGGACAGCTTATCCATAAGGATATCCATTATTATCTTTTCCAAACCCTTGCTGAGAGTCAACTTCATCCAGACCCTGAAGAACACGTCTATGAGGCAAAATGGGTTTCATTGAGTAAGGTTGAACGTGTTTCAAGCTACGCAGATATGGTACCCATTGTGAAACGGGCTATTGAGATTTTGAAACAAACTCAAAGATAAACTTTGTTTATGAAGTTGACGTTTAGTGGACGTGTGGAACAAGGTGAAGGAATGGCCACACGCTTGGGATGTCCCACGGCCAATATCGCTATAAAAGCAGGTCTTCTGATTCCAGGACTTGGTGTGTATGTTGGGGAAGCTGACTTGCAGGGAGTTCGATATCCGGCTCTTATTTGTATCAGCGACGGACGTACAGGAGTAAATTTAAAAATGGAGGTCCATTTACTTGGATTTAATCAAGATCTTACAGGCAAATACCTTCACGTTATTCTTCACGAGAAACTGCGCGACATCGTTCCTTTTCCCGGAGAAGAAGAGATGGCTCGCATGATTGAGAACGATCTTTTTCAAGCTCGGGAATGGTTTGCTCACAAATCGACGTCCGCACTATGAGTATGATCTGCCAGCCAGGTTATAAACAGGTGTAAAATAAACCTGTTTTCAAATATTTAAGCCCATGTTACTATTATCCCCGTAAAAATTAAGTTTTCTATTTTATGGCAAAGATGACTAAGAGCCAATTCATGGCATCCTTCGGAGAGATGCTCGGCATTTCAAAAAAAGAGGCAACAGAGAAGTGGGAGGCATTTGTTGAAATGGCTTTGAAAGAAGTTCGTCAAGGCGGGGAGTTCAATCTTCCAAGCCTTGGAAAGCTTATCAAAAAGACTCGTGCCGCTCGCACAGGTCGCAATCCATTGACAGGCGCTTCCATTCAAATTCCGGCAAAGACCGTTGTCAAATTCCGTGTTGCAAAATCTGCAAAGGATTCCGTACTTTAAATAAGTACGATAAAAGTCGCTTAAAAGAGCGACTTTTATATTTCTTTGATTAATTTTTTATGCAAGATACCAAAGAAAAAGCGATTTTAATGGATTTAATTCATCCTCGTCTGGGAAAGGAACAAGCGTTAGAACGAATGGTTGAACTTGAGGAGTTGGTGAATACCTATGGAGGCATTGTCATTGTGAAAGCCTGGCAGAAACGTTTTTCTCCACATCCAAAAACATATATCGGGACAGGAAAGGTGGAGCTATTAGGTCAGGAAGCAAAGACATTGGGGGCAAAATTATTGATTATCAATGCTCAACTTAAACCCCGCCAACTTTATGATCTCTCAGAAATGCTTAAACCGTTTAAGGTTCAGGTGTGGGATCGAATTGATTTAATTCTGAAGATTTTTGCCAAGCATGCCCGTACCACTGAGGCAAAACTTGAAATTGAACTTGCATGTGTGCGTCATATGGGTCCCAGAATTTTTGGTATGGGTATGGAGTTATCTCGACAGGGTGGAGGAATTGGAACCGTAGGTATTGGTGAGACAAATATTGAACGCATGAAACGGCATTTAAAAGAGAAAGAACGACGTCTGAAAGACAAATTGAAAGCCTATGAAAACGGAAGGGAATTAACGCGTACACACAGAACTCGTCGCGGATTTAAGACTGTTTCTGTGGTTGGTTATACCAATGCCGGTAAAACAACGTTATTGAATGCCCTTACAGGCAGAAAGGAATATGTGGCAGATAAGTTATTTGCCACGCTTGATACTCGTGTGGGCCAGTTGTTCCTCCCACAGAGCCAGAGTGTTGCTCTTGTGTCTGATACGATTGGTTTTATTAAAGATCTTCCTCCGGAACTCCTTAATGCTTTTTCTTCCACGTTATCGGAGGCTGTGGATGCAGATGTGCTTCTTCATGTGATTGACGGAAGCGATCCTGATTGGGAAAAGCGTTTTTATGTGGTTGAAAGCATTTTAAATCAGTTAGGACTTGCAGCTACTCCTACGATTCTGGTGGTGAATAAAGAGGATCAAATATCTAAGGAAAGAAAGTCCACTATTGAGAAACAATGGCAAGATCGAGAATTTTTTTGGATTTCTGCCGCTTCTGCTACAGGTCTTGAATTCTTGGTAGAGAAAATTGAACAGGTTTTTTTAGAAAAAACGTTTAAATAAAAAATCAGCCCGGGAAGGCCGATTTTTTATTAGCTCACTAACTCTGCTTTTTTCAGAGCAATCAGATCGTAAGGCTTTCCTTCTCGATCCCATTTTTTGAGCGTTCGTAATCCTCTTGTAGAAATAATGACCGTGACGGTGCGACCAGTAGATGGGTCTACAAGTCGTTTTTTCTGCAAATTAGGATAGAGTTTACGCTTGGTTTTGACGTTAGAGTGAGAAACATTGTACCCCGTCGTCGTTTTTTTACCGGTAATAATGCAGGAATGGGACATAAACAGTATGGTTTAATGATGTGAGGAGTATAACTGAACGCTTTAAAAGTGTCCAGATGAGACTGTTACAAAACTAGCGATCTTGCCTGCCTACCGGTAGGTAGGTCTCATCGAGTTTTGTAACAGTCTCTCACGTAACAATCTCAAGATCCTATTTTTATGTTAAAATAGCTTTAATATGCAGCAAAATCTTCCAAAGTCCTGGATTTTTGTTTTTTTGGTGGTAACGACACTAGTGATCGTCATTCTTCTGATTGGTCCAGAAAAACAAATTTCTAAGCAAAAACAAGTGGAACAGTCTCAGCAAACCACGGAACCATCCAGATCCACTACGTTTGAATCTATGTTGGAAGCTGCGGACAATGCTATTTATGTTGAGAACCAAAAAACGGGAGCATCCTCTGTACAGATAGGATTCGTTGTCCTTTCCCGTCCGGGCTATGTCGTTGTTTTTAATGATCAGCAAGGAATTCCTGGATCTGTGATCGGTCAATCCGATCTCCTCTCCTCAGGCGGAGAACATTTTGCTATACCAGTGAGCAATCCTCTTCAAGAAGGGGAAGTCTACTATGCCATACTCTATCACGACGACGGAGATGAGCGATTGCGTTTAGAGAAAGACGTGCAGGTCACTGATAGTCAAAATTCAGTCATTCTGATGAATTTTATTGCCTCGCAAGAGGCAGAACCTGAACAAGGAGCCATTGCTCCTTGAAGATTTCTTTCATTTAGAGTATCTTCGGCAAAGGATTATCGCAGGTACGTGGTAATCTGTTGGTCGTTCTTTGGAGACAGTAACATGTCCAGACTCAGATCTCATCAGGTAGGCCATGGTTCCGGTTCTCCAGCAACCACGAGCAAGAAGGATGCTTACAGCGCTTTTCAATCGCTCAGTGGTCGATTCAAAGCAGGTGGAGAGATTCATGGGGAAGAGCTGTTTGAGTTGGCGGTTTCTACCACAAGGAATTTTTCCGGCATGGATAGTACCCAGGTTCTGGAAATTTTCCATTTTCTTTTGAGTTTTCGGGTACGAATGGATGAGAGAGATATCCGTTCTTTTTCCAACAAGATCGAGAAGATCGCCAGATACCTGTCTCCTAAGATTTCACGAAACGGGGAGATGATTCTCAACCCATTTCTCGGCCGTCTGACGACAGGGCATCAGCTTCGTACCACGATCAACAGAGAAGCCACTCGCGTCGGGCAGATCGAGGCGGCGCTCGTCTTCGTCTGATCTTTTTTCCCTCTTGCTTGAGTCCAGCTATTGAGTTGGGCTCTTTTTTGTTTTTGTGTGTTAAAATGAACTGACTATGCATACCAAAAAAAATACGTTACAGAAAGAATTCATTGAGTCTGACTCTGAAGGACATCTTTTTTGTCGACTTCCTCTTGCTCCGGATGAAAATCGTTCACAACCTCCAAAGCTTTATGAAATCACCTGGCGCATTTTTCGTATCATGGCCGAGTTTGTAGAGGGATTTCAATTTCTTTCTGAATCAAGTCGAGAAGTCACGTTTTTCGGATCAGCCAGACTCAAAAAGAGTCATCGTTGGTATAAGGAGGCGGAGAAACTCGGCAAGATGCTGGCTCAGTGCGGATTCACCGTTATTACAGGAGGAGGCCCTGGAATTATGGAGGCAGGGAATAAAGGGGCAAAAGAAGGTGGAGGGGTTTCTATTGGATTAAATATCCAGTTACCAACAGAACAGCGTATTAATCCTTACGTCACCAAAGGTCGAGGGTTTCATTATTTTTTTACCAGAAAAGTCATGTTGGCCGCTTCGGCTCAAGCCTACGTTTATTTCCCTGGCGGATTTGGAACCCTCGATGAGTTTTTTGAGATCGTGACGCTTATCCAAACAGGTAAAATGCAACGTATTCCCGTTGTGTGCGTAGGGAAAGAATTTTGGTCAGGTTTGTTTGAGTGGTCACAAAAAGTTCAGCTTGAAAAACTCAAAGTTATTTCCGCAAAAGATATGGATCTTTTTCATGTGGTAGATACAGCTCAGGAGGCCTTTGATATTATCACCACTTCTCCCGATCGATCTTTTTTTTAAGATATGGAACCATTGCGAGTCGCACAAAAAGCTCAAGCATGGGTTGTGGATGTGAACATGGGATATGGTCATTCCCGTGCTGCTTACGCATTAAAAGATCTCTCCGCCGGCAGTATTGTTTCTGCAAACGATTATTCGGGTATTCCTCCACAGGATCGAACCTACTGGCAGGAGAGTCGGGAATTGTACGAATGGATTTCTCGAATGAAACCTATTCCCGTGGTTGGAAATTTTTTGTTTGAGACCATGGATCATTGGCAGCAAATTCCTTCCTTTTATCCTCGACGAGATTTATCTAAACCCAATACTCAGCTTAAACAAATTTATCGTCTGATTCACAAAGGTTTTGGAAAGCATTTTATCCAGACACTTTCTCGAACTCCTCTTCCGTTTGTCACAACGTTTTTTATCCCCGCTTTTTTTGCTGATTATTTTGATTATCCAGGCGACATTTGGTGTGTGACCACTGATGCGGATATTTCTCGTGCATGGGCGCCGATGGATCCACAGCGCAGTCGGATTAAGTATTTGGCCAGCAATGGCCGTGTGGTAGAACGCCTTAAGCTTTATGGAGTGCGTGATGATCATATTTTTCTTTCCGGATTTCCTCTTCCAAAAGAACTCGTTGGTGGCCCAACAGGCGAAGTATTAAAAGATTTGCTGACAGAACGTCTGTGCAATTTAGATCCGAAGGGGATTTTTCATGCTCGTTATGAACGCACTTTGCGAGCACAACTAGGCCCTGCCCGCTGTAAACGAACAACCGCTGCTCATCCGCTTACTCTTACTTATAGCGTTGGAGGAGCAGGAGCCCAGCGAGCGTTAGGAGTAAAAATTCTTCAAAGTTTGAAGTCGCGGATTGCTCGTCACGAAATTCGTTTCAATTTATTACCCGGATATCGAAAAGATGCCGCTGTGTACTATCGAAACGCGGTAAAGGAGATCGGATTAAAAAAAGAGTTAGGTAGCTGGGTCGTCGTTCCTGAACATACCTCGCGAGCTGATTATTTTTCTGATTTTACAGAAATTCTCAAAACAACAGATATTCTTTGGACAAAACCAAGCGAGCTTTCTTTTTATTGCGGATTGGGAATAGCGATGATCATGGCTCCCCCTATCGGTTCTCAGGAAGATTTTAATCGTGTCTGGCTTAGTTATGTTGGAGGAGGAGTTTCCCAAAACGATCCTCGATATACCAGTGAATGGCTCTTTGATTGGATCGATTCAGGAGGCGTCGCGCGCATGGCGTGGAATGGGTACATTGAAGCTCCAACGCACGGAACGTATCGTATCGAAGATTTGGTTTTGGGAAGAAAAAGCGAACTTCATTCATTACCGCTTATTGTGTAACTATGGACAAAGCGTTAGAACATTTGTTGAACACGATTGTTCAAACAAGGCATCAGACAGAGCTTTCTGAAAAAGAGGAAGATGTCATTAAAGTCTCAGACACCGTTTCTGCGGCTGCCTCTGTTTATGAAACCGTTCGTAATACACTGGAATACGACGAAGAACATTTGCTTCGACGAAATGCGATCCGTCGTATTTTAAAACGCTGTCTTGTCGAGGGCTCTCAAGCCCAAATGGCCGGAACGCTTGTTAAGGAATTAATCTGGGCAAGATATCTTCCCAATGGTCGGGTCCCCACCAAAGTTATTGAAAAAGTTGAGTTGATTTTAGAAAAATACAGCGTCCTTTTTGGAATACTCGAATCGGAAACATCGCAAGGACAGCAAGGGTACGATTGGTTGCTTGATGCGGCTTCCGTAGAAATGGAATATTTTCTTGTTCCTCCTTCGATCGATGAGGCTCTTGCCAGTTTCGCGTATCAGGAGTTGAAGCGTCGTGTGGACTGGCAGACCCATTCTTTTCCAGAGGCAGACCGCGACCTCCAACTCTACATCGCCATTCATCGAAGTGTCCTGAATTCAAATCCCGCCACGCTTCGTTATCGTCTCTTAACTCTCTATTATCCACATTGGCGCAAAGCAAAAAAAGACGATCTTGTTGTGAAGGAAATCATGACGAATTTGCCCAAAGTGATTGATTCCATCGAAAAGCAAATAGGGCATTCTGCACAAGATGACGTTTACCGTTTCATTCGTCGGCATGCCATTATTTTTCACTTGCTCTGCGATATCGCCAAAGATAATCCAGAAGCCTTTACGACTTCGCTCGTGAGCGGGGATATGGAAAGCATCGATGCAGCCATCACCAAGGCTGCGGAGGCACGTTATGCTCTTTTTAGAAGCAGACTAACAAGAACCGTGATGCGAGCCGCATTCTTTTTGTTGCTCACCAAATCCATTCTCGCGTTTTTAGTGGAATATCCTTATGAGGTGTTTATTCTTCAGACGACCGATTTTTTTCCTTTAACCGTTAATATTCTTTTCCCCCCAATTCTTCTTTCTTTGATTAGTTTAACGATTCGTATCCCCAAATCTGAAAATACCGCTCGGATTCTGGAAGAACTTCATGCCATTTTTGGGACAGGAGATGAATTCTCTATTGTATTTAAACGTCGTCGAGCCTGGGGAGGGGTTCTTTGGTGGATATTCAACGGACTCTATCTCTTGATTCTCGTGTTAATGATTTGGCTGATTGTTTCCACACTCAGAACGTTTCATTTTAACGGATTGTCCATATTCTTTTTTATCTTCTTTCTTTCTTTAGTTGCGTATTTTGGTTTGCGTATCCGTAATACCCGTCGTGAGTTGGTAGTGATCGATATGTCTCGAGGGATGTTTGGTACGCTTATGGACGTTCTCTTTCTTCCTATCATTCGAGCTGGTCGTTGGGTTGCCTTGCGGGCGCCGCGAGTGAATATTTTTCTGTTCTTTTTTGATTTTATTATTGAAGCGCCCTTTAAGACGGCTATTGGTATTGTGGAAAGTTGGTTGGGGTTCTTACGAGAAAAACGAGAAGAGATTTAGGGAGGTACTTTTAGAGAGATTTCTCTCGACTTTATATTAAATAATCATGCACGACCCTCGTCGTAAAAAGTTTTTTTCTCTTTTTTTAGGATCTCTGTTTCTTTTGGCTGTCGTTTTTTTTACCTATACGTTTTTGTGGATTCAGACAGCATCCGATACAGAGCCTGTTTTTGGGATTACCTATTCATGGGTTTATGCTCGCCAGCTAGGATTAGATCCGCGCCAGACCTATCACGATCTGATTGAAGATCTACAGGTTCGTTCCGTCCGGCTTCCTCTCTACTGGTCTGAGATTGAGCCAAAACAAGGAGAGTTTGATTGGACTCTTCCCGATGAGTTTATCCAGTTTTCTCAGGATTATGAGATAAAACTCACTGTGGTCATTGGGGCTAAGGTTCCTCGTTGGCCTGAATGTTTTATTCCTGATTGGGCAGAACAATTAGATCCTTCCCAGAAGAGACAAGCATTAGATTCTTTTTTGGAAAAAGTTGTTCAACGCTACAAGCGTTTTCCAACCATCATCCGCTGGCAGATAGAAAACGAACCTTTTTTCCCTTTTGGGGAATGTCCGAATCTTTCCCAAACGGAATTTCAAGAACACGTGAATCTTGTGCGTTCGTTTGATGATCGGCCTATTCAAGTCTCTGTCAGTGGTGAACTTGGATCTTGGTCAGAGGCTGCGCGCTCGGCAGACATTCTTGGAATTTCCTTATATCGTCAAACATGGAATCCTTTTTTTGGTTATATAATCTATCCGCTGACTCCTGATTATTATTTTTTTCGTTCGCATCTGATACAAAAATTCGTCCCTCAGGTGATCATTTCCGAGTTACAAGCTGAGCCTTGGTTTTCAGATTCCATTCAATCACGATCTCTCACTGACTGGTATAAGATGTTTACGGTTGAAATGTTTGAACACAATGTTCAGTTTGCTCGCAAGACCGGATTGGGAGAAGTCTATTTATGGGGAGCTGAATGGTGGTATAGACTGAAAGAAAGCGGGGATGATCGTTTATGGGAAGCTGCCAGATCTCTTTTTTAAATATCGATCTTTATGAAAAAAAATACGTCGTTTGATGTGATTGTCCTGGGGTCTGGTTCTGCAGGGTTTTCTGCTGTTCAAGCAGCTCATGCGCAGGGCGCCTCCGTCTGTTTAATTGAAAAGGATCGCCTAGGAGGAGACTGTCCTAATAAAGCATGTATCCCATCTAAGGCGTTATTGAAAGCTGCCACATTTTATCGCACGCTCAATCGGGCTCGAGATTTTGGTATAGAACTTGGCGGAAAATCTTTTCAGTTTAAAAAAATCATGCAGTATCGACAAACCATTGTAGACACGATTACCGGGGGAGGAGATCGTGGCGATCGATACGTTGAGATTCTGAATCAGATGGATATCGACAGGCGTTTTGGACAGGCTTCTTTTTTAGACTCTCACACCATAGAAATAAATGGTGAGCAGCTTTATGGCAAAACAGTTGTCATTGCCACAGGAACCGTGGATTTCATCCCTCCTATTGTTGGATTAGAAGACGTTCGTTTTTGGACATGGACAGAGGCGTTGGAAACAAAAAACCAACCTAAGTCATTAGCGATTATCGGTGCAGGTCCTGTTGGGTGCGAGCTGGCAACATTTTATGCCTCTTTTGGTACACGCATTCTTCTATTACAGAGTCATCCCGTCATATTAGAGAGAGAAGATAGGGAAATAAGTCTTTTGGCGGAAGGTGTGCTCAAACAAATGGGCGTGGAGGTTGTGGTTAATGCGCAGATAGAGGAGATCGTTCACGCCAGAGGAGGTGTTGCCGGGCTTTCTGTCAGTTCTGAAGAGTTTTCTTCTAAGATGCACGCGGTTGAACGCATTGTTGTCACAACAGGAAAACGAGCAAATATAGAAGGATTGAATGTATCGTTGGCAGGAGTTCATTTGGATAAAAAGGGTTACGTAAAAACAAAAAAGGATCAATCTACGAACATTCCGCACATTTTCGCTGCCGGAGATGTGGACGGGGGATTGCAGTTTACTCATACTGCTCATCAAGAGGGTTGGGTCGCGGGTTTTAATGCCGCCCTTTTTGTTAAGCCCAAAAAAGGGAAGTCACTTCAGACCGACCAGCGAGTTGTTCCGCGCGTGACGTTTTTAGCATCGGAAGTCGCTTCTGTGGGAATGACTCAGGAAGAGGTTATCCATCAATATGGAAAGGTGTTGGTCGGAAGATATACTATGGCTTCTCTTGGACGTGCCCTGACCGATGGTGTAACGCAAGGCATGATTAAACTCGTGGCTCATCCTAAATCACGTAAGCTCTTAGGTGCCCATGTGATCGGGGAACGGGCAGGGGAAATGATCCATGAGGCAGCATTGGCAATCTTTTTGAATGCAACGATAGATAAAATAGCTCAAATGGTTCACGCGTTTCCAACGTTTTCGGAAGGTCTTAAGGCAGCGGCCTCGGCGGCACAAATAGAATGATTGTTATGAGGTTTTTATCTTTTTTTCACAAAATCATTCGACGTCTTTATTTTTCTCAGGATCTGATTTCCCAAAAAAATAAGAAGATTTCGCTTCATTCTTTTTTTGGATGGGAAAGCGTAAGCGTTGATCAAACGATCCAATCAGGGACCTATATCTACGGTTTTTTTCGTTCTATCATGAAGATGCTTCCCAAACAGACTCGAGCGAAACAGATTCTTGTATTGGGATTAGGTGCAGGAACTTGTCTCAAAGTCATTCGCAAACAATTTCCAGAGGCTCATATTGTGGCCGTTGAATATGATGAGGTGATGGTGCAATTAGCTCGAGAATGTGTTTTAAAAAAGCAATCTCATGATTGGTTGGAGATAAGACAAGGAGATGTTTTGGATGTGTTGCCCTTATTGAATCAGCCATTTGATCTTATTTTTGTCGATTTATTTTGCGGTTCGTTTGTTTCTCCTTCGGTTTCAACGCCTGAATTTTTACAGCAGCTTCAGCGACTTCTTTCATGGGATGGGTATCTCGTCGTTAATTTTTATTTAGAAGAAGCCTCGATCTCTGGGAGAGTCGAACAGTTTTTTTCTTCTCATAGTAAGAAACGCTATAATACCAATAGCGTAGGTTTATTTCGCCATTACGGAAAAGGCCGTGTAGGAGAGGTTCTTCCCGAAGGATTTTTTGATAAGGAACAATCTCATCAATACCTCACCACTCATATTTCCAAGGCCAAGCGAACTCAATTACGAGAAGAACCAGGAGTTCTTGGGCTCCAATCCTCTTTAGGTTCCATTTCGTGGGAACGTTATGTGGGCGATCACCCTCCTGATCTTTCTCCTTCCTCTCAGATCCGACTCATTCAATGGCAGCCTTTGACCAATCAGCGACATCGGGGATGGATTCCGGTTCCTCGTTATTTCTCCTCTATCTATAAAAAGGGAATAGCGATTATTGACCAAGAGGCGTATTGGAATATGTGGTCCTCACAAGCAAAGCGCCAACGTGCTAAATTTTTGCACCAGGAAAATTTGTTTTGCGAACGTGTTGATGTGAAAACTTTTGAACAGGCTTATCATGATTCAAAAGCTCTTGATTGGTTCACACGAACCGCTTTTCTTCGCGTGATTA
Organism: Candidatus Uhrbacteria bacterium; assembly: GCA_016188495.1. GTDB lineage: Bacteria > Patescibacteriota > Patescibacteriia > UBA9934 > GWF2-40-263 > UBA12478. Next base: position 144,929 of record JACPHU010000002.1, read on the forward strand.
CTTTTCATGTGTTGGCCAGACCAGCAAGCGTCAATTTATGGGTGATCAAAGATAAAAATCAAGAAGGTCGCATCGTTGCGGGACTTGTGACGGTGGATTTTGATGATATTTCACAGTCGGTCCATATGTGTTCTTTCATCCATAAAGAATCGAAGTCGGAACCTTTAGGAGTTCCGTTGATTGATTATTGGTATAAACATTGTTTAGATCGTGGAATTCGTTTTGCCAATTTTGGCATTCTTCGCCAAGGGTCAGATCCTCGTGCGTGGCAGGGATATACCAATTTCAAGCGTCAGTTTCATTTGCACGAAATTTGTTATCCTTCTCTTCTTTTTCGCATCGTTTTTCCTTCTAAAAGATAGATATTTGGATAAATACATAAGGTCTTTTTGAATAAAGAGGATATGTTATACTAGCGTTTATTATGTCAAAAGAAATTGTCTTTGATATTGAAACACAAACGGCGGCGGGGTCTGATTTGCGCGAAATGAAAATTTCCGTAGTAGGCGTTTTTTTCTACGAAACCAATTCATATGAATGTTTTGAAGAAAAAGATTTTCCAAGGCTTTGGAAGTATTTAGAACAGAGCGATCGTCTGATCGGATATAACTCCCGTTTTTTCGATACACCCATTTTAAACAACTATTATCCAGGTGATCTGAATAAATTTGTTCAATTGGATATTTTGGAAGAGATTCATAAAGCGTTAGGTTTTAGGTTGAAACTGGATGATGTTGCGGCAGCAACGATTGGTCAGAGAAAATCAGGGCATGGGTTGCAAGCGGTAGAGTGGTGGAAACAGGGAGAGATCCAAAAAATTAAAGACTACTGTCTTCAGGATGTAAAAGTCACCAAGGAGGTTTATGAGTACGGTCTTAAATACAAAGCACTTGCTTATGAAGATCGATTGACCGGCCGTAAAGCGATTCCTGTTGATTTTTCTAAAAAGGAGCAGGCTTCCTCTATAAATTTAAGCATGGGATTTTAAGAGATCATTCATTTTTTCGAATGAAATTCTGTGGATAACGGTTATCTTTGACACACTACATATCGTGGTCTAGAATAAAAGATAACCACAACATATAGTATTTGTGGAAATGAATTTTTGAAGCCCTCATCCTCTTCTCAAGACAAAAGATGATCCAAAAGCGGATCTTCTTTTCATCTCTAGTGCCTTTTAATTTTTTTCCGCTCATACTCGCCCTATGTCGGACCACGCCTCCCAAAATCTTCAATCCACCGTTGATGCCAAAAACGTCTCCGACGTCGTTTGGAATTTTATGACCTCTGTAAAGACCGTTCAAAAACGCAACGGAGAAGAGCAGTCTTTTGATCAGGTGAAACTTTTTTCTTCTCTGTGCAAGGCGTTTGCCTCAGCGGGGATGAAGGATCAATCCATTCTTGAACGGGTAACGTCTCAAGTGATGACTCGTTTGACCAAACAGTTTGACGGTCACAGCATTCCTTCTTTTTTTGATATTCGAGAATGTGTCACCGTCACCTTGATTGATAACAATCTTGTGTATGTGGCAAAACGATACGCTTCTTATCGCGGATCCAAATCCAACGATGAGCGAAAAGAAGTGTATGGCCATGGTATTGTCGTTGACCGCTATTTTACAAAATCGAGTATTCATCCGTACGACGAGATTGAATGGGAAACGCGAGACGCCACCATTACCGATTCAAAAGGGAAGGTTGTGTTTGAGCAAAAAGGAGTGGAAGTTCCAAAATCTTGGACACAGACAGCAACGAATATCGTTGTGTCAAAATATTTTTTTGGAACGATCGGAAAAGAAGATCGCGAATATTCCGTAAAACAGCTTGTTGGTCGCGTGGCAAAAACGATTACGCAATGGGGAACGAAAGATGGATACTTTCACACACAAGAAGACGCCAAAGCCTTTGACGATGAATTGCATTACATTCTGGTCAATCAAATGGCTGCGTTCAACTCACCTGTTTGGTTTAACGTTGGGACAGATCGTCCGCAACAGTGTTCTGCTTGTTTTATCAATTCTGTTCAAGATGACATGCGTTCGATTTTAAGCTTGTGTGTCACAGAAGGCATGTTGTTTAAGGGGGGATCTGGCGCAGGATCCAACTTATCGAAATTGCGTTCACGTCATGAGTTTTTGGGAGGTAGCAATGGAAAAGCTTCAGGACCCGTTTCTTTCATGAAAGGATTAGATGCCTTTGCTGGTGTGATTAAAAGCGGTGGAAAGACACGTCGTGCTGCAAAGATGGTGATCTTAGATATTGACCATCCAGATATCGACGATTTCATCATGTGCAAAGTGAGAGAAGAAAAGAAAGCGTGGACGCTTATGGATGCAGGATACGATGGATCTCTTGATGGAGACGCCTATGCTTCCATTTATTTTCAAAATGCAAATAATTCTGTCCGTGTGACCGATGAGTTCATGCAAGCGGTTGAAAAAGACGGTGACTGGACAACTCATGCTGTGACCACAGGGGAACCTGTACAAACTTGGAAAGCAACAGAACTCATGAACATGATGGCCGATGCTGCCTGGCAGTGTGGCGATCCTGGAATGCAATACGATACCACTATCAACAAATGGCATACATGTAAGAATACCGATCGTATTTACGCTTCCAATCCTTGTTCTGAGTACATGTTTTTGAATGATAGCGCTTGTAACCTTGCCTCCCTCAACCTCATGCGATTTCGAAAAGAGGTCGATGGAGAAATGATGTTCGATGTAGAAGCCTTTAAAAAGGCTAACGAAATCATCATTACGGCGATGGAAATTATTGTTGGGAATTCTGCCTATCCTACTCCTGCCATTGAACAAAATAGTCACGATTATCGCCCTCTTGGAATTGGCTATGCCAATTTGGGAGCCCTTTTGATGAGTCGCGGCCTTGCTTATGATTCCGATGAAGGTCGCAATCTTGCCGCAGCTATTTCTTCTCTTCAAAGTGGACATTGTTATTATCAGTCTGCCAAGATTGCAGAGAAGATCGGTCCTTTTGCTGGATATAAACGCAATGAAGAACCTTGTTTGGAGGTCATGCGTATGCACCGCGATGCTTCTTATGAAATGGGGGGAGAAGGCGTTCCAGAAGATCTGCTCAAAGAGTCACGAACCTGTTGGGACAATGTGGTTGAGCATGGAAGTAAATACGGTTTGCGCAATGCGCAAATTTCCGTTATCGCTCCCACAGGTACCATTTCTTTTCTGATGGATTGCGATACCACAGGTATTGAACCGGATATTGCTCTTGTGAAATATAAATGGCTTGTGGGTGGAGGGATGTTGAAAATCGTGAATAACACCGTGCCTGAAGCGTTAACTCGTCTTGGATATACGGCACAGCAGAGAGAGCAGATCCTGGCTTTCGTTGAAGAAAAAGACACTATTGAAGGAGCCCCAAATTTGAAGTCAGAACATCTTTCTGTTTTTGACTGCGCATTCAAAGCGGCGCAAGGAACACGAACGATCCACTACATGGGTCATCTTCGTATGATGGCCGCGGTCCAGCCGTTTATTTCCGGAGCCATTTCAAAAACCGTGAACATGCCTCACGAAGCGACGGTGGAGGATATCGCCGGCGTGTATATGGAAGGATGGCGTTTGGGCCTGAAGGCCATCGCGATTTACCGTGATGGATCCAAACGACAACAAGCTCTCACCACCTCCAAAGAGAGCGATGCGAAAAAACAAAATACCGACGCCAAAAAACAGGATGAGATAAAGAAAACGCAAGAGGTATCCCAGGTGATTCCTACCGTGACGATTCAGACGGATACGCGTCTTCGACGCAGACGGCTTTCGGATGAACGTCGCAGTATTACCCATAAGTTCGCGGTTGGAAATCAGGAAGGATATATCACCGTTGGATTATATGATGACGGAACTCCGGGAGAACTTTTCATCACGATGTCCAAACAGGGTTCCGTCATCTCAGGACTTATGGATTCTTTCGCCACAGCGATTTCTATCGGTCTTCAATATGGTGTTCCGCTGGAAGTGTTGGTGAACAAGTTTGTTCACATGCGTTTTGAACCTTCCGGTTACACGAACAATCCACAAATTCGCATTGCCAAATCGATCACCGATTATATCTTCCGTTGGCTCGCCATCAAATTTCTGCCACGTGAAAGTCAGCTTGCTGTAGGGATTAATTACACTCAAGACACTCAGGAGATCATTGAGCCTGTGACAGAAATGGAATCATTGGCCCAACAGCTTGCACAAGACGTTGCGAGCAAGGATCAATCTAATTTGTTTGAACTTGCCAAACAAAATGTTTTGACACAGACGAGATCTACCGCGCATACCCAAACGTTCGACAACCAGTCCGATGCTCCTGCCTGCGATACGTGCGGCTCCATGATGGTTCGCAACGCTGCATGTTATAAGTGTCTCAATTGTGGCGCCACGAGCGGATGTAGTTAAGCCTTGACGTTGAATAAAGACAAAATAAAAGACAAGGTCCTTTGACCTTGTCTTTTAATTAGGATATCGTTTTTATACTAGGATGCGTAAACGAAAAAAGAGAAGGGAGCCGATCATGCCCAACCTACGAGTCCAAGTGCGTTCTTTCATGCGCAATATCATGCGCTGGAAATTCGTCTTTGATGTGTTGACGCTTCTGCTGATCAGTCTCCTGCTGGGGAGCTACTACGTTCCCTGGATTCACGTGAGTTCACAGTTAGTGGATTATTGGTTTTCCACACTCGTCATCTTCGTCGGCGCGCGGGAGGTCGGACGATGGATCGGTGATCACAAGCAGGGAAAGTACATCCTGCGCTTCATCGCCCATGGCGAGATCTATCTTCTTCTTTTTTTGATCCTACCTTTTGTCATGGGTGTTCCCGAGTCCTTTTTTACAAACGCTCCTACAGCTCAACAGAAAGCCGTGATGGTCATGGCTACTGACCTGGGCCTCAAAGTTTCTTTCCTTTATGCCACCAGCGCGGTGAGTAAAGGAGGAAGCGAAAAGTACCAGGATTTTGTGGAGAAACTCTCCGCATTTATCAATGCCGTTTTGACTCCCAAAAAACCTTCTGAGAAACCTGACTCGCGCACCGGATGATCTGGTTTGCGAGTTTTTCTATTTTAAAACCCACCAGCATGTGTGGTGGGTATCGTTGATAGGGAGTTTATTTCAGACTCCCAGGTTTGTTCGCAGATCGTTCACAGTCCTCTTGATAAGTCCGATTCCCTTGCTTGCCAGCAGAGCTGCTTTTGTCATGGCAGTCTCAGGGTGGACTTCATATTTGACCGGCGGTTCATGACCGTGCCAATCCTTTAGATGCTGTGAGCTTTCGAGAATACGGGGATCATCGAGCACAACAGCGATGGGACGGCACATCACTCCTGCGTTCTCGAACATTGCTTCCGAGACCTGAATGACCCGACCCCGCCAAATGCCTTTGAAGGATCCGGCAGGGAACAGGCGCAGGATTTCCCATGTGGGCAGATTCTGATTAAGACACAAGGTCGGATCTGTGTCGAAGCTTCCGATCTCGATCAGACAGACGTCACCCACATGGAAATTTCCGTGAGTTGTGACACCCTGCATCCGATACAACGGTCGAACCTCATACTCAAACGGAGGCTCTTTGTGGGACAATTTCCTTACGCCTTCGTTTTTATGCCCGTCGATACGGTCATCGGTGAAGAACGCCCGGATGGGCTGCGGTGACAGACGGGCGTCACCCATCTCGCTCACTTCGCCCCGATACCATGTGTCACCGCCGAAGTCATCGTACGTGGGGCCACTGAGCACATCCACATTCCTGCGAATGATTCGGATCTCACACATACCTCCCACAGACATCTTGGAAATATTTGTCCGTCCGAGGAATCGCGCTTTTGCCACTTTTATTCTCCTTTGTTGGTGGTTTAAGTGGAGGATTAGAATATACAAAATAAGCCAAAATGTCAATGGTTGTGATAAAATGCCTGAACGTATGATTAAGCCGTTTCTTCGCAAAATCATTCCAGAGCCTTTGATAAGCGTTTATCATCTTATTTTGGCGCATGTAGCGGCTTTTTATTATGGATATCCTTCACAACAGTTGATTGTGATCGGAGTGACTGGCACCAATGGAAAATCTACCACCGTTCAATTTATCGGGCGATTGTTGGAACACGCAGGCGAGAGAGTAGGTTGGACCAGTACGGCCAGTTTTAAAGTGGCAGATCACGAATGGGTGAACGATAAGAAAATGACCATGCTCGGACGTTTCCAAACGCAGAAATTACTTCATCAAATGGTCAAATCAGGTTGTCGTTATGCGATTGTGGAGACTTCTTCTCAGGGTATTGCCCAATTTCGACATGTCGGCATCAATTATGATATCGCTGTATTCACGAATTTAACCCCCGAACACATCGAGGCTCATGGGGGATTTGAAAATTATAAAGCGGCAAAGGGAGCTTTTTTTGCGTCGTTAAAAAAAGGTTTGCGAAAAAAAATAGACCGGAAAGAAATAGACAAAACAATCATTGTGAATCTGGATGATCTACATGCGGAATACTTCCTTTCTTTTGGCGCAGATCGTTCTACAGGATTTAGCATGCGCAATACACAACGACCTTTTGCACGTTTGAATACAGCACCTGTGATTGCGACAGAAGTACAATTTTCAGGAACCTGTACACTGTTTACCTACGACGATCTCTTGTTTCATTTCAAACCTATCGGCCCATTTTATTTTTACAATCTTCTCGCTGCCATGACCGTGGCTCGTGAATTGGGGGTTGGTTCACAAGCACTGCGTGCGGCTGTTGAATCGCTTGAGCCTGTTCCGGGTCGTTTAGAGAACATCGATGAAGGACAACCATTCACGGTCATTGTTGATTACGCGTATGAGCCAGCGGCACTTTTGGCCCTTTACCAAGCGATTGCGTTGATAAACCACGAGCGGATCATTCATATTTTAGGATCTGCAGGCGGGGGAAGGGATGTTGCTCGTCGTCAGGTACTGGGGCGTATGGCTGCCCAGAACGATGATATTGTGATTGTGACCAACGAAGATCCTTATGATGAATCTCCGATGCAAATCATTACAGATGTCGCCGATGCGGCACAGCAGGAAGGTAAAAAAGATGAGACAGATCTTTTTCGTATTTTAGATAGGGAAAAGGCGATCGAATATGCCATTGCCCTTGCTCAACCGAAGGATCTTATTTTAATTACAGGTAAGGGCAGTGAGCCTGTTATGGCTGTGGCTCAAGGAAAAAAAATTCCTTGGGATGATCGTCTGGTCGCCCGAAAAATTCTCAAAAAACAGTATGGAAGCACCTAAGTTTATTGAACTGAAAGCTCATGAGGAGGTCCTGGAAGTTGTGTATGCCTCTATGATTCCTCGCCTGCCACGCGTGACGCTTCTGGTTGTCTGGATCCTTTTACCTTTTTTCTTTCTTTTCCCTTTGTGGCGAGAAGGGGGAATTGGATTGGCTATTTTTGCGATATGGCTTTTTTCAGGCGTTCTTTTGCTTGTGCGCGCATACCTGACGTGGTCACGGACCGTTTTTGTCGTGACAGATATGAGGGTGATTGATTATGATCAAAAAGGTTTTTTCCATCGCGTCGTCACTCAAACACGTTTTGATCAGATCGATGAAGTGAGCTATCACATAAAAGGAATTTTTCCTACACTGTTTGGATACGGAACACTCCAGCTCCAATTGCAGGGTTCTTCAGCAGATATTCAGGTTGAGCAAGTAAAACGTCCAAATCGTATCGCAGATCTGATCAATGATTTGCGTCGTGAAAGTGAAATTTCTGACTCAGCATTGCATGCCAATCCCTAAGTCTTCATTTATTCAACGAATGGTTCGATGGCGATTCTTGATCGTACTGAATATTTTTGTCATTGTTTTTCTGGGAATTTCTTTTGGCCGGGAGATTATTCGTAATCATTCTATCGGGTCAGAAATTGCCCGGCTGCAAGAACAGGCTGATTCGCTTGCGGCTAAAAATATAGAAATTTCTGAGTTAAAGACAGCTATTCAAACAGAATCTTATATTGAACGTGAAGCACGTTTAAAACTTGGAATGAAAAAACCTGGAGAAACCGTCTACGTCATCCAAGAACAAACCCAAGATCAATCTCAGACAGCTACAACAGATGATCCAAATGATCCATTAGGATTGGTTATTCAAGATTCGGAGGATGCTGAGGCAGTTGCGAATCCAACCAAGTGGTGGTATTACTTCTTTGATAAACAATCCTATAATACGTTTAGGGATCTCTAAAAATGGCGTCTTTTCGTTTCATGGGCGCCCGCCGACCCCACTCTCCCTATGGGGAATAGGGTTCGCGGGGCTCGACCCGCCCGAACGAACGTTCGACGGTCGGGCGGGCAGCCCATTCAACGAAAATCCATCCATTTTTAGAGATCCTTCATTAGTAAATATGAATGATGAACCTCTCTGCGAACAGATCGTTGATCCGTCAACCGAAGTGCCGGTTGAACACCAAGCGACCTCTCCAGTACCTACTTTTTCTAAACAGAAAACATTTTTACAAAATCCAAAAGTGAGGATTGTCGCCATTCTTTTGATTCTCGTTATCGGATTTTCATTGATGACTTGGCAGGTTTATGCTAAACCCGTCACCGACCCTTTTGTTCGCAAGGTCGTTCAGATCGTTCCTTATCCCGCTCTTTCTGTAGAGGGAACAACTGTGAGCATGAAGGATTTTCTCACCGAATATGATTCATTGAGTCGTTATTTTGAAAGTCTTGAAGGCCAGACAGCCCCTCCTGCCGATCAGTTAGAGGTTGCGATTGCCGATACTCTTGTAAACAAACTAGCGATTCAAAAACTAGCAAAAAATGACGGAATCACATTAGACCAGGATCGAGTAGAAAAATATTACCAGGACATCTTGTCCTCTCAAGAGAGCGAAGAAGTCTTTACCAAAAATCTCCAAGAGACCTTTGGATGGACTCCAGAAGAGTTTAAATCTCGCATTGTCGATTCTATTGTGTTGGCGTTGCAGATGACAGATGCTGTTCTCAATAATGAAGAGCTTCAGAAAGAGCGGTTAGCTCTGATCCAGAGCGCTTCTGAACGAGTAAAGACAGGAGAGGATTTCGAGACGGTCGCTAAAGAAGTTCACGCCTCGTTTAACGGCATTGAAAGCGATTTAGGCTTTATTCAAAGTTCCGTCATTCCAGAAAGCTGGTCCAGTCAGGTTCAGTCTCTTGAAGTGGGCGACGTGACAGAAATCATTACCTTGCCAGAAGGATATGTGATTTTTAAACTGCTAGATCGTACGGGGGAAGACGACCAGACTCAACTTCATTTGCTTTCTATTACCGTTCCCAAGCAAAATCTTGAAGAAGTCGTAGACGCCTATTTAGATACCGTCACGGTTAAACGTTACGTCGGAGAGAAATAAAAACCCATTTTAAATTTATAAAGGAAAAGTGCTACTGATGAGGCACTTTTTCTCTTGATCTTCCTGATAGCTCCTGTTATTATTTTCGGGTCTTAGAATATATCTTCATGCTGTGAATGATGAAACTCGATGAGATTGTCTTGAATGGGCTGCCCGCCCGACCGTCGAACGACTGAACAGGATTGATCGTCGTTCAGTCGGGCGGGCGGGCGCCCGAAAACCTCAAGATCGCGAGTTTCATCATTCACAGCTCTTGCCACTGTAGCTCAGTTGGTAGAGCAATGCTTTCGTAAAGCAGAGGTCGGCGGTTCAAATCCGCCCAGTGGCTCCAGAAAAACTCTCATGTCTATGGGAGTTTTTCTTTAAAACAAAAAGAACTCTTTTCCAAGGGTTCTTTTTGTTTGGAGCGGGATACGGGAATTGAACCCGCTTCTTCAGCTTGGGAAGCTGACATATTACCAGTGTACGAATCTCGCAGAAGATATTTTATCTTTCTATAACAGCCATTTCTTTTATTTCTTTCATTGCTTGTCGATAGCGTTGTTGTTCTTGTTCCATTCGTTGTTTTTGAGTTTGAATTTTTTCCTCGATTTCTGGCGATAGTTGAATTTCTGGATTTCCAACCAAACGTCGTAAGAGTTTACGCCATGTTGGATTTTCAATAGATTCCAATTCTTTTATCTGTTTATAGCGAGGTTTAATAAAAGCTCCTTTGTGGTCACTAATGGATGGTGGTGACGGATATTTTCGTTCGGCATCAGTCTCGACACCAAGGGGTTTGAAGATAAGATCATCACGAGTATCTTCCTTTTTTCTAAAAGACCCAAGAATTGCAGCTTTGTCAAAAGAAGCAGTTGAGAACGCGTGTGTAAGTAAATTTTGTGCAAGGTCTAATGTTTGACCTGAAAAAATAAAACTATCAACGATTAAAATGCGTGGCGGAAGTGATTTGAATGTTTCTTGTAATTCGGTAATGAGCAATTTTAATTTTTTGTTTGCCTCTTCCTGCCGAAAAAGCATGTATTCTTCTTGTCTATCATATCCATATTTTTTTCTGGATTCTTTTTTTATTTCTTTCATCGTTTTTTTATCATAGTAATGATCGTAATAATATTGCATTTTGTCATATCCAGTGATGAGTTCTCTGCCTACTTTGATATATTTTATTTCTGGAAATTTTTTGTCTGGAAAACGATGTTGCCATCGCGCATGAAGCAAATGCGACCAGATTCGAGCGCCTTGATCAAGAAAAATAAGGGCGTCATAGTTGGTTTGAGAAAGTTGATCCAAAAAATGATCTGCAGCCTCAAGCATCAACTCGCGGTCTTTTGTGTCAAAAATTTCAAATTTTGATTTTTCAACAGATTCCATTTTTTTCAATGCCGTTGTTTCTGGAATAAATTTAGATCCACCTTCTTTCATCATAGAGATACGTTAAGGTTTAAAATTATCTTCCTCTTGTGAATGTCTGTACTGCCGGGTATCATATAAAGGAATTATGAGCATGACAAGAATTCTTTTTTCCCTTTCATTTTTTTTTCTTTCATTTTTCCTGACACCTGTTTTTGCTCAGGAATTGGAAACAGTGGTTTCAACTCAGTTTGATGCGGCAACGATCGTAAAAGGATATACACTTGAATCCAGCGATACGATCATGCGATTGGGGATCCGTCCTGAAACACTCAATGTTTCTACCCGAGTGGATGTGAAAACATTGGATCCTTCTCTCATGCAAGATACGCTTGCTTCTTTTGTTCAAGATCCAAACAATCCCGTATCGCCTCCTGTCCTTTTGGGAAATATTTATCTTTTTGATATCCTTAATAAAGAAAGTTACGATGGAAGCGATTTCTTTTTTTTGGAGATCAAATATCCCCAAGAGCAGACAAATGATCAGGACTTGCACGGTCGCCGTCGCATTTTTTTCTTCAATGGAGTGAAAAGCGTATGGGAAGAGCTTCCATCCGAGGATAGTCCTGATACGAAGTCCGTCCGCGCACTTATCCATTTGCCGTATGCACGTTTGGCTATTTTTGAAGATCAGATCCCTGAAATAGGAGAGGCGAGCTGGTATGGTTATGAAGGTTGCGATTGCGCGGCCTCGCCTGATTATCCACAAGGAACTTCTTTGCTGGTTACAAGCATCAGTGATCCTACCAAGTCAGTGACTGTGCGCGTAAATGATTATGGTCCTGATCGCACGGTTTTTCCTGATCGCATTATTGATTTGGATAAAACAGCTTTTGCTAAGCTGGCGCCGTTGGGAGCTGGAGTGATTCAAGTTCAAGTAACATTGTTGCCATGATTCGTTTTAAAAATGTTTCCAAATTGTATCCGCCCAATATTATTGGTCTGGATGGGATCAGTCTCCACGTTCAACCTGGAGAATTTGTTTCCATTGTTGGGAAAAGCGGAACCGGAAAATCCACGCTTGCCAAATTACTCTTCGCAGAAGAGAGGCCCTCTCGCGGGATCATCGAAATTGGGGGATGGGACATTACGCATATTCATGATCGGGACATTCCTTTATTACGCAGACAAATAGGAGTGGTTTTCCAAGATTTCAAGCTTCTTCAAAAAAAGACCGTGTACGAAAATGTGGCCTTTGCCCTTCAAGTAGCGGGGGTTCGTCCAAGACGAATTCGAGAGGTTGTTCCTCAAGTACTAGATATTGTAAATCTTGGGAATAAGCTTGCTCGTTATCCTAAACAGCTTTCGGGAGGAGAACAGCAGCGCGTGGCGATTGCTCGGGCTCTTGTTCATTCTCCAAAGATGTTGATTGCCGATGAGCCAACAGGGAATCTCGATACACTCAATTCGCGTGAGATCATGGACTTACTGAAAAAAATTAATGAATTTGGCACCACCATCGTCCTGGTTACACACGATCGGGAAATGGTAAATCGTCTCAGACGGCGTGTCATTACTCTTGAGGACGGGAAGATTGTGTCAGATGTAGAGGAAGGGCGTTATAAGCTTTAAAGGAGGAGTATGTTTGTTTCTAGCTACCGTGTCGTAAAATTTGCTCTTCAAAATTTTTGGAGAAATTTTTGGTTATCACTCATTACTCTGAGCATGCTTTTGCTCACGTTGTTTACGGTGAATATTCTCCTTGTATTGAATGTTGTCACAGATCGAGCTATTTCTTTGGTTGAGGATCGTGTTGAACTGTCTGTGTATTTTTATGATCAGACACAAGACACGACCTTGTCTTCCGCCGTTGCCTATTTGCGCGGACTCAGTCAGGTGAGAGATGTAGAGATTATTTCCGCGGACGAAGCTTATCAGCAATTTATTCAACGCCATGCAAACGATGCGCAGATCATGGCTTCTTTAGAGGAATTAGGCGAGAATCCGTTCGGTCCCACGCTTGTTATCAAAGCGGGTGAGGTGGGAGATTTTGAGATGATTATTGATGCGTTGGATAATCCTCAATTCCGGGACAGTATTCGTGAAAAGGATTTTTCCGATTATCAAAGTATTATTGAACGCATTCAATCAACGACAGATCGTATTCAAGTATTTGTTGTCATCCTTGCGGTTATTTTTCTCTTTATCGCCTGTTTGATTGTGTTCAATACGGTTCGTATTGGTATTTTTATCCATCGAGACGAGATCGGTATTATGCGATTGGTTGGAGCGAATAATTGGTTTATTAAAGCTCCTTTTTTGCTTGAAATGGTCTTACTGAGCTTAATGGCGGTTGGGATAACGATCGGACTTATTTATCCCGCTCTTATTCTGATTGAGCCGCAGGTGGGGGTATATTTCGGATCCCAATCAGCCGGACTGCTTGAATATTTTACTCAACACGGACTTCTTATTTTCGGCGGAGAATTTCTCGCACTCGTCGTTATCACCTTTCTTTCAACAGGTATGGCGATGAAGAAGTATTTGAAGGTCTAAAATGTAGCGATCAAAATAATCGGGTTTAATCATTTATGACTTTAAAAAAACGAATTGAAATATCTGATTTTACAGCTATTTTTTCTCTCTCGCTTATTTTAGTTTGGATTTCTCATTTTTTATTTTTTACATTGACAGGGTCAAATGATATTAAAGATATTTTTGCCACAGGAGGTTTTCCCATAAGGTCTTTTTCTTATCCAGGTCCAGCGATGGGTAATGATCATGTTCCTCCCCAGATGTGGGGAGGATTTGCTCTGAATATTCTTTTTTGGTTGTTTGTTTGTTCTTTTCTCTTTCAATTTTTTCCAGAAAAATATAAGTCAGAAAAAATAAGACGCATTATTTTTTGTAGCGCTATCATTCTTACTCTTTTTGGAAAGTTTTATTTTTTGTTGAAATTTGATTAAAGAGACTTAATAAGTTCGAATCCCTGTCTATACACCAAAGAAAAAACAACCGTCAATGACGATTGTTTTTTCTTGGTTCCCGGACAGGGATTCGAACCCCGATACCCAGGACCAAAACCTGGTGTCCTGCCTTTAGACGATCCGGGAGCGTAGTGAGCGTACAAACAAGATCAGATCTTGTTTGTACCGAACGGAGCGACCGGATCTGGCTCGAAGAGACAGATCCGGGATGTAAACGTATTCCTAGGATCTAACGTTCATCAGATCCGGGATGTAAGCTCATTGCTAAATGGCGAGATCTGTCTCTCTAGACAGATCCGTGAGCTTTCACACTCACTGCATGTATCTTTGACCACGAAATAGTACCTAATCTCCCTTTTTCTTTCAAGAGCAGGAGATTAATTCTTTTTCCCTTGTTAATCAATGAATGTTTGTTCGAAAAGGATTTCTTTGCCATAAAAAAGTGAAGCTAAACCAGAAAGATCTTCGCGATTTGTTGTAAAGTACGTCCGTTCTCCTGTTTTAGATAATCGTTCATCTAATTCCACATGTCTTTCCAGATAAGAAGCGAGACTGACGGCCGTGATGTCGCCTTGTGTCAAAAGATGGATTCCTGTTGGCAAATGAGCACGAAACAGAGAAGAAACCAGGGGATAGTGGGTACACGCCAACAAGACCGCTTCTACTTGGGGATCTTGAATCAATAATTTTTGAACGCACTTTTTAACAAGCTGATCAGCCCGGTCACTCGTGTGTTCTCCTTTTTCAATCAGATCCACAAGATCAGGACAAGCGATTTGGGTCACTTTCATTTCCGGACGCAACTTATAGAGTTCATGAATATACGCTTGTGATTCAACAGCGGCAGGAGTGGCAAAAATTCCAACGCGTTTATTGTGTTTGGCCAAATATTCCGCTGCTGGACGAATAACCCCTAATACGCGCCGATCTGGAAATTCAACGGGAAGAATTTCTTGTTGGATACGTCGCAACGCTTGAGCGCTTGCTGTATTACAAGCGATCACAACCAAAGGACATCCTTTTTTCAAGAGAAAACGAACACCTTGAAGGGTGAATTCAAAAATTTCCTCTTCTGACCGTACTCCGTAGGGTGTCCGTGCATTATCCCCAAGATAGATTGTTGAATAATGGGAAAGTCGTTCGTGAATAGGTTTAAGAATACTTAAACCCCCAAAACCAGAATCAAAAACACCAATCATAGTTTGCACAGGATAGCGAAAGTCTTGCATAAAGGGAAGTCTTTTTTTCAACAGTTTTTTGTGTGACCGTATTGGTTGGCATAAGAAGTTATTTATGGCACCATAGAGACGTATGTCAAAACCCATTTGTTTATTTATCGGTCGTTTCCAGCCATACCATATTGGACACCATATGGTCATTAAAGGAATGACAAAGGTGTGCCGCAAAGTGATTATTGGAATTGGAAGCTCAGATAAATCGGGAAGTAAACTCAATCCTTATACAGCCCAAGAACGTAAAGAAATGATTCAACAAGCCCTTCAAGATGAGGATATTATTCCGCTTTTTGATGTGGAGTTTATCAATCTTCCAGATCATCCGGATGACGACGTGTGGGCACAACAGGTTCTTGAGCATGCGAAACAGGTAGATATGATTTGGACGGGGGATCCAGCAGTGAAAAAGTGTTTCGAAGGAAAAATTGAGATTAAGGAGATAAAAGAGGTTCCAGGAATCAGTTCCACCAGTATCCGTGAAATGATCAAAAAAGGAGATTTAGACTGGAAGACAAAAGTTCCCGCTTCCGTTGTCAAAGCGGTACAAGATTTGGGAACGGATCGAATGTAACCTATTCAACTTGACAGAATTCCTTATTTTTTGCAGAATTTGATTAATTAATTCTTTTTAGAAGGAAAATATCTTGTGATTAACGTAAAGCGCCGCAAAGGTGAAAGTTTTGAAAGTTTGTATCGACGTTTTAGCCGTCGTATGCAACAAAGTGGAACGACTCTTGAAGCCAAGAAAAATCGTTTCCATGTCGACGAACCTAATAAGACGAGACAAAAAAAGTCCGCTCTTCGCCGTTTGGCTGTACGTATCAAGCGCGAATATCTTATACGTGTTGGACAGCTTGACGAAACTCAAACGATTTCTCGTCACTAAATATTTGTATGACTCTGGCAGAAACCATTTCACAAAACATGAAGGTTGCCATGAAAGCCAAAGACAACGCAACGCTTTCCACGTTGCGTTTGTTGCTTTCTGCGATAAAAAATAAGCAGATCGATGTTGGCCATGTCTTATCTGACTCAGAGATTCAAGACGTCGTGAAAACTCAGGTAAAACAACTCAAGGATGCTGTTGACTCTTTTACTCAAGGAGGTCGTGAGGATATGGCTCAGGCTTCTGCAGCTGAAATTCAGGTGCTTGAACAATTTCTTCCTGCACAAATGAGCGACGAAGAACTGACTCAAATTCTCAAGAGAGTGGTTGAATCCAGCGGAGCGCAAAGTAAAGCAGATATAGGAAAAGTGATGGGGTCTGCGATGCAGGCGGTTGCAGGACGTGCAGACGGATCGCGTGTAAAGACGATTGTCCAATCTCTTTTGCCTGTTCTTATCCTGGTTGTGTTTGGAGCGATGTCTGCCAATCATGAGACGGTCGCTGCGATTCCTTTGTTGGACACATTAAGTAACGGGACTCAATATACCGAATTACTTTTACGATTATTTCGTGTCCTTGTCCTTTGGTTGGGAATTCCCGCTATTACCATGATTTTAACCGGAGGATTTGAATATACCACCGCTTCTTATCGGGATGAAGTTCATCATCATTCCTTGAGCAAATTGACCTTCGGTGTTTTTGCTACATTGATTATCGCTGCTTTATTCGCCTTTTGTACCATTATTCTTCAACAAATTCAGTAAAGAGATCTCTCCAAAACTCGCGACCTTCCCTTTCACGGGCGCCCGCCCTCCACACTCTCCCTATTGTGAATAGGGTTCGTATGGCTCAACAGCCCGTTCAAGGCAATCTCATCGAGTTTTGGAGAGATCTCAATAGATTTTTGAAAAGACAAAAAACGGGGATTGTTCCCCGTTTTTTTAATCACGTATACTTTCTTATAAAATAGTTCTGTATGGAAAAAAAGCTTGTTGCCAATAAGGCCGTCATCGTGAATCCTCAGGGGAAAATTTTGCTTGTTCGTGATGCGGGAAAATTTGATCATACACAGGCGTTGGGAAAATGGGATTTTCCTGGTGGACGGATGGATGCGTTGGAATCTCCTCAAGAAGGATTGTTACGTGAACTGAAAGAAGAAGTAGGATTTGACCCTCATCAGGTTCACATTCAACAGCCACTTCAGATTGGTTTTTGGGGGATGGGGGGCGATATTCAACAGAATCCAGTCGTGGGGATTTTTTATCTCGTCCGTTTGTTGGGGGAAGTCGAGATTGTGTTATCAGAGGAACATACGGAATTTTTTTGGTTTGATCCAAAACAGACGATTCCTAATGATGTGTGGCCTCGAGTATCTGAAGCGATAGAAGCGTATCGAAGACAAGAGGGGATTGCCGTGGCATCTGACGCACAGGTGAAAGGCTACCAAGGGTATGGTCTTATTCAGCTGTTTACAGGAAATGGAAAAGGGAAAACCACCGCGGCTTTAGGAGAAGTCTTACGTGCTGTTGGGGCTGGAAAAAAGGTAGGAATCGTCTTTTTTGATAAAGGGGGAGAGACTCATTATTTTGAACGTAAAATGATTGATCAGATAGAGGGGATTGATTACGTTGCCACGGGCCGCGATCGAATCGATCCGGTGACCGGACGATTTGATTTTTCTATTCAAGAAATTGATAAACAGGAAGGAAAACGAGGATTAGAAGAGATTCGTCGAATGTTTAAAGAAGGATGTGATTTGGTTGTGATGGACGAGATTAATTCAAGTGCAGATTTGGGCATTGTTTCTATCGAAGAGGTTTTGAGTGTTCTGGATGAAAAACCTAAACAAACAGAACTCATTATGACAGGGCGCAATGCTCCCGAAGCATTCCTCACTCGTGCTCATCTTGTGACGGAAATGCGTTTGCGCAAGCATTATTTTTATTCAGGCGTAAAAGCACGCGAAGGGTTGGATTATTAGAAAGCTGGGTATGTGAGGATGAATGTTAGACACTCGTTATTGTAATAACAACGTGGCTAATCCCAGAAAGAACAGAAATCCAAGGACATCGGTAGCAGTGGTAATAAAGATCGTGGCTGATGTGGCAGGATCTTTTCCTAATTTTTTCATCATGAGCGGAACGAGCGTTCCAAAAAAAGCAGAGACAACCAAATTAGTAATCATGGCCAGACCAAGAATCAAAGCAATAAGAACGTCATGGTTAAAGACCATAACAATCACCGCCACGATTAAGCCGTTAATCAGTCCGTTGGTAAATCCGGCAATCAGTTCTCGTTTAAGCGTTGGCCACGCGCTTTGCAGATCAATTTGATTCATGGCAATTCCACGGACAAGAACAGCGAGTGTCTGAGTTCCAGCATTTCCTCCCATTCCGGCAACAATAGGCATATAGACGGCGAGGAGCACGTATTTACTAATCGTATCTTGAAATAAGCTTACAATGGAAGCTGCAAAGAATGCTGTTCCAAGGTTGATCATGAGCCATTTGTATCGAAAACGAATTTTACTTGGCGCTGAATCAAGAACGGATTCTTCTTTGTCGATTCCTGCAAACTGATAAAGGGAAGAAGCTGTTTTGTCATCAAGATTCCTTAAGACGGAGTCAGCATAAATGATTCCCAACACATTGCCTTCCCGGCTCAAAACAGCGACTTTATTGTGTGACTGTTTTTTGAATGCTTGGAGCACTTCCTCTCGTGAGGCTTGGTGTCTGATGGTGGGTAGAGGTCGAACAAATGTTTTGATGGGATCGGTGGGGGAACCGAGCCCAAGTGCATGGCCAGGGAGCTGACCAATCAGTTTTCCCTGTCTCATGACAACTATGGTAGGGAGGCGTCCTGTTTTTTGTTCATGCGTTTTAAATCGTCTTGCGGCCTGTGCGATGGTATCCATTTCCTCTATTTGGATGTAATTGAGATTCATCAAACCTGCAGCGGTTTGGGGATCAAATTCAGAAAGAAAGGTGATTTGTTCCTGGAAGGTTTTATTCAGGGCAGTGATTGCATTTTTTTGTTTGGATGTTGGAAGAAGTTGAACAAGATCTGCCGCCTGGTCAGGATCAAGGTGTTCAAGGATATCCGCGAGCTCATCCCGAGAAAGTTGTTTTAACAAATCTCGAGTCACGTCTTTGCTTAAACATAAGAGCACGTTCACTCGTTCATCGTGAGAGAGATTCAAAAAACGTTTGAGACGATCTTTAGGATGAAAGCTGATATCACGAACAGCTTCAGGGCATTGGATATTTGAAATGGGTTCAGACATAAGCGTTAAAGAAATTATAATGTATTCAATCAAAACAAAAAACCTCGTACCAAGACGAGGTTTTTATATAGGTTACTCAAGAGAAATGATCTGTAAACCTTTTTCTTTGATTTGATCTTCAGGCCAAAAAAGTTTGTCTATCTGGAATGTTCCAACATACGTCACCATTTTTTCTATTACTCTTCCCGTATAGGATTGAGTTTCAGGATCCCATTCTTCCAACAGAAGAATATCACCCTCATTGATTTCAAAGTCATTCAAACGCAATTCGTATTTCTTTTTTCCAGAAAGGATCGCTTCAAAATAAACAGGCCAGACCTTTTTCTTGATCGTCATAGAATAGATCGTTAAACAGATTTGATCCCTTTAATTTATCACCGTTCTTTTAAAAGAAAAATACCGACGAGTTCATCCTAGAGGGTAAGGATGGACCTGTCGGTTAAGGATTCTTTCTGTTTTTTTTCATGAGCTGACGAAGCCTCATGAATTGTTCTATTTCACCGGTCATTCCTGCTATTTGCGGAAAATCAGTAGGAACTTTTTGCGCAAATTGAGGCTCAAGTTCGATTAACGATACCCCAGAACCTTCAAGATCCAGCATGGGATAGGCACCATAAGCAATACCAAACGATCCCTGCTGTGTTTGAACTTTGTAGTAAGTGAACGCTCTGGCAATATCATCGACCGTTTCATCCTCCTCTTCATTCAGATTCGCTGTTATCCCGTGTCGCAGATGTTCCGGGAGAGTCGTACGATTCACGGAAATATTTTTAAAACCGCTTGATTCCAATATTTCCTTTATACCCTCGATCGTTTCTCGCTCCTGCTCTTTGATTCGTTCTGCGTTAAGTTGTCTGAAACATTCCCCGTGATAGAAACGTTCAACATATATATTCAGACGATCTTCAGATTGAACGACATGAGTTGTCGTCACTTCACGCCAACCCCTCTGCTCTGCCGTAGAGAGGTATTGTTTCACATTGGTATCTACCCATTGAGGATTCTGTATGTCTATTGGATCGCTCAGACTTCGGAGTGCATCTGTTTGAGCAGATAGCTCTTCTTTTACCTGAGAAAGAGTTTTTCCTGCAAACAAAGAGAGTTCCAACTCCTCAAAACATCCCTCTGCATCAACGTCGTGACAAGTGAGCAGATCCCAACCTTTGCCACATCTAGCACAGATCATGTGCGGAGGCGGCAGCGGAAAGCTGGGTGTCATCCCAATGATGGATTCATAGACGGAGTAAGGACTTTTTTCCAGCCGCATCTCTACATGTTCATTGAGAAACCTATCGAATTCTTCATCGGTCATAACGTTGGGCATTGCGTTACGATCTGAACCGGTAAAGATCTTTCGATGAAGTCGAGAACACTGACCAAACTCATCAGAACGATATCGTCCAAGAAGAATGAACGGTTCTAAGGTGCCATATTCTTCACCCTCCGTTCCGTCAGATTTATAACCTCCTTTTTCGTTTCGCAAATGCATGAGAGCGTAGAAGGTTTCATAAGACGAAAGCTGTGAAGTGATACCTTCTTTCGTGTTGTGATTCACGTCTTCTCCTTTATTTCATTGGCTATGAACATGCAACACAATAAAGCATTATCAAAAAATATTTAAAATGTCAATGGATTGTAAACAAAAATATCCTACTGTCCATATTTTCGGACTCATTTTGTAAAACTATTTATCAGGCCGGATAACAATCTCGAAACTTCTTCTAGATTTGTTTTCAAACCAGCTAGTTCTTTATTTTCGATTATTTTTTCATCACAAAGTAATTCCAATAAAGAGGCGCATTCAAAAACTGATCCACGAGAAATGACGTAAAAATTCTTACGGTCTTGTTTAGATAATTTACCTGTACCTTCCGCGATATTTATGACCATACTGACAGAGGCTCGATAAAGTTGGTCTCGCAAAAAAGCATTGGTCTTTTTATCAATCAATATTTTCTGAATTTTTGCGTTTACTTCTTTGGCTTTTTGGTAAGCTACAAGTTTTTCAAAGTCGAACATAATTCTGGAAAATACTAGATTCTAGAATCTAGAGTCTAGTAACTAGATTCTAGTCCCGCCAAAGGCGGGCTGGTCGGGCTAGTGGGACTTGAACCCACGGCCTCCAGACCCCCAGCCTGGCGCTCTAGCCTACTGAGCTATAGCCCGATATGAAGTTCTTCTAAAACTTGCGATCTTGCCTTTCACGGGGCCCCATTGGCTTGTCGCCGTATGGCGAATACGGCTCTGTCGCCAATTTCCCCGTTCAAGGCAATCTCATCAAGTTTTAGAAGAACTTCTTTCGTTGCGATCATACGATGTTTTTATCAATTCATCAACAATTATTTTCTTCTTTTTTTCAAATTTCTGTTAATATAAGCCTCATATGAGACGTGAGGGTGAAGCTTTACATGATCGTGAATCAGCTAAAAAACAAGAAATTTCTTTTTCTGATATTCAGGATGATTTAACTTCTGTATTGGTCAGTCAACGCGAGTTTGTTTCTAGACAGGAGTCAGATCGTCTTCCCGAACTTATTTTAGATGAATCTGCGTTTGATCAGTTATCCCAATCTCAACGTACCGCGGTTGAACAAAATGTACGATTACTTTCATTGTTATCTGGACATCGGGGAAGCATGCTTCGACGTCAGTTAAAGTCTCTTCAAAATCCATCCGTGGCTAAACTCGCTCAATTATTGGAGTGGTCCAATAGCGTTGTAAAAAGTGGAGTTTTTTCTTTTGATGAAACAATAACCACACCGCCTTCTGATTTTTTACAAAAGAAAAAGGATCCACGTGAGCTGTATGAATATGTACTAGCCGCTTCCGCGATGGGTGAGGAAGAGTCAGTTAATCCAGAAGCGCTTTCTGAAACCATCCGTCGAAGTTTGCATTTGGCGCCTGGAAAAGGTGATGCGGATATCAATAAGGTGTTGTTTGGCGATCGGTCTAAAGAGATAAAAGTTGTTTTAGACACCTTAGGATTTATTCCTCGCCAGCTTTATAAATATCCCTCTTTCAGAATACTTGAGCCTGCACAGGTTATTGCTGCTGAGCGCCAACTTCGAGAAATAGAGCAGTCTCATCCTTCATTGCGTCATCAAGCCCGCGAGGAACGTACCCAGGTCACTCAAGCATTATTTACCAGTGGCATTGCAAAGAAATTACGAACAGGCGGAACAGATACCCGATACGTGACCTTGGACTCAAACGGTGTCCGCATTCATTTTGACGGACGTGTTTCTGGAAAAGGGAAATCCCTTTTAGACCGTCCATTTGTGGCGCATATTCCCTACGGTCTTTTATCGGATGAATGTGTTTCAGAATTAGAAAAGCATTGGCTTCAAACAGAAGCTGAAGGATTAGAATTACGGCTTCGTCGAGCTCAAGAGAATTATGACATCCCAGAGAGCCGCGCCAAAAAAGAGCATCAAGTTTCTGCTTTTGCTGACACCTTGGGTTTAACCAAAGAAACTCCGGAATTGACGTATCAAGCCTTTAAAAAAGAACTTGTTGAATTTCCTGATCGTTTTGCAAAACGCGTTTTAGACAGCGGTGAGATCATTCCAGATCAGCTGCTTGAACGATTGTTTGCAGATATGCAGGAGAAGGGGATCTTTGTTTCCATGCGGTTTGCGGAGGCAGTCACGGCTTTCATTTCCACAGAAGCTCTTTCGAATAAACGATTGTTTCTTCAGCACGGTATTAAAGATAACCAAAAACAAACGTATCAAGCTCGCGCCCGAGTCATGAGCGACCCTCGTTATTACAATGCCCTAAAAATTGTCCGTTCGGTTCTTGTACAGCACCCTTACTCCGATCCTGAAAAACAGTTTTTGGTTTTTCGCGGACAATATAAAAAATCCAACGAAGGCCGTCAGCATACCTTTTTAGAAGTTGTTCATGAGGGTCAGATGGCAAAGGTGTTAGTCGATGAACAAAAGGAGTTTAAATCAGATCAGTTAGAACGCACACCTGTGTTTTCTCGAGAAGTATATGAAGAGTTGGAAGAAAGTTTAGTGGCTTTTGATTATTTTCTTGGACGGATTGATCAGATGCGACGGCTTGTCCGTTATAAAAACAAACACTGGGAAACAAAATTTCGTGAAGACATGAAAGAGGTGGAGATTTTTGTGCTCACCAATGTCAGTCATCGATATAAAGACCTTCGTGTTCTTATTGATCGATTGCAAACCCAAGAGATGCCTGAAGAAACTCTTTTGTCTTTTTTCTACGTTCTTCAACAGACACAAGAAGAGTATCGAACGTTTCTCTACCAAGGCGCTACGCCGGAACTCATCGGTTTCCGAGATTTTTTTCGTCCAAGTGTTCGAGTGCAGGAAATTGAGTATGGCCAAGAATTTTTATCTTTAGCAACACGGATGTGTCCTGAGTGGGGGGTTGATAAAGAATTGAGTACAGAATCTCAACCTATTCGTGTGATTGCCTTGAATCATCTTATTCAACATCCATCAGAAACAATCCCTGTCGATGTTGAAGAGGCTGTGTTAGATAAATTACGTGTAAATCGTAATCGTCCTTTGATCAACGTGGTAGGTGGTTGTAAGTTTGTCGCTGGAATGGAGAATCCTGAAGACCATCCGCTTAATAAAATGAGTTTAGCTGTGCTAAACGTTGCTCACGAAGTAAAAGCCAATGTCGCTGTTCCTGGGACACAGTCTGGAATCGGAGTGTACTTTGGACAACAAAATGTGAGATACCGACGAACCACAGATCATTTTCCGTTTAAAGAACGTGCACATCTCTTTTCTATTTCCACCGGTGGGAATACCGTTTATCCAGAGAATCCTTGGATGGAAAAGACAGATCCATCCGAACGATATGCTGTGGCGCCAGTGGACACAGTTGTCACACCTATTACGGCTTTATGGGAAGCTAAAGGGAAGGAGCGTTTAAGAGGTTACGATCTTCATATTGTTTATATGGAGTCATTGTTTGCTCGTATTAGTAAAGAGCAGCCTCGTGTCCTGGTAGCGGGCAACGGTGGTATTTTTTCTATTTTGGAAATTAATGAGTCCATCAAGCATGGGTTTGATATTCTTCTGATCGAAGATTCTGGTCGTTTTGCAGAAGCAGCTTCAGCGGTTATGAGAGAAATCGACCACTTACCAGATCCAGAGGATCCAGGATTTGATGAACATGTGCGTTTATTGTTGCAGGCTACACTTCCAACGGATGTTATGAAAGAATTTTTTAAAAAGGATTTTGGAGAGACAACACCTCCTCAAGGAGATCTGAAAGAAAATTACGAGGTGTTTCGAGATCATTTTCGACGATTCGTTGTCTTAGCAAAGCAATTTCCTAACAAAGTTCATGTGACTCATCTGGATTCACTTGAAAGAGATATACGGACGTTTGTCACACCTCCTTAATATTCCCTGAGCGAGGAGTCATCGACGAGTCGAAGGGGCATTGAAATTAAATAACCACCAGATCCCGAAGGAGTCTGGTGGTTTTCGTTTTTTGCCTCCCTATACCCCGGGTGGCGGACCACGTTACTCGCAAGCAACATGGTGAGGGGTGAGTTGATGAGCCGCAGCTCTTCAACTCTCGAAGTCCTTAACCGCAGTTTTGGACCTCGGCCCTCTCTCCACCCGTAGGTGAGGAGAAGGCTAGCTATTGATCAGATCGATTGACTTCTGGACGGCACTGGTCATGCTGTCGCAGATATACACGTTGGGGTAATCCTTGACCAGATCGCTCAGATACGACCGCATCCGGTTGGCATCCTTGAGATCTCGACCCAGAACCTCCTGGTTCTCGATCACGGTTCCCATCGGAATATTCTCGATGGAGAGAACGACCGTTCGCCCGTCGGCTCCATACTTGAGAGCTTCCATGATCGAAACGCCGGCGCGAGTCTGTCCGTCGATGACGAACAGGAGCACCTTTGCCTCATCCTTGGCCGCGGCTTCGATTGCCACCAGTTCCGGTGACCAGTCGTCGACCTGGGGGTTGTAGAAGCTCACTCCAGCTTCTTCCAGCGTCGGAATGGCATAATCGAACCGCCAGGTGGTCGGGTTGCACGAGCCACCGAGAAACACAGAAGCATTCGAACCAGTAGCATTCTTCATCTCGTTTCCATCCTTAGCAGGACTTTTTGTGAATAAACCTACCGTTGTCTGTCCCGCAATATGACGCGGGTAGGCACTGCTGCGACTCATCGTTTTTGGAGCACATGCTCTTTGACGATGACGGATGAGAATATCAGATTTTATCATTTTTGTCAATAGTTTTAGACAGATGAAATATTTAGAACAAGCATATTTTGCTTTATTTAGTGAAAATTTTGACAGTTTTTTTAAAAGAAGTTATTCTTATAGTGGTTTATGACACAAACAAATGTTTCCATCTTCGTTCGCCGTTGCCGTTGTCTTTAAAGGACGATACGCGGGTTTGTGATTTTAAATTCCTGTAACGTCGTCCTGTTTGGGCGATTTTTTGTTTGTCCAACCAGCAAAGGAGAAGAGATCATGGCTCTCACATGCCTGTTTCCTGCACCTATTTCTAAAGGTGTATGGCACGTTCTTTCAACCGCTCTGGGTTACGAACCAAAGATTGATTCTGAACGGAATACCCCAGAGAATCTACAGGACCTTTATCAACGTTCATTAGCAGCTCTGCTTATGGACGGGAATGTACCCGTTGGGTTTATTGCCGCTTGGCCTGTGGCAGAGGGATTTGTCGAGATCGGTTCCGTGTGGATTCATCCCGACTATCGTCATCAAGGGTTGAGTCATCAGATTTACGATGCGATACTTTTGCTTAAAGGTGTTGGCCAACAGATCGCTTTTGGTGTCACAACCAATCCTATTTCTGTCCATGTTGGGCACCGAGTAGGGCTTGAAGTGATGGAGAATTGGGACACGCCTGTTCCTCGAAATCTGACCTGTGGACCCTGCGAATTAGTTCGTTCAGAAAATCAACCAACCTGCGAAAAACGAAATAAAACCTGCTGGTTACGCATCAGGAAGAATACGTAAAAGAGGGTACGCATCCCTCTTTTTTGTTTCCTACTCTTGACAAAATCACTCTTTCTGACTAAGGTCCTGCTCTTCAGATAGGGCCCGTCTGATTCAAAACGTTTTCTTTAGGAGAAAACTGTTTCATGCAAAGGCCCTTCTGCAAGAAAGGGTTCTTTTTATTTTGCGTATACCATACACGCGTTTGGATCATTTCTGTGTTTCAGGGGGCTCCTGTGCACAGAAGTGATCCTCAGACGCGTCTATGGTGTACCTCAATCTTCGTGTGGTCGTTCCTGTCAGATCACGTGTAAGAATATTGTTCGACAGGGAGGGTACTTCAATGAACCGATGGATTCGTTATGCGGTGTTGGCCCTGAGCGTGATGCTCTGGACCGCTTGTTCCAAGAATGAGCAGCAGAGCGCGGCTCCTGCCGCCAATGAAACAGCTGCGCAGAATCAGTCCGCTGCACCCAATGTTCCTGCTTCGACCGTGGGTATGCCCGGCGGGGCGAAGATGTCCGGAGAACCGGTTCAGGTTCCGTATATCACCTGGGGTGGGGATTATCCCTTCTTCTGGTGTACGGGCGGGCTGCAGACACGTGAAAACACGATTTGCGCCCAGTACAAGACCAACGTGAAGTTGGTTCCCGGCGACAATTTCCAGACGCAGCTGGCCGATTACAAGGCTGGCAAAAGTCCGTTCCTGCGGGGCACCTTCGAAATGGTGGGTGTTCACACTGCCGAGCTGTGTGGAAATGACGCCAATGCCTGTCCCGAGTTCGTCTTCCAGATGACTTGGTCGGCGGGCGACCATCTCGTGACCCGCGAGGGAATCACAGACCTCGCTCAGCTCAAGGGGAAGACCGTCGCTTTGCAGAAGAGCGGACCTCACATGGGATTCCTCTTTGCGATCCTTCAGGATGCCGGCCTCAAGTGGTCGGATGTGAAGATCGTCTGGGTGGATAATCTCTCGGGTAACGGATCTCCGGCTGAGGCTTTGCAGAAGAACGCGTCCGTGGATGGGGTGTTCGTAATCACTCCGGATATGCTCGCTTTGACCGGTGCCGAAAGCACGGTCAAGGGAGCGCATGTCCTGGTGTCGACCAAGGAACGCCGTCGTACGATCGCGGATGCCTACTTCGTGCGCCATGATTGGGCACAGGCTCATCAGGAAGAGCTCCGAAACTTCGTCGCTGCCTATCTTTACAGTATGGAAGCGGTGAAAGCTCTGCAGGAAGCCTATGACGGCTCCGGTTCCCCCGAGTATAAGGCTCTGATGAGTTTTACGCTTCAGGCCTTGCCGACTATTCCGACGTTCGAAGATGCCGATGGTCTGTATCGCGATGCAACGTTCGTCGGACATTCCGGCGCCGTGGCGTTTCTGGACGCGCAGAACAAGGAAGGGATCAACACCTTCGTGAGTCGCTCAAACGCGATTGCTCGAGAACTGAATCTCGCCACGAACGATTTTCAGATCAACGTGGCTCCTGTGGATCTGTCCCACGCCGTGTTCAACTCTCTCAAGACCAAAGGATTGGCGAGGAAGACAGCGTTCAATGCCGAAGCCACCCGTGCGCAGCTGGAGCAGATGACCAACCAGGGAACCCTGGGAAAGAACAAGTCTCTGTCCTTCAGTGCGGGGTATGCTCCCAACCAGACGACGTTCGATGCCAGCCAATACAAGGTTGAGTTCGACCGAATTCTCGAATTGATGGGAAGCTATTCGACGGCTCCGGTGGCGATTCGTTGTCATGCGGATACGCTCATTGCTGTAGGTTCGATGCTTCAGACAGGAATGGAAGCGGGAGTGATTTCCCGTCAGGGAACCTCTGGTAACTATTCCTACTTTATTGATGGAGTTCCTCTGGACATCACCAATGCCTCAAAGATCGGCGGATTGATCCATGATCCGAGGTTCAATCAGACAAAGAACGCTGATGCACAGAGTCCAACGGAGATTGCAGGTGCGGCCAAGACGCTCACCGAAGAGCGATGCCGAAATGCTCGGGACTCATTCCTGGCCTATGCCAAGTCAAAGGGATCTAAGATCTCTGACGCTCAGGTCGTCGCTCAGGGGGTGGGAATTGGTGAACCTGTGGTTGTTCTCCCACGTTCGGAAAAGGAAACGGCTGCCAATCGGCGCGTCGAGTTTTCCGTCGTACGTGTCGAGGTAGAAGCCACTAACCCTAGTTTCGATTACTGAGAAGGAGGATCACATGAACGGATATAAATTTCTCCTTCGACTGTGTGTCGTGTTGGGGATTGTCAGTTTCTTTTTGATCCCGATGATGGTTGGTGCGGCCGATATTCATAACACTACCGTGATTGTGCTGGACGGTTCCGGTTCCATGGATGAATCCATGAGGGATCAAGCGACAGGCCAGTCCGTCAAGAAGATGGATGCGGCCAAAAAGGCCCTCAAGGATGTTATTGCCAAGGTGCCGTCGGATACCCATGTCGGAATTCTGGTCTTCACAAGCGGTCGCATGGGATGGCTCACAGATCCACCTCTTGGACAGGTTCAGGAGAACATCTTTTCGGCTCTGGATCAGGTCAGTCCTGGAGGAGGAACTCCGCTGGGACTGGGTATCAAGAACGGAACGGACATGCTCCTACATGATCGTCAGACACAGAATAATGTCGGGCGATATCAGTTGATTGTGGTGACTGATGGTGAAAATACACAAGGTCCAGGGGTGGATGAATATGCTCCGTTGGTTGCTCCTCGCGGCATCCGGATGGATGTGATCGGTGTGGCCATGCCCGGTGGTGCCACTCATCAGCTCGCACAGTGGGCCGATTCTTATCAGCCGGCCGATGATGCTGTAAGTCTCCAGACCGCTCTTAAGAAAGCGATCGTGGTGGAGGCGGGCGGAAAGGATGCTCCGGCAGACTTCTCTGCTACCGCAGGGCTTCCGATGGAGGTAGCGAAAGTCTGGCTTGCCGCGCTCTCACAGACTCCCCCCAATTATCCGTTGGGAGAGCAGCCTCCTGTGGAGACCAAACCGAATCCTGCCTCTGCCGCAGTTCCTGTTGCTGAGGCACCTCCCGCTCCTCCTGAATTGGTTCAGTCCAGCTGTAGCACAGCAGGAACCGGAACCATCGGGAGCGGTCTGACAACGCTCATGCTCGTGATCATCATTCTGACGTCTCTGGTTTCCAGACGTCGACTGATTCCTGTTCGTATCCGGCGTTAACGCCACGATGTCCTTCTCGTTTCACTTCATGTGAGTCTACGAAGGACTTTTTTCCTAAGGTCATCTCAGTAACATGAGTTGATCTGAGGCTGAAAAGAATACATTTGTTCTATAAGGTTTAAGTTCTCTTCAACTGAATAGAAAGAAGGAGAATTCGATGGCTGACAATGAAACGCGGGCAATGCGTAATTTGGGAGCCGGTATTCTGGCTCTTATCTTGATTGTGGTCCTTGGAGTGAGTTTCAAGTTTTTGATCTATCCCAAGTTGCAGTCTCGTCTAGTAGAATCTACCAGTGCAACAACAAGTTACACTTCGCAGATAACCGTCTGTGGCGATTCGTTCGCCGGCTATGCCGTCGTGCGTTCGCCTGCCATGAAGCGTGAGCTCGCCTCCAAAGGGATTCGTCTCAATTGGAAAGATGATGTAGCGGACTACGGCGCGCGCGCAAAGGCTGTGCGTGCCGGAGAGTGCGATTTCGCGGTCAATACCATCGACGCGGATCTGGTGACCGGACAGGATTTGGGAGAGTTTCCCGGTTCCATTATTTTCATCATCGATGAGAGTCATGGCGCCGATGGCGTGGTCGCCTACAAGACGGCCGTACCCAATGTCCAGGCACTCAATCAAGCCGGAACCAAGATCGTCGTGACAGCAAATTCACCCAGTGAAACTCTGGCGCGGCAGATGATCTCGGGCATGCTTCCCATGCTCGCCAACGATCAACATTGGCTGGAAGCGGCTGATGGTGCAGAGGCTGTCTATAAACAGCTCATCGGTACCAAGCCCAATGAGCGCAAAGCATTCGTTTTGTGGGAACCCTGGCTTTCCAAAGCTCTCGAAATCGACGGCGTTCAGAAGATCTACGATTCATCCGCCACTACAGCGACAATTGTTGATGTGATGACGGTGAATCGAAGTTATCTTTCCGAACGTGCCGATTTGGTGAACTTTTTCACTCAGGCCTATTTCAGGAATCTCTGGTCCTATACCAGTCAGCCTTCTGGACTCAGGGATCTGGTGATCGAGGACGCCCAGGAGCAGGGAAGCAAGCTCATCAACGATCAGGCGCTTGCTATCGTGACAGGAATTCGATGGAAAAATACTTTGGAGAATTATGCCCATATGGGTCTGGTCCCCAGGTTTGAAGCCAAAGGCATTCCCAACATGGAAGACATGGTTTCGGGAATTTCTCGATTCTTGGTTCGCACAGGCAAACTTGCGAAAAATCCCGTAGAGGGACGCGAGCAGGAGCTTTACTACGATACGATTCTGCGCCAGATGCAGGCATCGAAGTTCCATCCGGGTGGAGAAGAGCAGATGCACGGAGCCTCCGAGCTTCCCGCGCTCGCCGCTGACCAATGGGAAAAGCTCATGGTGGTTGGAAATCTGGATGCCAAGTCCATTGCCTTTGCGCGAGGAAGTGCAAGTCTTTCTCCGGAAGGGGTTCGTGATGCTCAGGAAATCGGACGGCTCCTGAAGGGTTGGCCCAACTATTACATCACGGTCGAGGGACACGCGCGTGCGGATGCTGCCGATCAGGTTGCCGCAGGAGTGCTTGCTCAAGATCGTGCTCGTGGCGTGGGCGAGGCCCTTCAAACCTCTGGCGTAAGCAAGAATCGTATTCGTACCCTTGCCAAACCGGCAACCCAAAGCACAGGACAAGGTCAAAGTGTGACCTTCGTTCTTTCTCAACGGTCGTTCTAACAGGAGGCGTCACGATGCTCCCGAATAAAAAGAAAATTCGAAGAGGGGTGCTCGTGCGCGTGCTCGGACATCCGTTCACGGTCTGGCCGGTGGTTTTTGCCGCTGGTTCAGGAATGTTTGCGATGTTCAGTCATGATCCGGCACTCCCCGTATTTACGGCCATTTTCGCCTTGTTGGTTGGAACCGGAACTGCTGGATATAACCTCCTCTTTCGTACCGAAAAAATGGTTCAGGAAACGATGACCAGTCTTCAGAGCGCTCAGCAGAAGATGTTGGTACAGCGCTTGGATGATCTTCGGTATCGTTTGTCTCAGGATCATGATGAGCGTGACGAACGAGCATTGGATGATCTACGGGTACTTGCAAGTGCTTTTCAGGGAGAAGATTCCATTCTGAGTCAGTTAGATCTGTCCATTGCGGTGGATATCCGTAAGGGTGTGAACCGATTGTTCGAACAATGCGTCCAGGCTCTGGAAGGGACCCTTCGAAATCAGATTCTCATTTCTAAGTTAAGTGTAGAAGCCGCCGCTCCTTTGCGCGAGCAACGAGAGCGGGTCATTGAACAAGTCCAGTCTGCCGTCCGCGAGCTTGGAAACATTCTCGCAGGCGCGCAGAAGTTAGCCGCTCGCCGAGCCGCCAGCGATGGGTCTGCACAAGCCATTGCCAGTGAAGCAGATGAACTTCGCCGTTCTCTTGAACTCGCAGAAAGCGTAGAGGCGCGAATGCGAACATTAGACGGTTCCAATCAGTACGACGAATATCTGCGGTCCTAATCCTCTCCGGTCGCTTGGTCCGGTTCTACTAAGCATCACGTCAATAACCGTAATGAAGAATAAAGGAGATTTAAGATGGGTGTTTTCTCGTCTCTCGGACGTTCGTGGAAGATTTTCTGGCTTCGATTTAGCGGCAACGTCGATGAAGCCAACAAGCTCATGATGAAAGATCCTGCCACCATCAAGGCAGTCTACGCCGAAGAGGGTGAGAAGATCGGGAAGATGCTTAATCACTCGGCAGAAGCTGTCTCGGCCGTCATCTATGAACAGGAAAAGCTTAAGAGAATCAAGACGATCAAGACAGAGGAGCTTGCCAAGTCCAGACAAAGAACGGAGGGAGCTCTGGCACTGGCTAAGAAGCGATCGACAGAACTGCAGAACGCAGGTAAGTCGATTGAGCAGATCAAGGCCGATCCTGATTTCATGCGGCACCAGTCTGCTTACATAGATTCTCAGCCCACGATCAAGGAAGGCGAGGAGTATCTTCTTCAGCTTGATCGGGATATTGATGCCTATCAGAAGCAGGTTGATCAGGCCAAAGCTACGATGATCAGCCTCCAGCGCGAGCAGGGCAAACTTAAGGGTGAGGCGGCCGAGATGGCGTCGCGTATGATCGGAGCCGAGAATCGAAAGAGGATCGCCAAGCTCACAGCCGGTCTTTCTGCCGATGGAGGTACGGCGAAGCTGCGTGCTGACGTGCGCGACCTGGTCGGTCAGGCGGAAGCGCAGGCTCGCGTGACCGAAGAGCTCGCCGGTACCAATGCCAATAGGGCCGAGGATGAATACCTGGCCTACGCGATCAAAAGCAGCGCTGATGATGACTTCCTGGCTCAGCTGGGTCTTGCCGAGAAGGTCGAGACGCGTACAGCAACGCCTGTTGCTTCTGCGCCCGAGACCGAACGACTGACCTAATCTCATTCAAGATCATTCAGTCCCAACAATCCGCCTCGCAAAAACATGATCAATGTTTGCGCGAGGCTTTTACCACCTAAACTGGGGAACTCTCCAGTAAAGGTGAAACCAACAACGGTCACTTTATTATGACCACTTCAAAGAGGTAGACAGAATGCGAAAGTCCTTCATGACCCTGGGTTTTGTGGCTCTTCTGGCACTCGCGGGATGTTCCAATTCCAGCAATCAGAATGAGAAAGAATACAAAGGGTTTTCATTGACCCCTACTTCCGCCAGTGCTCCCGCCTCGCAGGGGGATCAGTATGAAAAGACACCGGTGTCTGCAAGTACTCCGAGCTTTACGATCGCGTGGAGTCCGTACACCTCATGGTCGGCTCTGGTATCCGCCGAAGCCTTCGGGTACCTGGATAACCGTCAGGGTTACCAAGGGGAATTCGAACGACGCAACAACGTCGATATCGTGTTTCGACGTATGGATTATCTTCAGTCTTTCGGTGTGTATGGCGCCGGGACGGTTGACGGTCTCTTGATTACAAACACGGATGCTTTCGCTGTGGCTGATTCAAGAAAGAAATCCAGTGGGGACGCGACCGTGGCCCTGTTCCCGACGTCCTATTCCGACGGGGCGGACAAGATTCTCGTCGAGGATGAGATCAAGACCTGGGCGGATCTCTCCGGCGTGCCTGTGAAGGGAGCGGAGTTTTCCGTGACCCAGTATCTGTTCTGGCGCGGATGTCAGGTGAATGGTGTGGAGGCCACGTATGGCTCTGCCTATACGTTCGAGAATCTCGATCCGGTTCCCGGCTCTGTGCAGTTCGCTGGGGGTCAGAATCCTTCGTTCCGGGCCTTCGGTGCCTGGTCACCTGAGACCTTCACCGTACTCAACCTTCGCAACGGCGACGAGGATAAGTCCAACGACGTGATCGATCTGTTCAACTCGAGCAAGCTCGACAAGTACGAAATCACGGACATGCTCGTGATGGGACAGAAGGCATTGGATCATGAGGGTGGTCCTGGAGCCGTCAAGGCGTTGGGTGCGGCCATGCAGGCCATGACCGACCGCACCAACAATCCTGGTCAGCAGGCGCAGACCTATAAGGCGATCAGTCCCAACTTCAATGACCTGGACAATGGCGCCATCGGACGCTGCACTCAGCTGACCCGTATGCTCGGACCCCAGGACGCGGTGATGGTTTTCGACAGTGCACAGTTCAAGGGCAATATGCCCAAGGTGCAGCAGTTCAGTCTGGTTCATAAGCTCGTCGCCACTGTGGACGACGTGCCCATGGCGTGGGGAACCAAGACCGATCATCCCGCAGCACTCCTTCGCTTCGACACCAGTTACGTGAAGTAAACGCTGGTGTTTCCTACGAGGTTGAGATCGATTCCAAACGGAGTCGAGTCTCGACCCTTTTATTGAGTAGAGAAGAAAGAATCTCTACTGAAGAGAAGAAAATAATTAGGGATTTCGCTTTATCAGACCAACTATATTGGAGGTGTGAAATGCCCACAGAAGATCGACAGATTATTCGAAGGTCTTGGCGGGATGATCTTCGTAAGATTTTCATCATGCGCGAACCTTTGCCTGGATGGTTGGGAAACAGTTTTTTCCTCATGGCGATTTGTTTGATTGTCATTCTCTATTCTTCCGTGGCATATTCCGGAACCAACACACTGATCCCGACCTGGGGAAAGCTGGCGACAGGATTCACCCAGATGATTACGGATCCTCGAAGCGGGGACCATATGCTCTGGATGGATACCGTGGCGTCATTTTCTCGTCTGCTTCCGGCGCTTGCGATCGCAAGTGTTCTGGGAATCGTCCTTGGATTGTATATGGGCACCTATGTCGCGGCTGAAAGCATGTGGGGACGCATTCTCAATTTTGAGGAAAACATCGTTCCCAATGCGGCGATGGTGGTGTTTCTAACCTTGTTCGGGTTCGAGTTCAAAATGTATACGGCTGTCATCGTTTTCGGAATCCTTCCTACCATTGCCGGACGCGTCTATGCGGCCGTCAGGGAAGTTCCCGATCAGCATATTTTTTCAGCCAAGACGCTGGGCGCTTCAGGCCAGGAGATCATATGGACGATTTTGTTCCGGCAAGTGTTGCCGCAGATCATCGATGCCATACGCTCTACAGTCGGACTCGCCCTCATCCTACTTATCGCCACCGAATGGGCGGCCGGGCAGGAGGGATACGGCTATCGGTTTCTTCGACTCTACCGCAGTGCGCGATTGGACGTGATTTTGCCCTACCTTATGACGCTGGGTTTCATGGGGATCGGCATTCAGCTGATCTTCAACCTTATCCAGAGAGTTTTGTGTCCTTGGTATGTCAAGGAGGGTAAGTGATGATCGATATCGAAAAAACAGCTCTTTATTGTTATGGAGTGAATAAAAATTTTGGCTTTCTTCCTGTTCTAACAAATATTGAACTAAGAATTGCCAAAGGTCAGTTTGTCAGTCTTGTTGGTGGTTCTGGATGTGGAAAATCTACGCTATTAAATCTGATTGTGGGAACACACGAACCTTCTGCTGGAGAAGTTCTGGTTTCTGTAAATGGTGGATTCATACAGGTTCGTGGACATGGTCCAGATCGTGGAATGGTGTATCAGGAGTATCCTCTCTTTCCGCATCTCACGGCTTTGAAGAATGTGATTCTTGGTCCCATGCTGCGTGAAACGACGATTTTGACACGTTTGTATGGAACCGTAACGCGATCCTGGCCTGCACTGCGAAAGATCCATATCCAGAAAGCA
This sequence comes from Candidatus Uhrbacteria bacterium, assembly GCA_016188495.1. GTDB lineage: Bacteria > Patescibacteriota > Patescibacteriia > UBA9934 > GWF2-40-263 > UBA12478. The sequence goes on from JACPHU010000002.1 coordinate 180,395, forward strand.
GAGTCGCTGTTGGCTCGATTGGGTCTCTCAGAACACAGTCATAAGTTTCCGCGTCAGCTTTCAGGCGGACAACGCCAGCGCGTGGCCATTGCTCGAGCTCTTCTCATGAAGCCTCAGATTCTTCTTCTGGATGAGCCGTTTGGCGCACTGGATGAGGAAACACGTCATGGCGCGCGTGAACTGATGCTCGACTTGTATCAGGAAAATATGACGGCTGTGGCAAACGGGCAGTCTCCTCCGTATACCGTCTTGATGGTGACACACTGTTTGGATGAGGCTGTTCAGGTGGGGGATCGGGTGATCGGACTGTCAAAGCATTGGAGGGGTCGTGACCAGGCTGGAGCAACGATCGTGTATGACAAAATCGCTCCTGTCTATCAACCTAAGGACACCAAAAGTTTTGGGGCAATCGGTAAGCAGGCAGCAGAAATTTACGAGATCGTTTTGAACGGTCGGGATCTGGATCCATCAGAGCACTGTACGTTCTGGAACGATGTCAAAGCAGGGAAAGCCGAAGGAGTTTTGGCTCCTCGGTCCTGATAGATTCGTTTTTTTCAAACGCTGGGTCGAGCTCGTCTCGACTCTTTTCTTAAGTAGAGAAGAGGTATCATCCTTTTGCTCTGCTTAAGAGAAGAAGCAGTATTTTAACCACTGTCCTGGAGGTTTCCATGTCCCTTCAAACTCTCGAGTATCCTTTCCGTAAAGAAGCGGCAGACATTCTCAATTCGGGTGCAGCACATGCGCTTGTGTTGACGGGTAATGTCGAGGATCTGTTTTGGCTTCCCTCTGAGCTGAGCAAAGCTCAGAACGACTTAGGGACGTATGTCCCTATCATCGATTATCTGCGAGCCCATTGGGGATGTTTGCAATCGCATATTCTCATTTCTTACGAGCTGCACGGACCTATCCGTTTTGTTCGTGATTCAGATGTGGAACTGATGCGCCAAGATTGGATCAAACATCGAAGCGGTCTGGATACGAGCGATTTTGTTATCAAGCGCATGACGACCATCAAAGATTCGGAAGCCCAACGCCTGGACGCCTTTAAGAAAGAGTTTGACGATTATCTTGCACGCTCTGTTGAAAAACCGGCTATGGCTCTTAAGCTCATGAGCGAAATGTGCAAAGTGTCCCGTCAGGCAAAGGTAGGGGACGCCTTGTTCGGAAAGCGGCTGCTCATTCTGATTGAACGCACGGATATGATTCTTCCGGAGGCTCCGATCACTCAGCTTTCGGAAGCGGATCGTCTGCGCGTCACCTTTTGTCAGGATTGGTTCAGTGATCCGGATTTTTTGGAAGCCAATGATTCTGTGGTGATGGTTGCCGAAACCTCAGGTGCCATCAATCACCGCGTGATGAGGCTGCCTCAGGTACTGCGAGTGAGCGTTCCTTCGCCGGATGAAAAGGCGAGAGCGCATTACATTACCTGGTTTAACCGCAATCAGCCTGAAGGAAAAAAGATCAAGCTGTGGGATACTCAGCAGACGCTCGCCTCCCTTACTGCCGGGCTTTCGATCCATGCCCTTCGCCAAATGCTTGTTTCTCATGTTTATGACGGGCAGACGCTGGAATCATCCAACGTCCTCAAGCGGGTAGAACAGTATATTGAAAGCCAGCTGGGAGAAGGAGTGGTCTCTTTCAAAAAGCCGGGACATGCTCTTAAGGATGTCATCGGATTTTCTACACTGAAGTCTTTTCTGAAGGACGAGGTGATTGTGCGTTTTCGTTCCGTGGGAGAGGATGCTCTTCCAGGGGCGGCAGTTTCAGGCCCTATCGGAGGAGGCAAGACGTTCCTTTTTGAGGCGGTAGCTTGCGAACTGGGGATGGTGGTTTTGGAACTCAAGAATCTACGCAGCAAGTGGTTTGGAGAAACCGACGTGATTCTTGAACGTCTTTACCGCGTGCTCATGAGCCTGGGTAAGGTCATGATCTTCATCGATGAGGCCGATACGGTTTTCGGCGGACTCGGGTCCGATGCGCATGAAACCGAAAAGCGTCTTACGGGAGAAATCCAGAAATGGATGAGCGATCCCAAATTGCGCGGACGCGTCGTGTGGCTCCTCATGAGCGCACGAATTCAAAACCTTTCGCCGGATATTCGTCGTCCAGGACGGGTAGGGAATCTCATTATTCCTGTTTTGGATCCCGAAGGTTCTGATTTTGATGAGTTTATGCGTTGGGTTCTGGCAGGAGTTGGACTGAAGCAGGAATCCAATTGGGAGCTTTTGAAAAAAGCGATGGAGGGATTTTCTGCTGCGGATTTCGGGGCTCTTCGAAGCGAGCTCAAAGCCAAAGCCAACGGAACCGGCACCATGAACGTGGAGCAGGTTCTGGAGGTGGTAGAGGAAATTCTTCCTGCAGATATCGGGCAGGCCAGGCGTTATCAGCGCTTGCAAGCCTTGGTCAACTGCACCCGAAAAAGCCTTTTGCCTGGAGATCTGACGAAAGCTCAAGCACTTGAACAGAAACAGCGATGGCTGGAAGAGATTCGTGAAATGGAACTCGAAGGATTGATCTAAACGCAAAACGTCAAACGGACGTTGGGAGGTGCTATCTATGTGCAGGCCGACTTGGTTTTTGCAATTCACGGTTTATCAGGTGGGTTCGCATAGTCGGGGAATATGGGAGCCAAGAGAGATAGAATTTGAACTGGCATCGCTCAATGAGGAAGAGGCCATACAGGAAGCATCGGCAAAATGGAGAGAGTTTCGAGGACAATATCCTTGGAACGGGGTTTCGGGTCGTGAGCCGCCAGCAAAAGATCCAATCCTTCTGAAGAAAATTCCAATAAAAGAATAGGCGTTACGAATGCATCTTTACGGTGCATTTTTTTATTGGTAGAGACCCTCTCCAATAGGTGGGTCATGTTATACTTTCCTATATGTTTTTAAATTTATTCTTGTTGATTTTGGTTTTTTTTCTTGGTTCAGCCGCTTACGCCGCTTCCAAGGGGGCTCCTTGGGTTCCAACGTGGAAACGAGATCTTAAACGGTTAGTAGATCTTCTTGATCTCAAACCCGGAGAACACGCTGTAGAGCTTGGATGTGGAAATGCTCGCGTATGCCGAGCGTTCGTCAAAGCTCAACCTCAAGCGAACGTCACGGGTGTAGAACTTTCTTTTTTACAATACGGAATCGGATGGCTTCAAAATAAACTTTCTGGAAGCCCGGTGAACATGGTTTTTCAAAACGTCTTTAAGCATGATCTTTCAGGCTACGATGCGGTTTATGTCTTTTTGATGCCGGAGACGTACGAGAAATTACGTCCAAAATTTGAGAAAGAATTAAAAAAAGGAAGCCGAGTGGTTTCCTATGTCTGGCCTATTCCCGGTTGGGAGCCTACAAAGGTGGATGAACTCAAAGGAGCACCGGCGTTGTATTTGTATGAGAGAGGGGAAGGAGTGGGTAGTAAAGTAGCAAAGTAGTAGAGGGATACAAGGTAAAAAGGGAATGTAAAAAAGAACAAAGAAATCAAAATATCTTCTGATTTTTCTTTTTTTGTATCCCTCTACTACTTTGCTACTTGCTACTCTCCTTACTTTTCCAAAAAGAAAAGCCCCGAGCGAAGTCGAGTTGTCCACCAGCGGTATTACCACTGGGGTCTCTTCTTCGCACGGGGCTAGCGTGCTTGTCCGCTTTAAGTCGCGGACAAAAAATTAGCCGTTGTCATCCTCATTGTTGATGGGGTAAAAGGCCAGGCATTGGTCCGAACCGGGACCGAGCTCACCGTCGACCGACGGCTTCCAGTTGGCCGAACGCGTCGCCCAGCCAACGACTCCGTCCTCATCACGCCCCAACATGATGTTGGGCGTGCGCGGGGTGCCGTCACCATGGACAACGAGTTCAGTCTTCACCTCCTCGGTGGTGGGGAAGACGTCCAGGTACAGGAGGTAGTTGCGCCAGGCGAAACCCGAACCTTCGACCGGCTCGCGAGCATCCGCACCGATGGGATTGAATACCCTTGCACAGACGTGTACGTCCCCGACGACGTACTTGACGTCGTCCTCATCGGTCTCGATGAGGACTCCCTCGCGCAGATGCACGGTGGTGCGATCGATCCGGACGAGCGTGTAGCGACCTGCCGTGGGGTGCTCCAGACCGATTTTGATCTCGGCCTCTTCCGGGATGATGAACTCGACACCCCGAACGACGTCGAGACGCCACCCCTGCTTCAGGATGTCGTCGTTCCCTTCCTTGCGGGCCTGGTCGGTGTGCTCCCACACTCGCCCCAGACCCTCGGGACCTTCCGCATGTGCGGGGAGGCCTGCCAGGAAGTTTTCCCATACGGCGATCTGACGCAGAGAACCAACGGTGTTTACTTTCATCCAGGACTCCTTCTGTTGAAAAGAAATCATCCCTGCTCGCGGACGATTCCGTGGTGAGAAACTCTTTGAGATTTACAAGGAGCATTCTATCAGAAAATAGCTCTTTTGTCAATAGTTTTAGACAGAATATTGATAAATAAAGCTTTAAATTATTGGTTTTTATAGAACTTTAAATTATTTGTTTAATAAGATTGATGAAGGAGTTTGGTAGCAGAGTAGTAAAGTAGCAGAGGAATTCAACGGAAAAGAGAATTTTTCTCTCTACATCCCTTTGTTTCTCTGCTACTTTGCTACCCAATCTTCTCCTTTTGTGGAAAACGCTCTGTTTACAGAAAAAGTGTCCTGTGTTTTAATCCCAGAAAGTTATTCTTTCATGTCAGCGGGAGCAGAGGCTCTCGCCTATGGGATTTTATACTCATCCCTTTGCTACTTTGCTACTAACTCCTTTGCTACTTTTCCTCTTTTTTGTTTATGAATATTAAGCGCCTTTTAAAACTCCAACTTGGAGAAGCGATCAGTGTGTTTAACGACCCATTTACCTACGTGGGTCAAGCCAAGATTCAACTTGATAGTGGTCATACCTTGCGTTGGTTCTATGACGATGAGGAACAACTGTTATCGGTTGATCCTAAAGATGATGAACTGATTTTGTTTGAAGAGCTCGAGGATGAGGTTGAACCTGAAGATGAAATCATTGTCTTTCAGGGAAAAGAATACGAATTTGATTACGAAGATGCAGGAAACGTTCTTGAGACAGAAGGGGAATCAGATTCTGAAGAAGATACCCGATTCTTGTTTAGCGATTACCAAGCCCAGGGAGGAGAAATCATTCGTCTCATTGAAAACGAAAATACCGGCGAGACTAATGTCTACATGGGACGTTATGTGTCAGAGGAAGACATTACAGAGATGTAAATAGCCTTCACGTCAAAAATTAGCTAAAATAGAGAGAGGCAACTCTCTCTATTTTTTGTTATGAAAAAATCTCTCATTTTTTTGGTTGCAGGAGTATTAGTTGTTTTATCTGTCACGTTTGCCTCCTATCTCGTCCTGAGCCGATTTCGTCCAGAGAGGGAGATTCAAAAAATGCTTTTTACCATGACCCACCTTTCCAGTGTTCACCAAGAATCGGGATTCAGCTGGAGCCGCCAGAATGGAGATACACAAATCAATACGATCCTTTATCTCAGCGGAGAGATTCAAGAATCATCTGCAGCAGTGATCGATCATGCAACGCGATTTCGCGCGGTTCATCTTTCAAAAAAGGACACCTATCAGGATCTTTCAGGCGAGTTGCGATCCATTGATGGCAAGTCCTATTTAACCTACAACCCTCCAGGCCCAGAAGTTCCAGGAGTCGATTTTAAGGAAGAGACGTGGGTTTCTTTTGAAGAAGGCGAACTTTCTGCTTGGGGAGCCCTTCTTCCTCAACTCAACTCTCCGTTTCAGAGTTTTTTTTCCAAAGACAAATGGACATCTGAGGGGATAGAACAGTCGCGGATCCTCTTTTCTTCCGCTGATCTTTTTCATGTTCGTTATAATGGGTTAACAGAATTGATTGAAGAAGTCGACACTCGAATTATTGATGCCAGAATCGATCAGCAAGCCATGTATGTCTTTTTGTTGGATCTGATTCGTGCCAAAGAACAACGGGAACCCAATGAGAAAGAACGTCTTGCCGCCGCTGTTCAAGCGACGCAGCTGGCGCGGTTTACGGTTCGATTTTGGATAGGGATGGAAGATCACCGACTCTATCGTCTACAAGCCTCAGGATCTTTTGAAGAAGAGGGATCGACGCATCTGATTCCTGTCGATGTGCGGATTGATTTTAGCGGATTCAATAAGGAATATGTTTTTTCTGTTCCTGAATATTTTTTGAGTTTTAACGATGTTTTACGATTGGCTTTCGGAGAACTTCCTGCCTCTGACCAAGAGGTTCAAAGAAAAGAGGAAAAATCGCTTGTTGAATCAACCGCGCGTCTGCCGGTCATAAAAATAGATTCTTCTTCTGATGCGGATGAAGACGGTTTGGATCTTATTCTAGAAAGATTTTATGGAACCGATCCGGAGCGTCCAGATACAGATGGAGATGGTGTTAGTGATGGGGATGAGGTGAGAAAAGGACAAAATCCAAGAGGGAGGGGCGGACTCTTCAGCTTTGGTCTGTAAATTATGGCTAAATTAAATTGGAAGAAAAAGAAGACAGGAGATCAGGATAAGCGTTTGGAGTTTTTCCGTTACGCGATCGTGCTGTTTGCATCCGTCATTGTTTTGAAGCTTGGCTATATCCAAATTTTTCAACATGGATTTTATGAAGCGTTAGCAAGCGGACAACATGAGTTTTTTCAAAAGCTTATTCCCAAACGGGGGGTGATTTATCTACATGACTTAAAAGATCAGTCACTGGTTCCGTTGGCGGTAAATCAACAGCTTGCGTCCGTCTACGCTGACCCCAGACAGATCAAAGATTCTCGCCATACTTCACAGGCTCTGGGTTATCTGTTTGGATATACTCCAGAACAGATAGAGGCGTTAGAAAAACGGTTGAATCAGCCTGAGGATCCGTATGAGCCCATCGCAAAGGAGGTCGACGACAAGATGCTAGAAAAAATAAACACGCTTAAATTAGAAGGGATTCATTCTATCCAAGAGTGTGTTCGTTTATATCCAGAACCAGAAATGAGCGGACATTTGCTTGGTTTTTTGGGTACCAATGACGATGGAAGTGTTTCGGGAAAATATGGAATTGAGGGGTATTTTGATACCGAACTTTCTGGAACCCAGGGGTATCTTTTGTCTGAACGGGATATCGCAGGCAGATTGATTGCGGTTGCTGAGCGCGAGTATGAACCTGCTCAAGATGGGGTGGATATTGTATTGACATTGGATCGTACGATTCAGTACAAGGCTTGTTCAGCTTTAGAAAAAACGATCATTAAGCACGGAGCCGAAGGCGGGAGCGTGGTGATCGCGGATCCATTTTCAGGAAAAATTTTAGCCATGTGCGGATCTCCGGATTATAATCCCAATGTTTATAATGAAGTGGATTCCATCGGTGTCTTTAACAATCCGGTTCTTTTTAATGCCTACGAGCCCGGATCCATTTTTAAACCTTTGACAATGGCTGCGGCCATTGATGTGGGAGCGGTAACTCCAAAAACGACCTATACGGATACGGGTTCGGTAATGGTGGATGGTTGGCATAAGCCAATCGGAAACGCGGAAGGGAAAATTTATGGGGAATCCGACATGACAAAGGTTTTGGAGGACTCCATAAATACCGGAATGATTTTTGCCATGCGTGCCATGGGGCAGGAGACATTCGTTGATTATGTCAAAGCATTTGGATTTGGAAAAACAACAGGAATAGAAATAGAAACGGAAGTTCCCGGAACGATTGACTCATTGGATTTTGGTTCAGAAATTTATGCGGCCACTGCTTCCTTTGGTCAGGGAATCACGGTTACTCCTTTGCAGATTGTCATGGCCTATGCCGCCATTGCCAATGGGGGTGTCTTGAAGCAACCGCTTATTGTTGATGAGATCCGGCACCCCGACGGTCTTGTGGAGAAACGGGCGACAAAGGATATCGCGCAGGTCATCGATCCAAAATCTGCCAGAACAGTGGCAGCGATGCTTGTTTCTGTTATCGAGCACGGCCATGGAAAAAAAGCGGCTGTTCCCGGCTATTATATTGCAGGAAAGACAGGAACCGCTCAGGTGGCCCGCAACGACGGAATCGGTTATGATCAAGATAATACGATTGGTTCTTTTGCTGGGTTCGGTCCTGTAGAAAATCCTAGATTTGCCATGGTTGTTCGTATTGATAATCCACAAGGTGTTGTGTGGGCAGAATCTACGGCTGCCCCGTTGTTTGGGGAATTGGCTGAATTTTTGTTACAGTATTTCGAAGTACCTCCCGTGAGGGAAATAAAATAATACTTCCTGAGCTTGTCGAAGGGATAAAATATTTTGCAGCCTTCGACAGGCTCAGGCAATAGTAAGAGAGAATATTTTTTATGAAAGCATTCATACAACAGCAGATTACGAAAAAGGCGAAAAAGATTTTAGCGACGTATAAACCTTTGGTTATCACTGTGAGCGGTTCTGTAGGCAAAACAAGCACGCGCAATGCTATTGCCACGATGCTGTCTACAAAATATCGCGTCGGAACAACCATCAAAAATTACAATAATGAATTCGGCGTTCCTTTAACGATTTTAGGATATGAATCGCCTGGAAAATCTTTTTTTGGTTGGTTAAAGATTTTATGCTCTAAGCCTCGCAACATCCCTGAAATTTTCGTTCTTGAATATGGGATCGATCATCCTGGAGACATGAAGCATTTGTGCGATATTGCCAGTCCAGATATCTGCGTTCTAACACGCCTGTCTCCTGTCCATGCAGAGCATTTTCGTTCTCTTGAACAACTGGCTGAAGAAAAGGCTGTGATGATTGACTCTACCAAACCCGAAGGTCTTGTTTTGTTAAACGCAGATGATCCTTTGGTGTTAGGACTTCGTGGCCATGCCCATACTCCTGTGGTGACATACGGGTTTTCTTCCGGTGCACAGGTTCGGGCAAGCGAGTATCAGCTTGAGACTCGAGAAGATTTTTCTTTTGAGCCAGGGGAACATTTTTCTACGGTTCGCGTTCACGTTCAGATGCAAGACCAGACGTCTATCGATGTAGAACTTAAAAATATGCTCGGGCAGACTTGCGTGAGTGCTTTGCTACCAGCAATTATTATCGCCCAACGTTTGAATCTTTCACAAGAAGAGATTATTTCTTCGCTCGCAGCGATTGTTTTTGAACCAGGAAGAATGAACCCCATTCCCGGTATTAAAGGGTCTCTTTTGATCGATTCCAGTTACAATGCCGCGCCTGCTTCCATGAATGCGGCTCTGGAAGTCTTGTGTGCGTTTCATCCTTCCGAAAAAGCCAGACGTATTGCTGTATTGGGTCATATGGCTGAACTTGGGGGGTATCGTGAGCAAGAGCATAGAATGCTAGGAATGCGCGCTGCAGAATTAGGCGTAGACTTGCTGGTGACTGTCGGTGATATGACCCGTGAAATACGCCGTGCGGCCATTGAAGCGGGGATCCCAGAGGTGCAAACGCAGCATTTTGATACGCCTGTTCACGCAGGACGTTGGCTGGATGCGCAAATCAAAAAAGGAGACATTGTTCTTATAAAGGGATCTCAATCGGCACGTATGGAAAAGGTAGTGAAAGATCTGATGGCCGAACCATTGCGTGCTGCCGAATTGCTCGTCAGACAAAGCAAAGATTGGCAATAAATTTTCAATTCGGATAAAAAAGAATTGGAATAACATCCAACATAAACCGGCTTGCGTGTCATACGGAAATGATAATGTCCTACTTGAGGGAAATAGAAATGTCCTACCTCGCTACAATAGTGAGGTATGGAAACAATCTCTATGTCTCAAAAAGAAGTAGACAGACACGGAATCATCAAGCGAATCATTGACGGTAA